>CAVDXG010000052.1:0-2535 GCA_963612925.1 Coriobacteriaceae bacterium | reverse complement strand
AACTGGTTTGAAGATCATAATCCTTTTCGAACATAGAAGGTATCGTTGCAAAAAAATGTGGAGAACCAAAAAAAGGGATTTATCAATTCATGATTACTGCAAAACATTTGATGAATCAGAAAGAAGCAAGCCGACATTTAGAAATATTCAATGAACTCGGATTTAATAAGGCAACTGCCATCAATATGTTTTTAAGAACCGCCATCGGGGAAAGAGGTATTCCATTCGATTTAAAGCTAGATGTCCCAAATGATGTTACAGCATCCGCTATTGAAGAAGGTAGAAAACTTTTAACTTATCCTGCTTCGCCAAAAGATTCCAATATGGATGATCTTAAGTCAGCCTTGAATCGATAAAATACGATGCAGTTTATAAGCCAGTTTAAAAAATATGAAGCTAGTAAAAAAGCAAAACAAAAATCTCGATAAGCTGTTTGAGGTGATTGAAATTCTTGCGAATGGCGAAACTCTCTCTAGACGTGAGATATAAAGACGATGATTTATTCGGCAGCTACAAAGGAACATGTGAATGTCATATCGAGCCTGACTTGCTACTAATTTACGAGATGTATAAGGAAGTGCTCATGCTGATACTCATCCGGCTCGGCGCACATTCGGAGCTATTTAAATGATTACTTTTTATCCTTATTATTTATTTCAGAAAGTTGCTTCTCAACCCAGTCTAAAAATTTCTCGAATGGAATTTTTTCTAATTGAGAACGGATATAGTTATTAGAGTTTGGGACATCGCTCCGACCCACTAAGTAGTCAATTGTGACATTGAAGACATCCGCAAGTTTAATTAAATCGGATATATTCGGTTCAAAGAAACCATTTTCCCAGTTAAAAACTGTCTGAATGCTAACGCCAATAATTTTGGCTAATTGTTTTTGGCTTATGCCTTTATGTTTTCGTAGTTGTTTTAAGTTTTTCATAATTTTATTTAATACATTCAAGCAAAACTTAATGATGAAATATAAAAAATTTAAGTTTTATTTTAATAATTCATCAAGAAATTAAAGTTTTATTTATATTTTTAAGAAGTCGACTTTAAAGAATATTTTATTATCGATATAATCAAATCGGAGGTCAAATATGGACTATAGAAGGAAAGATAATTTAATTTTCTTTAGACTAAATAGAGGCGAAGAAATCATTGCCTCGATAAGCTCAATTGCCAAAGAGGAGAAAATATCTTTAGGCTCGGTTGAGGCTATTGGAGCAAGCGATGAATTTAGCATCGGCTTATATTCAATAGAAGAAAAAACTTATTATTCAAAAACATTTAAGGGTGAATTTGAGATCGTCTCTTTGTTAGGAAATATATCTTTAAAAGATGGGGATACGTATCTACATCTTCACATCTCTTGCGCCTCAAAAGATTATAGTTGCATAGGCGGACATTTGAATAAATGTCGAATAAGCGCTACTTTAGAAGGAATCATCCGCATTGTCGATCTAAAAAATAATCGAGAAAAAGATGAAGAAACAGGTTTAAATCTCTTGATGTTCGACTAGCAAGATTTAAATGGTTGTTATTTTCGTGGTTTTATTTATAATTAAAATGTATTTATACATTGAGGTTGCACAAT
This sequence comes from Coriobacteriaceae bacterium, assembly GCA_963612925.1. Classification (GTDB taxonomy): domain Bacteria; phylum Bacillota_I; class Bacilli_A; order RFN20; family CAG-826; genus Fiminaster. The sequence continues at coordinate 944 of CAVDXG010000052.1, read as the reverse complement.
GAAAGAATTAATTAAAAAATTGAACAATTTCCGTCTAAGTTCATTGCTTTTAGCGATTGGTGCTTTAGTGGAAATTATCGTTGCTGTACTTTATTTAGTGCTTTATCAAAGCAATGGTTTAGCTGAAATCAATGGCGTAGAAACAGTGACGACTGCTCTATATTCGACTGATATGAAAGCGGTGGGAATGTTCTATTTCTTAACTGCCTTTATTCTAATTATCGTCGGCATCACTCTTATTTATAAAGCTTTCCCATTCATTTTTCCAAAGAGCAAAGAAAATCCGATTCATTCTTTAGGATGGCTTTTGCTTGCTGAAAGCATTTTATTAATGATTATGACAGTTATTTCTCTAATCATTATTTCAACTGAAGTATCCCGCCACACAGCTGGATATATAGTTCTTATTGTCATAGCCTTCCTGGCTAATATTTATTCTGGATTATGGATTTATCCGACTCTTAGATGCCGTTTCTATTGTCCAGAAGTTGTTAAAAAAGACGAAAAAGTTGCTTGAGATAAGTCATACTCCTTTCTGCAAAAGTCGCTTCGGCGACTTTTCTTTTATGAATCTAAAGAGAAACAATCTATGCAATCTATCTTATGGCGAAATAAGGTGGCGATTGACACATTAATCTATGGCAAGTTAAAGCGAATGCAATTAGCACAAGCTAAAAACTATGAAATCTAACATAGAGTAATCCCGTGATGAATGAAGGGCTGAAACTCGATTGCAAAGCAAAGGATTAATAATGCAATGAATCGCTATTAAAGGATTTAATTTAATAGAAAAGGATCTTAGTTAAACGCTAAAGGCGTAACAAAAAAGATATTAGTTTGCTTTTAAAGTGATAACAAAAAAATCCGCAAGAACGCGGACTTTTTATAGTTTTGGCTCTCTACAAATAAAGGGGGAATAAAAATTCGCTGTCCCTTTTAAAATG
>CAVDXG010000051.1:0-2672 GCA_963612925.1 Coriobacteriaceae bacterium | reverse complement strand
TGCTGTTAATGAAGATGCTGATTTAGATTTCTTTTACTATGCATTAAAAAGCCAACATTTAGGACAATCCATGCATGGTGCGACAATTCCACATATTTATTTCAAAGACTATGGTAAGTATGAAATAAATTATTATCCGTTGAGTGAGCAAAGAAAGATATCTAATTATCTCAAAAAAATGATGGAAGCCTTAATTTAAAGAAGCGAGAACTAGATTTTTTAGATGAACTCATCAAATCACGATTTATAAGACAGGAGGTGGCGGTATGCGCTTAGGAAATTATATTAAAGTTAGAACTGGAAAATTAGATGCTAACGCTGCCACAGAGAATGGAAAATATCCTTTTTTCACTTGTTCAGAGAAAATCTCTAGCATCGATAATTATGCTTTTGATTGTGAATGCGTTTTGCTAGCTGGTAATGGAGAACTCAACGCGAAATACTATGATGGTAAATTTAATGCTTATCAAAGAACATATGTAATTGAATCGTTGGATAAAGAAAAATTATCAGTAAAATTCTTATACTATTTTTTCAAACATTACTTGATATTTTTACGTCAAGATTCTATCGGCGGTGTTATCAAATATATCAAACTAGGTAATATTAATGATGCTAACATAACTATTCCAACTATCGAAAAGCAAAAATACATTATTGGAGTATTGGAATCTATTGAAAATGCGATTCTTGCCAAGGAAAATCAGCTAGCTTTGCTTGATGAGCTTATCAAATCACGATTTGTCGAGCTTTTTATGCATTCAAAATATCCATTAAAAAGACTTGATGAATTGTCTCTTTCTAAAGGTGAATATGGTGCCAGTTCAGCATCAGTGGAATATGATCCGCGTAGGCCAAGATATGTTCGAATAACTGACATAAATGATGATGGCACACTAAATGATGATAAGGTTTGTTCAAAAATTGTATCTGACGACAAAAATTATTTGCTTGAATATGGCGATTTTCTGTTTGCAAGAATGGGAGCTACAGTTGGCAAAACATATGCGTTTTATTCAGGAAATCAGATATACGCTGGCTACCTTATCCGATATAAGCTAAATCTAAGCAAAATTAATCCGAGATATTTATATTGGTTCACAAGACAAAATGAATATTTGTCCTGGATTAAGTTAAAACAAAGCGGTGCAGCTCAGCCGGGTATTAATGCCAAAAAATACGATTCTTTACAAATTCCATTGCCTCCGATAGAGCTTCAAAACGAGTTTGCGTTATTTGTTGAGAAGGTCGACAAATTGAAATTTATCATTCAACAACAGATAAAAGATTTACAAGAATTACTTGATAAAAAAATGGATGAATATTTCAGTGAATGAAGGGAGGCTTAACTATGAATTTTGATTTTTTGAAAGATATAGATGATTTTAAAAAGCTATATTCATACTGTAATCAGGCTGAGATAGCGGTTTATAAAACTCCTTCTTTAAGTGCTGTAGCAAGTAGAAATGCTTTAGAATCATTAATCAAATCATTTTATATAATCAAATATGGATCATATCCAGAAAACTATACTTTATTTGATTTAATTTCAGATGGATGCTTTTCCTCTTATTTAGATGATTCTTTGCTTTCTAGCGTGCATTATGTAAGAAAAATAGGTAACAATGGAGCTCATGGTGAAGATGTTTCTAAAAAAGAGGCTATCGGAGCTTTACATGCACTACACGATACGATTAAAGGACTTTTTTGTTTCTTGAATGTAAACATTGGAAATCCTGCATTTGATAAAAAAATATACGATCAAAATCCAAATACTAGTACTCCAGCTAATGATGAAATTAAACCAGAAAGCGAACCAGATAATCCTGATGATATCAAAAAATACAAGGAAGGTATCAAAAATAACATTAAAGCAAAATCTGGTTTGGACTTCACGGAAGCCGAGACTAGAAAACTATATATAGATTCAGCACTCGAAGAGGCTGGATGGGAAGTTTGCGATAAAGAAGGCGTCATTAAGGCTGGAATGGCGTGTATCGAAATCAAATTAGATGGAATGCCAAATAATCAAGGCGTAGGTTATGCTGATTATGTTCTTTACGATAATGATGGAAAACCTCTTGCTGTTGTTGAGGCAAAAAAGACTAGCCTTGATGAAATAGTTGGTTCTCAACAAGCTAAGCTTTATGCTGATTGCATTGAGAAAATATATGGAATTAGACCAGTTATTTTCTATACAAACGGCTATTCTTTGAAAATAGTGGACGCTGCTGGCTATCCACCTAGAAAGATATATGGATTCTATACGCAAGAGGAACTTCACTCTCTTATTATTAGAAGAAATCTATCGAATATTACTGATACTAGAATAAATCCTAACATGTCTGATAGATATTTCATTCAAAATGCCTGTACCGCTGTATGTGAGAATTTCAACCAAAAGAAAAGAAAATCATTGGTTGTTATGGCAACAGGAACTGGTAAGACAAGATGCGCTATCTCTATTGTAGATGTGCTTCAACGATTTAACTGGGCTAAACATGTACTTTTTTTAGCGGATAGAACCGCACTCATTAATCAGGCAAAGAATGCTTTTGTTAAATATCTTCCTGATAGCACCATTAGTGTTTTATCCGAACAAAAAGAATCTGATAGAGATTATGATGCAAGAATCATGTTTTCCACATATCAAACTATGATTAATTTGATTG
>CAVDXG010000050.1:0-2920 GCA_963612925.1 Coriobacteriaceae bacterium | reverse complement strand
AAAAATCGGCGAAACTTATAAAAGAAATAGTGAATACTTTATAAAAGATCATTCACCAAGTTTAGCAGTGACATTAATTAATTTATCGATGATGCCATCTTCTAAATCTTTTATGTTGTATAAGTTATCTAGAACTTCAGCAGTTTCTTCTAAATTATGGCGAGCACTGAACCAACCAATACCATCGGTAAACCAAACAAAATTAAATCTAGAAATATTTTTAGTTTCGATTGCTAATTCTTTATAGCTTCTCGCAGTTTCGTTTAATTTTGAGCCTCCACCACTATAGAAGTTGCATTCGCAAGCATAAATTTCACCAAGTGAACCAGTGAAGACAAAATCAAATCTTTTTTCAGCAGTTTCATTATTGCCAACGCTAGAAAGATTGATTTTGAATTTCTCTTCAATTTCGGATTTAGACATTTCTTTAAAATAAGTTTTGTTTTTAACTAATCCAGCTTTTACTAAATAAGATTCAACTAAATCTTCCATCGCATCTCCAGTTCGATTCTTTCTCCCATTAGTGTCCATACCAACTTCCACGCCAGAAACATAATCAATCAAATTATTAATAATGTGTTTTTGTATCAAGGTGAATAAACCAGTGTTTCGCATAAACAAAACATATTGTTCAGCAGTATAATTCATCTTTTCAAAATTAAAAATATAAGTTCTCTTAGAATCTAAAATCTTAATATCACTTTCTCTTTTAGCTAAAAGCATAGGTATAACTTTCAAAACTTCAGGATATTTAGCGATGATATTTTTGAAATCTTCTTCAATATTTTCGCTTCCAATAAGCGAATTTAAAATACTTAGCTCTAATCTATATTTAGCTACATTTTCATAGACTTTTGGAAAATTAACATAATAATTCCAGGTAGCAATGCTGTCTTTCATGGTTAATAGCCATGCTTCAAAATTCTTCTTCATTTTTAACCTCCATGTTCTTGTATCTTTTAATAGTTAAATCGAGATATTCCTTTTCGATCTCGATACCAATATATCTTCTTTTTAAAGAATTAGACGCGATTAAAGTTGTTCCACTTCCATTGAATGGATCGAGAACTAAATCTCCAACCTGCGTCGAAGCGAGAAGAATTCTTTCTAAAAGAGCAACTGGTTTTTGCGTAGGATGTTTTCCAAAGATTTTTTCATTCTTTTTAGGAAGATTAATAACCCAAACATCTTTCATTTGCTTGCCATTATTAATAGATTTCATCAATGAGTAATTGAAGTAATGTTTCCCTTTTTTCTTTTTTGAAAAAACCTTTCTAGCCCAAATAATTGTTTCGGTTGAATTAGTAAAACATCTACACGCTAAATTAGGCGCCGGATTTTTCTTTTGCCAAGTGATGTTATTTATAATTGCGAAACCTTCAAGTTCTAAGGCTACACCTACTGAATATATATTATGGAATGTGCCACTAATCCAAAGAGAACCATCATCTTTTAGAACGCGACGGCATTCTTTTATCCATTTTCTATTGAATTTAAGTTTATCAACAGCTGGCAATGTGCAATCCCATCTGCCTTTATTAACTAAGACCTGTTTTCCAGAATGACAAGATATACCTCCGCTAGATAAAAAATATGGAGGGTCAGCAAAAATTACATCAATACTTTTCTCGTCTAATTTTTTTAAAATTTTCAGGCAATCGCCTTTATAAAGTTTGCAATTTTCATCTTCAAAATAAGGTTTAGACATAATTAGTAATTAGCACCTCTTCAACATTACCTCGCCCTAAACCATTAGCATTGATATTGCGTCTAGCATTAACAACATGAATATGGAAATCTTTATATAATTCTCTAATAAAAGAAGTATTGTGATTGCTAAGCATTACATAGACTCCTCTATTAGATAATTGTTTATATACATTTGCTAGACGCATTTGTTCCTCTTTACCAAATGGATTTTTTACATATGAAGTAAACGATTCTTTTTCATCCCAAGTGTCGTAAGGGGGATCAAAATAGACAAAATCTCCCTTTTTAGCATCTTCAACTGCTTTTTCAAAATCACCATTTAATATTTCACATTTAGTAGACTGCATATATTCAGCTATTTCTTTAAAAAGTTTTTCATCATAACAATGAACATCTTTCTTTTTTGCAGAAGGAACATTGAAATAGCCTTTTGCATTAACTCGATACAATCCATTAAAACAAGATTTATTTAAATAAATAAGACGCGCAGCCCTTTGAGAAGGAGTTAATCTATTAAAATTAGGTCCTCTGTCCATTTCTCGAACTTGATAATATTGCTGTTCAGAATGATGCTTTTGATAATAATTTAATTGCTCAAGGATTTTATCGTATTCATCTTTATCTTTCATGCAACGATAAGCGCAAATTAAATCAGAATTAAAATCATTGATAACACTATCTCGAGGAGCTATTTTTAAAAACAAAGCACCACCTCCAACAAATGGCTCAAAATATCGATTGTAATTTTTAGGCATTAAAGAGACAATCTCATCTAATAATTGAGTTTTTCCTCCAGCCCATTTTACAAAAGGATGCATTATTTTGTCTCCATTTCTATCGAATTGTTTCGACATAACTCCGCTAATTTTCTTTTAGCTTTCATTGTTGGCTCGTGATGAGCGTTTTCCCAGCGATTAATAGAAGCAAAAGAAACTCCAATCATATGAGCAAGTTCTTCTTGCGTTAAAAATAATTGATTTCGAATGTTCTTGATAATAAGTGGCCAATTCATAATAATTATTCCTAAATAATTTTATGACACTTTTATGATTATTTAAAGACTAACTTTAATAATATTTCTGGCCCGTTAATTGAAAAATAAAATGCAACATATATTTAATGGCCGTTAAATTTAATTTAAAACCATTCTGAATTAAAGAAAAGAGCCCGAAGGCTCAATTCTTTATAATCCGAACTTTTTAATTCTTTC
>CAVDXG010000049.1:0-3599 GCA_963612925.1 Coriobacteriaceae bacterium | reverse complement strand
GCTAGCTAGATTTGTAATCATAATTATTGCTTTAACTCAAATTAAAGAATATATTAGAAGTGCGTTGAGGAAGACATGTTGCTACTTTAACTTATCGTAGAGAGGAAACGCCTGGTGAAAGTTTCCATAAGAAAGTAGTTAATACCACTTCTGAGCAACTAAAGAAATAATTTAGTCGTCAGCTTGCGTTAAAAGCAATACCAAAGAGCATATCTAAAGATATGAAATAAGGTGGTACCGCGTTAATAGCGTCCTTATGTGGGACGTTTTTATTTATTTCAGGAGGAATTCAAGATGAAATTTGATCCACACACTCTCAATCACAGCGCTTCCCATGTTATGGCAGAAGCAATTATGAATCTTTATCCAGAAGCCAAACTTGGTTTTGGACCTGCGATTGAAGATGGCTTTTATTATGATGTCGACCTTCCTTTTCAACTAAAAGATGAAGATTTAGCTTTAATTGAAAAAGAAATGCGAAAAATATCAGCTAGAAATGAACCTTTTATTAGAAAAGAAGTAAGTAAAAAAGAAGCTTTAGAATTATTCAAAAATAACCCATATAAAATCGAATTAATTAACGGCATTGATGGAACGATTACAATTTACACTCAAGGCAAGTTTTTCGATTTGTGTGCAGGCCCGCATGTTGACCGTACTGGACAAATCGTCAACTTCAAACTTCTTTCAATCGCTGGAGCCTATTGGAGAGGCGATTCTAAAAACAAGCAACTCCAACGAATCTATGGAACATGCTTTGAAAAAAGAGAAGAATTAGATGCATATCTTCATCTTCTTGAGGAAAGAAAAGCTCGTGACCATCGAAAATTAGGTAAAGAACTTGGACTATTTATGCTCAGCGAATACGGCCCAGGCTTTCCATTTTGGCTACCTAAAGGAATGATATTAAGAACTGAACTTGAAAATATGTGGAAAGAAGTTCATCGCGAATTCAACTACATGCTTGTGGATACACCAATCATGTTATCAAAAGAACTTTGGATTACCTCTGGACACTGGGATCATTACAAAGAAAACATGTACACCACAAAAATTGATGATAAAGAATTCGCCATCAAACCAATGAACTGCCCTGGAGCAATCTTATGCTATAAAAATGATTTGCATTCATATCGCGAACTCCCTCTCCGTTATGCGGAATTAGGACATGTCCACCGCTACGAAGCTAGCGGCGCACTCAATGGTTTATTTAGAGTTAGAGCCTTCACGCAAGATGATGCTCACACCTTTGTTAGAGTTGATCAAATCGAAGATGAAATTAATTCGATATTGAAATTATTCGATAAAATCTATTCAATGTTCGGATTAAACTACAAAATCGAATTATCGACTAGACCGGAATCCGGTTACATAGGAAGCATCGATGTTTGGAATGAAAGCGAAAGAATTTTAAAAGAAGCTTGTGAAAAATCTGGCAAAGAATTTAAAGTCAATCCAGGCGATGGAGCATTCTATGGCCCAAAACTTGACTTCAAAGTCAAAGACTGCATGAACCGTGTCTGGCAATGTGGAACCATCCAATTAGATATGAACCTTCCGGAAAGATTTGATGTCGACTACATCAATGAAAAAGGCGAAAAAGAACGCCCAGTTATGATTCACCGCGCCTGTTTAGGAAGCATCGAACGCTTCATCGGAATTATCATCGAGCACTTTGCTGGAGCTTTCCCATTATGGATTTCTCCTGAGCAAGTTCGCGTTCTGCCAGTTAACAACAATTTCCATTTAGAAAAAGCTCAAGAAGTTGTTACAAATCTTAAAAAAGCAGGAATCAGAGCGTCCTTAGATGATAGCGAAGATAAACTTGGCTATCGCATGCGCAACGCACAAGTGAATAAAGTACCATACACTGTTGTTATAGGCGACCACGAAAAAGAAGAAGGGACTGTTACTTATCGTCACTTTGGAAGTAAAAAACAGGTCACAGTTTCTTACGATGAATTCTTATCTTTATTAAAAGAAGAGATTTCTTCTAGGGTCTTAGCAAAAGTTGAAGAATAAAAAAATCAAAATAAGTTAAAAGCATATTTAACTATAACTTTTCAAAAAGAGAAAACGATGGCTTTAAACTATAGAGCCATACATTAGATTTTACTTGCGATTGGTTAATGGTATTAGATGATAAAATCCGTTAATTTATACTATTAAATGCAAATAATTCATAGTAGATATTAAATAGTTCGGTTAATTTTACTTTTGATTTTGTGTATATTTTAAAGGAAAATACTTTTGACTTTGTGCACTTTTTAGCAAAAATTACTTTTGATTTTGTGTCAAAAAGGTTGACCAAAACAGCCAAAGCAATTATTATTACATTATGGAAGAGAAAGACAAACTTGTATTTAAAAGAAAGATTTATAAACAAATGCTTTCGTGGAAAAATTCACCTATTAAAAATTCTGCCTTATTAATTGAAGGTGCTAGGCGAATTGGCAAATCAACAATTGTAGAAGAATTTGCAAAAAATGAATTTCCTAACAATTATCTACTAATTGATTTTAGGCATGAATCCGATGAATTTAAAAATTTATTTAATAATACCAAGGACTTAAATACTTTTTTTCGTCAATTTTTTCTATATCAAAATTGCCTTTTAAAAAATGGAGGTTTAATAATTTTTGATGAAATACAATTTTGCCCTAAAGCAAGGGAAGCAATAAAAGATTTTGTAAATGATGGGAGATATTATTTCATCGAAACAGGTTCATTAATATCAATTAAAAAAAATACTGAAAAAATCATGATACCTTCTGAAGAAAAGCGGATCGAAATGTTTCCGATGGATTTTGAAGAATATCTTTGGGCAGTAGATAAAAAGGATGCTATACCATTAATAATTGAAGAAGCTAAAAACCATAAAAAAATTCCTGAACAAATTCATCAAGAACTTCTTGAAAAATTTAGAACTTACATGATTATCGGAGGAATGCCGAAAGTAGTTTCGATATTTTTAGAAACGAATTCTTTTGTTCTTGCCGATGAAGAAAAAAGAGACATTTTAAAGTTATATCGCGATGATTTGCGAAAGTTTGACATCATCAATAAAACATCGTGCTTGCTTATATTTGACTCAATTGCATCGCAATTAGCTAAGGAGAATAAACGTTTTAAAATAGGCAAAGTTAAAGATAAAAAAAGATATAAACAAATTGAAAAATCACTTTTAGATCTCTCTGATTTTAAAATTGTAAACAAACTAAATTGCCTTTCTTCATTAGAAACGCCATTATCATTAAGCATCGAAGAGGATAAATTTAAGTTATATTTTGTTGATACAGGACTATTATTCTCTGAATTATTTAATATTAATGAAAAAGAAATGAATAAGAATTATTTCTATTTTATAAAAGGCAAAAATAGTTCAGTTAATTTCGGCTCAATTTATGAATCAATAGCAGTTCAGCAATTAAGAACACAATATCATTCGCTTTATTATTTCAAATACAATTTATTCGATAAAGAACAAAATAAAGGCAAAAAATATGAGGTTGATATTATCTTTGAAAAAAGCTTTAAAGTTCAAGCCTTAGAAATAAAAAGCTCAAAGAATTTTACAACTTCATCTCTTGATAACTTAA
>CAVDXG010000048.1:0-3648 GCA_963612925.1 Coriobacteriaceae bacterium | reverse complement strand
GTGACATCGGCTGAATAAATAAACAAATTACAACTATCAAGCATCTAAGGAGGACTAACATGAAAAAGAAAAATGAAGTAGTCTTAAACGAATTACCTACTATTGAAAAAACTGATGATAGATTTGTATCATTACAAAACGTTAACAAATTTTACGATAAGAACGTGCACGCAGTTATCGATTTCAATCTCGATATCAAAAAGCATGAATTCATCGTTTTTGTTGGCCCTTCTGGATGCGGTAAATCAACCACTTTAAGAATGATTGCCGGTCTAGAAGATATTAGTAACGGCAATCTATTTATCGGAGGAGTTTACTGCAATGATTTGCCGCCGGTTGATAGAGATATAGCGATGGTTTTCCAAAGCTACGCTCTTTATCCGAATATGACAGTTTATGATAACATGGCCTTCTCTTTACAAGTCCGTCATTTCCCAAAAGATGAAATTGATCGAAGAGTTAAAGAAGCGGCCAAGATATTAGAAATTGAGCAATATCTTGACCGTAAACCAAAAGCGTTATCCGGTGGTCAAAGACAGCGAGTGGCTCTTGGTCGAGCGATTGTTAGAAAAGCTAGACTATTTTTGATGGATGAGCCGTTAAGCAATCTTGACGCTAAGTTAAGAGTTCAGATGAGAAGTGAAATCATTAAACTTCACGAAAGACTTGAAGCGACAACTATTTATGTCACCCACGACCAAACTGAAGCTATGACGATGGCTGACCGCATCGTGGTCATGAAAGATGGTTTAGTTCAACAAATTGCTACCCCGATGGAAATTTATAAACATCCATCTAATAAATTTGTCGCCTCCTTTATCGGTTCACCGGCGATGAACTTCATCGACGCGACTTATTCTAATGGAGTCGTTAAATTTGCTGACGGAACTCAAATAAAGCTTTCTTTAGATAAAATAAAAGCCCATGATAAGTTTTATATTAATTATTTAGAAGAACTTACCAATGGCTTTGATGATTTTGTTAAAGAAAGAGAGCAAGAAGCGTTAAATAAACCTTCTAGCAAAAAGAAAATTGTTGAAGAATATAGTTCTGATCTAGATTCTGAAGTGGTGGATATGAAAGCAAGAATAGCTAAGCTTAAAGACATTGTTAAAGGCGCTGATCACGAAGTTATATTTGGTATTAGACCTGAAGCCATTGTTAGAAAAGAAGATGGCGATATTAAGACCACGATTAACTTATGTGAGCTTCTTGGTGATGAATATTATGTCCACTTTAACTATGCTGGAAAGAATGTTCTTGCTAAAGTGGCATCGGAATCTCTTTTAGAAAAAGGAGAGAAGATAACATTTGAAATCAAAAAGGATAAGATTCACCTCTTTGATTCACTTAGTGAAAAAGCAATTTGCTAATTTCTACTTACCTAAAAATTAAAGGGCCGGCGAGCGCTTGCTGGTCCTTTTAAATTAAATGAGAAAACTTGTTTTGCTAAATGTTCCCGGCTTTTTTGGAGGTTAAATAATGCGGATTTATTCTAAGATGTTAAAAAGATTTTAAATATCTGTTGCTCGCTTTATCTAGCCCACTTACCTATCATTTATTTCTTATAAAAGAATATCCGTTATCAATTAAATGTGATTTAACTCTATTTTACAAATGTTCCGTTTTCGGAAAAAAAATAAAATGGAATTGTTGAGCCAACCTTCTTTTTTAGTAGAGCAACTAAGCTATGCTTAGTTAATCTAATTAATTTATTACTAATTTAGGCAAATTTTACAAATGACAAAAAATATTTAAAATGACAAAAAGATATATTGAATGACAAAAACATATATTTATAGTAGTAAGCGACAAGGAAACGATTAACTGACTAACCCATTTATTATAACTTTTGGTGCTTTAGCAAAAAGCATCGTTGTTCTTTGTTTGTTTTAGTTGCTTCCTTACCAATATTTCATAAAAGGGTGCTTATAGAATATGTTTGTACGACAGGAGAAGGAATGTCTTGCTATCCTCTCTTTAAAGATGAATATCAGACTGGCTATTATTTAACATTATCAAACGGAAATCTGATTCTAATCTTTGCTTTTTATCTAGCTTAGCAAATATAGTTTTATCGATTTTGCTTTTAATAAGAAAAGCGAATAAAGCAATGCGCTTAATCAATTGGATTTTATGCATCTTAAATGTCTAATTATTCTTCCTTACTTTTATGTTCATCCTCTTTTATGCAAGAGGCCTAATATGGACTATTAAAGAGCTATTTTATTTAGAAAGTTGAATTATTTTTCCTGAACAATTTCATTGAATTTTAAGTTTCACCTTTTCGATTTCAAAAAAATAGATTGAAATAGCCTAATAACTCCTTTATTATTAATAACGCCCGATGCCGTCGTAGCTCAACCCGGCAGAGCAACTGAATCGTAATCAGTAGGTTGAAGGTTCAATTCCTTTCGACGGCACCAAACCAGCATGGATGTTTAGCTCAGCTGGGAGAGCATCTGTTTGACGTACAGAAGGTCACAGGTTCGAGCCCTGTAGCATCCACCAGTAAATTGACTCCTTGCTAATGAGGGGCCTTTTTTTATGAAGTTAATCTTTATTTAAAAGATTGACGAGTGTATTATCTTTAGGAGGAAAAACTTATGGAAAAATTGCGAAAATTCACTGTTAGATTTGGAATTATTACTTTAGTTAGTTTGCTTTTAAGCTGTATCAGCACTGCTTTAATGCTTGTTTTAACTGATGCATTTAAGAGTTCAATTAAAGTTTATTATCATTTTGTTTTATCTTTATTCGATGGCTCTTTTAAAGCCAATAGCGATATCCTATCCTATGTCTCTTTATCTGTATTGTTCTTATTTGCTGTTTTAAGTCTATTATGGCTTATCTTATTGCTCATCAAGAAGAAATGGTTAGTTTTCCTATATTTCATCTTAGCTTTGCTTACTGGTGGTTTATTCTCTTATGCTTTATTCTTATTTGCTGATGTCACTGTTTTAAATCAAAGTCATTTCTATTTTAAAGACGCCGTCGCTTTAGCGGGAAATAAAGAACTTACTCCGTTACTACTGGCAGTTATCACACTCTTTTTGATTTCCATCACTGTTTGCTTTGTCATCACTTTTGAAATTCTTTCAATAGTCTATGCCTATAAACAAAAGAAGGAAGTGGAAGATGAAGTGAAAGTTGTTAACGACGAACCAACTGAATTAAAACCAGTCGTAGAAGAAGAAAATATTCTTAAAACTGAAGTTAGTGAAGAAGTAAAACCTCAAGAGGCTAATGAGCCTACAAAAGAAAGAGCTAAAAAAGAAGAAAGGATTCTTCTTGTTAAGCCTCGACAAACTAAAAGCGTGCAAGAAGAAAAAGAAACTGTCTCCTCTTCTACGAGTTCAAGTGTGAATAAAGAGGAAGATAAAGAAGTTAAGACCATTAAAAAGGCCAGCAGTTCAAAAAGCGGGAAAGTATATCACGTCTCACATCATCCAACAGAAAATAAGTGGCAAGTTAAATTAGCCAAAGGTGAGAAAGCCTTAAAGCTATTTGACACTCAGCTTGAAGCCGTTCAATACGCCAAAGAGGTATCTAAATCTCAAGGGGGATCGATTAGACTTCACTCAGTGAATGGCCGAATTCGTAAAATTTAAATTGCGTCGAGTATGACGCATTTGCATCCATAGTTCA
>CAVDXG010000047.1:0-3738 GCA_963612925.1 Coriobacteriaceae bacterium | reverse complement strand
CGATAAAGAATGTTTTCCTATTTATGTTCATAAAAGTGGTTTTGCTCTATCTGTTGCAACCACTTTGTCATCTAACGATTGCTTAAATTCAATTGTTAGTTGGCGTTCAATTGTTAGTTGTGCCTCAAATACTATATATTTAAGTTGTATAATAAATTGATTTGAAGGAGAAATGTATGCTTGAAGTTAGAAACTTAAAGAAAGTTTATAAAGTAAAAGGCGGTGCACCGGTTTATGCCTTAAACGATGTGTCGCTAAAATTTCCTGAAACAGGACTTGTTTTTATCTTAGGTAAGTCAGGTTCAGGCAAATCAACATTATTAAATGTTATGGGTGGACTTGACAATGTTGATGAAGGAGAAATTATTATTGCGGATAAATCTAGCAAGAATTTCTCAAAAGTGGAGATGGATTCTTATAGAAACACTTATTTAGGATTTATTTTCCAAGAATATAACATCCTTTCTGATTTTACGGTGCGTGAGAACATCTCTCTTGCGTTAGAGCTACAACATAAAAAAGCTACAGATGAAGTTATAAACAAAATATTAGAAGAAGTTGATTTAGTGGGTTACGGGAAAAGAAAACCTAATGAACTATCTGGTGGTCAAAAACAAAGAGTGGCTATTGCTCGAGCTTTAGTTAAAGAGCCAAAGATTATTTTTGGTGATGAACCTACCGGCGCGCTTGATAGCAATACTGGCAAACAAGTATTTGAAACGTTAAAGAAATTATCAAAAAACAAATTAGTTGTTATTGTTAGTCATGACCGCGATTTTGCGGAACATTTTGGTGATCGAGTTATTGAACTTAAAGATGGCGTTGTTATTTCCGATATAAGTAAAACAGCGATGAAGTCTGAAAGCCCTAAAGATGGATTGTTTTTAGTTGGCGATAATATTATCCGTTTAAATAAAAATCGTCCTTTAAAAGCGGATGATCTTCCTATTATCAATAAGGCTATTGCGCAAAGTCATAATGATGTTTTTATAAGCGCGGATGACCACGTCAATAATGCTTTATGCGAAGCTGCAAAAATCGACAAAGAAGGTAATCGTGAAGAATTTAAAAATACTGATCCTAATGCGATTAAAACATCAGACGAAGAATTTAAACCTATTAAATCTAAATTTTCTTTATCGCGGGCTTTTAAAATGGGCTCACGTTCTTTGAAAGTTAAACCATTTAGGTTGGTAATGACTATTCTTTTATCAACCATTGCTTTTACTTTATTTGGCGCTTCTCTGACGATGTCGATGTTTTCTGTTAAAAGTGCGGTGAATTCAACTGTTAAGAAAAATAATCTTACGAATATTTCTTTCTCAGTTTATGGGAAAAATTCCCCATCATTAGATGAAACGAAAATTAAAGAAATTGAAGACGGCACAGGCGGAATAGTTTATACGTTTGAGAATTTTTCGGCAGATGTTAAAACCTTAAAAGGAACACGCGATATGTTCCATGCTTCGCGATATTCTTCAAAAATTGTTGTCTCCGATACTTTTCTAAATGATTTTAACTTCGAATTAGTAAGTGGTTCTCTTCCTAGTAGTGAAGATGAGTGCGCGATATCTTTATACACTTATTATTCATATGAAGATTTTGGCATTCAAGAGAGCAATAAAAGCGAGAATTCATCTATTAGTTATCAAGATGTAATCGGAACGACAATTACATATTATGATGAAACTAC
Source organism: Coriobacteriaceae bacterium (assembly GCA_963612925.1). Classification (GTDB taxonomy): domain Bacteria; phylum Bacillota_I; class Bacilli_A; order RFN20; family CAG-826; genus Fiminaster. The sequence goes on along the minus strand of CAVDXG010000047.1, from coordinate 2,045 downwards.
ATTAAGTGATTCTTCCTACCGCATCACAGGAATTGTCGATACTAAATTACCTGAAAAATTATTAAAATATCGCGAAAACAGTGAAAATATTAACTATAGTGATCCAAATTATACCGAATTGAATAATCTAAGTAATGGATATAGTAATTCTGTTCATACATCGATATTTACTTCTCCTTCAAAAAATACAAAAAAAGATATCATTATCAATCGCCAGATGGAAGTGACAGCAGAAACCGGAAAAACTTCTTTTAGATTAGGTCATTATTATTCGCTTGCTGATAAAGAATATTTCTTTGATAAAAGCAAAACATCAATTGATAAAGGCGAAGTTGTTATGGGCATATGGTCTTTAAGCCAATATATGTCAACGATGGATAACTATGATGAAAAAACGCCCCAAGAAGGTAGCCTTATTTATGCTTTGAATGAAGCTATAAATTTATCTTCCACTTATAAAGATCAATATATAGACGATAATTACAAAAAGATTTATGATACCTATAAAAATGAACCTGAATTTAATGGTGTAGATACTTCAGATTCTTATAGCATTCGGAATTGCTGTTATAACTTTTTGTTCAACTCTTCTAAAGGCAAATCAACACCAGAATACGCTGATTATTTAGAAAAATTAATTAATAAAGAGAAAGCTATTCTTTCTAGTGCCAGCGATACTAACTCTCTTCCTCTTCTTGTTGGTGCTTTGCCAACTGGTGAAAACAAAAATAATGATTTAGAACCCACCGAAAGTTGGTCATTTAAGATTGTTGGCGTCGATTTAAGCAGTGCAGATTATTCTAATATCGTCAATATTTCAGAAGAAGATGCTCTTTCAATTATTTCTAAAATGTCATCCAACGGGATGTATTATGATTCTTCTTCACCAAGAACTGGTTATTTAGTTTTTAATGATAAGACATCTGTAATGGATAAATTTATGGATATTTATCAGAACAAAAAAGCCGTTTTTGATGACTATGAATCCGCGCCGAGCGATGCTTGGGCAATTACTATCAACGATTCAACATTAGCAAGCGTTATTTCAACAGCCTCAATTATCACCATGTTAACCGATGTCTTTTTATATATTGGTATCGCAATGGCGGTGTTTAGTATGCTTTTATTCTATAACTTTATCTCGGTATCAATTAACAATAAGAAACGCGAAATTGGTATTCTTCGAGCGGTTGGAGCAAAACGCAGCGATGTCTTTAAGATTTTCTACTCTGAAGCCTTTATTATCGCTTTAATCAATTTCTTGCTTTCAACAATTGCTGTCTTTGTTATTTCGTTTGCTTTAAATACTAATTTAGCGAAGAGTGCTGTCTTTAATTTTGATGTCATGTCACCAAATATTCTTGTTGTTTTAGCTCTATTAGGTATCTCTCTATTAGCAAGTATTATTTCTTCCTTCTTGCCGGTTAGTAAGATTGCCAATAAAAAACCAATTGACGCAATTGCTAATCGTTAATTTAAAAAGACGCCACAAATGTGGCGTTTTTCATTGCGTAAGGAGCGTGCCATATTTCTATATAGTGAAAGTCCTTAGTAGGAATGTTGTTTTTACTACATAGTGAAAGTTAACTCTAGAAAGATATATGGCTTACCTGCGAGGTTTTGGAGATTCGATGATATTCAAAGTCAAAAAAGGTTTACTCCGAGAAGTCAAAAGAAGCCATAGCCACCATAATAATCGTATATTGTGAAAAGCGTGCCTAGCAAAGACATATGGATTAACAGATACGATTAGGTTGTTCCTAGAAATGGCGATTTCAACACAAAGTAGTCAATTTAGGGATTTATTTAAGAAAAGTTCGAATTTAGCGAAGATTAGCGGGTCACCTGTGCAAATTTAATTTTTATTTATTTGGTTTTTGACTTGAAATAGAAAACGAAAAAAATTTTTGAGTATAAAACGCTTGGCAATAGTTGGTTTGATTTGGAAAATGCGCAGTCTACTTTAGTTGATGTTCCTGCCTTAATTAGTGTTACTATTCACGGGTAATTAGATAGCTAAATAATCTAGTCTTTAGTTCTTTTGC
>CAVDXG010000046.1:0-4893 GCA_963612925.1 Coriobacteriaceae bacterium | reverse complement strand
TTAGAAGAAAAGAAAGATATAATACTTTCTAATGAATGTGAAAACTTTTATGTTAGTGAAGACGAGTTTGCTTCACTCTTAATGAAGGCAACTGAACGCACATTCTTGGAAGCTATTTGTCATCTTTCAACTAGCTCAATCCCTCATCAACTGCACGAATGCGAGTTAAGGCAAATCTTGCTCAATTCTAGAAGCAAATATAATTTTCTTTCAACCGAGTCAGATAAAATCATATCCATTTTTACTTTTAAAATTCCTTATTACTGCGGACCATTAAATTTAAAAAGCAAATACACCTGCGTGGTACGCAATTCAAATGACACATTGACTCCAATTCGACCATGGAATTTCGATAAATTAGTTGACCATTCGAAAACAAGAAACAAATTCTTAATGAGTTTGACTAATAAATGTTCCTATTTATATGGCGAAGATGTTTTAGCAAAAAATTCAATTCTTTATCAAGATTACATCGTCTTAGATCGCCTTAATGGAGTGAAAATTAATAATTCTATTAGCAATTATGAATGGAAAAATATTGCTTTCGAAACACTTGCTAAATCTAGTAAGACAACAACACATCAATTTAAGAAAAGCATTGAAAACTTCTATAAAAACAAAAATATCAAGGACATAACCATCTCTGGATTAAATGATAACGATGATTTTGTTTGCTCTAGTAGATTCTTATTTTCATCCGCATTTAAAATCGGCAAAACAATTGGCTCGATTCCTCAAAATGTTAATTGCAGTGAAAACACTTCTGATTTCGATTTAGTTGAAGATATTATTAGAATTCTTGAAATATTTAAAGATGATAGAAACGAAGCAATTGACTATATTAAAGAAAAATATCACGACATTAAATTTAGCGAGCAACAATTAAGAGTAATTAAACAATATAGATGCGCTGGTTGGGGTAGATTGTCGAAAAAGTTCTTGGTTGGACTACCTCCGATTGATGAAAACGGAGTAGTAAATCGCGATAAATATTCATCTATATTTCAAATAATGCTTAATGAAAATTTAACTTTAAATCAAACCTTGTTTAAACCTGTCTTAAAGGATTTATCTTATAGCGAAATTATTAAAAACTATAACCTTAATGGCGAGGAAGAAGTTACAGCTAAAAAGCTTATTGAAGAACTACCTCCAATGATGAGGCGATCAACAACTCAAGCTTATCGCATCGTTAAAGAAATCATTAAATTAAAAGGCTATGAACCTCAATCGATTATTATCGAAGTTACAAGAGAAAATGATAAGGCGAAGAAAGGTAAACAAAGTAATTCTAGACAGAAAGAGATTAGCGATTTCTTAAAGACATTAAAGGCTGATTTAGGTGATTATAAAAACCAAGTTAGCACATTGAAAAACGAAGTTGAAATCCTTAACGAAAAGGACGCTTTAGCGTTAAAAGGAAAACACTTATATTTATATTTCAAGCAACTTGGAATGGACATGTATACTGGCGAAAAAATCAATATCGAAGATGTTATAAATAAGAATAATAAATACGATATTGACCATATTTATCCTCAATCATTACTTAAAGATGATTCATTGGACAACATGGTTCTTGTCAGTAGAGAGAAAAATCAAAAAGTAAAGAAAAATCTATATCCAATTCCAGAAGAAATTAGATGTAACCCTGAAGTTGTTAAGCTATGGAAATTCCTTCTTAAAAAGAAATGCATTTCAAGCGAAAAATACAATAGATTAGTTCGGGCTAGAGAACTTAGCGAGGATGAATTAAAAGAATTTGTAAATAGGCAAATCAATGTTGTTAATACATCTAATATCGCTTTAAAGAAAATATTTGAAAAAGAATTTAGTTCTAAACTTATTTTCTCTAAAGCCGCCGCGCCATCATTTGTTCGAAAAGAATATGATGTTCCAAAATTGCGCGATTTGAACGACACTCACCATGCAGTCGATGCTTATTTAAATATTGTATGCGGAAAAAATCTAACAAACTATTACGAGAAGCAAAGACATATTTTGTCTGAAAAACAGATGACTGATAGCAGATACAACTACGAGAGTATCATTAAAAGAATTATTGATAATAATCACGAATTAAAATCTAAAATAGAGGAATTGCCTAATAGACATGATTTCTTGCTTACTTATAGATTAACTTACAATGACTCTGGATTTTATAGCCAAAAATTAACAAAGGGCAAAGATAATTTAATTCCGGCACACGAGAATGTTTCAGCATTGGCCAAAACCAAAAAATATGGTGGATATGATAATTTATCTAATTCGTATTTCCTAATCGCTAAAGTTGTTAATAAAAAAGGGAATGAGTCAAGACAATTGATACCAGTTACTATTCTTGATAGTAAAAAATATGCTTCATTTGATGAACTAAAAATTAAGCTTGAAAGACAATTTTCAACAAACGGAAAAACAATATCAATCGATGCGAACAAAAGACTTTATAATGGGCAGAAATTACTTATAAATGGATGTGAATACAAATTGACACTAAATAATGCTAAACAGATTTTCCTTTTCCCAATTTCGCCAATTTTCTTACGCAAAGACGACCTAGTTTATTTTAAGAATGCACAGTCTTATTTGCCTCGCATCGAAGAAGCATTAAAAGAAAATCCTCAAGCAGAAGAAATTAACTTAATTACTAGCAAGACTGTTGATAGGAATGGACAAGTTTCTTTAAATGCAATTACTTTCTCTAAGAAAAGAAATGCAATCGTCTTTAAGTATCTAATAGACTTATCTCAATTGAAAAAATATGAAAATATTCCAATGATTAAACAATTAAAGATGCTTGAAGGCTGTCTTGATGATTTTCCTGATGAAAAATCTATAGAAATTCCTACATTTTCAGAACTTGATATTGCTGGGCAAATTAAATTATTAAAATATATGATTTTACAATTTAGTGATAAACATGGCAAAACAGCTGTTTATAAACGCATACCAGGATGCTATTCAAAAACATTTAGTGTGTTCTTTGATGAAAAGTACACATTGGTTGAAGAGTCTATCACCGGACTAATTCGAAAGGCTTCGGATTTATAACAATGGGATTTCGAACCGTTGTTATAAGTTCGCACGCAAAACTCGAATACTCTTTAAATTATTTGGTATTTAAAACCCCCGAAAACACCAAAAGAATCTTATTAGATGAAATTGATACATTAATCGTTGAATCCACAACAGTGGCTTTAACGACAAGTTTAATTTCAGAATTAAACAAGCACAAAATAAATGTCATTTTCTGCGATGAAAAGCACAATCCTTCTTCTCAATTAATGCCTTTAAATGCATCTTATAATCCATTTAAAAAGATTGCTGACCAAATTGCGTGGAGCAAGCAAAATTGTGACGCGGTATGGCAAGCAATTATAAAACGAAAGATTATTAATCAAGCTAATACTTTATCGTTAATTAACCAAAAAGAATGTTCGCGTCAACTTATTGAATTTGCTAATCAAGTTGAAGCTGGCGATATCACCAACCGGGAAGGACACGCAGCTAAAGTTTACTTTAATAATATTTTTGGTAAAAACTTTACGAGAGGTGATGATAGCGAAATTAATGCTTATCTTAATTATGGCTACACAGTTCTTTTGTCGCTTATCAATAGAACAATTGTATCCTTTGGTTATTTAACTCAATTCGGGATTCATCATATTGGAGAGACAAATCCATATAACTTTTCTTGTGACATTTTAGAATCTTTCCGCTTTCTTGCTGATGAAGAAACTATTTTATTGTTATCGCAAGAAAATCCAAATTTTAAAGATACGATGAGCAAATTGGGGACTAAGGAAGTTTGTATAGATGGAAAAACTCAAACACTTAACAACGCAATCCCTATTCATTTATTATCTGTTTTTAATGCTTTAAAATCTGGTGAAATTGATAAGATCAAATTTATATATTCGATAAGAGAAAAGAATGAATAACAGATTTATGAGAATCCTATTATTTTTTGATTTGCCCTCTGTTACTAAAACAGATCATCGTGAATACTCTAAATTTATGAAAAATATTGAAAAGAAAGGCTTCTTTATGTTGCAAGAAAGCGTTTATACAAAATTAGCGTTAAATCAAAGTGTTGTCGATTCTACGATGAGAGAAATTAAAGCAAAATTGCCAAAGGATGGATTGATATCAGTTTTGACAATTACTGAACAACAATTCTCTTCGATTGAACACATATTAGGCGAGGTTGAGACTGATCAAATTATTTCACAGGATAAATACATAAAATTATGAAAAGATTGCGCATTACAAATTTTGAAAAACCTATAGACATCGCATCTTTGTCAACATTAGCGATTATAGTTGAAGATAAGAAAACCTTTTTCGATTACTGCTCTTATTGTTATAACGATTTTAGAAAGACTAACATTTCTTTTGTTTATGAACTCGAAGATAAAGAAATTGATTGTGAGAATGCAATCCACTTTATCGCGCATCCTTTTTCGCTCAATCTAAATACCAAGAAAAATATTAACGCTTTATATAAATTGCTTCGTAAAAAGTATTATTCAGAATTATCTTCGGACATAGAATCACTGAAAGAAAAAGTTGTTGAGATTGTTTCCTCAATTGCTTTGGATTTTGATGTTGAACTTACTGTAAATAATGAAATTGCCGAGGACGATTTATTTAAGATAATGAATCTTCAATTTAAAGAAGATGAAGAGGTACCTTTGTATGTTAAATTTATAAAATACATGCAAGTAATTTACGAGCTTCAAGGGATAAATATTTTTATTATGCCTTTTGTATCTTCTTATTTCTCTTCTAGCGAGATCGAAATAATTAAAAAAGAGCTTTCTTATATCGGCGGAACCCTTATTTCATTGGAAAATGATACCAATATCGATAAGAGCGGATTTGAAAAAACTA
>CAVDXG010000045.1:0-5022 GCA_963612925.1 Coriobacteriaceae bacterium | reverse complement strand
GTTTCAGGAACTGAATGTGCTTCTACATTAACAGTTAATGTTGTTGCATGTCCCGACACCATAAGCGTTTCTCATAGCGATATAAAGGACAATAAATTAGAAATTGAAACTGGAAAGTCAAAACAATTATCTAATTTCGCTGGAACCGATACTGATGGTAAGGAATACGCTATCGGGGTTGATGATGTAAGCTATTCTATTGAAACTGTAGGAATTATAACAGTTACCAAAGGTTCAACATTTAAGATTACTGGCTCAAAAGTTGGAGCAACCACAATTAAGTTTTATTTAACAAAATTAGAAGATGTTTCCACCACTTTAACGATTTCAGTATTAGATGACTATAAAGTTTCAATTAAAGAAATTGCCTTTAACGATAATCTAACTAGTGAAGCAACATTAAATCCAGTTGAAGGAATATTCTCAAGCAAGACCGCGAAAACATATTTTGGTGATACCGTGGCTATTCCTTTTGAAGATTTCAAATTCTCATATAGCGATGATAGAGAATCAGCGGTCGCAGCAAGTAACTTTAAATATGATTTAGATCATGGTTCTTCAGTTGATGGTTCTGATGTTAATAAATCACAAACAATCTATGTTTTTACCGAATTAGACCAAAGCAAATCTTATTCGTATTCGATTACCATTACCGATAAATTTATAACTGGTTTACTTGTTGATGGAAAAGAAGTTAAAAGTGGCGATGTTGCTGAATTAAACATTCAAAGAAATACCACCAAACAATTAGATGTCAAAGTTACTCCAAGCGATACTACGCAAGATACTACGATTATTTATTCTGTTGAAGAAGATTCAACTGGCGGAAAGATAAGCGTTGATGAAAAAGGCCTTATTTCAGTTGGTAATGTATTAGGTGAAAAGCTTGCAGAAGTTAAAGCCTCAAGTAAAGCTAATCCAAACATAAATTATAGTTTCTACATTAACGTAACATTAGAAGAGATGACAATCAGCACGGTTGCTGAGAAAGAATATTGGCAAGATGAAACATCATCAATCGAAGTTGGTGACGAAATAGTTATTTACAATGGCGACAATAAAAAAGAATTGACTGGAGTAAGCAGTAGCAACATCGGAACCGCTACTGCATATACTACAGACAATCCAAAATGTACATATGTTTTAACTGTTGGGAAAGGATATAGTGATGGAACATTCACATTATCTAATGGGACAACATATCTTTCGTATAGCGGCACTAGCAATGCTTTATACACTAAAACCTCGCCAACAGCGGCTAGCGATTTGAAAGCTTGCTCTTGGACTATAACTTTTTCAGACAAAGGTGTTCCAACTATTGCTAATGCAAATTCAACAACAAGAAAACTTTATTTTAATTCCGATAGATTTTGTTGCTATACTAACGCACAAAAGCAAATTCAAATTTATAAAAAATATGGTGGTTCAACAACATATACCGTTGAATCAGATTTAATCACCGCTATTGAAAAATTTATGTCTCCATCTAATTTTGAGTGTGATCCTCAAGGTGAAACATTCAATAATACAGCTTGGGCAAATAATTCCATGTTTACAAGTGATTTAATTTCTAAATATGATTTAGCGCATATTAAAGCGGATCAAAGTGGGAATGAAGTTGAACAATTCCTATATAATTATGATTTAGTCATTTGGAAAATGCATAACAGCTATAGCGCATATAAAGATGCGACTGATTTCTTAGGAAGACTATCTCTTATTAATACTTCTAGCGCGAATCAAATATTTAAAATTTCCGATAGCAACACTCCAATTCTAATTGTTGTTCTTGTTGCATTCACCAGCGTTACTGCGATAGGTGGCTATTTCTTCCTCAGAAAAAGGAAATATAACTAAAGAATATCAACCATAAAAAACGGGCCTTTCCTCGGCACGCTTTTTAAAATTTCTAATTAAATTAGAAACGATCAAATTGTTTTTAATATTTCCCAATAGCCAACTATGTTATTGCCGTGTCTAACGATATAATTTTTTTCTTTTAATTCGTAAATCGCACGGGCAATAGTCTTTTGGGATTTATTTAACATCTTTGCCATCTTTATGTTAGTCAACGCATTATCAGTTAATAAAAGTGATAATACATCTTTTTCAGTTTGAGAAAGTTCTAGAGATTTCTTATTTGCGGACTTGCGATAAAAAGTAAACAAGAAGCCTGATTTGGTATTTTCAAATTTGTATTCAACACCTTTTTGTTTGCATATTTCAAATGTCTTAGCAAATCCATATCCAAAGGATTCAACTTCGTTTGTTTTGAATAATACTTCCATAATAGTAGGATTGAGCATGACAGATTTTTGATTTTCAAAAGCAAAATCATTTGGACTATATCCTAAAGGAAAAAAGCCGGGATTATATATCTCCACTCGATCTTTGAAAACATCGACCTCAAAAGTCGTATTCGCATTATAGTCTGCATGGCAAAAAGCATTCAATACAATCTCTCTTATTGCCTCAGATGGGATTTCTGGTTCTTCTTTTCTTTGTATCGAGCCATCAATAACAATATTAAAGTTAATATTTTCATATATAAAAGTAATCGATTTTTCAATGCATTCAAAAATGTTACCTTGAAAGTGTAGCAATTTGATAAAAACACTTTTTGTTTCGCTAGCCAAGACAGCTAGCTTTAATAAAACTGGCTTATCTATGCCAAATAGAACATGACCAGCATTATTTAAATAATTTTGTTTGTACAACAATCCTAATTTTGAAAGAGCTGCTTTTGAATTAGAATAAGTTTCGCTGATGCGATTGTGTTCATGACCAAAATTAAATTTATCTCTCAATAAATCTTCATCGACATCATCAATTTCAAAATTAGAATTAGATAATTCCCAATGAGAGTAATCTTTATTTCTTTTTCTAAGCAATTTCTCTAATTCAACATCAGAGATTTTTCTATCTTCATCAGCAAAGCGAAGATAATAAATGCCATAGGCAGAATAAGGAGCTCTATCGCCGTTAAAAGTGACTTCGATAAATGATTTATCCATGCTGTCGCGTTTTAATTCGATTGAATAATAGCACTGCGGCTTAATGCTATTTGTTATTTCTCGAGAAATATCACGTTGAGTTTCTCTACCAACATCTTGACCAATAACATCTCCATTATCTTTAACTCCAAAATATATAATGCCATGCCCATGTTTATTTAATATAGAAGATATTGATATAATCCCTTCTTTCAATTCCGAGGTGCTTTTTTTAAATTCAATTGTTTCATTTTCAAATCCGATATTCATAATGAGGACATTCCTCCTTTAATTAAGGACATTTTATCATGTCCATATTAGTCAATCAAGAAGGAGTAGATGATATTATTACCAAAAGCAAAAGCACTATTTTAAATTCAAAAAACTGACTATTTTTTAGTTTATATTTCTTAAATTAAACAAGTATTTATCGAACTTATTTTAAAAAATAGAATAATCTAACAGCAATTATACGATTAAAAAATTGACTTTAAAGGCAATAAAATATCAAGCTTACAGAGACCATATTATGGACATTTTTCCAAATATGGACATAAGAAAATGACCATATTAGCAAAAGGAATGTCCATATTTAAAATCTTATTTTTCTAGCAAAAATATCAAAAAATAAATCTGCATTTAAATAATTCGATCCTCCTAAAAGGATTAATCAATATAAAGAAATATAGAAAAGACTTTTTAAGTGCATATTTAAATTGCTCTATAAGAGCTATTAATAATTATCTAAATGGTGAGAAATTATCCAAAAAAATATTTACTAATTTAATTAGATTTATCGATGAGGAAGATATCAACCCTTATTCTCTCATCAATTTCGATGATGAAAACCACCTATATCACGCTTCAAAGGAAGGAATAAAAGGCAAAATATCAGTAAGCTATAACTTAAACCATCTCCTCGACTTTGGAAATGGATTTTATTTAAGCGAATCTTTTTTCACCGCTTTAAGTTATGTAGATAATTACCCAAATCCTATAATTTATAGATTCAATAGAAGCGATATTCTAAAGCATAAAAAATATACCTTTAATGAAGAAATATCTGGAGTCATCTCTTGGGTGATATATATTGGTCTAAACCGGAGAAAGATTTCAAATAGAAATGAAGAATCCTTTTTTAAAGAATATTATTCATCGCTTTTAAATAACTATCCAATTTTAATCGGAAAGATCGCTGATTCATATAACTTTAAAGTGATGGATCAATTCTTTTTAAATATCTATGATGCAAAACAGGTAAGTGTAGCTCTGAAGTCGGTTGACTTAGGCTCCCAAGTAGTGCTAAAAAGTCAAAAGATCGCTGATTCAATAACAGAATATGATGAAATAACTCTAGATAAAGATTTATTAGAATTCTTTCGACAATACCATAAAAAGAAAACGCTAAAAATAAAAAGAAACAATGCCAATATATTAGATAAAGATAAGCGAGATGACTCATATCTTTATTCCTCGTTAAAGGAGAAAATGCTAGATGAATTTAGAAAATGAAAATGATCTCTTTTTATTGATCGAAGATATCTATTTAAAAGCTGGAGATATATCTTTAGATATAAAAGATTTCGTCTCTAAATTTTTAAATAGCGAAATCGCTGAAAACATTTTCAATAACTTTGATAGCCATTATTTTTCTACATTTAACATCGCCAGTGACTTAAAAGGAAACATAAAAAAAGAAACACAAAAATATCAAGATGACTTCATCTCTTATATCGCCTATATACAGACTAAGTTCTTCTTCAAAACAAGACTAAAGGTTAAAGAGATAAACTCCTACATTGAAGTTAACTATCTAGAAACTAAATATGAGCTATATCACACTCTGAGTGATGAAATAGTAATTGAACAAATTATAGATGATTATAACGATAGAAATAATCCAATGAGGAAATTAAGATCAAAAAACAACAAATTAACCATCAAAGAAGGAATACATCTATATATAGCTAAGCACATTATTTCAACACTTTATCCTTATCCATTTATCGACTATCTAAAATATAACTAT
>CAVDXG010000044.1:0-5437 GCA_963612925.1 Coriobacteriaceae bacterium | reverse complement strand
ATTTAACGGGAATTTTTTCGATTCCCTTTTATTCCCCCTTTATTTGTAGAGAGCCATAGTTTTAAACTAAATTATTTCTCTTCTGGAGCAAACTCTAAGCAAGTTTCGACCGCGACAAAGAAAGCAGCAACAAAGAGTAAGACAGCCATCGCGATTAAACCAGGTTGATTATAAACTGGAAGAGCGCCTTCAACTGTTTTTTGAACATTTTCAGGGCTAAGAAGAGCAAGAACTCCGCCGGCGATTAATAAAGCAACTGTTAATGGCCCGCTAGCTTTTCGGCATTTAGGAACAAAAGTAACGATTAAAGCAACTGTCCCAGCAATGATTAGAAAAAAGCCAACAATATTTAAAGCTACTGGATTTTGCCAAACAAGTTGATAATAATTGCCCATAGAAGTTTTATCGACAACCTTAGCAGCGGTAATGCCGGCTAAGCCATAGGCGATGCCAACAAGGATTAATGATACTAAATTGATTACAGGTGATAGAAATTTACGCATAAGTTATTTCTCCTTAAATAAAGCAAGGTCAATTATAATGTTCACATCTATTAAAATCAAGAGACATCGATTTTTCTTTACTAAAAGAGTAAAAGGTGCTAAATTGAAGTCACTCAAGGTTCTTGGGTAAACTCTGTTAAAGAGTGGCAGCACGCCACTCTTTGTCTTTCTAAGGAGGGTGTATGAGCATCGAGAAAGAAGTATTAAATCTCATTGAAGATCCTATCAAGAAAATAGGCTACAACAAGGTTGAAGTTTCTTTTACAAAAGAAAAAGGAACAAATTATCTGCGAGTTTTTATCGACAAAGATGATGTTGTTTCACTTGATGATGTCGTAACGGTAAATGATTTAATTTCACCACTTCTAGATGAAACTGATCTTATCAAATCTAATTACATTTTAGATGTGTCATCTTTCGGAGCGGAAAAGAAAATCGACTTAGATAAACTTGATCACTACCTTAATAAATATGTAAATCTTCATCTTAGAAATCCAATCAATGGAGAAAACTACTTTGAAGGCACATTAGAAGAAGTTAGCGATGAAGAAGTTACACTATCTTATAAAGTCAAAACAAGAGTTGTAAAAGTAAAAATTCTACGAGCCAATATTGATAAGGCTCGTTTAGCCATCAAATTTTAAGGAGGATAAAGTGATGGACTCAAAAGTATTTATGGAAGCTCTCGATGAAATCGAAGCCCAAAAAGGAATTTCTAAACAGTCAATTGTTGATGCTTTGAAAGAAGCGATCAAAAAAGCATATATTCGCGAGATTGACGCCGAAGATGAAGCAAAAGTTGATGTTACGATTAACGAAAAAGAAATCAGCGTGACAATTACAAAAACTGTCATCGATGATTCCTTAAAAGAAAACATCATCGACTACGCCGAAATCGCTCTCTCAGATGCAAAGAAAATTAAGAAAAGCGCCAAGGTTGGTGATGAAATCACCATTGATGTCGATGTTGAAAAGCTTAAACGCATTACCACCAATGTCGTCAAGTCAATCTTAAGACAGAAACTTTCGGAAGCCGAAAAAGAAATTCTTTATGAACAAAATAAAGATAAAGTTAACGAAATGATATCTGGCGTTGTTGACCGTTGCGATGAACGTGGAGCAATGGTAAATATCGGCCGTTCTTCAATTTATTTAACAAGAAAAGATTTAATTGGAGATGAAATGTTTGATCACGGCGATACAATTCGCATGTTTGTAGCAAGCGTCTCCAATAGCGGTGACCGCGGACCATCAGTCAAAGTTTCCCGTTCTGATCCTGGATTCTTAAAAAGATTGTTCGAAGAAGAAGTGCCTGATATCTACAATGGAACAATAATTATTAAAGCTATCGCCCGCGATGCTGGCATTCGTGCCAAATTAGCGGTTTATAGCAACGATCCAAATGTCGATTGCGTCGGTGCTTGTATCGGCGTAAACGGAACAGCGATTAAACGCATTGTTGAACAACTCGGAAATCGCATTAAAGATAAAGAAAAAATCGATATTATTCCTTACACAAATAACGAAGCTCTCTTCATTGTCGAAGCTCTTCGTCCAGCGACAGTTAGTTATATTTGCCTAACCGATAAAATCGATGAAAAGAATGGTCACAAGATTGCAGTAGCTATCGTTAAAGACGGACAATTGTCTTTAGCCATCGGTAGAAAGGGCGCCAATACTCGCGTCGCCGGCACTTTAACCGGTTGGTCAATTCAAATTCACGAAGAAGAAGAACTTGATAACCTTAAATCCGAATACGAATTCAAATCAGTTGAAGAATTAAAAGAAGAAGATAAACAAAGAGCTAAGAAAGAAGCCTATGATAACTATCTTGCTCAAGTTAAATTAGCGAAGATTAAAGAAGAAGCTCAAAAAGAACTCACTTCTGGCGTTGAGAAAAATAAACCTCAACAAATTCTTGATGAAGATATCAAAGAGGAAAAAGCAGTTAAAGAAGAAGTTAAGCCTGTTGTCAACGAAGAAGTTAGTGAAACTTCATCTAAAGATGATGAAGTAAAAGTTTCTACTCCGACAACTGTTAAGGTTACAACTACCTTAGAAAGCCTTGAAGCTAGCTTAGAAAATGAAAAGAAGAAAGAAACTCCATTTAAAGCTACTCACAAGACTAGCAAACGTCCTCATAACATCACTGAGCAAGAAGTTGCTCACGAAGAAAGCCCAGTTGAAGTGCCAACTAAGAAAAGCGCTCAAATGGATATCTACACCAAAGAAGAACTCGAAGATCTTGAAAATGAATCATACGATGATGATAACTACGATGATGAAGACATCGATTATGATGAATATGACAAGTACTACGATGATGACGATAAATAATATTTAATGTATGAAGAAAATTGTTTTAAGAAAATGTCTAGCAACCTCATCGATGCACGAAAAGAAAGATCTCTTTCGCATCGTAAAAGATAAAACTGGTGTGATTTTCTATGATCCAACTTATAGAGCAGATGGGCGAGGCGCTTATATCTATAAATCTCTTGAAGCAATTTCTTTAGCAAAAAAGAAAAAAGTCTTAAATAAGGCTTTTGAAACAAATGTTGATGATTCGCTATACACTACACTCCTTGAGGAGTTAAAGAAAGGAGAAACAAATGGCTAACAAAAATAAATTCGACAATCGACGAAGCAATTTGCCAAACGCTAGCACAAATAAAAAAGGATCGCCAAAAATCAATAATGGTGTCTTTGTCTATTCGCGTGCCATGAGCGTGGCTGAGCTAGCAAAAGAACTCAACTTAAACGCTACCGATATTATCAAATTCTTATTTTTAAATAAGAAAATGGTGACAATTAATCAAACATTAGATGATGAGACAATCGGACTTGTCTGCCTAGAATTCGGCTATGACTTTAAGAAAGAAAAAATTGTAAAAGAAGAAAATTTTGAAGAGATGGAAATCGTCGATAAGCCTGAAGATTTGCGTCCTCGTGCCCCAATCATCACGATTATGGGACATGTCGACCACGGAAAAACCACCCTTATTGATGCGATTAGAAATTCTAGATTAGTCGATTCAGAGGTCGGAGGCATCAGCCAAGCTATCGGCGCTTATCAAAAAGAAATTGATGGTCATAAACTCACTTTCTTAGATACTCCGGGGCACGAAGCTTTTACGGCGATGAGAAGTCGTGGAGCTTCAGTTACTGATATTGTTGTCTTAGTCGTGGCTGCTGATGATGGAGTTATGCCTCAAACAGTGGAGGCGATAAATCACGCCAAAGCAGCGAATGTTCCAATCATTGTCGCCATCAATAAGATCGATAAAGAGGGAGCAAATCCTGAAAAACTTAAAAGCGAATTGATGGCTTATGACATCATTCCAGAAGAATACGGCGGAAATAACATTTTCTGCGAAATATCCGCGAAAAAGAACATCGGTATCCGCGAATTACTTGAAGCCATCATAACTGTCAGCGAAATGCAAGAGCTCAAAGCTAATCCTAATCGATATGCGATAGGAACAGTTATTGAAGCAAATCTAGATAAAGGTGAAGGACCGAAAGCTACTTTGCTTGTTCAAAATGGAACTTTATCCTTCCAAGACTATGTCGTCGTCGGTACTGCCTATGGCAAAATTCGAAGAATGACCAATGAGCATAAAAAGATTGTTAAAACTGCTTTACCAAGTACACCAGTTTGCATCATCGGACTAAGCGAAGTGCCAAATGCTGGCGACCATTTCATGGCTTTTCCAACTGAAAAGCAAGCTCGTGAAATTGCTTTTAAGCGTGCACTCATTAAAAAAGAGGAAGAAAGAGCCGCGAATAAAGGAATGTCACTTGATGAGCTATACAAACGAATCCATGAAGGTGAGACTGAAACTATTAATGTCATCATTAAAGCCGATACAACCGGTTCAGCTGAAGCGGTTAAATCTTCACTTGAAAAACTCAGCAACGATCAAGTAAAAATCAATGTTATTCACTGCACAAGTGGCGCGATTAGCGATAGCGATATAATGCTTGCTAGTGCCTCTAACGCAATTATTTATGGATTTAACATTCGTCCATCTTCATTAATTGCTCAAAAAGCCGAACAAGAGAAAGTTGAAATTCGACTCCATCGAATCATCTATGATTTATTAAACGAGATGGAAGATGCAATGAAAGGCATGCTTAAAAAGGAAAAAGTTGAAAGTGTTACAGGACAAGCGGAAGTTAGATCTTTAATTAAGATTTCAAAGATTGGAACAGTTGCGGGCTGCTATGTCACATCTGGCTCAATCAAAGCAAATTCATTGGTGCGAATTATCCGCGATGGTGTAGTCGTCTATGAAGGAAATATTAAGTCGCTAAGAAGATTTAAAGATGACGCTAAAGAAGTCAAAGAAGGCTATGAATGTGGAATCAATATTGAGAACTTCAACGATTTAAAAGAGCACGATATCATCGAAGGATATGAGATGGTAGAAAAATAATGGCGGATCGAGTTCAACGCATTCAAAGCGTCATCGGAAAAAATATTTCCGAAATAATTCAATTCGAGGTTAAAAATCCTCGCATTGGTTTTTGCACCGTTAACGAAGTAGTCGTTACACGCGACTTTTCACTTGCCAAAGTTTATGTCTCCTTTTTAGGAGCCAAATATCCATATCAAAATCTAGAAGAGTTGAATAAAGTAAAAGGTTTTATCCGTTCTTCCTTAGCGAAAAAGATTGATATTAGAAAAACTCCTGTCATTGAATTTTATTTAGATGAAACTATATCTAAAACTGAAAGACTCGATAAGATATTAGAAAGCGAGCAAGCGGCTTTAGATAAAATGAAAATCAAATAAATTGTTAGCCATTAAGAATAAAATCTTGATGGCTTTTTTAGTTGCTTATGATTAACTTAGAAAAATCTAAGATACTTTTTCTTGTTAATTCATCCTAATTTTTACGATAAACACTTGTTTTTTTTTTTTTTTCTTT
>CAVDXG010000043.1:0-6724 GCA_963612925.1 Coriobacteriaceae bacterium | reverse complement strand
TCTATTTAATGGTGCCTCCACGCAGAATCGAACTACGAATTAATCCTTACCATGGATCCGTTATACCACTTAACTATGGAGGCGACTCGCTTAAAGCGATATATAGATTTTAATTTATCAATAAGCAATATTCAACAACGATTTAAGCGATTTCTTCCCCGTATAAATCATAAACAAAGGCGGAAGTAATTTTTATTTTTACTTCATCGCCAATTTTATGCTTTTTATTGGCTTTAAATGTAATGTTTCCATCGATATCGTCAGGGGCATTCCAATAGCTTCTTAAATAATATAGACCGCTATTAGAGTCGTAATTTGTCACAAAGCCAGTCATCACTTCTCCAACATGAGTTTTATTCTTTTTATAAGATATCTTCTTTTGAAGAGACATTATCTTCTTTAATCTCTCTTTTTTCACTTTCTCATCGATTTGATTGCTAAGTTTATAAGCAACTGTTCCATCTTCTCTAGAATAACGGAATGCACCCATGTGATCGAATTGAGCAACTGAAGTAAAATTTAGCAAATCTTTAAAATCTTCTTCACTTTCATTAGGAAAGCCAACTATATAGGTTGTTCTAATAATCGAATTTGGAATAGTTTTTCTAATTTTATTTATCAAAGATAAATATTCTTCTCTACTGCCTCTTCGATGCATCGCAGATAAAATAGCGTTAGAACTATGCTGGAAAGGAATATCAAAATAAGGTTTGATAACTGGATTATCTTTTATAAACAAGATGAGTTCATCGCTTATTTCATCAGGATATAGATAAAGAAGTCTAATTGACTCCAAGGCATTTATTTTTATCAATTCTTTTAGCAAAGTGATAATTGTTGTATTTTGATCTAAATCGCTTCCGTATCGCGTGGTGTCTTGCGAAATTAAAACTAGTTCTTTGACGCCTTTTTCAGCTAGAGAATTTGCTTCTTGAAGTAAATCAGACAATGGTCGACTTCTAAATCGTCCTCTTATTAGAGGAATCGCACAGTAAGTGCAACAATTATTGCAACCTTCTGAAATTCTTAGATAAGCCATAAATGATGGAGTGGCTAATAACCTAGAGAAAGGATCAAAAGCTTGTACTTTTCCGCGATTATTAATCAAACTTCGAACTAATTCATGGAGGCGAGGATAATCTTTCAGCCCGACATAAAGAGCAACTTCCGGAATTTCTCTTTCTAATTCTTCTTTATATCGCTCGACAAGGCAACCAGTGACCACTACTTTTTTGCCGTAACGGAGCACATCAAGAATATTTTCAATTGATTCTTTTTTGCTATCTTCGATAAAACCACAGGTATTGATGATGACTAAATCGCTCTCTTCAATAGAGTTAACAATCTCAAAATCAGGATTATTAAACATCGCTAAAATAATCTCGCTGTCGACAAGATTTTTCGCACATCCTAGTGAAATAAGTCCTACTTTTATCATCTTTTTAAATAAAAGGGCTCTTATAAAACATAAGAAACCCTTGATTAATTTTAAATATTATTCATCAACATTGAAACAGCGGGCCATGTATTCAGGATGGTCAACAAATGGATTGCGATTTCCTTGAATTTGTTCAACTGTATCGTTTCTTTTCTTTTCCATCTCATCAACTGGATCAAGATTATTCCAGCTAACCATTAATTCATAAATATCGTCTAAGGAATAGCCGGAATTAAATACTGAGCGAAGATTTAAATCACCTAGATATGATTTTTGTGTTGCACTAAGTTCGGTATTATGACCTAATTTTGATGAATAATGCACATAAACATACATTAAGATTCTTGCGATATCGCCTTTAAATTCATCTGCAGGTTCGACTTTAGTCGCATATGTTTCTTTCTTATCAGTTTTCATGACATATAGACCATTATCTCCGTGCTCATAATAAGTATCGCTTTCTTTGAATTCATAGAATTTACCGTTGCCACGATATTCGTTAATACTATAAGTGCAAGGACGGATGTGATATAAATCGCTTCCTCCGCCAGCATAGCCTGATCCATCGACATAATGACTTCCATCGCTAGTGTTGTGTGTCCACATGTTGCTTGAGTTTGCGCAAGCCCAAACGTGTTCACGAGTGGAGCTAGTTCCTTTTTTTACTCGTCTGCCGGTATAGAAAAGGACATTTTTACTGCTATCTTCTGGAGCTTCATCCGTTGATGGATCATTTAAATAAGAATTGACTTGAGTATATTTAATATATTTTTGATGAGTATCCATCATCCTATCGTGAAGAATTCCTAATAATTCAGGACCTGATTTATCTACAGGAATGCCATAATCATCGGTAGCGACCTCATTGCATGACGCCAAAGATGCTGATAAAAGAGTTCCCATCATTAATAGAACAATACTTCTTTTGCCTTTTTTCATAACTATCTAGTTAATTCCTTTCATATTTTTTAACTCAAATATTTTTAATATTGATGAATGCCTAATTATTTTATCACAATAAAAATCCTTATAAAACCTTTCACACTTTTAAAAGGTTGCGAGCTAAGAAGTACATAGTAATCTTAATCATAAATTATTAACTCAATTATCCGCGAATTTAAAGAATTTCCTTCGATTAATCGCGAAGAAAATGAGCAAGAATGAATTTATTAAAAAGATTATCATCGTCGAAAATAGCGAGACAAAATAATAGGCTGTATAAATAACTGAGGAGCTGCCAGTTGTGTTTAGCCCTTGATAAAATGACCAGGAGAGAATGACACCGGTTAAGGCAAAAGCAAAGAATGGAATAGTTAATCCAAAAAGGAAGTAAATAATCGATGTATCCTTTTTTCTTTTTGAATACCAGAAAGAGAAAACGATGTTTAAAATTGCTCCAACCACTCCTAAGATTTGGCAAATAAGAATTGGGTATGAACCAATAATTTTCTCATCGCTAAGGCCATTTTTACCTAAACCGATTCTAAAGCCAATAACTAGATGGTGAACTGCTCCTGTAACTTTGTCGACATCAGCAAAATAAGGCATGAACAAAGTGAAGACATATACAATGCCTAATATTGAAGAAACGCTTAATAATGTTAAGAAAGTCTTTTTTCTCACGAAATTAATTTTAACTCACCAACTTCAATCAATAAAGTCAATAAATATTGAAGATAGAAACAAAATGTATAAAATAAAAGCAGGCAACTATGAAAAAGAAAGTATTACTTTTATTAGTCAGCAGCGTAGCGACATTATTAGCTAGCTGTGGCGACAAGAAATGGTCTTGGTGGGAAGACACCAACGTTGAAATCGTTAAATATATTTCTAAAGACGATGCTAGAGCCGCGGTCGATTCTTCTTCACTAAATTATCAACTCGCCACCATTCGCACTTATAAACAAACGAATAAATCATATTACAAAGAATATTTAGGCAAGTTTTCAACTGAAACCGATAGCGATATCAATTCTTCGATAATCGAAGTTGCTTCTATTTATAACAACAATGTAATTGTTACTAATTTAACTTCTAATCGTGAAGAAGCCTTCTTAAACGCTAAATCTGTTTCCACTCGCAAAATAGATACTTATCTTTTATTAGAAGAAAATAAATCAATAGTCAAAAAGACAATAGATGACTATGGCTATGGTAAAAAGATTGGCTCAGAAGAGGTCATCCCTTTTAGCGATGATGATACATATGCAAAAAATACTCATCTAGGCGACCGCATGAATTCTTCTATTATTAGCTGGGGAGACACTAACGGTGTCACTTATGGTTTTAGCAAAAATGACGATGTCTTGGTGGAAACAATGTCCACGGAAGCTGGAAGCTACACCGTTAAATTTAATAACAAATCCTTATCGACATTTGTCACTAACACCTATACTTTATACCGCTTTAAAGCGATTGATAAAACTGCTGAAAACATCGAATATTATCTCGACTATAAATATCAAAAGGTTGAAAAATTAATTGGTAGCAACATCTTTGATGAGCCACTTGATGAACCTTTCTTGCTTGAAAAAAGCGAATCATCTTATACCTATGAAATAAAAGATAATCTAGATTACGATTTAACAACTATTCCTGATTTAGAAAATCTTTAATTATTTGCTATTGTTTTTATCAGTAACGCTTACAGATGGCATTTGTGATTTATCATAATTGCCATTTTCTATATAGCTAAAGGAAGTCGCCATAGTTATAGTTTGAGTTGGATAAAGAAGTGATTCTTCATCTTCTAGATAAGAGGAAATATAGACATTTATATTGACTAAATTTGAGTTTTTATAATAATAATCTAATTTTGTTGTATTTATGATTGTTTGCTCATTTTCATCAGTGGAATTTTCACTATAAGTAAATCTAGCAAAGACTTGACCATTATTTAATATACCGATAATTTCAGCGTGTTCTTTGTTTTCATTATCGCTTATATCCTTGAGCGCAGATTCACTAACAAGCAAAAACGTTTTATCGTAATTATCAACAGAATAAGCTAAGCTATTTTCAATCTTTACAGTCGTTGTAGTTTCACCATCTTTTTGATAGACAGTTCTAGTTTCAATAAGGTGTTCTTTTTCATCTTCAAAATTTAGATAAGTAAAGGATGATAATTTCTTTTCATCTTCCTCACTTACAAAGCCAAATTCTTCATAATCATCGAAATCTGATGCGCTGTTATTGGTGTAGAGCACGCTATTGTTGTAACGCAAGGTTTTCGATGTCAAAGTATGCGCTTCATCGATAGTTTGATTGCTGAAATTTTCATCATATTTATAACTAATTGAAGAATAAACCGTGCTTAAACTTCGAATGCTTGGCAAGGCTTTTTTACTCGCGTCGATAATGGTTTGCAATTCCGCAGTAGTGATTCCCGAAACGATTGAAGAATAGATATCACCATCTTGAATAGTAGTCACGCTATTATTAGAACTTGTGTCGCGATCATCGCGTCGAACAGAAGTTTCATTGCCGCAAGAGGTCAATAAAAGTCCAACTGATAAAACTAAAATCAATTTTTTAATTTTCATAATCCAAGAGCCTCCTTTTTAAGAAGCGCTTTATTCATTTTTAAATAATCTTTTAAAGAAATATTGCTTTTGTTAGCAATGTAGACAAAAGCTTTTTCGATTTCTACAATTGTTGACTCCGATTTTAATAGCCTAGCAAAATCGACAATATCTTGATAATCGACTTTGTCGCGGTAATAAAGAAGACATTTGTAATAGACTCTGGCTAAAGTGTAATCGTATTCGCTTAAAGGAGTTATTCGACTTACTTCTCGATAAGCTTTATCAAAGATAGAAATGCGCATTGATAACTCGCCATCTGGCGGCACAAATTTTAAATTCACTAGTTCATCAGCTTTATATAAACAAGGAATGATGTCCACTGCTGAAATAGAATTTGAGATATTTAAAGAACATTTGTATAAATGCACCGCACACGATCTTCTTTTGCTAATATTGCCAACTGCTCTGCCTAAATATTTGCCAACTTTCACTTGTAGACGATATTTTCTATAGAGCTGATTCTTAAGCTGCTTTTTATCATCAAGTTTCGCATCCATTTGACAACCTGGAAAATAAAATCCTTGTTGAGCAAATCTTTCGCGATAAGCACTTCTTAAAAGCAAATATTTTCCATCAACAATTAAAGCCGCGGCTAAGTAAGGCCGGCAATTAGATGAAATATTTTTAATTTTCTTCTCTTCCATATTTTCAAAATTTTAGCACAAAAATGATATCATTTTATATAATAACTTCAACAAGGATTATTTACTATGGACCCTAATAAAGATATCCCCGTTTCAAGCGGGAGCAAACAACTCAAAACTGATGTGGGAAAAAAGAAAAAGAAAAAGCACATCGCTTTAAAGATAATATTGTCGCTTTTTGTCATCTTAATCGTCGCGCCAATCGCCGCCGTATACATTTGTTTTTATGATGGAACTAGATCATCGATAAAAAAGCAAGAAGGATTCGATGTTAACACCGTTTTAATGGATGCTGCTGTTGATTCTCTTGATGATGTAAAGGATACGCACGAAATCTCCATGAAAGTAAGCACTGATAACTTCAATCAAATTCTTTTGGATTCTTATGAAACTAACATTGGTTCAAATGCCACACTTAAACAATATGTAACGGCTCTATATCTTGAAACCACAGATAATAGCTATAACTTTTATGCCGACATCAATTTAGTAAACATCTTTAAAACACGCGTTAAAATCGAAACTAATTTTGCTCAAGGACAAATTGATGGTAAGGATGCTTATATCTTTACAATAAAAGATGTTAAAGTCGGTCGCATCGGAGGATTTTTCAATCTCGCTAAAAAGTATCTTAAAGACCAATTAAATGATGAGACGATATCAGACATCTTTTCAAACTTTGATTTGTCTTTTAAAAGCGATATTGCTAACAACCGCTTATATTATCTATTAGAAGATGTGCCAAATGATGTGGCTAATATCGTAAGTGAAGGCGATGAATTATTTACTAATATCTTAAAAGAACTTTTTAGTGAAAAATATTTCAGCCTCTCTTTTAGCAAAGACGGATTAACCGGAAAAGTTAATGTTGAAAGTTTGGGTAAAAATGCCGAATTTGTTGATCCTGACAAACACGTTATCACCAATTGGGGCGATTATAAAAGCACAGTTAGAGAATGGCTTAATGCTGGAATCATTACAACCGAACAATTAAGCCCGGCTTTAGAATATTTGATTAAAGGTGCAGAAGGTTGTGCAACCTACGCCGGAGATGATTC
>CAVDXG010000042.1:0-7459 GCA_963612925.1 Coriobacteriaceae bacterium | reverse complement strand
AAAAAAAGTGCGGTGGTTGCCGCACTTGAGAATAGAATTTTTATTCGAGCTCGAAGGCGCCGGTATAGAGCTGATAATAGACACCTTTTTGCTTGATTAAATCATCGTGTGAACCGCGCTCGATAATGCGACCGTGATCAAGAACCATGATAGCTTCACTGTTTTGAACAGTGGATAATCTATGAGCGATGACAAAGACGGTTCTACCTTTCATTAGCCCATCCATACCATCTTGAACTAATTTTTCAGTACGAGTATCGATCGAGGAAGTTGCTTCATCAAGAATCATGACCGGAGCATCAGCAACGGCCGCTCTTGCGATTGATATGAGCTGTCTTTGACCTTGACTTAAATTAGAACCATCGCCATTGATGAAGGTGTTAAATCCTTGCGGCAGACGAGTGATGAAGTCGTAGGCGTTGGCGATTTTTGCAGCTTCATAGACTTCTTCATCGCTTGCTTCAAGTCGTCCATAACGGATGTTTTCCATGACTGTGCCAGAGAATAGATTGGTATCTTGTAAAACAATACCTAACGATTTTCTAAGATCGGCTTTTTTGATTTTATTGATGTTGATGCCATCATATCTAATCTTTCCATCGGCGATGTCGTAGAAGCGGTTGATTAGATTGGTGATAGTTGTTTTGCCTGCACCTGTGGCTCCGACAAGAGCAATCTTTTGACCAGGATGAGCATAAATTGAGACATCGTGAAGGATGAGTTTATCTTTATCATAGCCAAAGTCGACATGGTCGAGCACTATATCACCTTTAAGAGGCTTATATTCTAATGTTCCATTGCCG
This sequence comes from Coriobacteriaceae bacterium, assembly GCA_963612925.1. Classification (GTDB taxonomy): domain Bacteria; phylum Bacillota_I; class Bacilli_A; order RFN20; family CAG-826; genus Fiminaster. The sequence continues at coordinate 6,656 of CAVDXG010000042.1, read as the reverse complement.
TGTAAATGCTTCCAGGCGTAGTCGCGAGTATGCTCACTAGTTTCTACGAAGGTACCATCATGACGATATTTGATGTTGCATAGATAGACATATCCGTTGTCTTGCTCTTTTTCCTCGTCTAGCAAAGTGAAGCAACGCGATGCACCAGCCATACCCATAACGATAAAGATGATGTGCTGAGATAGCTGAGAAATGTTATTGGTGAACATTCTATTCATCATTAGAAAGCCAACGACTGTGGAATTAAAGGTTGACATCGCTTCTGCTTTTCCAACATCGGCGATTGAGAAAGAAGTGAATCCACCTAATATGGTTAGATTTCTAAAGCCTGGAATGGCGAAGAGTAGAAAGCCCATAAAGGCGGTTAGAATATAGGTGAAGTTACCGATATTGCCATTGATTGGCATTGTGACGTTACCAGCCATGTTAGCTTCGGTTGAATACTCATTTAAGACATCATTAATCTTATCGAAGTCTTCTTGCGATTTTTCTTCGTGCGAAAAGACTTTGATGACTTTTAAGCCTTTGATTGATTCTTCGATGTAGCCTTCAACAATACCGACTTGTTTTTGTTGCTTGACAAAGTAACGAGCAGAAGCGCCTCCGATGACTTTAGTATTTAAAATCATTAAAGCTGAACCGACGAAGACTACTAGAGTCATCCAAACCGAGTTAATGAGCATCAGCGTTATAACAAAGATTAGTGATAAGCCGGTTCTAAGTAGTTCTGGAAGCGATTGAGAAATAAATTGTCGAATGGTGTCGATATCGTTGGTGTATAGCGACATGATGTCACCGTGAGCGTTATGATCAAAATAGCTAATTGGCAAGTCTTCCATGTGGTTGAACATCGCTTTTCTAAATTCATTTAGATATTCTTGAGTGATGATAGCCATTGAACGGTTCCACCACCAGGAAGCGAAGATTCCCACAAAATAGACTGAACCCATTGCAATTAATAAAATTGGAATGTTGGTGTTGATGGTAAAGCTATTGCCCATGACGCTAGCTTCGTAAGTTTTAGTGATGTCAAAAGCATTGAACACTCCGCCGTTGGCGTAAACTGCGGCAGTTAAAATACCGGCAATTAAACTAGCGAATATCGATGAGCATAAATTAGCAAAGACGTTGAAGATGATGCAGACGCCAACAAAGATTAGTTGACCTGGATACATCTTAAATAATTGTTTTATTAAGCGAGGCATCGTGCCTTTTTTAACGCGAGCACGCTCTTTGATTCTTACTGGTGGCATTATTTATCACCTCCGACTCTATTTTGTGTGTAATAAACTTCTTGATAAATTGGATTGCTCTTTAAGAGCTCTTCATGAGTGCCAATTTGATTAATTTTTCCATTATCTAAAACGATAATTTGATCAGCATCTTCAATGGAAGAAATGCGTTGAGCAATGACGATTTTGGTGGTGTTAGGTATATCTTCTTTTAAATGTTGACGGATGAGCTTATCAGTTTTGGTGTCAACTGCGCTTGTGGAATCATCTAAAATGAGGACTTTTGGATTTTTTAGAATAGCTCTAGCAATGCATAATCTTTGCTTTTGACCGCCGGAGACGTTCGTGCCTCCTTGAGTTATATAAGTATCAAAGCCATCTTTAAGTTGAGAGACGAACTCGCTTGCTTGAGCGATATCGCAAGCCTTCTTCATCTCTTCGACTGTGGCTTCTTGATTTCCCCAGCGAAGGTTATCAGCAATGCTTCCGGAGAATAAGACATTTTTCTGAAGAACTACTGCGACCATGTCTCGCAAAGTTTTTAAGTCATATTCTTTGACATTTTTCCCGCCGACAAGCACTTCGCCATCGCTAACATCATATAGTCTAGATATGAGATTAACGACGCTTGTCTTTCCAGAACCTGTCGAACCTAAGATGCCGATAAATTGACCGGATTTGATGTGCAAATCTATGTCGGTTAATGTTTGCTTTTCGGCTTCCTTTTTATAAGAGAAATTGACATGGTTAAAATCGACTGAGCCATCTTTAACTTCATAGATAGGATTTTCTGGATTTTTAATGGTTGGTTCCTCTTCGAGGACTTCGCCAATACGTCTTACTGATTCAAGCGACATAGTAAGCATGACCATAATCATCGAGATCATCATTATGCAAGTTAAAATTTGGATGCCATATGTTAATAAAGATGACATTTGTCCGATGGTGAGATATTGGTTTAAAATTTCCTCACCTTCACCAATTGAGGAGAATCGACCGGTTAAATAAGATGCGACAGAGACGACTAAAATATTTGATAAATGAATGACCGTGTTCATTAACGGAGTATTTAATGCAACAGTCTTTTCCGCTTTGACGAAGTCGCTAGTCATGTTGTTGCTCGCTGTATTGAATTTAGTTTTTTCATAGTCTTCGCGGACATAAGCTTTAACTACTCTTATTGCTGAGACGTTTTCTTCTACCGATTCATTTAAGGCATCATAACGCTTAAACACTTTTAAGAAGATTGCCATCGCTCGTTTGACGATGAAATATAAGCCAATGCCGAGAATTGGAATCAAGACGATAAAGATAAATGCTACCCAGCCACCGGCAATGAAGGCCATGACGGCTGAGAAGATCATCATCAACGGAGCTCTAAAGACGATGCGGATGCACATTTGAAAAGCTTGTTGAACGTTTTGAATATCGGTGGTCATTCTCGTGAGGAGTGAAGATGGTTGGAATTTATCGATATTTGCAAAGGAGAAGGTTTGTAGTTTTTTATACATATCGCTTCTGAGATTGCTAGCTAATCCAACCGAGGCTTTCGCTCCGAATTTAGCCCCCATTATGCCGCTTAATAAAGAGAGCATCGCCATCACGATCATCGCGATTACTAAAGTCAATAAATTGACATCAAAAGGTAATTTATCCGCGGGATAATAGGTGAGAAAATCGCTGATACCTCCGGTTTTAATTGAGATATCTAAAAATATCGACATCGTGAAAGGAATAAGCGATTCCATTAATGCTTCAATTACCATAAATAATGGGGTGATAATCGCATAAATTTTATATTGTCTTAGACTTTTAAGAATGAGTTTTATTTTCTTTAGCATATGTTGTCCTCTTTTTTAACGATGTTCATCAATGTTTTTACATTCGGGGAAATATATCTTTTATCTAGATAGATTTTGTTATAGGCAAGACCTTCAACAAGTGAGAGAATCACAATTGAATATTCTTCGGCGTTTCCTTTATAGAAGCTCTCTTCTTCCTGCCCTTTATCTATAAGATAATAAACGATATTATATAAAGGCTTTTTTCCAATAGGCAATTCTTTTTTTACTATTGGAGGTTTTGGCAAGTCTTTGCCTTGTAGATGAAGATTTAAGATTAAGCGAATCATCGCTGCCGGTCTAGTAGATTTATTGATGCTATCAAGTATTCTTTGAAGCAATTCTTTTAGACTATCTTCAGCCTTTTTTGAATAATCTATCGACTCGGTCATATTGTCTAATTCTTGATGAATTTGACACATTAGTCTTTTAAACAGCAATTCTTTGCTTGGGAAGTAGTGATAGACAAGTGCTCTTGAGCAATTGCTCCATTTAGCGATGTCATCCATACTTGTGGCTTTATAGCCATATAATGCAAATAGATATAAAGCCGAGTCAAGCATGCACTTCACCCTTTTATCGATAATTGTTTGATTTGTTTCTTTAGTTCTAGGCATATCTATTTTCCGTTGACAAAAATGTCAATGGTAAGTGTAGTGGTTTTTAAAATTATTGCAACAAGAAAATAAAAAAACTATTTTTAAGGAGTGATTGAATAATAACTTTTAGTTTGTAAAGCAAATAAAAGTATCGATTAATTCGTGCTATATTTTATTTTTCGATATAATTCAACATCGTTTATGTTTGTATCGATATCTTTACTTTCTAATAGGCGTTTTATAACTAAATCATTATCCAATGAATGGTATGCTTCATTAAGCGACGCCAAATCATCAAGCTTTATCTTTTTATATAAATATATTTCTGATTTATCTGTGGAATAGGCAAAATATTAATCATATAGCCAACCCAAGACATAACATAAGTTGGATATATTTCTTTACCGCGATTGAGTGTCTTTTCTTTTTTTGATGTTGTTTGCTACAGGCACATCTAGCGAAACAAATATAAAAGCTTTCGAAGATATTCTTTTTTGAATAGATGAATACAAATATGCCTTTACAAAAACTTTTGATGAACAATCTTTATCTTTGAAGCATATTCAAATAAGTTTGCAGTGTATCGGCAAAGAAACAAATCTATATCATCAATTTTCTTCATGCAATAATTCCTTGATATATTTTCCTTTTCCTGCATATTCTCTTAAAGCAATCTTCACTTTGTTTTTACCTATTTCATTTTCTTTTTGCTTCGATTTCAAATATTGTTTTCTTTCCTCTTTGGGATAAAAGCATCTCTCAAGCATTTTAAGATTAGAATTGATAACTTTGTCATTTAAAAACACATATTGCTTTCCTAATCTGTTAACGCTCAAGGCATTAAGAGTTTAGAAGTCTGTTATCTTTCCATATCTAAAATTGTGCACATCGTGTTATTGGCAATAGGAGCGATTACAACATCCACATTTTTTAACTGCTTTAGTATTTTAGTTAGATATTTTGAGTTTTTATATTCGTTTATTTGCCTCTAAAATAAGCGATTAAAATCATCCATTCTTCTGAGACGTTATATTCTTTGATTCTTACAATTGATTTTATCAAATGAATTTTTTAAAAATGCATTTATATTGATTTAAAAAAACAAAGAATTTAATAATTTCTATTACTTTTGCCTTCGTCAACAAATACTATTTTTATTTGCCTAGTGTGCCGATTGGAACAACGATTACACCATCTTTTCTTGTGTATGCAAATTCTCCGATAGCAGTTAAAACCATTAAAAACGATGGCTTTTTCATTTTGCTTAAGTCAATAATACTTCTTATTTTTAATAATGTTTTAGCTGCTTCTTCAACTAAAGTATCGCCACCTAATTTAATTTCGATCAACCCATATGAGCCGTTTCTTAAATGAATAACAGCGTCACATTCTAAACCGTTTTTATCTCTATAATGATAGATGTTGCCGTCTAATAAATCGGCATAGACCCTTAAATCGCGAACCGCTAAAGTTTCAAACATAAATCCAAATGTTTTTAAATCATTTATTAAATCTCCTGGCCCAAAGCCTAAGGAAGCTGCAGCGATTGACGGGTCGATAAAAAATCTTGTGTCCGATGTTCTAATAGCGGTTTTCGAACGGAGATTTGGATTCCATGCTTTCATATCTTCAATAACAAAGATTTTCTTAAGGGCGTCAATGTAGGATCGAACTGTTTTTACAGATAAAGATTCATCTTCATTTATTTGAATGTCATTTTTAATGCCTTCATCACTAATTTGAGTTCCTTGATTTCTAGCGTATGAGGCCATAATTCTTTTCACTTTTTCAACATCTCTAAAAGAATTGCTGAGTCGTGCTAAATCAGAATTAACAACCGCCTCATAATAATCAATAGCTTGAGACAATGCTCTTTTTCCGCTTAGATATGTAGCGATAGGCCAACCGCCACGGCACACTAAAAAAGCAACATCATCCATTGTCAATTTTGATGTTCCTTTTATATCTAAATTTCCTGAAAATAGTTTTTCAAGGCTGATGCTCCCATTTGATTCCCCTGATTCTTGTAATGTCATTGGTCTCATTTTTAGATAAGTAAAACGTCCTGTTCCAGAATGGATAATTTCGCTTCGATCTACTGGCAAAGATGACCCTGTTAACATAAATTGGCCAAATTTTCTCCTTTGATCAACTTCAAAGCGAATAGCATCCCATAACTTAGGAGCAATTTGCCATTCATCAATAAGTCGTGGTGTCTCTCCTTCTAAAAGAGTTTCTGGATTGGCTTCTGCCAAAAGCAAATTCCTCTTTAAATATCGGTGATTACTCATATATAAAATGCTTTTAGCAAATTGAGCGGCAGTTGTTGTTTTCCCACACCATTTTGGGCCTTCGATTAAAACCGCTCCTTTTGACGCAAGCTTTTCTTCTAATATTTGATCAGCAATCCTCTTCTTGTAATCATCCATATTTTATGTGCCTTTCTTTACGATTTAATTATAGCAAATTCGCCAAATAGGGCAAATATAAGTAAACATTTGGCGTACTTTTAGGTATCGATTTGGCGATTGACTAATAAAAAAGTAGCTTTTTATCGTACTTTTATTTTGGTTAAAATAGAATCGCCAAACTATTCATCAGGTTAAAAAGAATGAAACATAATATTTATATATCTGATTCAATTTTCTATATTGGAGCAAGTTCGTATGAGGGTAATGAGGGTTAACTCTTTGAAGCTCATTTTGCTCTACCACAGGGGATGTTATACAACTCTTATTTAATTGTAGATGATAAAATTGCCATTAAAGATGCGGTTGATAAACTGGTTTTGTCCGATTGGATCGATAATATTTTAAGCGTTTTAAAGAATAGAAAATCTGATTATCTAATTATTCAGCACGTTGAACCAGACCATTCTTATGGCGTAAAAAAATTATTAGAATTATATCCTGATGTGACTCTAGTTGGAAAAGAGATGGCCTTTACAATGCTGTCTAACTTCTTCAGAGATGTTGAATTTAAAA
>CAVDXG010000041.1:0-7462 GCA_963612925.1 Coriobacteriaceae bacterium | reverse complement strand
TATGAGGATTCCAGTTTGTTGCGAGTGCGCTAGTATAACTACGGTAAGTATATTCACCAGATCCGGCGCTACCGCAAGAAGCTAATGAACCAACTAGAAGAGCACCAGTGCACACAAATAGTAATTTTGAATGTTTCATACTTACTTCCTTTCTTCTATATAAAAATAGATATATAAACCTAAACAATTTTTTAGTTCGCGCAACTATACGATTTTTAGGTCTAAATATTTTGAGCTATTAGAATGCAAATGTCTTAACCGCTCGAAATATCTTTCATATTTAATCACACACGAGATTTATTGCAACAAGAAATTTCGAGATGACACGCCAAAAACTGTTGTAGCAAAATTATTTTTGGAAATAAATCTACCTTTCAGTTCAAATATGCTTTTTATTGAGCAATTTGTCATTTGCATATGCTTTTGGTCATATGAAATTTTTTTAGCCATTTTTGGCAATTCGTCTAAAAAATCGATTAAATCGAATAATGACTTTTCAAAAAACATTAATATATAGGCCTTTTAAAAAATGATTTGAAAAAGATGACTCTAAAAAGCCTTAATTCTGCTCTTGAAGCGCTTCTTTAATAGGATAGCCACATTTTCTTTTCCATCTTCCCAAGAAGAACATGACGATAGAAATAATAGCTCCAACAGCCCAACCAAGTGGCCAAGCAAAATAGACGCCTTGATAACCAAAGATGTTACCCAATATTAACGCGGCTAATACTCGAACAACTAAATCAACCGATGTTCCTAAAGTAAAGCCGAGCATATCCATTGATCCTTTTAAGACGCCATCTAACGGGATTTTAATAACCATCAAAACGAAGAAAGGAACAACTGAAGAAATAAACAATGTTCCTGAATTGATAATTTCAGTAGTTTCTTCACTATTATCGTTAGATAGGAACAATTTAACCCAGAATTCTTTAAAAGGTAATATCACTCCAGTTGCTATGAGACAGAAAATCGCACAGATGATAAGCGTTGAAAAGTAACCCTGCATTATCCGTTCATACTTTTTAGCTCCGACATTTTGTGATACAAAGTTTGTCAAAGCATTGCATAAAACAGTGAAGATGTTGATGGCGATATAACAAATCTTATATGCAGCAGAATAACCTCCAGCTACATTGTTGCCTCCAACATTAGTTAATATCGTCGTGATGAGCACTCCTCCAATGGAAATAAATAATCCTTGAAGAATGCTAGGGATAGAGACGGAAACAATTTCCTTAAAGATCACTTTATCGAAGCCTTTAGCTTGCTCTTTATCCATCTTCTCAATGCTTTTAAATAACACTAATAAAGATAAAATTGCAGCGATAGCTTCTGAGATAATCGTTCCTAAGGCTAGTCCTGCGCTATTGAGTTTAATTGGCATCACAAAGAGCATATCCAAGCCGACATTAAGTAAAGTTGAAAATATCAAGAAATATAATGGAGTCTTAGAATTGCCAAACGACTGAAACATGTACATCGCATAGTTATAAATAAATAAGAAAATGATACCAGCGATGTAGATTAGCATATAAGCTAGAGCTTCATTAAAACAGCCATCATCAATAGAGGTATCTATCATTCCTTTTAATAAAGGATAGATAATAGCAAAGCCCACCGCTGTTACGATTAATCCTAATATAATTGTCGAAATTAATCCCACTTTAGAAGCTTTTTTAAGCGAAACGAAGTCTTTCGCTCCAAAGTATTTGGCGCTTATAACTCCACATCCTACGCCAAAGCCAACTGCGATATCTAAAAAGATGACGGTAATTGGATAGACAATGCCTACCGCATTAAAAGAATCGATGGAACTGATGAAATGTCCAGCGATAAAGTTATCCGCTAAATTATATAGCTGTTGAAGTGTCACCGATAAAATCATCGGTATTGCAAATAAGAGAATAACGGTGAATGGACGGCCTTTGCTCATGTCTTTACTGTTCATAAATAAACCTTCTTCATAGTCAAACGCCGCCTATTATAGTCCTCTAAATTAATGTCGGCGAAAAAATCGTACTTTTTAAATAAGAGAAATAAGAAAAACTAGATCAGTAATCGACCTAGTTTCTCATAATTAAACTAATGTTTATTTTACTTTATCCACGCTAGCGGCAGGCTCGTAACTATCTCCATCGTTATTGCTAGTAAGGGATAGTTCTAACTTAAAGGATGCTTCTTGAGCAGATGTAAAATCGCGTGAATTAGGATAAGAGGCACTATATTGGCCGTTCATCTTTAATTTTAAAGAAGTAAAAGCACCATTAGTGATGACAATTTCAAAGGCAAAATCTTTAAGCGAAAGGCTACTAGAAGTAAATGAGCCAAAAGCTTTTACATCAACATCGCATGCCTTAAGCGCATTAATTCTTAATAAATCATTGAAATTAGTTAAGATGTTCGCCGCACTAGTTGTATCAGAACCAACTGAATAAGTAACTGTTCCTTTTGAAGTATCAGCAATCTTTTGAATGAAGCTAATATTATTAATCATCTTTAAGACATCAAAAAGATAATAATCATCGCTAGAATTATGGTTTGCCACTGTGCCTAAATCATCATATTTATAAGTTGATAAAGTTGTTTTTCTTTTAACATCATGGACTTCACCCGTAGAAAGTTTAACTCTTCCACCATGGCAATCTTTAAGTTCATGCGATTTATATAAATCAGCATTCTTTAAATCAGAATCAACTTCATAATCGTTAAGATAATAGACATCAGTTCCACTTACTTTTCTCTTAGTGAAACCTTTAACAGTTGCATTAATATCGTTTTTACCTTCAAAGCCCACCGCAGTTTTAACACTATATTCATAGCCAGAATGTTCTAAGGCTTTATAAGTATCTAAACATGTATTGATTTCAGCTTTTGCTTTATCTACTTCTGCTTCAGTGACGCTTACATTGTTGAATGATTTAGGAGTAATCGAAGGAGCAACACCAACATTTTTAAAAGTAAGCGAATAAGTTAGATTGAAGACTAATCCGCTGACATTGATATTCATCACATATCGATAACTATTAAGTTTATCGCCATTAAAAGTGACATACATTCCAGTGTTGACGCTTGTTTCCGGCAATGTACCAAGTATTTTTTCAATCATCGGGTGATTGATGTAGTTGCCAACTAAGGCGATTCCGCTAGAAGCGTTAAAGCCAGTTTTGAGTTCGTATTCATTTGCGGTAGTTGTAGGCTTAATTTCTTTTAATTTCTCATCATCATATTCAAAGACCGCTTTAGCAAATGAGGAGGAATCATATTTATAGCTATCATCGACTTCTTTGATGGCATATTTTTTAACAATGCCATTTTCATCTAGTGATATTTCATGAAGATTCCTTGCCTTTTTAATCGCATATTTACTGCCATCATAGAATAAGGCTCCGGAGTTAGTGTGCTCATCATAGAAACTCACATCAGTGGATGAAGCATTGTATTTAGTGTTTCCTTCTGTTTTACCAGTAAGAGAAACAATATAAGTAGCACTTACATCTAATGTATAGTCATATTCATAACCTGGAACGCTTTCTCCAATCGTGTTACTTCTAGCTTTAGCAAACGCTTCTTTATAAGAATAGAATTTCGCGTATAAGGTAATGTCGCTATTAACTGTGAGAGGGAATTTAGCTTCATTGCTCAATGCTGCATCTAAAAACCATCCCATAAAGGCGTAACCTTCTTTTGTAGGATCAGTTGGTTTAGCTAAAGTTTTCCCTTCTTCTACCTGGACGCTAGACATAGAAGTGTTAGCAAAGGTAACTGTATATTTAGTGACTACAGATACGCTAGTCGCGTTGGTGCTCTCGCCGCCATTTGAGGTATCACTGGATGAAGGGCTCTCAGAATTACAACCAGTTAAAAGCAAAGGTAAAATTGATAAAATTAAGATTCTATTTTTCATGTTCTTTTCTCCTTGTGAGTTCACTATAGCGAAATAAGCAAAGAAAATAACTAACTTATTCAGCGAATTCTTCCTTTTTGGCTATATAAGAAGTTTTGAGTAGATTTCAATGAAAGGCTATCTTTTAAAAGCAGGCGTTTTATCGAATAAATTTTAAAAGTCTAAAATGTAGAAACAATTTCTAAATTTGTATGATTTTCATCTGTTTGTCGCTTTAAAGGAATCCTCTTTCGCCAAAAAAGAGATTGATTTTTATAGACGAATGAACTTCAACAATTTTGAACTTTTCATTGCCTCCTCTGGTAGCGTATGCTACCGTCACTATTAGGCATTTATGAAAGAGAAAAATAATTTCGTTGATATCCCCTCCATTGCTCATCGGGGCTATAGTAAATATGAAATAGAAAATACTGTTTCCTCTTTTATTGAAGCGGGAAAGCGCAATTTCATCGGCATCGAAACTGATATCTATTTCACAAAAGATGAAATAATTATTTGCCATCACGACCCCATCGTTAAAGGAATGGATAAAAACATCTCTGAATCGCTATTTGAAGAAATAAAGAAGATCAATCTCGGAGATAAAAAAGTTGCTTACGTGCCCACTTTTAAAGAATATTTATCCATCATTAAACATTATAAAAAGATTCCTGTCATCGAGCTAAAGACTGGCTTAAATGATGCGGAACTAGATAAAGTAATTAGAACAATAAAAGAAGAAGATATCGGTATCAATAAATGCTTTTTCATCTCCTTTCACCGACAAGTGTTAAAAAGGCTTCAAAGCATTTCAAAGCAAAATGGCTATAGCTATAAAATATTTCGATTAGGCACCACTTTATTAGATGCTTTAGAAGCGCTTGAAGATAGAATGAATCTCGATTTTGAATATTCTAAATTAAATGAAGAAATTATCGAGATGTTTAAGAAAAAATCATTGCTAGTCGCAATTTGGACCATTAATGATATCTCTTTAGTTGACCGTTACAAAAAACTAGGTGTCAACTTCATCACCAGCAATTACATTGAGAGTAACGAAAAAACCTTAACAAAGCAATCTTTTAAAGAAACATCACCATATATAGATAGGTCAATAGATTAAATTATTATCTTCTTTAACTAAACTATTGTTGGAGAGAATAAATCCCCTAGGAACTTAATAATTCCCACTTTTATCAACTAGCTTAGGAAACGCTCTAAAGCGGGATTGGGTTTTCCTTGATTTAATTTCAAGAGACAAAACAGTTAAATTGTTGTAATCATTTATCAAGATATCCGCTTCTCCAACCTGCCTTGTCCCATCAATAATCAAAACTTTATCTCTATCGCCATCAAAGTATTCATTGATAACTTTTTTCAATCTTTCTTTTAATTTTAATTTAACCTCTAATTTTCGGGATTTTTGTAATATATTTTTAATTCAAATTAGTGTTTTTTTCAAAGTTCGATTAACTTTTCTCTGTCATAAAATTTATAAAAAACTCAAATCAAGATTGTCTTTTTTTTCAATCCTTTGATTCGCGGTTAAAAACATCAGCATGTAAATTGGATAATATGTGATGCTACCGTCTACTTTAATGTTGTAATTTGAAAAGACAATTCCTTTTGTGAAAGCGTTAGAACAAAAATATGACATCGCCGAATGAACTGTGTAATCTTTCCCACTTTTGATTTCCAAAGGTAAAATATTTCCTTCGTATTCAATAAGGAAATCAATTTCACCATGCAATTTATTATTAAAATAGTAGAGATTATTAAATCCGTGAGCTAATAATTCCATCGCCACAAAGTTTTCATATATCGAACCATAATTAATATCGTTATCCTTGGAAAGCATCTTGATGATTGTTGATGTTCCATAGGCGCTAGAAAGAAGTCCGACATCAGATAAAAACAATTTAAATAATGTGCTCTTTTTGCTGGCTTCCAAAGGCATTTTAGTTTCGCTTGCATTATAAACAGGTATTGCAACACCGGCATCGACTAGCCACAAAAAATTGTTAACATATCGTGAGAAATGAGCACCATTTTTTAAATCGCCAATAACATATCGTTTATTTTTCTTATTCAGTTCAGATGGAATCAAATTGTAAACATTAAGAAGGAGTAATTTGTCCTGTTTTTCATATTTGGTAAAATCGCGTTTGTAATCGCGAATAATTTTTTGATGAATATCATTGACGAGATTATAATCTCCATTATCTTTAAAGCTTTGCACTGCTTCTGGCATTCCACCGATAACAAGATATTTATAAAAAGCTTCAATTAGTCGTGCGTGAGTAAAACTATCAACAGCTATCTTTGAGTCAAAGCAATTCCTCAACTTCTTAATAGTTTCCCCAGTTAATCCATAAGCGAGATAAAATTCCTCTAAATCAAGAGGATACATATCTAGTGTAGTCATATAGCCCACTGGGGCGGAACGTAAATCTTTTAGTTCGACACCTAATAATGAACCGCTGAGAATGTAACGATATTTCCCCTGCTCAACTAAAAACTTGATAATAGTTACTATTTCTTTACATTCTTGAACTTCATCAAAAAAGATGATTGTTTCATCTTTCAACACTCTTTTAGAAGCTAATCGCAAGTTTTCTAAAAAGGTTATCGCATCCTCTTTTATCGCTGCGTCAAATAAAGAAATTAAGTTAGGCTGCTTTATAAAATTGAATTCAACATAATCTTTATTTTTTTCTTTAAGCAGTTCTCTAACTAGATAGGTTTTTCCTACCTGTCTAGCTCCAGTTATCAAAAGAGCATCTTTGCCCTCATCAATCCATTTATTGATATCTTCAGATATTTTTCGATAAAGCATATATTTTCCTCATAAATAAAATACCATATTTGTCAATTTTTCCAATAAAATTTTAAAAATTTTGTCACTTTTTCCGATAAATTTTGACCATTTTTGTCACTTTTTCCATAACCGCATAAAAAGATACGATATAGTCGAAAGAAAGCGATATTAATAAACTAATTCCAATTTAAAAGGTGAACTGGCGAAGTAATAGATATTATTATTGTTTCCATATTTAACAAGAAATTCTTCGCCTAATTTAATTTCGTGATGATATTCAATATCAACCCGCTTTAGAGGACGCTCTTTTAATAAATCTAATGGCAATAAATCCATCGCGATATCAAGATATCTAGTGTTATTGATATGTCCATTTAAATCGCAATAAGAATAAAGTGCTTTTAAACTAACTTCTTTATCTAAACAAGTTGCATCTAACTTATTAAAAGGCATTTTAAATGGACGATTATTTGATAGATCAGGAATATCAATTCCGTGTTCAATAGGGTCGATCATCTTTCTATTGTTGATATCGATTAAAGCCCAAAGAACTTTTCCTTCAACAATAACTTCTCCTTTTTCATCCTTAATATAGTAAGAACGCGGAAAAATATTGTGCATTCTTTTATTTGGATAGGTATAAATGGTAATAACTTCATCATATAAAGGCATGCGATGAATATCGATGACTTCTTTTAAAATAACCCAGAGAAGCCCTCTATCTAAGCTTTTGTCTTTGCGATAGCCCATCAATTCGG
>CAVDXG010000040.1:0-7747 GCA_963612925.1 Coriobacteriaceae bacterium | reverse complement strand
AAAATGAAAGATAAAGATTGTATCTTCTGCAAGATAACAAGCAAAATTATCCCATCCAATATCGTCTATGAAGATGATGATGTCTTGGCGTTTTTAGATATCTCCCAGACCACAAAAGGTCATACTTTAGTAGTGTCTAAAGAGCATTACGATAACTTCTTAACAACTCCAAAAGAAGTGATGCATAAAGTCATGGATGTCGCCCAGCGCATTGGGCAAGCCCAAATCATGATGCTCGGAGCAAAAGGCGTCAACATTCTATCAAATGTTAATAAAGAAGCCGGACAAAGCGTCTATCACTTCCATGTTCATGTGATACCTCGCTACATTAGCGATGAAGGTTTCCGCATCTCGATGAAAGATAATTCTAACGAAAATCTCTCGCTTCCATCTCTTGCAAAAGAAATTAAAAAAGGACTGTAAAAAGTCCTATTAGATTAACGAGCTTAGGCTCGTTTTTCTTATTCGCATTTTGTCTAGCAAAAGACGGCTAGTCGAAGTGAGGCAATATCGCCAATTTTCATTAATTACGCTCTTTTGCTTTATAAAATGAAGCGTTATCAAGCGACCAAATCTTTTCGGTGAATTCACCAGGCTTAGTGTTTTCATACGCTTTATCAAGCACCATCATCTTAGAATCGAGTAAGTCAATCATGCTCAATAGCATCGCCTCACGAGTTAAAGGCACAACAGGTGAACCAAAATCAAGTTGCCCATGATGAGACAAAATCATGTGTTCAAGAAGTAAAGGAACTTCCGATTTAATGTTTAGATCATCCACAATTTTCTTAAATTCAGCATACATCAATGAAATGTGACCAATTAATTTGCCTTCTACAGTTTGTTCAGGCACAGGTAAATCTTTATATTCAATAGTTTTACCGATATCGTGAAGAAGGGCGCCGGCGACTAATAAATCGCGGTCGACTTGAGGATATAGTTTGGCAATTGCATCTGCTAAATCAGCCATCGCTAAAGAATGATGGATGATGCCACTACCAAATTCATGATGAATTCTAACTGCAGCTGGATAAGTAATATATTTTCGATAGAAATGTTTAATAACTGTATTAGTTATAAGCGAGACATCTTTATCTTTAAACGATTTAAGATAAACGGCTAATCTCTCTTCTAATTCTGGAAGAGGGATAGGTGAAACTTTCTTAAAATTAGATAAATCCACTAGTTCATCGATAGTCGGTTGAACATTTAAGATTTTAAACTGCAAAGCGTTTTTAAAGGAATTGATCTCGCCTTCTACTTCTAAAATCTTTCCAGGGACAATTAGTTCTAAATCATGGTCAGAAACTTCCCATTTCTTCGCATTAATTGATCCAGTTTTGTCTTGCAAAACAATGTTTAAATAAGGCTTGCCTTTATCGGATGTGCATTTAGTTACACTTGCGACAATAAATTCATCATGAATGTGTTCGCCATCATGAAAATCTTTAATCCATTCTACTTTCATCTTCAAATTTCTCCTCAATTAATTCTATATCTTTATAACGATATCCTTTACCTAATAAATAGTTTTGAGTTTTACTTTTTGCTAACTCTAAATTATTGACCTTCTTTAAATATTTTAAAAAAGCTTTTTCATAATCTCTTCTTAAAAGTTTAAGTTCGTTCTCATAATTATCAAATTTAATGTTTTCTAAAACTTTTAAAGCCACTTGATGGTCGTAGCCATTTCTTAGAAGAGTGTTATAAATCTTTTTCTTTTTTGAAGAATAATTCGCGTTAGCATATTGCTTTTCTAAACGAGGAAGCAAAGCATTTGCTCTTTCATATTCTTCTTCACCAGAAGGAAGATATCCTTTTATCTTCTCTTCCATTATTCCCTTTTCTAAAAGCGATTTAACGATGCGGTTATGTCCGTAACCTTTCTTTAAATAGACATCTACCATCGCTTTAAGATATTCTTCATCATCAATTAAATGATTCTCTTTTAGCTTAGTGATGATTATCGATATTTCATCCTTACTTGCTTCCTTTTTTACTAATTTATCTTTGATTTCTTTTTCACTATATAAGTTCTTCGATAAAATCTTTTTCGCGTATTGATACAATTTATCGCCTTTAATCGCGTGCTTTAAATCTTCGATTTCTTTATTAGAAAGCATCTTTCCTTCATATAGATATAGTGAGCTATATACATCAAAAGGAACATCTATTTTAAAAAGAGGAAACTTGATGATAACTTTCTTCTTGCCTATATAGATTGAAACAATTTTTTCACCATCGTTGCTTAATGACATGATTATAAGCCTCCATAACTCGAGAGTAGAAAGTTTCAATCGAATAATGATCAATTGAAGACAAGGCGTCAGTTAACATTGTAGTATCTTTACTTTTATACATTTGATAAACCTTAAATAGTTTGTCAGAGAATTCTTCTTCATTTTCAAAGAAATAGCCAGTTTTTCCTTCTTGAATGACATCAAGTAAGTTGTGGTCATAACGGGCTAAAACATATAGATGTGAAGCCATCGCTTCCATATAAGTTAAGCCTTGCGTCTCACTTAAAGAAGCAGAGACAAAAGCGTTCCCAAGAGTGTAATAATATTGGACTTCACTAGGCGAGCATGCTCCTGCAAAGATAACTTTATCGCTTATATTTAATTCCTGAACTAAATTCATTAATTCATCCACCGCTGGCCCTTTGCCAACGATGACCATTTTGCTTTTTATCTCTGGATGATCTTTTAAAAATCTAGAGTAGCATTTAATTGAAAAATCGACACTTTTTTCTTGAGCAATTCTCCCTAAAGATAGAAGAGTAAATGTATCGCTATCGAGATTATATTTTTCCTTTAAGGCTTTAACTTTCTTTTTATCTAAGTTTTTGTAATTGAATTTCGAAAAATCAACGCCTGTTGGGATGACGTTGGCGTAGATATCGATACCAATTCGTCGCATATAATCTTTAGTTTTAGTCGATGGAGTGATAAATCCATCGCAGTAGCTAATCATTGACTTGGCATAAGAACGCATCAAATGTTTTCCAATTCTATCAAAATGGCCCTTGGTCACATAATAGGTATAATCTTCATACATCGTGTGATAGGTATATATTGAGGCGCAGTCAAGATTTCGAATGACAAAGCGCGCGAATAAACCAATGCCAAATTCAGTTTGAATGTGAACGATATCCGGATTAAATTTTCGAATGTACTTCATCGCAGGTCGAGAATAAATATTAGCCATTCGATAGCCATAGATTTTTTTGAGCTCTCTCCCTGGAATTCTAACGATGTTGTCGATGCAAGTTACCTTATTAGAAAATGGATTGGTGGTCACCACCATCACATCATTTCCATGTTCGACTAAAATATCGTGAAGCGACTTACAAGAAGTAGCAACTCCGTTAATCTCAGGAGGATATGTATCGGTGAAAATTGCTATTTTCATTCATCGTCTCCTGTATTTATTGAATCCCAATGGTCATATTTAATTGGCTCTTCTTTTTTAGTCTTTTTCACCTTTTTGACCTTTTTAATATTTGAAGTCGGAGTATCGCTAGTTGGATTAGAAGCTTTCTGACTATTTTTATTGCTCTTTGTAAATGAACGCAGTCTCATCTGAATTTCTTTTCTAGACAAAGAGGCAGTTTCAAACATCGTATCTGAACTAGCTTTTCGAGCTTGATAGGTCTCAAATTGCATGGTGATAAAGGTCTTTCTAGACATGTGATGAATTTCATTTTTAGGAGAGCTACGATAAGTCGCGGCAACAATTCCGGAAATAAGGATGACAACGTGATAGGTTAAGAATCGCCAAATAATCTGGGCGGCGGTCACCACTTGGGGCGAATTATAGTAGCTACCAAACATCAAATTGAAGAAATATTCGGAAACTCCAGCACTTCCAGGAAGAGGAATTAAGCCAGTTGTCATCTGGTGATATGAGCTTAGAAAGACCGCTTGCCAGAAACTTTCAAAATTCGCTCCTCCAAGGCTCATGACTGGTTTATAGCCTTGCGTGCCATCTGCAAGAGTGACAATTTCTAAGACTAATGAGCCATCCACATTCATGCGATAGCCAAAGCCATCGAGGGCAAGTCCGGCAAAAAATGGAATTGAGAAGCGGAGTATCAAAATCAACAAAAAGCAGATAAAGACAAGAATGAAGATTGGAATGTTAGAAAATAATCGGCGAAGCTCAATCTTAAAGTTTTCGACTTGAATTCTTAAGCTTTCTCTTTTCTCATCAGGGTTTTTAATCAAATGAAGTTTAGCAAATAAGTTGATGCCATGATTCATGATGAAGTTATGGAATTTATGAGAATATGACATCATAAATAAGCCTAATATGACTAATAAATTCAAAGCAAATCCAGCGATGGTTAAAGGAATGGCTGGAATGCGAATATAATCGCCGTTAAAAGGAATATTAAAGGTGCCAATCGCTCCAATTAGCTCTCCAGCCGAGAAAAATAAGCTAACAATTCCTAAAAAGATAAGAGCCATCTGATAAACAATGAAGCTCATGATCAAAATTGAAGCTGCGGTTGAAGTTTCCACGCCTTGCTTTTTCATCGTGTAGGCCTGCATGACTTGACCGCCGCTAGAACCTGGAGTAATCGCAGAATAGAAAGCACCAATTAAAGAGGTAGCAACGCCCTGATGATATTTATATTTTCGAGTATATAGTCTAGAAAAGATGAAAATGATAAAAGCATCGATTAAATATGAAACAACTACAATGACAAATATCAAAATGAGATATCGATAATCAGTTTTAGTTAAGGAGTTAACAACACCTTGAAAGTCATCTTTAAGCGATAAAAATAAAGCTAAGCCAGTCGCTACAATGATGATGGCAAAGTAAAGTAAAAACTTTAATTTCGGGTGTTTTTTCTTCTCATCCTTACCTTTTTGCTCATTTAAAGAGGACATCTCTTCTAAGGTTTGAATTTCGTTATTATTAGAGCTATTAATGTCCATATGAAAATTTAACAAGTTAATTCTAGCATATAAGAGGAAATAACTTGTATCATTTATGCACTTTTTAATGTGCAAGTGACAAGTTGCATTGGACAATTATATCTAACTGGCATTTTGCCGCTATAGGAAACGCCATTAGAAACAATTAAGCGCGAATCGTCAATATTATATTGACCACTTCGATATTTAAAAGTGTGCAAGAAGGAGAATTGTTCTCCATGTGTGTGACCAGAAAATGTGAGATCCATCTTGTGTTTGGCGTACATCTCAAACATATCAGGTCGATGTGCAAGTAGAATGGTAAATTCATCATCTAACGGTGATGTAAGTTTACTAAAAGAAGGCTCCATAATTTCAATTTCATCTTCTGCAGTATAGCCGGCTTTATCTTTTAATAAAAGATAAGGGTCTTTCATGCCAACAAGATTAAAAGAAGAACCATTATGAGATACTTTTACAAAATTATCATAAAGGAAAGTGACATTTTTATGGTCATAAATGAGCGAATAAAATTCATTTACTTTTTTGGCGTAATATTCGTGATTTCCAACGATGTAATAAGTAGGAATATCCTTAGTTCCATCGAAGAATTTTTTTAAATCAGCGATATCACTTTCACTACTATATTGATCAACAAAATCACCTGTTAAAAATAAATAATCTGGATTCTCATTTTTAACTAAATCAACTAAATTTCCGTTTTTATATTCAAGGCCATGATTATGATAATCACTTAATTGAACAATCTTTAGCCCATCTAAATTGCTATCGATTTTTTCACTGGTATAAACATAATTTGTAACATATAAAGTCTCATCATTATTGATGGCAAAAATAAACATAGTTAAGCCTAAAATAATACCTATAAGAGCAAAAATTCTTATAAAAATTTTCATTTTTAAAAGCCTAAATTAATGATGGTTTAAAACTTGAATAGAAACGGCATGAGCTTTTTCTTCGAGCTCTCGAACAATTTGATCGATGTCGATTTCTTTTTTACTTTCCGGTGAAAGTTTAAAGGTGACTTCGATTCTAGCTTCCGCGCCATCATTAACAATTTGACTTGTCACATCAGTGACGGAGCATTCATATTTTTTAGCTACGCTTAACAAAATTGTCATCACTGGGATATCTCCAGGAGTGAGCATAATTAATAACGGATTAGTTTTAGCAATCGCTCTTTCAAGTCGACGGAAACTAACTAAAACTAGCATGACAACAAATGTGCCTCCGATGGCAAGTATAAAATTCATTGAACCACAGCATAAGCCGATGGCCATGACTAGCCAAATAGTTGAAGCAGTTGTTAAACCTTTGATTCCTCCATTGCCATGGATAATCGCTCCTGCACCTAAAAAGCCAACGCCGGCGACAACTTGAGCAGCAAGTCGGGCGACATCTCGGTTTAATCCATTTCCAGTAAAAAGGGCAGGAAAACCATATATTGAAACAATCATTATCATGCATGAGCCAACGCCAACTAGAAGGTGAGTTCTTAACCCGGCACTTCGACCGCGTTTTTCTCTTTCAAAGCCGATGATGCCACATAAAATAACCGATAATAAAATTGCTATTGCACACAAAATGGCATTACCCCATGGCCAATCACCAGCTTGATAAGTACCAAAATTAGAATTAAAAAATTCCGCTATTTTTTGATCAATGGTGATAATTGTCGTATCCATAACTAACGCCTCCGAGTTATTTAGTAGATTGATAATAACATAAAATTGTTATTAAAACTAGTAAGCGCTTACTTTAATAGCTCCAGGCTGTGTAGTAGGTATAGTTAAAAGCGTAATAATCAGTAGGACTAAAATCGACAACAATGTATTCGCTAACTTCTTTTAGCAATCCTAATTTATCGTATTTGACCGTTAGATAATGGGCATTACGATTATTGTTTTCATCAATTACATCGTAACTTCTAGAAAGAGTCAAAGCGTTGTTATCGACAACAAATTTAATGTCGTTATCGTTCTTATATGCATATTCTTCTAAAATAGAAGCAGTTACTAAATAATCGCAAACTTGGACATCACTAATGCGGGTGGTCGAAGTTACTCCTTGATGATAGCCAAGATTTTTTTGCCATTCAACAAAGGCTTTGCCATGCTCGCCTTCGCCATAAAGGGTATAGACAATCGTAGTTAAAATTCCGGATGTGGCGGTAATCTTACTCCTATCATAATTAGAAGCGATTTGTTTGGCTTTAGCTAAACTAACTTCACTCGCACAACTAGATAAGAGCAATGGCAAAATAGATAATAAATAAAATCTTTTTTTCATGAAGCAAAAGGCTATTATTTAGGCAAGTCACCAGCGATTTTAACAAAGTTCTCAAGTATTGAACGTCTTTTTAATATGCCAATAAATTTATTTCGATCATCTAAAACTGGAATGAAGTTTTGATCTAAGGCAAGCTTAACAACATCATCAAAAGTAGCGTTGATGTTAAGAGGTTTGTATGACCGGTAATGCTCAATATCTTTTAGATAAGTTTTTTCGGCATTACTTAAAGAAAAATTATGACAATTCTTGATATAGCGTAAAATATCACCTTCGGATATCGAGGAAACATAGTTTCCTTCATCGTCGATAATAGGAACTACGCTAAATTTATGATAATCAAATTTTTCTAACGCTTGTCGAATTGTTGTCTTCTCAGTTAAATAATGAGTTTGATTTTTCGGCAAGAGGTAAGAGAAGATATTAAATTTTTGTTTTTTGTCTTTCATTTCCCTTATTATAAGTTAATTATTTTGCTTTACAAGAAAGCAATTTTTATTCAGAAATAAACT
>CAVDXG010000039.1:0-8502 GCA_963612925.1 Coriobacteriaceae bacterium | reverse complement strand
CTTGTTTTAAGTCTAGGAGTTGGTGTTGGTTTGGGGAGCACTCATAGTGAGGCTAACGAGGTAAAGGCGGCGAACACAGAAACAATCACTTATTCGTTAAATAAAAATACGACAAAAACAAGTTCAAATGTTACTACTATTACTGTTAATTCAGTTACTCTAACATTTAGTAGCATTACCGCAGTGGGTGACAATTATATTCAATTGCCAAAAAACGCAACGATAACAAGCTCATTAATTGACGGCAACATTGAATCATTAACATTCAAAGATTGTAAACACACGGGAACTAAAGCCGATGGTGGTTTTACTGTTTCGTGTAGTTCAGATAATTTGACTTGGACTAATGTGTATTCAAATTCTTCAATGTCCTCTGATGCAGGAAATATAACGGCAAGTGATTTAAAAACTAGTTTTTCTTATTTTAAATTAACAGTAGGTAGTAATCGAGTTCTAAAACTTAGCGGCATTGATATAGTATATTCATTAAAAGAGCCAACTGTCACAGGCGTTTCTATTTCACCATCTGAAGCAACAACGTTGGTCGTTGGCAAAACAAAGGAATATACAGTTAAAATTGAAGGAGATAATTTAACCGAAGAAGAAACTGTTACTGCTTCTTACACTGAATATGAACTCGAAGAAGAAAAAGGAGTATCAATTGATAAAACTACAGGCATTAAAAGTGGAGATATCATCACCGCAACAGCTTTAAAAGCAGGTGCAGAAGGTCTATTAGAAGTTAAATATGACGATACTATAAAAGCATCAGTGGAAATATCGACAGAGGCGGCTAAAACTCCAGCTTCATTAACCTATGAAGGAACTTTAACTACTACCGACTATATTGAAGGACAAACGTTTGATCCAACTGGTTTAACCTTTAAAGCCTTTTATGAAGGAGACACCACTGGTAGCGAGATTGATGTAAGTCATATTACATTTTCACCAGAAACATTAAAGTTAGGCACAACTAAAGTAACTGCATCATATACCGAAAATGAAGCTACCGTATCATGCGATATAGAAGGAATTAACGTAGAAGCAGATTATATTGGCGATGTTAAATTTGATTTTACAAACGCTAAAACAAGTTATGATATTGGCGCAACATTCGACGCTTCATCAACTGGCGTAACCGCGACTGGAATTTACAAAGTTAACAATGAAAAAACAGTAAATATCGATGCCTCAAAATTAAGCTACTCTGGCTTTGATAGTTCAAAAGGTGGAGCTCAAACTATAACCGTTTCCTACACTAATACTAAATCTGAAACTTTCTCAGGCACTTATACAATTGCAATTATTTCGGAGACGCTTGAAAAAGAGGGTAGTTGGTCATTAGTTAAAGATGCTTCAACGCTACAAGTTGGCGATAAATTGGTTATAGCATCAAATACTAATGCTGTAGTCGCGTCAAGCACAATTAGTAGCGATGTCATGGGTGAAGTTGCATCGACATTTTCAACCGATAAGTCAAAGATTAAAACATTAAGTACTGGATACGCTGAATTAACACTAGGCGGAAAAGCTGGTGCTTGGACTTTATCAAATGGAACAAGTTTACTAGGAGCCACTGATGTTAAACAAGTAGCATGGGGAAAAGGCACCACAACATGGACTATTTCAATCAATACTTCTAATGATGCCACAATTCAAAACACAACATCCACTTATGGAAGATTCCTTTATAACGTTAGTAGCGATAGATTCACCACCTATACAAGCTCTACTAATACAAACATGCTTTTGCCTCAACTTTATAGACTATCAAATGAAACTCACGAAGCTTCACTAGCCTTAGTCAATACCGTTAAATCAATTTATGATGATGGTTATCTATCTTGTGACACTCAAGGCATAAATTCAACAATTAAGTGGGATGACATTGCTAATTTATTTAAAACAAAAGTCACCGATACCGATGAACTAGCATTCCTTAAAGAAGCAATAACAGATGAAACAGCTGACAAGGGAACAGTTAAAAAATTCCTTGCAGATTATGACTACATCCTTAGCAAATACAATGCTTCACCATATTCAAAAGGCTATGCCGACTTCTTAGAAAGAAATCCATCTAGCACTGCTTCAAGTATTAGCAAGATTTCATACACCGGCGACAATAACACCCCAATACTAATCGTCATCCTAGTGGCAACAGTAAGCGTTACCGCTATCGGAGGATACTTCTTCATTAAGAAGAGGAAATATAACTAAAGATACTTATCGACTTTAATTAGTCATTAGGTATAAAAGCGCAATGTGCTGTCCCCCAGACGTTGCGCTTTTTTTCTTTTGCACTTATTCCAAAATTCCTTCGATGAGCACTCATCTATTTCCTTCGCTCATTGATATATATATATATATATATATAGGACAATAAAAACATCTCAAGAGCTCATGTTAAGGGTGCGCTCTAAAAGAAAGGAAATAAAAGGGAATTTATGAAAAATTTTCACAAAAGACTTGCTGGTCTATCTTTAGGCTTATTTTTAAGCTTAGGGGTAGCTGCAGCAGTCGGACATCAAGAAGTTACTAGTGTTAAAGCCTCTAGTGGCATCAGTCAGTATAGTTTAATAACTTCCGATAGCGACTTAGAAGTTGGAAAAAGCTACATCTTCACCACTGGAACAACTGGCACTGTTAAAGCAATAGCGAACGCAAACAATCAAAACAACCGAAAATCAGTTGATGCAACTATTACGGATGGGAAAATTACTCGCGGAAGTGACATTCTAAGCGTAACGCTAGGCGGCTCATCGGGAGCGTGGACATTTCAAACAGAAAATTACGGAGGCACTGCTGGATATTTTGCCTCTGCGGGTACGGATAATAAAAACTATTTACTTGTCCAAGATACAGCAGGAACAGCCACAATATCATTTAGCGATAGCAAAACAACCATCGTTCTTGGACCTCATGCGTCAAGAAATGTACTTTTATATAATGGGACAACATCCGGAACAACTACAAATTCTTTGTTTACTTGTTATGCATTAACTAATGTTTCGGATAAGGACGGTAATTTAAAAGATGGATACAGTCTTATTTACATGTGGAAAGAAGTTGAAGTCGCTCCAACAACTTCAAAAGTTACAAGCATTGCCTTAACTGAACAAACCACTGAATATTATGTTGGCGATAACTTTGCTTTCACTGGAAAATGCACCGCTACATACGAAGATGGTACCAACGGATTAGTTAATCCTACATCAGTTACTGCACCAGATATGTCAACTACAGGTGAAAAAGAAATCACAGTCTCCTACACTGATCCAAATGAGGCGACCAACATTAAAACTGCAACTTATAAAATCAATGTTATTGATTACACAGGCAAAGGAACAATTGAAAATCCTTTCACTGTTAAAGATGCCATTCACAAAGCCGGACAAGCCGGTTCAACAGCGACAACTGATGCCTATTATGTTAAAGGTGAAATCAAAAAAGTTGCAACTGATTTTGATTCAAAATACGGCAATATGACTTTCACTGTTGGTGATGGAACAACAGATGAAACATTCACCTTCTATAGATGCGTTGCCGGAAATGGAATTAAGTTCACCGAAGAAACTGCTAAATCAATCGTTGTCGGTGAAACGATCGTTGGATATGGAAAGATTTTAAAATATGGAACTACCTGTGAATTCGATTCAGGTTGCTATCCTGTTGATTATGCGATAACTTCTATTACCGCTTCTTCACCAACAGTCACAGAATTTGAAGTAGGTGCAAAGATATCTTCTTTAGCGGATTTAGGCGTCACACTCACCGCTAATGTGCCAGTTACTGGTGAAGTTCGCGATCTCACTGCACAAGCTAGTGTAGAAGAGAAAACACTTGTTCTTGGTGAAAACACCATTAATGTTTCATACACTCAAGCCAATAAATATACCGGCGATAAAACCGGTTATACCGCTTTAGAGACCACCGTTACTATTCAAGCTGTTGAAACTCCTCATAGCAAAGCTAATGTATACGCGAATACATTCTTAGAAAAGACAGATGCCATCTGCGGCGATGGAAAAGAGGAAAAAACTGGTGAAGCGTTAGAAGCACTTAAAACTGCTTGGAATGAATTAAAAGCCAGTTACGATGCTCTTGAAGCAGATGTCAAACAAGTTTTAGTCGATGCCGAAGCTAAAAACGATGGCACCGCCATTGAAAAAGCGATGGCCCGTCACGATCACATCGTTACTCGCTACGGATTAGAAAAAATTGTTGCAGATCGAACAATTACCAGTTCTACTCAAAACCTTTTTGCTAATTCAAACAGCAATCTAACCATCACCATTATTGTTTTAGTTTCAGTCTTAAGCGTCTCGCTTATCATTGGAACAACATTAATCATTCGTAAAAGAAAAGTTAACTAGTCCCACCTTTCTTTACTAGGGAAGCTTTTCTTCTACATATTTAAGGACACGATATTCCCTTACATGTTGTGTCCTTTTCTTTTATGGCAATTCTTGATAAGCAAAGATAACAAAGTTAACCATTTAAAACAAAGAATAACTTAAAAGTATCTTTTAACCTTTTTTTCATCTCTTACAAACAAGAAATCAATGTTAAAGCCCTACTAATTGGCTATAACTATTTATGATATAAAAAATAGTTTTTGCGTTACATTCTCAAAATTTTTTTGATTTTGTAACGGAAAATGAACAAGATAGTCATTCCACCGCAAACAAAAATTGAAAGTATCTTAGGATAGAGAAATATCGATTTTGCCTGTTAGAAAATCTTCTATATTGATATGTGTTATACCATCTCTAGACATATCGAATTCATCTAAAGAGAAAACATATTTAGGGGACTGATCTTTTATTGAATAAAATGCTCCAAACTCTCTTTCAATGACATCATCGCTTGATAATAAGTAAGAAACTTGAATAAAGCATTTCTTTTCGCCTTTCATCACCACAAAATCAATTTCTCCTTTATAGGTTTTGCCAATCAAAACTTCATATCCTCGATAAATAAGTTCGTTATATATAACATTTTCTAAAATATGAGATAAAGCAGGCTTATTCGAGGATGAAGTTGTAAGTATAAAACCTGGATCAACTACAAATTGCTTTTCAATGTATTTTAAGTTACGTTTGCTAGATATATCGTAACGTTTAACCCTTTCTATTAGGCAAGCCTCTTCTAACTTTTCTAGATATTTATAAATGGTTGCTCTAAATAATTGGTCGCTATTTTGCTGATTAAAGGATTTAACAATGTTATCGATTGAAAATTCTTTCCCGGCGTTACTGATTATATAATCCGAAATAATCATAAAATTTGTCTTATTTAATTTTGATTTAGATGTGCAAATATCTTTATCCACGATTCCTTTATATAAAGAGGATAAATAATCGCAGATATCTTTTTCATCATCATAGTCGAAGCGCTGAGGCATGCCACCGTATCTTAGATAATTTTGAAATGGTCTATCAGGTAATTTAAGGTTATTTTGTTTATAAAAGTTAATAAATTCAGAAAAAGTAAAGGGATGGATTTTAAATTCTTTGCACCGTCCTACTAGCAAAGAAGCAAGCCTGCCAGATAAAAGCTTTGAATTGCTACCTGTAACAAATATTGACACATTCTGAGTAGCTTTTAGTGACGAAAGAGTTTTTTCAAATTGAGAAACATGTTGTATTTCATCAAGAAAAATATAATATTTCTGATCATCGTTAATCTCTTTTAAGATATAAGAGTTTAGTTTTTTATAAGTATTGATTTTACTATATTTAACATCTTCAAAATTGATAGAAATCAAATGCTTTGAATCAATGGATCTACTATTCAAGATTTCCTCTTTTATTTCTGATAATAAAACGCTTTTGCCGCATCGCCTAATACCTGTTATAACTTTAATCAAATTAGAATCATAAAATTTGCGAATATCTGACAAATATTTTTCTCTAACAATATAGTCCATAGCTGCCTCGGCTTTTCTATGACATCATTATATCAAAAAAATTCGTTTTTGCGTTACATTTTCAAAATTTTTTTGATTTTGTAACGGAAAATGAACAAAAACAATCAGAAATCAATTATCTTTCCAAAAGATGTAAACAAATTCTAATTCCGATAAATTATACATCTCTCCATCAATTAATATTTGATAAGTACTACCGTAATGAGCACTGTAACGACAGCTATTACCTTTATAGATTTTTAAATTACCTTTAGTGAAATCATTTTTCGCGGTCAACATAGCTCCCAAATGTACTTGTTTAAGAAAAGCCTTAGATGATCCTAGATTAAATTCGGGAACTTCAGTATCACTGCTTTTAATTGAGTTAGGCTCGGTTATTTCTTCATCATCAAAAATTTGACTTTGAATCTTATCATGTTCTTCTTTAGTGATTACCCCATCGTCTAATAAATCTTTATATTTTTTTAGTAGAAAAGCTTTATCTTCTAAAGAATTATTTTGTTTAGATATACTGGAAACTTGTTTAACTGAACTAGAGCTTCTATTATGCGAATATAATCCCCCGTCTTTGACTAAATAAATACTTAGACCTGGATTCCAACAAAGATATAAGATTCCCCCGACTAATCCATTAAATAATAAAGACATAACGCCGATAAATACTGATTTTTCATCTTTAGCTAGACTTACTAAAGCTCTAATTCCAGATGCAAGACAACAAATAAGTAGAACAACATATACAATTATAAGTCCTGTTAATCCGGCATAAGCTGCAATCGGAATATAAATTGAGTAGACGACAATTGTTGAGATCATACCAACAATATTAAAAGCAATAGCGCAACCTTTCATAATTAACTCCTTGATTAGTTTTTAAACTAAATTCATTTTAAAGAGAGAGAGAATCAAGTCGAATTTATGTTTCTGCCTAATTAATTGCAGAATTAAATGCATCTTACTCTTGACGGCTGCCACATTTATCTCATCAATTCGATTTGTTACAAAGAATTATTATCTATAAAAACATGATGAAATAAATTGGATAGTAGATGATTTTATCCACTGTTTTTATTTCTCTTTCATTGCTTAAAATATAGCCTTTAGTCATTTTATAATTTTGATCCATTAATAATTTAGGCAACGCTCTAAAGTTTGAATAATCTTTTCCTGACTTAATTTCTAGAGGTAAAATATTTAATGATACATAATCATCGAGTAAATAATCAACCTCTCCAACTTTTTTTCGATCGTAATAATATAATTCGTGATCGTGGGCTTTTAACTCTTGAGCGACGACGCTTTCATAGACAGCGTGTAAATTTACTCCACTTTTATCATTTAAGATGGCGTTGATATTATTTTTATAAAGAATACTAGTTAAGAGTCCAACATCATTCATGTATAGCTTAATAAGGCTCTTACTGCTAGATTGAATTAACGGAAATTTTGGCTCGCTTATTGCTTTAGCATCTAACGAAATGCCTGATGAAATAAGATATTCAAACTCATCAATATATTTTTTATAACGGACATCATCAATGCCTTCAATCTTTTTATATTGGATTCTCTTAACTTTGTTCTCGATGCTAGAAGGAATCATTTCATAGATTCTTTTGATCGCTAATTTATTATCTTTATCATATTTAGAGGCATCTTCAGAATAAAAATTAACGATATCTTTTTGTATTTCTCTAATTTTAATTATGTTTTTCGTCTCAATAAAAGTCTTCACCGCTTCCGGCATACCGCCAACATATAGATATGTTTTGAATAAATACAAGATTTTATTATGTAAAGCTTCATCAAGAGATTTACCTTCTTTGAAACAATCTCTTAAATGATTTATAGCTAATTCGCCAACTGAATTAGCAATTAAAAATTCCTCAAAATCCATTGGATACATCTTCTTTTCAATAATTGAACCCATCAGAGTTAAAGTTGTTTTAGAAAGGGCAATGCCGAGTTCTGAACCGCTGCAAATGTATTTGTATTTATTATCCTCTTTCAACAGCTTTAACAAAGTTAATAATTCGGGATATTCTTGTATTTCATCGATGAATACGATAGTGTTATCTCTATCTTTAAGCTTTTCACCAGCAAGAACGCTGAGCTCAATATAAAAAGATTCAACTGTTTTAACATTAGAAAACAATTTATCGCCAACTTTATCATTGGCCATATTGACTTCAATATAATTTTTAAAATGCTTTTTTGCTAATTCTCTAATGATGTATGATTTGCCAACTTGCCTTGCCCCATCAATGCAAAGAATCTTATCTTCGTTATTTGTCAAATATTCCTCTATAAAGCTAGAAATTTTTCTATACATATAAGCGTTCCTCCGCTTTTCTATTAATAGAATACATGAAAATTTCCGCTTTTCCAACTTTTTTTCTACCTAATTTTAACGCTTTTCCAATAATTAGCAAATGCAAAATAGCTGATGAAATAGGCGAAAACTAATTAAACAATATTGTAAAAATTACTCTCTATTTGTTTATATTTTAAAGAATTCTCTATTTTTGCCACTATAGGTCGAGTATTTTAACGATATCTTTTATGTAGATAAGCGA
>CAVDXG010000038.1:0-8849 GCA_963612925.1 Coriobacteriaceae bacterium | reverse complement strand
TATGCATTTTAAAAGGGACAGCGAATTTTTATTCCCCCTTTATTTGTAGAGAGCCCCAATTTCTTCAATTTAATTTTTACTGCGGACTATTTAATTTTTTAAGTGCTTTAGAATCGAAGCAGAGGTCATCATTACTATTTAGATAACCTCCATAAACATTTTTAATGAATATTTCGCCGTTATCATCGATGAATCCAACATATTCACCATTTAAATAGATGTCGCCATCTTCAGATAATTCTCCAAACTTATAACCATTGGCGTAAAGCGTTCCTTCCTTCGAGATGTAGCCAACTAGCTCATCATCGATGTAAACGTTTTTACCATAGCTAGAGATGAATAACATTTATTTGTTTGCTTCCTTTTTAGCTTTCGCCCTATTTTTTATGATAGAAGAATATCCACTTTTATTTTCTTGTCTGGCTCGAGCAATAGCAAGTTCATTTTCTTTTACATCACGTGTTAATGTCGAACCTGCCGCGACAAATGCTTCATCTTCAATCGTCAATGGAGCAATGATAATCGAACCCGATCCAACGAAGACATCTTTTCCGATACTTGTTCGCGATTTATTGTAACCATCGTAATTTGCGGTTATCGTTCCACATCCGATATTTGTATGTTCGCCGATTTCACAATCACCTAGATATGTTAGATGAGCTGATTTAACACCTTCATGGAAATGAGCGCTTTTAAGTTCTACAAAGTTACCAACTCGACATTTATTTTCAATAAGGGCGTGTCCGCGCATTCTAGTAAATGGGCCAATCTGGTTATTATCACCAATTTTTGCATCAACAATATGAGACATGATAATCGAATTGTCGTTTCCAACTTCGATGTTTTCTAAATAAGTGTTTTGACCAATAATGTTTCTTTCGCCAATCTTACTTTCACCTAGAATCGTGGTGTTTGGTTTAATAATTGTATCCGGTTCAATAGTTACATATGGGCCAATATAAGTATTATTAGGATCTTCAATACTCACGCCAGAAAGCATCAATTTATTGTTGATGCGTTCTTTCATCAATCTAGTAGCGTAGGCTAATTGGACGCGATCATTAATGCCAAGCATTTCTTCGTCACCAAGCATAATTGAGACGCCGACTTTATGATTGTTGTTTTTAAAGATTTCGATTAAATCTGTCAAATAATATTCACCGGCTTTATTGTTTGGTTTAAGTTCATCTAAATATCGATAAAGTAGTTCGTTGTCGAAGACATAGACGCCGGTATTGACGACATCGATTTTAGTTTCTTCAGGAGTGCATTCTTTCTGCTCGATAATTTTTCTTAAATTGCCGTTTTCATCGATAGAAAGTCGTCCATAACCGAATGGATTAGGAACTTTTGCTCCTAATACTGTCAATTTATTGTTATTTTCTTCGTGCTCAAGCATTAATTTTTCTAAAGTCTCGCTTTTAAGCAAAGGAGTGTCGCCACATAAAATGATGGTCTCACCTTTAAGATTTTTAAGTTCAGGATTGGTCATCATAATTGCGTGACCAGTTCCTTTTTGCTCTTTTTGCCAGACAACTGCAGATTCATTTTCCACGATTGCTTTTGAAGTTTCTCCACCAAAGCCGACAATCGTTACAATCTTATTAATGTTCAAAGGTTTTAAAGAATTAAGAACATATTTTACTAAAGGTACACCTAAAATTTCATAAGAAACTTTTGATTTATTTTCTAAACGAGATTTCATTCTCGTTCCTTTTCCGGCGGCTAAAATTATGGCATAGCGATTCATTTTAAAGTCCTCGTAAGATACACTTCGTATCCCTTTCTTTCATATTTATGATACATCGTTTTGGCAAAATTTTTATCAGTAGTTAATGCATAGACCGAACTTCCAGAGCCCGACATCAAGACCATTTCAAAGCCATCGTTTCTAAGCATGTCTTTATATTCTTGAATGATGGGCGCCATTTCTATGGAGGCTTTTTCTAACGAATTAAACATTGCTTTTGCTAAAAGTTTGTCATCGCCATTTTCTAAAGCAGTTACCACATCAGAGATGTTCCCATGATCAAGATTTAAGGTGTCACTAAATTCAAATACATGTTTGGTGGATAAACCTTGCTCAGGTTTTAAAATTAAAACGAAATATTGATGTTTTATATTAATTTCTTTAATTTCATCACCGATTCCGCGGACAATAGATGGTTTATTAATTAAGCAATAAGGAACATCCGCGCCTAAGGTGACCGCGACATCTTTCATCGCCTTTTCATCCATTTTTAAGTTCAATATTTTGTTCAACGCCTTCATCGTAGAAGCGGCATTAGAAGAGCCTCCTCCAAGCCCAGCTTTGATTGGAATTTCTTTATGAACTGAAATATTAAAATTTTGTTTAAATTTATAAATTTCTCGAAGTTTTTGAATAGTCTTGCTGATGAGATTATATTTTGTTTCTTGCAAATCAACATGATCGCAAGTGATATAGCTATCAATTAAATAAGGTAAATATTCGATATGAATCAAATCGTGAAGTTCAAGAGGTAGAATAACCATCTCAAGATTGTGATAGCCATCTTCTCGCTTAGAGATGACATCCAGATAGAGATTTATTTTGGCAAAAGCTTTTACGTACATAAAAATACACTTTCAATATTTTAATAATATATTATTAAACTGCAATGCTTTTAGAATGTTTTGGTAATCTTTTATATTTAAATTCTCAGGTCGAGATGTTGGATTAACATTAATCTCGATTAGAATTTTGCTAGATAATTCCTTGTCTTTAAGAATATTAGTCAAGTTATTAAGGATAGTTTTTCTTCGATGAATAAATAATTTTGTCATCAATCTATACAATTCTATGTTGCTTTCATCTTTATTGAATTCATTAAAAGTTAAGGTGAAATAAACCGAATCAACATGTGGAATAGGAGTGAAAGCATTTCGTGAAACATTAACGGCTTTACTTAAAGAGGAAACATAATGAAGTAAAAGTGAAAGAGGCGAGACTTCTTTTTTCACATACAATTTATCGTAGACTTCTTTTTGAACCATCAAGGTAGCAACTTCTAGATTTTTGCCGTATAAAAGAAGATATTCGATAATGCCAGAGGTAATGTAATAAGGAAGGTTTCCGATGATTTTATTAAAAGGCGAGATATCGTATTTTAAAATGTTGGCTCTTTCTATGCTCGCATCTTTAAATTTATTCTTTAGAATATTGACCATGTTTTCATCGACATCGATAAGAGTCACTTTGGCCTCATAATCTAATAAGAAATAGCTTAACGAACCTAGCCCAGAGCCAATTTCAAGGATTACATCGTCTTTTTTGATATCTAAACTTTTAACGATGTTTTCGGCGATATTTTTATCAATTAAAAAATTCTGTCCTAGCGATTTATTAGCTAAAAATTTATAAGTCTTTATTTCATCAAAGAAAGCATCTTTATTCATTTAAAAGCCTTTCAATATCACTTCGAGTCAATTTTAAAGAATTTATTTTCTTATAAAGTGATTTTCCATTGTTATAGCCAATAGATAATTTATTCGATAAATATTCTCTTTTCGCTTTGGAATCCTCTCTCCCTAATAGACCAAGATAATATAATTCATCCACGCTTATATATTCTTTCTTATTTTTATTATTTACAAATTGATTGTTTAAGGCGTTATAAATTTCATCTATATCGCATTCAGCTACGCCTACTTTATGTCTTTTAATCGCTTTTTCTTTATGAACATAACAGTGAATTAAATTATCTATCTCTTGATCTAGAACATCGCGGATTCTTTTTCCAGGTGAATCTGGGTCGGTTAAAACGATGATTTTCTTCTTTTGACTAGCCTTTTTTAGATAAGTGATTACATCACTAGGAACATCAGAACCATTCGTGCTTACAAATTCAGCATCGATAAACGAAGAAAGATAAGCGATATCGCTTTTCCCTTCCACAACTAAAATAGCATCTAACTGCTTTTTCATATTTTAAAGACGCGTTTAAAGTTCGCGGTCGTATTCGTTTCCACAGTAGATAAAACTTCTCCTCTTAAATTAGCAATTTCTTGTCCAATAAGTGGAATATATTTAGAAGAATTAATTTCTCCTCTATGAGGAGCTGGAGTTAAATATGGAGCATCAGTTTCTAAAATATAGCTATCTGAAGAAATGTTTTTTGCTACTTCTTTAACTTTAACAGCGTTTTTAAAAGTAACTGTTCCTCCAATTCCTAGAACAAAGCCTAATTTAGTAAATAATTTAGCCATCTCAAGTGAACCGGAATAGCAATGAAGAACGCCTCCACGCTTTACGTGATGCTCTAAAAGCAGTTTGTAAGTATCTTCAAATGCATCTCGACAATGAATCGAAATAGGCAAGTTGTGTTTGTTTGCTAAAGCTATCTGCTCGATGAAATATTTGATTTGTAAGATTTTGGTTGGTTCGTCTTTATCATAATAATAATCAAGCCCTATTTCTCCTACTCCAATAACTTTCTTATTGTTAAGAAGTTTATCTATTTGCTTTAAATCATTATCCTGAACATTTTTAACTTCCTGAGGGCTAACGCCGATAATTGCGTAGACATTTTCATATTTATTAGCTAAATTAACAGCTTCAATCGAACTTTTTAAGTCATAACCGATAACAGTTAAAACTTTGACGCCTTCCGCATTAGCTTCGTCAATATAAAGCTCTTTATTTGCAAATACCGAATCGTTTAAATGACAATGTGAATCAATAAACATCTTATTTACCTACGCAGAAACGAGAAAATATTTCATCGACTAAGTCGTTTTTATTGCTCTTGCCTAACAGTTCTAAAGAAGCGTTATAAGCAAGAAGAATACTTGTCGAAATTAAATCGATTGGTTCATCATTTTTCGCATCTTGGACCGCTAATGCGAGAGAGGAAACAATTCGTTTTAAAATAGCTAATTGACGGGTGTTATTAAATGAAGGATGAACATCTAATGAAGAGATATTCAAAACTTCCTTCATCTTAGTTAGCAACGCTCCGATATCTTTATTTTTCGCAGAAATATAAATGTTTCTACTGTCTTGGTTTTTAATTAAATCTTTTTTGTTATAAACAATTAGATGGTTTTTATCTTTGATAAGCGAATAAAGTTCATCGTCATCATCTTTATCATCTTTAATAAATAAAACTAAATCAGCATTTTCAATTCCTTCTTTAGCTTTAGAAATACCAATTTGCTCAATTAAATCATCAGATTCATGGAGCCCGGCGGTATCTAATAGATGAATTGGTACGCCTTCAAGAGTGAAGTCGCCCTCAACGATATCGCGAGTCGTTCCGGCAATTGGAGTAACAATGGCTTTATCCTCTTTTAATAAAGCATTTAAAAGAGATGATTTACCAACATTTGGTTTCCCAACTATCGCCACTTTCACGCCTTCTTTGTAGATGCGGTCGTGCTCACCTTTATCGATTAATTGATTTAATTCTTTAATGATTTCTTCTGAGGTCGTTATAACTTTTTCTTTAGAAACAACTTCGATATCTTCATATTCTGGATAATCGATATTTACTTCAATAGAAGACAATAAGGAAGCAATCTTCTCTTGAATAGGAGCAAATAATTTACTGTTTTCACCTTCTAAGGCTAAAAGAGATAATTGTTTAGCTTCTTTGCTTGTGGCGTTAATGATATCGTTAATAGCTTCCGCTTGAACAAGATCAATTTTATTGTTGAGAAAAGCTCGCGAAGAAAATTCACCATTATTAGCCATCCTTGCCCCATTAGAAAGTAGAACCTCGATAATTTGATTAGCAATTAGCATTGAACCATGGCAAACAATTTCAACCGAATCTTCACCGGTAAACGAATTCGGAGCAACGTAAGTCAACAAAACAACTTGGTCGATGACTTGCTCTTTATCTTTAATGTAGCCAAAATGAATGGCTCTTTTTGGATTTAATTTTAAATCTTTGCTAAAGACTTTTGAAACAACTTTAAAACAATCATTGCCAGATAATCTAATGATGGCTAATGCCGATTTAATCGCTGGAGTAGCTAATGCAACAATTGTTTCAAACATATATTAAAAATAGAGTATTAAACTCTATTCTTCAACATATTTAATGGTGACTGCCCGACGGCGACCTTCACCAACTGATTCGGTTTTGATGTGGGAGAATTTCGCTAAGGCGTTATGAACAATTCGTCTTTCATCACTTGGCATCGGTTCAAGGACAGCATCGGTTTTGCTCTTTTGAACTTCTTTGGCAGTTTTTCTAGCAATAAAGGCCACGCGAGAATATTTACTATCTTTATAATCGCCAATATCGAGTAAGATTCTGAATCGACGACGGAATTTACCGCTTACTGCAAGACGGACGATTTCATTTAAGGCTTGTAAAGTAACACCGTTTTTGCCAATTAAGATTGGGTTGTGATTAGTGTTAAGTTCGATGCGAATAATATCATCTTCTAAAGAAGCTTTAGTTGTCACTTCATCAATTCCTAAGGAAGTAACAACGTTTTTGATATATTCTTGGGCGAATTCTATCGCATCAGTCAATTCATAGACATTGATAACGGCTTTTTTAGCAAACAATCCTTTCTTTTCCTCTTCCACAGAATAGATTAAATCATCTTCTTCTATTCCAAGTTCTTCCGAAGCAAGTTTTAATGCTTCTTCAATAGTTTTAGCACTGTATTGTTTCATTTATGTTTATCTCCTATTTTTATTGCTTTTCCTTCCAACGATAGCTTGAGTGATTAACGATTGAGCCAAAGAGAAAATAGCACCAACCAACCAATAGACTCCCATTGCAGCAGGTAATGTGAAGCCCATCACGATAATCATTATTAGCATGACATAACTTACGATATTCATCGTCTTATTTTGTTGCTTTTGAGCTGGATTAACTCCTAGTCTAGCCACCTTTTTCATCTTTCGTTTGTTGATCCATTGAGGAACTTTCATCGCAAAGAATTGAGCTACAGACATCAAAATAAATAAGACAAGAGCGGTCCACCAACCATTAATATTTGATGGTAGTCCGTTTGTATTTCGTAAAGCATCCCAAATAGATGTTGAAAGATTTAAATTTAAAACTGCGCCGGTAGATAAGACGGCAGAGCCGGTCATCGCGCCCCAAACACCGATAAAGATTGGGAATTGAATAAAGAGGATAAGCAATTGACCCATCGGGTTAACTTTATGCTTTTTATACAATCGCATCTGCTCTTCAGCGAGTCGTTGTTTTTCACTGCGAGAAGTATTCGCGTTTGGATATTTAGCTTGAATTTTGGCGAGTTCAGGTTGAAGTGTTTGCATCTTTTGCTGCGATAAAGTTGATTTAAATGTCGCAAGGAAGATAAATAATCTAACGATAATTGTGACAATAATTAAAGCAACAAGTTGAGGCCAACCGGCGGCAAGAACATCGCTTCCGGTTCCTCCTGCAATTGCGGCGGTAATGCTATCAACCAAGAAGGATACAGGATAAACAATTAAGCCTGAGATTGGACCTTTGCTCCAAGCATAGCCCCAGTCTTTGCTAGAAATCTCGACCGAAATTTTGTCTTGTCCATAAGAACCATAGTCGTTAGTTTCGATAGCAATGCAAGATTTGGTGCTAGCGACTGCGCTATTCATTTGAGTTTTGTATAAGCTATCAAAGTCATACGATGGGCATTTTTCTATACCAATTTCGCTAGCGAT
This sequence comes from Coriobacteriaceae bacterium, assembly GCA_963612925.1. Classification (GTDB taxonomy): domain Bacteria; phylum Bacillota_I; class Bacilli_A; order RFN20; family CAG-826; genus Fiminaster. Next base: position 1,195 of record CAVDXG010000038.1, on the reverse strand, counting down.
AACACCATTTAATTTTTCGTAATTTTCCCAAATGGTTCCGTTGTGTTCTTCACCACTACCATAGAATTTCAAATAACCATATTTTGTTAAGGCTTTGTTTGCTTGATCAGCGGTTAAAGTTTCTTGTGAATATTTTTCAGTAGAAACATTGTTGTTTGCTTCAATCGCCATCAAAAGAAGACGACTGTCGAAGGTGACAAAATAATCCTTAGAAGGAATTGCATAATATTTAGATTTGGCTTGTGAAATTATTGAAGACAATTGATTGGATTTAACATATTTGCCATCTTTATCAGTTTCAACTAAGCGATATAAAGAATCATTATTATCAAAAACTTTATCAATGGTATAAGTTGAACCTTCGTTATTTGCAACATATTCTTCTCCAACTTTTTTAGCATCGTCTTCTGTGTTGTAATAAGTTGAAACACCTGGTTCGATAGCGAAAAGAATGCGGCATTTTTCTTCGTTCGTACAAAAATTGCTTGTACATCCGCTGGCAAGTGCAGCGGTAACAAGTAACAAGCCTCCGGTTAATGCGAATTTAAATTTCTTTTTCACAATTATTATTGTCCTACTTTTTCTAATAAGATTTTGATATCAGCTACTGTTTTTTCAAAATCGTTGATGTCGTACTTCTTTCGAGCGATAAAGATGAGGTCGATTCCTAGCGAGAAATCTAAATTTTTAGCTAGGATCGCTCGAATTTGTCTTTTAATTTTATTTCGGTAAACAGCGTTTCCGCTTTTAGTAGGTATTGATAAGCCTACACGCGGATAATCGAATTGATTTTTAAGGTAATAAAGATTTAATGTATCGACTTTTAATAATTTGCCATTATCGATAACATTTTGGAATTCTTTGTCTTTTTTTATTCGATTTTTTACTTTCATGAAGCAAAAATTAGGCAGTTAATTTAGCGCGACCTTTTTGACGACGAGCAGCTAAAACTTTACGACCATTTTTCGTAGACATTCTAGCGCGGAATCCGTGAACATTTCTTCGGTGAGTTTTACTAGGTTGATAAGTTCTTTTCATTTGAGTGATCTCCTTGTGTTAATACACGCGAAATGAATTATATATTGATAATATCAATTAGTCAAAACTAAATGAACAGCGCCGAGACTAATTGGTTACTATTCGGAAGTTTTATAGTTCGTTAGCATAATCTACAACAAAACTGATACATTTATGA
>CAVDXG010000037.1:0-9296 GCA_963612925.1 Coriobacteriaceae bacterium | reverse complement strand
GAAATATGGTCTTCATTTAGGAGATTTTTAATAGTCTCTAACTGTTGATTATTCATCAAAGTCAGAACAACTTTTTCATTGTTTTCTAAATAAGAACTAATAACTAATTTTAAGTTTGAAACACTAGTTTTTGAAAAGATTAGCGGAGCGGTATTAAACTCGATATCATCGCTACTTCTTTTAAATTCATTCCCATAAAGAGGATGCTTTTGATATTTTAAAACATCGTCAATATTTAAATACAGTTCTAAATGAGATAAAAGCTTTCCATGAGAGAACATCTCATAAAGATATTCACGAGATTCTTTTTCCAAAAAATCGACAGTGGTATCAAACTGATTTTTATTCGTGATAAAAGTTATATCAGCATCAAAATAATCTAAAAATGAAGCACATCGTTTTTTAATATATCGATAATATTTATAAACCCGTGGAGTGTATATGCGGTCAACGATTTTTTCTAAATCTAAGTTCACATTGGTAGAAAGATAATCGCCAATATTTGCTCCAAGCGTTTCTTTGTCTTTTGCTAGTTGAATAGCCACATTATCTTTAAAAGATTTAATTTCATCATCGCTAATTAATGCATCGGTAGCAGGAAGAATTGTAACCTCATCTAGCGAGGAGCCACTCTCTTGAGTAGCGATATCAAAATAGTGAATACAATCGATTTCATCACCAAAAAATTCAATACGTATAGGCTTTAAATAGTTAACCGAAAAAATATCTAAGATATCACCGCGCGAGGCAAACTGTAAACTTTGATCAATTTTATTGACATGAAGATAACCCGCTTTCACGAGTTTGTTTTTAACTTCATTAAGAGAATATGATTCACCAACTTTTAAAGAAATTTTCGAATCAAAGAATTCTTTTTTAGTTGGCAAAGGAGCAATAACCGCGGATGTATGAGCAATAATAATTTTATTTCTATTATTGTCAGCTTCATTTAATACATAAAGCCTTTGAGCAAGCATTTCTTTTGATGAGGCTAATAATTCGGTCCGCAGTAAATCATCATATGGATAGAGTAAAACATTTTCATTTCCGATGAGTGAACCGAGCAAGTTTGCTATCTTTTGAGCGTTATATAAATTTGATGAAATTAATAGGTATTTTCCTGGCAATTTATGAAAAAGGCTGGCAAAAAGCAAGGAAATTCCAACTGTATCATCCACAACAAAAGAACCCTTTTTCTTTTCTAGGGAGAGGGTAGCAGCTGATTTAGAAAGCAAGTCTAAGATACTGTTTTTAGCCAATTAATTTCCTCCGCTTCCGTTAAATTTACTCATCGCTGTTTGAAAGCTATGAAGCAGATATTCGCGCACTGCTAAAGCAGCTTTTTCAATCGCTGAATCAAGTTTAGTTTTCTCATCGCCGAACGGTTTACCAAGTACATAATCAATCGCATTATCCTTAGGCTCACCAATACCAACACGAATGCGTTTTATCTCAATGCTATTTAAGTTATCGATGATGTTTTGTATGCCTTTTTGTCCTCCCGATGTCCCTTTTAGTCGAAGGCGGATTTCACCAGGAGTAATGGCCATGTCATCATAAATAACTAAGATATCATCGAGATTTATCTTATAAAAATGGACAATTAGTTGAACTGCTTCTCCCGATAAATTCATATAAGTCAGCGGTTTAAATAAGATAATATCTTCATCATCCAACTTAAATTTGACATAAACACCCTTAAAATCTTCATGGTTAAAATCGACATCAACCATTTCAGCAAATTTATCTAGGACTCGAAACCCGCAGTTGTGGCGAGTTAGTTCATATTCTTTTCCAGGATTACCTAATCCGACGATTAATTTCATAATTTGACCTGTTGTGATTATATCACATTACATTCTCGTGCGATTTCTATCTGACAATTATTTATCAGTTTTTAGATTCAAAATTTAATTATGCTCTTCTAAATGCACTTAAATGATCAGCAACTGGTTGCTGCATTAAACTACTTTCTAATCATAAGTCTTCTAGAGCTGTTTTATTCATATCAAGTTGATTATAATGTTTTGCACATCAAAATAAATTAAGAAATAGTCTAAGGCTTTTGCATATAGAGTAAGGATATTTATTTCGATAAAATCAAAGAAAATAAATTTATAGCATTTGTAAAAACGGGAACTGATATTTGACTACAAGTTTTAATAATATTAAACTAGCAACATGAAATTAAGCATTATCATTCCTTGTTATAACGAGGAAAGCTGCATAAAAGAAAACATTGAAAAGACTCTTGATTACTTAAGTAAGAATCTTGATTCGAAAGATTATGAGATTATTGCTGTAAGCGATGGATCAAAAGATAATACATTGCAAATTATCGAAAGCATTCCAAATATTAAAGGAATTGGATACACGCCTAACCGCGGAAAAGGTGGCGCAGTAAAATACGGCATTGAACACGCAAGCGGAGATTACATTCTATTTATGGATGCTGATTTATCAACTGCGTTAAGTGCATTAAAGGATGTCATTGACAATTTATATAAATATGATGTCATATGCGGCTCGCGCCATCACAAAAAGAGTGTGATTGTTAAAAAGCAACCACTTAGTCGAATTTTTATTGGCTGGTGTTGCAGAAAATTAGTCAATATGAAATTCCATTTTCACTTAAGCGACACTCAATGCGGCTTCAAAGCTTTTAAGACTAGCTTTGCTAAAGAGATGGTTAAAAGGCAAATCATCAATGGCTTTGCATTTGATGTTGAATATCTATATATCGCTTTTTTAAATAAGCAATCTTTAATTGAAATACCAGTTGTGTGGTCAAATGACGAAGGTTCAACAGTTTCGCCAATTAAATCATCACTAAGATTCTTTAAAGACATGAGAATAATTAAAAAGAACAAGAAAAACTATTTAATAAATAATTAATAAGTAAGTGGAACACAAGCATGGAAAAGAAAACAAACGTAATTAAAGACGGCCTTATTGGCATGGCCATTGGAACTGCAGCTATCATCCCTGGAATTTCAGGAGCAACAATTGCACTTATTTTTGGTGCATTTAAAAAAATAGTTGAGGCAGTATCGAATCTATTGTCAAAAAACTTTTGGAAGAATTTACTTATTTTATTGCCTTTTGGCATCGGGGCAATTCTTGCGGTCGCTGGCTTAATTTATCCATTTCAATTAGCTTTTGAGCACTGCATGTTTGCTATTGTTTGTTTATTTGCTTCATTTATCATTGGCTCGTTTCCATCATTGTTTGACAATGTCAGAGGAAAAAAGATTACAAAAGTAAACATCGTAGTCTTAGTTATTGGCTTTGTTATCGCCACGATGATTGGGGTCTTTTCAATTCTTTTTCATTTCGATCAACAAGTAAATGCCTTGTTTGAAGAAACTCCAATTTATTTATATTTCATCCTTTTAGGATTAGGAATTATCTCTGCAAGCGGACTAACTGTTCCAGGTTTCTCAGCCAGCATGTTTTTGCTTGTTGTTGGCTTTTATAAACCAATATTAAATCTCGTCAATTTTGATGAAATCTCCTCCAATCCTGGACGATTTATTGGATTAATCGGCTGTTTTGCTCTAGGGGTTGTGATTGGATTTTTCTTAATTTCCTATCTCATGAATTACCTTTTAGAGAAGCATGAACAATCCACCCATTATGCTGTCATCGGTTTTGTCGGAGGCTCACTTGTAGCTATCTTTGCTAACTCCGATATGATCACATATCTAACTAACTTAGAAAGTAAAACCGGGTTCGCAGCTATTCTTGATTTAATTCTTACTCCGATATTTGTGGTCATCGGTTTATTCTTAGCTACTTTGTTAACTAGATACGCCAGAAAATGTAGGGCAGAAGAGGGAAAAGAAAATGCCCAGAACTAAAGAACAAAACGACATAGTAAAAGCTCAAAGAAAACAATCAATAATAGATTCTTCTTTAATTCTTTACTCCCTTTACGGCGATAAAATAACAATCGATCAAATTAGCGATAAATCCAAATGTTCTCATGGCATCGTCTACCATTATTTTAAAAATGTCGATGAAGTCATAGAAACAGTGCTTCATACTGATAACTTTTTGCAATTTAAAGCTGATTTAATTGCTCTTTTAAATATTGATAATCCTTTAGATAGCGTGGCTTATTTTTTAAAAAGAGTAACTAATTTAAAAGGAGCAAATGAAATCGCGATAGCCCACATTCTTTTAAAGGAAGAGGGAAAGAATTCTTTGAAAGAAAATTTTGCTTCCTTACTTAAAAAGGGGCAGGAACAACATATATTTGTTCCAGGGGAAATAAGCGATATAATCGCGGTTTTATTTGCTTTTTTAAATGGTTTATATTTGCAAGCATTGCTTAGCAAAAAAGCAAGCTTAGAAATTATTTCAATCGATAATATTCTCAATATCGTTGTTCGACATTAATTTGAGCCGAACAATTTATCGTATTCTTTAATGTCTTTGTAAACAGTTTTTAGATTTGGATACATCTTTAAATAAACTTTTTTAAAGAGGTAATCATATTTCTTATGATTTTCTTTATTCGGGAAGAATTCATCGCTTTGATGAACCATCGCTTTTGTAGCTTCATCGACATTTTTAAATTGTTTCGCGGCGATAAAACCAGCAATAGCTACGCCTAAAGAAGAAGTTTCATATGTTTGAACCCGGCTGACTGGTAAGCCAAAAATATCAGATGTGATCTGACATATCGCATCAGATTGGCTTCCTCCTCCAGAGATGCGGATGCGGCTAACTTTATGATGCAATCTTTTCTTTTCGAAAAGTTCTAATCCTTCTCTTAAGCAATAAGCAATTCCTTCGATGATTGCTCGATAAAGGTGCACATGAGTGTGAGTGTCGCTAAAGCCGATAATCGAGCCTTTGGCAAGTGGACGACGTAAACCTGCTCCCCAATATGGTTGAAGAACCAATCCATCGCAACCAGGATTTATTTTTAACATCGCTTCATTTAAAACTTCTAAAGTTAATTTATTTTGAATTTGAGCTTCTAGCGATTCACTCGCCCCAAATTCTTTGCTAAACCAGTTGAGCATCCAGTAACCTCGATATACTTGAACATCGAGATTGTAATAGCCTTTTACAATCGCAGGATAGGCCGGCAAGAATGGTTCAGCATCGCTATAATGTTTCGATGAAACTTCGACTGTGCAAGCAGTTCCATAACTAATCGCCGCAGTTTTTCCATCCATCGCTCCAACGCCAAGTGTTTCCGCAGATTTATCACTGCCTGAAGAGAATACTTTTAAACCAACTGGCAAACCTGTTAATTTGCTAGCTTCTTCAGAAATTGTCCCGATAACTTGCCCTTGCGGAACTAATTTACATAATAGTTTTCTAGGAATTCCAAAAATACTACCTTTGATATGATTATCTTTTTTATACCAACAGCCTCTTTTGAAATCGATTGGGGCGTGCCCAGCTTGGCTTGATGGCGAATCGATAAATTCACCTAACAATCTAAGATTGATATATGTTGATATCATCATGAATTTATCAGCTTTCTCCCAATTTTCTGGTTCGTTTTCTTGAATCCAAAGAGCCATTGATCGTCGTCTATTTAATTCAATCGTATTGCTCATTCCAACAAGCTTAAAAACTAGGCGTGACAATAAAGGAAGTTTCTTCTTGCATTCAGCTCGTCTTTCATCGAGCCAGAGAATCGCAGGGCGAATAACTTTATTGTCTTTATCAAGAATAAGAATTGAATCGCGGAAGAAACAAGTTCCCATACCGATGATGTCTTTAACTAATTCGGGATGCTCTTTTACCAATCGATTGGTAACTTCACACATGCAAGAAAAATAATAATTTGGATCTTGCTCAGCATATCCTGGTTTAGATGAAAAATAAGCTGGTTCATATTTCTTTTTATACAAGCAAACAGTTTCACCTTTTTTATTAAAAAGAGAAGCTCTAACAGACTGAGTTCCAAAATCAATCGCGAGCATTAATGGTTCATTCATTTTTGTGTCCTTCTTTTCTCTAAAAATAATTATCGCATCTAGCCATCTATTTTTAAAACACTAGTTAATAGATGAAATGTGGATAAAGTCACCATTTTGTAGCTAAAGCAAACATTACCATTTCCGTTAATTCATAAATTTATTATTAATGAATTTATAGTCAGAAATATGCTAAATGAAGAAAATGTAACCGCTTATAAAGAAAAATTTTTTAAATTTTTATATAAATAAGATTTATTTTTTGTTATTCTTCTATTGCGAGTGTTTACCCACATTCACAATAAATATTATTGTAACAGGAGGAAAATATGGCAAAACAATACGTATTTAACTTCAAAGATGCTTACGGCTTAGGCAAAGAGCTCCTTGGAGGAAAAGGTGCTGGTCTTGCTGAGATGACTCACATCGGAGTCCCAATTCCAGAAGGCTTTACCATCACCACAGAAGCTTGCACTCTTTATTATGAGAGCAATAAGAAGCTTCCTGATTATTTAGTCCAACAAATTTATGATGGAATTAAAGAAGTCGAAAAACAAACTGGAAAAGTGTTCGGAGGTGCTAGCAAACCATTGCTCGTTTCCGTTCGTTCCGGTGCTCGTGTCTCCATGCCAGGTATGATGGACACCATTCTTAACCTTGGTTTAAACGACACAACAGTTGCCGCTTTAATCAAAGAAACCGGCAATGAAAGATTCGCTTACGATAGCTATCGTCGTTTCATCTTAATGTTCACCAACATCGCTAAAGGACATCCACGCACTGAAATGGATAAGATGCTTGATGAATTAAAAGAGAGCCGTGGCTACAAACTCGATACTGAAGTTACAAGCGAAGAATTAAAAGACTTAGTTAACAGATACAAAGCATATTACAAGAAAACCTTTGGTGAAGATTTCCCAACTGATCCAAAAGTTCAATTAATCGAAGCAGTTACCGCTGTCTTCCGTTCATGGGATAACCCAAGAGCAAACGTCTATCGTATGCAATATTCCATCCCATATTCTTGGGGAACCGCGGTCAACGTTCAATCGATGGCCTTTGGTAACAAGGGTGAAACAAGTGGAACTGGTGTTGCTTTCTCTAGAAATGCCGCGACTGGTGAAAAGGTGATTTCAGCTGAATATTTACCAAACGCTCAAGGTGAAGACGTCGTTGCAGGTATTAGAACCCCACTTCACATCGACGAACTCAAACGTCGTATGCCTGATGTTTATAAGCAATTCGAAGACACCATCAAGAAAATGGAACTCCATTATCGTGATATGCAAGATATGGAATTCACAGTTGAGGAAGGAAAACTTTACTTCCTTCAAACTCGAAGCGGAAAACGCACTCCTGCCGCAGCCTTAAAGATGGCTTGTGACATGGTTGATGAAGGTTTAATCAGCGAAGAAGAAGCAGTCTTAAGAATTGATCCAGTATCATTCGATAAACTCTTGCTTCCTAACTTCGATAAAGATGATTTAGCAAAAGCAGCAAGTCGTAAAATCGCGACAGGTAACCCAGCTGGCCCAGGCGCCGGAACTGGTAAATTAGCCTTCAGCGCTGAAGAAGCTGAAGCTCGTCATCAAGCTGGCGAAAAAGTTATCTTAGCTCGTGCTGAAACTTCACCTGAAGACTTAATCGGTATGATCGCGTCCGAAGGTATTCTCACCATGCGTGGTGGTATGACCTCACACGCTGCTGTCGTTGCACGTGGTATGGGTAAATGCTGTGTCACCGGATGCGCAAGCGCAATCATTAACGAAGAAAAGAAAACATTAACTATCGATGGTAAGACTTATGGTCCAGATGATGTCATCTCTCTTGATGGCTCCACCGGAAACGTCTATGCTGGCGATATTAAGAAAGTCGCACCAGACCTCTCAAGCGGTAATTTCGGTCGCTTAATGGGTTGGGTTGACAAGGCAAGAAAATTACATGTTCGTGCCAACGCCGATACTCCTAGAGATGCTCACCAAGCTAAACTCTTCGGAGCAGAAGGCATCGGATTATGCCGTACTGAACACATGTTCTTTGATAAAGACAAAATCTTCCACTTCAGAAAGATGATTCTTGCTGAAACTGTCGAAGAACGCGTCGCGGCTTTAAAAGAAATCGAACCACTTCAACGAAAAGACTTTGAAGGATTGTTCGAAGAAATGGGCGAACTCAATGTCAACATTCGTCTATTAGATCCACCTCTACACGAATTCTTACCACAAGAAGAAGATAAGATTGAAGAATTAGCTAAAGCTACTGGTCATACAGTTGCCTATATTCACAAACGTATCGAAGAACTCCACGAATTCAACCCAATGATGGGACACCGTGGTTGCCGTCTTGCTGTTTCTTATCCAGAAATCTGTGAGATGCAAACTACTGCGATTATTCAAGCCGCAATCAATGTTAACAAGAAACTTAACATCCACATTGAGCCTGAAATCATGGTACCACTCGTACTTGAAATCAAAGAACTTCAATTCGTTAAGAACATTATCACCACAACTGCTGATAAGCTCATCAAGGATGCCGGCGTCAATATGAAATATCATGTCGGAACCATGATTGAAATTCCGAGAGCCGCTCTATTAAGTGATGAAATTGCTAAAGAAGCCGAATTCTTCTCCTTTGGTACAAACGACTTAACTCAATTGACCTTTGGATTCAGCCGTGATGATGCGACTAAATTCTTACCAGACTATTACAAGAATAAAATTCTTGAAGAAGATCCGTTCAAGACCCTTGATACAAAAGGTGTTGGCAAATTGGTCAGATATTCTGTTGAACAAGGTCGTAAGACAAGACCAAATCTTCACATCGGTGTCTGCGGTGAAACTGGTGGAGAACCTAATTCCATCGACTTCTACCACAATGCTGGACTAGATTATGTCTCTTGTTCACCATTCCGTGTTCCAGTTGCTCGCTTAAGCGCCGCTCAAGCTGCAATTAGATCAAAAGCCAAGAAATAAAAATATTTCAAAAAATTGGCCTTCGAGAAATCGAGGGCCTTTTTATATGAAAAAATTGGCTTGAGCCAATTTCGGCTCTCTACAAATAAAGGGGGAATAAAAGGGAATCGAAAAAATTCCCGTTAAATCTATACATTATTGTAGGGACATCTGGCACAGGAGAAAAACCTGTGCCTTTTAATGCGATTTTATTTGCCTTTTTTCTGTTATGATGTGACCCGTTGTCAAGCACCAACTTACTAAAGTAACAGCTTGTTTGATAAATTATTGAAGTTCCGAAGATTCGATCAGCTTATTGCCACTCTGTTATTCGTGAATTCACTATTGCTAGCTTATCGACAGGTCAATGGTTCTGCTGATTAGTCCCACCCTCTTATATCAA
>CAVDXG010000036.1:0-10133 GCA_963612925.1 Coriobacteriaceae bacterium | reverse complement strand
TTACATCGCTTCACTTGGTGATGACAATCCTGGTCAAGTAGTCTATCAAATCAAACTTAGAGATGGTTTAAAATGGGAAGATGGAACAGCGATTAACGCTGATTCATTCGTTGAATCTTTCAAATATCTATTAGAGCCAAATCTACAAAACTATCGCGCGAACTTATATTACAGCGGTGAAAGCGCAGTTGCTGGAGGCTATGAACGTTATTACAGCGGTCGCAAGACTTATGTTGATAATGTCGTGGCAGAATTAGTTACAGCTGAAAGTGATCTCACTCTCAGCGGTGACACCTATGTTCAAGCTTCAAATAATTTCGGAGTTAAAATCGCTCTTGGAGCAGGCTCTTCTCTTCTTGACGGTGATTCCTTAGCGGATTACGCCGAAGCCTATCCATCCTATTTCCCTCAAGATACTTATGCATCTTTAAAAGCTCAAATGGACTCTGATGGCTTTGTTCCTGCAACAAGCGCTAACGTAACTTTATTCAAGAGTTTCCTTGACAATCAAACTGGTTTCAAACTTGATAGTTCCTATTGGATTTGGTTCCTCTTTGCTGAGAAACAATTTGAAGAATTTAGCTTTGATAAAGTCGGTCTATACAAAGTTGATGATTTAACATTTAACTATGTCATGGATACACCTCTTGATTGGTCTCAAGCTATGGTCAGCTTCACATCTACTTGGTTAGTTAAAACTGATAAATATGAATCTTTATTAAAGAAAGATACAAATCCTTGGACAACCACTTACGGAACCACAGTTGATACAACTTTCTCTTATGGGCCATACCGTTTAGACACTCTACAAACTAGCAAACAAATGGTGTTTGTTAGAAACGAAAACTGGTGGGGATGGGAAAAAGATTCCAACGGAAAACTCGTTTCCTATACTCCTTTTGAAGTTGATGGTGCAAAACAAAAACAATACAATGCAACTAAAGTTGTCATTGATGTTATGGAAGCAAGCTCCGCGAAACAAAGTTTCGAAGCTGGTAAATTGAGCGAATACAGCCCAACTGCTACCGAACTTTCTAGCTACACAAGATCTGATTCTTTGTATCAAGTTAGCGAAACTTACACCATGTCATTATTCTTCAATACAAATTTATCCGCTTTAAAAGAAATGGATAAGTCCAAAGGAAATAAGAACAGTGTTGTCTTAACTAGCACTGAATTCCGTAAAGCGTTCTCACTTGCTATTGATAGAACAGAATTCGTTACTGCAACTGCGGCTTATACTCCTGCATATGCAATTATGAATGATCTCTATTATTATGATATTTGGAACAATCCAAATTCATCTTATAGAGCTAGTGAACCTGCTATGGAAGCTATTTGTAACCTCTATGGCGTCAAATGGGGCGAAGGCACACCTTACGCAACCTTAAAAGATGCCTATAAGTCAATTACTGGTTATAACTTAACTGAAGCTAAGACCTTGATGAAATCTGCTTGCGACAAGCTCGTCAGCGATGGACTTTACACAAAAGGCGAAGCAATCACAATTAAAATTGCGATGTCTGCTGGTGATATCTCCTCTGATTTACAAAGCCAGATTGCCTTACTCAACAAGTACATCAATGCTGCAGCTGCTGATAGTGGTTTCGGAACCATTACTCTTGAAGCTATTGGCAACTTAAAAAACCGTTATAGCGATGTTCCTAAAGGCGAATACGCTGTTGGTTATGGTGCTTGGGGTGGTGCTGCTTTCTATCCATTCAGAAACTTCCAAGTTTACTGTGATCCTGATACTTACGATATCAACGAAGCTGCTTGTTGGGATCCTACCAGTGAAACACTCAAAATCGAATTTGACTATGATGGGGAAACCTTCAGCGATGAAATGACATGGCAAGCATGGTCTGGTGCTTTAACTAGCGCAGGAAAATACGCGAATGTTGATAACGAGATCAAACTCAGAATCACTGCTATTATGGAAGAAGAATTCCTTGGCAAATATTACCGTATTCCTCTTGCTGGAACTACAGCTGCCTTCTTGCTTGGAAGACAAGTTAGCTACTTCACCGAAACTTACAACATCATGTATGACTTCGGCGGATTCAGATTATTAAAATTCAATTATGACGACGCAGAATGGGATAAATATGTCTCAGATCACGGCGGTAAAATTGACTATACACAAGCTGAATAGAAATTTGCTAAAATAATTAAATTCAAACGCAACGTGGCTAATCACCCGTTGCGTTTGATTGACTAGAAGTCTAGAAAGGAAAGAACAAATGTTTAAATACATCTTAAAAAGATTAGCCTTGATGTTAGTTACCTTTTTCATCATCGTTTCAATTTGCTTTTTCCTGATTAGACTTTTACCTCGCGAAATCCCTAGCGGTATTAACGCCGCTGAGACCGAGGCTATTAAAGCCCGTTGGGAAGCCCTTGGTTATAATGAACCATTGCTTGTTCAATACGGCATTTATTTAAAACTTATTTTCACAAAGTTTGACTTTGGCACTTCTTGGAAGATTGCCAAGATGACCCCAGCTATTCAAGTCATGGGCGAAAGAATTCTTCCTACTGTCATCGTTAATTTATATTCCTTATTGTTCTCAATTCCATTTGGCATTTTATTTGGAATCTATGCTGCTATTAAGAAAAACAAATGGCAAGATCATGTCATCTCAACACTTGTTATTCTCTTTGTCAGCGTTCCTTCTTATGTTTATGCCTTCTTGGTGCAATATATCTTCTTCTATCAACTTCGTTGGGTACAAACACCTGTCATGTATTCATTAGCGGATGCTGGAGGAAGCTATTTTACCTGGAAGATGTTCTCCTCCTTAATTCTTCCTATCCTAGCCTTATCCTTTGGTGAAATTGCTGGATTATGTAGATTTACTCGAGCTGAACTTACTGAAACTCTTACAAGCGATTACATGCTTTTAGCTAGAACTAAAGGCTTAACCCGTGGACAAGCCACGGTTCGCCATGCGCTTAAAAACGCGATGGTGCCTATCTTACCGATGATTATTTCATCTTTCATTGGCATTTTAGGTGGATCGATGATTATTGAACAAATCTTCTCGATTCCAGGCGTTGGTCGATTATATATCGACTCAATCAATCAACTTGACTACGATATCTTCATGTTGGATTCAATATTCTACACATTTATTGGTCTACTTGCTGGCATTGTGGTGGACATTTCCTATGGATTTATCGATCCACGAATTAAAATGGGGCAAAAATAATGGCTACGAAAGAAACAACTGCATTAGTTAAAGATGATCGCTTTACATTTGCCCAACAAGGCGATGTCATTCACGATCAAAAATTAGATACCAAGCCTAGAGGCTATTTTAAAGATGCCTTTATTCGCTTCACTAAAAATAGAGCGAGCGTTGTCGCTTCTATTTTGATTGGCATCATCATTTTATTTGCCATCATCGTTCCACTTGCGACTCCAGGAAATATTCGCACACTCTTTGTGCCTCAATATGCCAAATTAGGGCCAAGAAATACCGTTTTATATAACATTGGTGTTAATGGTGGAAAATCAGCATCCTATGATGATAGAAATATGGTTTATTACGCTTCCTTAGGCGTTGCAGCGGAATTTAGCGAAGATACACCCGTTGTTTCGATAGAAAAAGGAAATGAATCCTATTATTCAGCTGTTATTGGCTATTCCACAAGAAAAGCTCAAAATAAAAACAAGAATGTTTACGATGCAAATATTGATCAATATTTAGCAGTTGGCTTTAAAAATATTCAAATTGAGCAAAAAGATTTCCAAATCATAAAAGATTATGAAAAAGAGCATGGCTTTAAGATCCTTTATCCTCTCATCGATACTGATAGCGAATATTATCCTTCAACATTTAAAAATAGCGCAGATGAGGCCAATTATTGGTATAAGACAGTTGGCAAAGCTGACCCAATCAACGCCAGTGGAAGCGTAGTTGGATATAGCACGAGCCTCGTATTAGAACATAACTATTTGCTAGATGCTGATAATAATTTTGTCTATAGCACGGCAGCTGGCGGAGGTGATGCTTCATCTCACCAATTGAAGGTTCGAGTCTTGTTTTATAACTACTATCGATATCTCTATGGAAGAGAACCAAATTATTTATTTGGAACAGATTCTCAAGGTTATTCGATGATTTATCGCTTATCTAGCGGTATTCGTCTATCCCTTGTCATCGCTGTTTTAGTTAGCGTCATCAACTTCATCTTAGGTGCTATTTATGGTGCGATTGAAGGCTATTATGGCGGCACAACTGATTTAGTTATGGAGCGTATAAGCGATATCCTCTCGCAAGTTCCGTTCGTCGTTGTTGTAACGCTGTTCCAGCTGCATCTAGCTAAAATAGTTGGATCATTTGTCTGCTTATTATTTGCTTATATTTCGACTGGTTGGATTGGCACTGCCAGTGGCGTTAGAACTCAGTTCTATCGTTATAAAAACCAAGAATATGTCTTGGCGGCCCGCACATTAGGCGCCTCTAATAGTCGTATCATGTGGAAGCACATCTTCCCGAATACCTTAGGCACCATCATCACTTCAAGTGCCTTAGTCATTCCTGGCGTTGTCTATTCTGAAAGTATGCTTTCTTATTTAGGCATCATTCAGCTCGGTGGAGCGGATGCGACATCTTTGGGTACTTTGCTTAGCGATGCCTCTTCCATTTGGATTGATTATCCTTCAACATTAGTATTCCCAGCAGTAGTCTTATCACTTTTGATGATCTGCTTTAACCTCTTTGGCAACGGCTTGCGCGATGCCTTTAATCCTCAATTACGTGGGAGCGATGAATAATTATGGCTATCTTAGATGTTAAACGCTTAAAAATAAGCTTCCGTACGAATAACGGAACTGTTAAAGCAGTTCGCGATATTTCCTTCTCCTTAGAAAAAGGAAAGACTTTAGCTATCGTTGGCGAATCAGGCTCAGGAAAATCAGTCACTTCTAGAGCAATTTTAGGAATTTCCGCCGGCAACGCGATTATCGAAAGCGGAGAAATTATTTACGACGGGCACGATTTATTGAAGTGCTCTGAAAGGGATATGTATCATATTCGCGGCGATAAAATCGCGATGATCTTCCAAGATCCGCTTTCATCGCTTAACCCAATTGTTCGAATTGGAAAACAAATCACTGAAGCTATGCTTCTTAAAAATAAAGCAACCCGTAAGGAAGCGCGTCATGATTTTGACAAGATGCTTTTTGAACTTAAAAAAGCGATGCATGAATGTGCAGCAGAAAATAATTTAGACGAAGAAAAAATTGATGAAATCATCAAGACATTCCATGAATTTGTTCTCGTCTCTAACCGCCTTGAAAATTCCTTCAATATCGATGTGGATCATTTAGATAATGTTTCATCGCATTTAAAAGACACGCTTATGAAGGTTGAACACAACCACAAGGTTGATGTCGTGGCCCTTGTAAAAGCCTCTTTGAAGCGAATTCATAAGATTGAAGATGATTATTTCACTTTAGGCATTACTGATAAGCTTGTTGAAATTGAATCGACATTCAATATTCTACTTGATGACTATAAAGCTTCCTTAAAAGATAAAGAAGCTGATAAAGAAGTTTTGAAAGCGAAATTTGTTGACTCACTCAATAAGATTGATAGCATTATCACCTCCATTCAAAGCCGTGAAGATTTAGATTTCTTTAGACTTGGCTATTATGTCTACGCTACTGAGGATAAATTGTTAAATTTATCTTCCTTTAAAGAAATCAATGAAAAGACTTTAGCGTTCTTTGATGAAAAATATTTGCCAACATTCTCAAGCTATTCTAGAGCCGCCTTAGAATATAGCGTCTATAAAACTTTAGAATACAAAAAACAAGTCGTTGAAAATGTTAAAGAACTTCGTAAATATCTTTTAGAAGAAGAATTAGATAAGAAAGTCTTTAAAGAAAAAGTTAAAGAACTTCGCCCATTAGTGGATGCCTCTATCGATCCACTCAAGACCCAGAAGGACAGCGTGGCTTTTGTTCTTTGCTCTTCTTTAATTGCTAACTGCAATAAGTACTTTGCATCGATTAAATCGAATAAAAAAGATGAGATTCGTTACAACAAGCAAATCACTCGTTATAACGCCAAGATCGCTAAAGGAAAACAAGTTGACTATAAAGTCATTCCTCAAAAGATTGTTTCTCTTGAAGACATTAAAAATGACATGATTTCCTCAATTGATGCTTTAGTAGTTAAATATGAATCATCCATTCGCAAATTCGATGGCCATAACTATCAAAAATGGGAAAAGGTTTCCTATCTCTTAGTTGAATATCTAAAAGATAAAGCGAAAGATATTGTCTTTAAATTAACTAAGAACGCTGCGAAAGAAAAAGCTATTAAGCTCATGGAAGAAGTTTCCATTCCAGAAGCGCGTGCTAGATTCCGTCAATATCCATTTGAATTCAGCGGTGGTATGCGTCAAAGAATCGTCATCGCGATCGCGTTAAGCGCCGAGCCAGAAATTCTTATCTGTGATGAGCCAACAACTGCTTTGGATGTGACTATTCAATCACAAATTCTTGAACTCATCAATGATCTTAAAGCTAAGAGAAATCTTTCCATTATCTTCATCACCCATGACTTAGGTGTTGTCGCCAATATGGCCGATGATATCGCAGTTATGTATGCTGGCAAGATTGTAGAATATGGCACGAGCAATGATATCTTCTATTCACCTGCTCATCCATACACTTGGGCATTATTATCTTCAATGCCTGATTTAGATACTAAGGAGAAATTGGAAGCTATTCCAGGTACTCCACCTAATATGATTTATCCTCCAAAAGGCGATGCCTTTGCGGCTAGAAATAAATATGCTTTGAAGATTGATTTTGAAGAAC
Organism: Coriobacteriaceae bacterium; assembly: GCA_963612925.1. Lineage (GTDB taxonomy): Bacteria > Bacillota_I > Bacilli_A > RFN20 > CAG-826 > Fiminaster. The sequence goes on along the minus strand of CAVDXG010000036.1, from coordinate 3,295 downwards.
AACCTCCAATGTTTAAGATTAGCGATACTCATTATGCCGCCACCTGGCTTCTTGATCCTCGTGCACCTAAAGTTGAGCTTCCTAAAGCTATTCGCGACCGCATTGCTAGGATGAAAAAGAACAAGAAAGGAGACAAATAGACATGGCTAAAGAAAACGAAAAAGAAGTTTTACTTTCGGTTAGACATCTCTGCCAATACTTTACTTTGAAGCGCAAAGACTTTAAAGCTGTTGACGATGTCAGTTTTGATGTCTACAAAGGAGAAGTCTTCGGTCTTGTTGGCGAATCAGGTTGTGGAAAGACCACGACTGGTCGCTCTATCATTAAAATTTATAACATCACCAGCGGCGATATCATCTTTAAAGGCGTTCGCATCGGCGCAGGAATTCGCTCATATCAAAACAAAATCCGTGCCCTTCGAGCGGAAAACCGTAAATTGAATGCTTCGCTTAGAAATGAAAAAGATGAAGCTAAAATTGCTGAAATTAATAAAAATATTCAAAGCAATTTAGCACTAATCAGTGAGCAAAAAGATGAAATTGTCAAAGCTCGTCACGACCAGAAGTGTTGCGATAAAGACTTTGCTAAACTTAAAAGCAAAGAAGTTATAGAGAAATACACTCCACTTCTTGAAAAGGCTCAAAATAAAGTTAAATTAAACCCTAGCGAAGAAAATCTAGTAGCTTTAAAAGAACTTAAGAAAGAATATCGCGATGAACTTCGCTTAGCTAAAAAATCTAAGATTGTCACCTCAATTCAAATGATTTTCCAAGATCCAATCGGTTCTCTTAACCCTAGAATGACCGTTGAAGAAATCATTTCTGAAGGTTTAATTGTTAAAGGTGTTAAAGGCAAAAAATACATCCAAGAAAAAGTCTACGAAGTGCTAGATATGGTTGGCTTACTTAAAGAACATGCGACGCGTTATCCTCACGAATTTAGCGGTGGTCAACGTCAACGCATTGGCATTGCTAGAAGCATCATCATGGAACCAGATATGATTATTGCTGATGAGCCTGTCAGCGCCCTCGATGTCTCCATCCAAGCGCAGGTTATCAACCTTTTAAATGATTTAAGAAATAAATTAGGTCTTACGATTCTATTCATCGCTCACGATTTAAGCGTCGTCAAATATTTCAGCGATAGAATCGGCGTTATGTATTATGGAAAGATGGTTGAGCTTGCAAGCAGTGATGAACTATTTGCTCATCCACTTCATCCATACACTAAATCACTTTTAAGTGCGATTCCTCTTCCTGATCCAGAATATGAAAAGAAAAGAGTTCGCATTAACTACAATCCGATTGTCGATCACGACTATTCAGTTGATTTGCCTTCTATGCGAGAAGTTTCACCTAACCATTTTGTCTACTGCAACGACAAAGAGGAACAAGAATACAAGAAGATTCTTGCTGGCAAATGAAGAAATATCTTCCAACAATTTTAAAATATTCCATCTCCTCTTTAGTGGCTATTGGAATATTTTTTATTGTAATTTCCATTCACAATATCTATTCTGAAACCGAATTTAAAAATATCATGCACTATCTTAGCGATGGCTTTGTGGTGCCTGGAATTCTTTTTATCGGGGCGGGATTTATTGTGATGCTTTCTAATATGGGAGCCTTCTATGGCATCGGATATGCTTTAAAGCATTTATTCGTGATGCTTCTTCCTTTTCTTACTAAGAAAGAAGAGACATATGGCCAATATCTAGAGAAGAGAAAACAAATCCATGGATATCTTTTCCTTTTTATTGTAGGAGGAGTTTTCTTTATCACTGGAATTGTTTTTCTAATCATATACGCTACTTGTTAATATTCTATTAGAAGATTCTTCATCATTAAAAGTGAATATCCTTGAATAAAGGATATTTTTTAACTTCCGGAGAAATGAAAATTAAAGTTTTCTTTTAATTTTTCCTAGATAGCTTTAAGGCTCGATAAGCTCTCGCTTTGATAGATATAGGCCCTAAAAAGTCATCATTTATCGCTTAATTTTGCTCTTTTAATTGCGATTTACTTAGATTTTATCGAATAATTGCCTTTTTAAGGCGAAGAGGATTATAAGAATATACATGCATTTTTAAAAATATAAGCTTAACTTTAATTTTTTATTATTTTTAAAGCCAAAAATTAAAATAAAACTTTAATTATTTATAACTCAAATGAGGTTTGTCTAAAAGCAATTTAGCCGATTCAATCGCGTTTTTTAAAATCGCCCTTGCATATATATATATATACGAAAATAAAGTTATCAAAATGGTGGAATTAGAAACCGTTAAATTATAAAGGGGCAAATTATGAAGAAGTTTTCCAAATTTATTTGTGCTTTATTGTTTTCGCTTGGCACCATCAGCGGGCTAGCCAGCTGCGGAAGCGATCAAGCATCAGTAACAACTGACCAAGTTCAAGCTCTCTATCAAACCTATCTTGATAATGGAGGAACTCTCTCTTTTGAGGAATGGTTAGCATCCTTAAAAGGTGAACAAGGTGAAAAAGGCGACAAAGGTGATCAAGGAGAAAAAGGTGATCAAGGTGAGCCTGGAAAAGATGGAGCATCTATTCTTACTGGTAAAGGTGCACCTGATAATTCACTAGGAAAAGATGGTGATAGTTATTTAGATACTGATACTGGTGATTTATATAGCAAAGCCGATGGTGCTTGGGCTCAAAGTGGAAATATTAAAGGACCACAAGGTGAAAAAGGTGAAGATGCTGAAAATCCTTCAAACATAAGATTAGGCGAAGGAGTGCCATCAAATAGTTTAGGTAATGATGGCGATTATTATCTTTCTTGGAGTTACGGCTGTGTTTTTATAAAACAATGCGGTATTTGGATTTGGCAAAATACGTCCTACTACACTGAAACTTTTGTTGGTGTAGGTGTGCCTAATTCATCATTAGGTAATGATGGTGATACTTATGGTGATTGCGTAAGCAAGAAAAAATATATTAAAGAAAATGGCAATTGGGTAGAAGTAGATACAACAAGTACGAGTAGCGAATACACTTACCGTAGTTATACTAGCGCACTCGCAACAAACTGGAATCCTCATATTAATGATTTTTACGGTAATTATATTAGAGAAGGCTTTGTTTCTTTAACTGCTAAGGATACTACAAATGGAATATATCAATGGGCCTATGATATGGCTGAATCAATTACTGATGTCACCAAATCTAGAAAAGAAGATTTGACTACTTATGATGTTACATTGCCAGCTGATTCTGTCGATGGTTACATCGCTTCACTTGGTGATGACAATCCTGGTCAAGTAGTCTATCAAATCAAA
>CAVDXG010000035.1:0-10159 GCA_963612925.1 Coriobacteriaceae bacterium | reverse complement strand
AAAAACAATAACTTTTCAAAAATCGATTACCCCACGAAAATGTGGAGAACCAAAAGTTATCTCTTGAGAAATTTAGCAAGCAAAAATAAATTTTATTCCTAACCTATTTGATTATTCCTAACCGTATGATAAAATTTAGTTGGGATTAAAAAAAGGAGGTTTGCTATGGAAACTGAAGAATTACTTGATGAATTATGTTCTTATGAGTTTGAAAAAGAATGGTTTGAATTTAAACTTAATTACGAAAATGATGATGAAATAGGTGAATATATCTCCGCATTATCAAATTCTGCTACCTATTGCGGAAGAAAATATGCTTATCTTATCTGGGGCATAGATGATAAAAATCACGAAGTTATCGGAACATCATTTAATCCTGACAAGAATGCAAAACATGGTGAACCTTTAAAGCATTATTTAGAAAGACAATTATCAAATAATGTTTTTATCGACTTTAAAGAAGTTATCTATAAAGGTAAAAGAGTCATTATTTTATCTATCAGCGCAGCAAGAACAATTCCGGTCGATTGGAATGGAGTTAGATATATTAGAGTTGGATCGAGCAAGGAAAAATTATCAAAGTTTCCCGAACGCGAAGTTTATCTTTTTGTCGTTTTAAGAGAAGGGTTACCCACGATTGAAAATACGCCTGCGAAATATCAGGATTTAACATTTTCAAAATTGTTTGGCTATTATGGCTCTAAAGGAATCATTTTAAAAGAAGAAACCTTTAAAAAGAATTTAGGTTTATTAACTGATGATGGCAAATACAACATTCAAGCCCAACTTTTGTCGGATAATTCACATTTACCTTTGCGTGTTTCGATATTTGATGGTGAAAGCAAAGCTTCTAATTTATTTTCAGTTCGTGAATTTGGTTATAACTGCCTACTTTACACCTTAGATGAGTTATTGCGGTATGGCGATGTGCTAAACATCATTCAAGCTGATGAAAGAAATCGGGTAGTGGAAAGAAAAGATGTTTCTTTATTTGAAAGCAAAGCCTATAACGAAGCGATTATAAACGCAATTCTTCACAACAAATGGGTAGATGGCAATGAACCGATGATAACAGTTTTTTCAAATAGAATCGAAATATTATCTAGGGGAGGTTTACCTCCTAAACAAACTTTAGAAGGCTTTTATTTGGGTGAATCAGTCCCGGTAAATGAGAAATTATCAGATATATTTTTACACCTTCACATAAGCGAAAAATCCGGTAGAGGAGTCCCGAAAATAATTGAAACATATGGCAAACGATCCATTGAATTTAGAAAGAATTCCATAGTGGTGAAGATACCTTTTAGATGGATAAATGTGGTTGGGAATAAAGTTGGGGATAAAGCTAAGGACAAAAAGCATTTAACATTTAATCGAGAAGCGATATTAGAAGCGATTAAAAACAACCCATATATAACTGCTTCTGAGTTATCTGATAGCATCTGCATCAGTGAAACTGCGATTGATAAAAACATTAAATATTTAAAAGACTTTGGCTACATTAAAAGAGTTGGCTCTAAAAAAAGCGGTTATTGGGAACTACTTCAAGAGAATTATTGATTGTGTTTAATTAGATAAGCGCCGATAAAATAGAGTAAAGATCCTAGTCCAAATAGACTAGACAAAACCAGTAACAAAATATCTATATATGTTGTTGCATAGCAGGCAATTACAATTGAAGTAATTAATAATGTTACAACTCCGAAATAGAAATAGATGTGGAATGTTCTATTTTCCTTTTTAGAAAGCGCAAAATAGCTAAATATGCCAATAGCTAAAGCAAATAAGGCAATAATTAATCTAAAGAAATATCGGATAAAGCCATTGACATAATTTTCATATAAGAGGAAGTCTCCGCTTATTAAATTGCGCATCTCAAGAAAGATAAATATCAATGAAAAGATGACTATCAAAGTGGCAACAACATAACAAATTATCTTTCCTAACTTTTTCATTATATGTTCCTTTTATAGATTGCTTCAGCAAAATCGCTAGTGATGAAATCACTTACGATGATGCCTAAGTTAGTCTTTTCTTTTATTGTTTCAGTAAACCAACTGTTGATAATTTTAGCGGTCGAGCCGGCATATGTCGGAGGGAAGCTATTTAAGAAATAACATGAAGAAAAATTAAGTGTCAATTTATCGATATTATTACTGCTATAATCGAGACAATTTAAGATTTCTTTTTGCTTGTCTTCGATTTGATATATTTTGTAATAGTCTTGGACATGAAGATTGCTAGAGACAATATCAAAGCTATTGGATGTCTCAGATGCATCTGGGTCAAGCCAACCTTGATAAGCATCTAAGCCAATTGAATTATTTTCATAACGGGATATAAGATATATTTTTCCTCTTAAATCTTTTAAAGTGGATGGGAACATGCGACTTGTATCCCAAATGGAGGAATATTGTTCAATTTCCTTTTTTAAATTTTCTTCAAAGCTGATATTGCTATTTGTTGGTTCACTTTCTTTTTTTATTGAAACGATAAGCCCTTCGCTAGGATGCTTATTTAAAAAGAGGGAGAAATCTTTTAACACTGAAGCAAAAGCGAGCTTTTGATCGACAAAGCCATGAACTACTTTTAAAGAGTTATTGCTTTGTTTTAAGCGAATATCGTAGAAGCGGACACCGGCGGATAATTGTTCCGATATCGATAAATCCTGACATTTTCCAGCAAGATCAGCGATTGAATGTAAAGAACCCGAATCATGTGAACCTGGAATTGATAGAGTTGTTAAAGATGTTGAATCAGCAATATCTTTCATCCATACCTCTCCGCGGGAGGTTTTAGAAGTGGAAGATATAGATAAGATTGAAAAAAAGGAAACAACACATAGCGATATGCTAAGTGCGGAAGCGATAAATAAATGCTTGTTTTTCTTCATTAGCTCTTCTTTATTGTAATCCATTCGCGAGATTAATGAGAAGTTATCCTTTAAAAGCCTTTACTATATTATGAATTTGATGGTCTAGTTTTTCTTATTAGATAGATTAGAAGAACAAGAAATTCATCATAAACGCTTTTATTTCGATAAAATATTAGTTATCGAGGTCATTTATGAAAACTAAAGTTGGAGTTCGAAACTGGATAAGCTTTATTTTAGCCGGTTTAATTGGTCAATTCGCTTGGACGATTGAAAATATGTATCTTAATAGATATTTATATTATTTACAGCCAAGCAAACTAGATTATGTATCTTTGATGGTGGCTCTTTCCGCTGGAGTGGCAACAGTTACCACTCTTTTGATGGGAGCCTTATCAGATAGATTAGGCAAACGAAAATTATTTATCTCTTTTGGCTACATCATTTGGGGAATAAGTATCGTTATATTCGGCATTTTAAAGTATAGTTTCATCAGCCACGCCGCCTTATTGATAGTCATTATGGATTGCGTGATGACTTTCTTTGGAAGCACCGCCAACGATGCCTCGTTTAATGCTTTTGTAACGGATAATACTGATACAACTAATCGAGGTAAAGTAGAATCAGTTCTTTCAATACTTCCGCTTGTTTCCATGCTTTTTATTGTTGGAGTGATGGAACCTCTTTTAATAAGCGATAACAAATGGGATGTCTTCTTTTATATCTTTGGAGGACTGGTCTTTGTCTCTGGAGTTGTGCTTACCTTTATATTGCCAAAAGATAAAGTTAAAGCGAATAAAAGCGAACCATATTTTAAAAACATCTTCTATGGCTTTCGTCCTAAAACTATTAAAAACAATAAGATGCTCTACATCATCTTGTCATCGTTTATGTTGTTCAATATAGCGATTCAAGTGTTCTTTCCATATTTTATGATTTATATCCAATATGGAACACCTAAGCTTCAAGGAAATGATTTCACCATTGTTTTAGGAAGCGTTTTGCTTGTTGCTTGTTTAATTACCGTCGTCTTTGGCTTATTCATGGATAAAATCGGGAAAAATAAAATCATTATTCCAGCTTTAATATTCACCATTATTGGTTCAGTGCTCATGTTTATTTTCTCGACCAAAGCCTTAATTATCGTTGGAGGAATCATCTTAATGTCTGGTTATATGGTTTCAACCGCGGTTTTAGGTGCGAAAGTAAGAGATTACACTCCGGAAAATGAAGTTGGACTATTCCAAGGAGTGCGAATGGTTTTCGCAGTGCTTATTCCGATGGTAAGCGGTCCATATATTGGAAAGCTATGCTATAGCATCAATGAGCAAACCGCTACTTTTATAAACGATTATGGCGAAGAAGTTACAGGAGTAGTGCCTAATAGCAACATCTTCTTAGGCGCGGCGATTGTTCTTGTTTTAGCGATTATTCCGCTTATCTTTCTAATTAAGAAAGAAAATCAAAATAGCGAAGAATTAAATTAAGATGGTAAAAATAGAATATGAGTGCTAATTCTAAACATATTCCATTAGCTGAATATCCTCGTCCTCAATTAGTTCGAGAATCTTATCTCTCATTAAACGGTTTATGGAATTATAAGATTCTTAATAAAAAAGGGAAAGCAAGAAAAGAAGGCAAAATATTAGTCCCGTTTTCGCTAGAAAGCGAACTCAGTCAAGTTAACACTATACTTCTCCCAAAAGAGACTTTGATCTATCAAAAAGAAGTAGATTTATCTCAATTTCTTAACAAGGATAAAATTATCCTTCACTTTGATAAAGTCGATCAATATTGTGAGCTTTATTTGTCCAACAAATTAGCGTTAAAACACAATAACGGTTATCTTCCATTTTCTATCGATGTTAAGCCGTTTTTAAAAGACTATGATAATAAAATTCAAATTGAATTAAGGGTCAAAGATGATTCTAATAAATCTTTGAATGCGAAAGGAAAGCAAAGGCTAAATAGAGGTGGTATCTTCTATACTCCTCAAAGCGGCATCTACATGCCAGTTTGGTTAGAAGGAGTTAATAAAAATTACATTCAAAATATTCATATTAGACCCGATATTGATAACTCTATAGTAAGATTAATAGTTTCATCTAATGCAGATTATCTTAAAGTAAAATTAGAAGATAAAATATATGAGATTCCATCGAATAAAGAAGTTTCTTTAAAGATAGTTAATTTATCGTTATGGTCACCTGAAAATCCTCATCTATATTCTTTAGAGATTTCTAGCGATGATGATGTAGTTTCCTCTTATTTTGCGATGCGGAAATTTTCGCTTATCGTAGATAAAGATGGCATTACGCGTTTAGCGTTAAATAACAAGCCTTATTTTATTAAAGGCGTTCTCGATCAAGGATATTGGTCTAAGTCGTTGTTAACTCCTAGTTCTGATGATGATTATATTTCTGATATAAAATCTATCAAAGAGATGGGATTTAATACTTCTAGAAAGCATTTAAAGATTGAATCGCTTCGATGGTATTATCATTGCGATAGATTAGGTCTTATCGTCTGGCAAGATTTCGTCAATGGCGGGGGCGATAGCTCAATTGTTAAACACTTCATCTTTTCTCATCTATTTCCTCATTTAAAAGATAATAAGCGATTGTTCTTTAAAAGAAGAGATAAAGAAAATCGATTAGAAGCGGAAAATGAATTCTATGAGACGATTAAATATTTATATAACACGCCTTCTATTGGACTATGGACAATCTTTAACGAAGGATGGGGACAATTTGATAGCAGAAGAATCTATCAAAATTGCCTAGCAATCGATGATACTCGACTTTATGACCACGCTTCGGGTTGGTATGATCAAAATTCTGGCGATGTGAAGTCGCTTCATGTCTATTTTAAAAGGGTGAAGATGCCAAAACTTGAAAAGGAAAGAGCCATCATTTTAAGCGAATGCGGTGGCTATTCTTTAAAGATTGCAAACCACTTTTTCTCAAAGAAAGAATTTGGCTATGCCAAGATGAAAAATAGCGATGAATTATTAGCTTATTATTCAAAATTAGTTGAAAGAGATGTCATAGATAATATTCCAAAGGGCTTATCCGCCTTTATTTATACTCAACTCAGCGATGTTGAAGATGAACTCAATGGACTATTAAGTTATGATAGATGTGTTAGAAAGCTCGACTTTAAAGCAATAAAAGAAATTAACGATAAAATACATTTCTAATTGTAAACTAATTAAATCATTGATTTAATTATTGCTTAAAAGACAGAAAAGAGAGTGCTAAAATTATTTTATAAAGAAATATGAAAATTGAATTCTATCCTTGCTTTGAATATTTAAAGAGATTTAACAACATCTATCTTTATGCTGATCCGCATTTTAGCGATGTCGACACATTTGAATATCGAAAAGACTATATTGGTGATGAAGAGCAACTTAAGCGCATCAATTCCAAAGTCGGCAAGAAAGATGCAATCATCATCTTAGGAGATTTAGGAAACCTTGACTATGTCAAAAAGATTCGCGGTTACAAAATCTTGGTGATGGGAAACCATGAAAAAGGTAAAAGCAATTATTTAAAAAATGATAGCGATAAGAAATATCTTTTTGATGAAGTCTATGAAGGAGTAGTCACCTTAAATGAGAAGATTCTTCTCTCTCATGAGCGAGTCGACTTACCATTTATTTTTAATATTCATGGTCACGACCATTCTTCAACGCATAACGATGAGCTTCATCTAAATTTATGTGCCGAGCACATCGACTATACGCCTGTTTCACTTAAAAAGCTCATTGAAAATGGCGCCTTAAAAGCGGTGGAATCGATTCATCGATTAAGCATCGAACGCGCGAAAGAGCGAAAGAAAAAACGCTTCGAAGAATAAGAACGATTAAATACGATAAAACCTATCTTTGCTCAGATTTCCATCTCTTTTACACTTTATATTTAGAGTCCTTAAAGGAATATGGCATATAAAAAAAGGCACCTATGGTGCCTTTAGAGTTTTTATTAGAGTTATGAATTGATGATAACTTTATCGCCTCTATCGTAACCCCATTTGTATTCGCCTCGATAGTGATGCTTCCAGATTTGGCTATTTTCTCTACTTCCTCCATAACCAGTTATGACAGTAGTAGTTACATCTCCTAATAAGGTCTTTTGATCTGGCTCAAGGAAGGCAAGATAATAATGATCTAAGTCTCTTGAAGATGTGTAGCTTGCATCTGACCAAATCCAAGCTTTGTAGGTATCAACAGTTGAATAGATATCAAAGTTGGTGCTCATTGTTTTGAAATCTTCATAAGCTACTACCATATGGCTATAATCGTTGAGCCATCCGCCGGATCTTGAGCCGCTTATCTTACCGATGCAATCATAGAAGCCTTCCGCTCTTTGATAATATTCTTCTTCTAAGCAATTAAATCCGATGATAGCGAGATAATCTTTGATGGTGAAATCGGTGAAGTTAGTATAGCCTAGCATTGCACTATAACTGCGATATTCTTCGAAGATTGTCTCATATAGAGGAAGATAAGTGGTGGAATTTAGCGAGTAGACATAGCTTTCGTAAACATATTGCCCTCCGCCCATATCTTTATACCTAGCTCCTTGATCGTGATCGAAAGTGATGTAGTTATATTCATTTTCATTGGTGGTCAATGGCATTAAGCGAGTAGAAACGCTTATTCCTTCGCTGACAACGATTTCGCCCATATCAGTGACGACTCGATCACGGTGAGTGATGATGTGATCAGTATCGTGCTTCTTTTCAATTGCATCTAAATCTAATAATTTAGTTTGGAATTGTTCGTTAAGTAAGTTAACAGTGTTAACCATTTGCTCGACGCCATCTTTGATGGTTTCGATGTTAACGTCTCCTTCTGGAAGAAGTGAGATTTCATAGTCGGCAGCGACTTTGCTGAGCTCCGCCATCGAGTTAACTAAGAAAGCGAGATAGCTGATGAATTGTCTTCTTGGACCGATAGAGAGATAATCCCATGTTTCAGCCGCTCCATAAGTGTCTTCATATAAATCCCATAATGAGATAGATGTTGTTTGGCTAGGCTTCATGATGGTGGTGGCTAGCATTTTAGTAGAATACCAAATGGCGTTCGGTGTTAAACTTGAGAATTTTAGCTCCGAGACACCTTTAGCAAAGGTTCTTCTTTCTTCTTGTAAAACTTTTAATGGATACATTCCGCTTAATTCGCGTTGTGAGATGAGGTTTAAGGTTCTAACCGCTGATGTGATAGGACCGCTTACTTCATCAACTTTGCTTAATAATCCATCCATAATCGTTTGATTACGAATTTTTACTTGTTGACGGATGATGTTTTCTAAACCTTGTTTGACAGTGTTTTGTAGTTCGGTAAGTTGATCGATGATCTGATCTAATTTCTTTTGTTCAATGCTTCTAGTATCATAGCCTAATTCAGATAATAGACCATTAACACCTAATTCAATTAAACTTGTCATACCCTTCGAGATCATCGATTTACCCCAAGTCTTAATGGCGTCAGTTAGATAATCAAATACAGGATTGGTTTCGCTTAGCTTTTTTACATCTAAATATGATGAGTTGAAAGAATATTCATCATTAACATTTATTTCTTGGGCTTCAACTTTAAGATTAGCTTGATTAGCGCAGCCAGCAAAGGATGCGAGGGATGAAGATGCAAGTAAGGCTAACATGAGTTTTTTGCTTTTCATAATTTTGTTTCTCCTTTAGGAAGTGTTGTATCTTTTCTTTTCTTCCTGATTACATATTAAGCCTTTGTGTAACATTGTGCAAGAATAAATGTTACAAAAATATTGAAAATGTAATAATCTATAACAAAAAGTACGATTTAATCGAAATAATATTTTTCACAAAAATGTTACACTTCTATTAAAAACATGTAATTTTATTTACATATAAGATGATTTTGTATCTATAAATTGAGTTAATGAAACAATTAAAAGAAACAAAACGAGATATTTTGTTACGCGCACATAGGCGTATATCTTTATATATTTATTTAATATTGTCTTAGCTTTAATAGAGGCTATATATTCATTAGCTGATAAAAACCTTCAAGGAAAACTAGCACAAATAAAGCCATACCAATTAAAGGAATGAGCATATCGATATTTCTAGTCTTATCAGAGTATTTCTTTCGATAGTTGAGCAACAAAGTGATAGGGGAGAAAAATAATAAGGAAATGCCTTTACCAAATCCCCAAGGTTGAACGAAATTAAGTACTTGCTTAAAGGTGTGCAGATTAGTGATATCGATGTCGTTTACTTCTGAGAAAGTGAATAGAAGAATGATAGTTACAATTAAATCTAAGATTCCAGCAACAGCAAAGATGATGCCTAAAACGATATCAAACTGTAAATTATGAGCGTTCGTAGTTAAAAATTCTTGATATTCTTCATATTGTCCGCCTAATTTACGATAAATTTTTTCTTGATATTTTAAATAAATTACAATCGCTAAAAAGGCAAGGAATGTGACAATTGGTTTATTTGTCAATAAAGGAATTAATTCTATTGGTAGTAAGAATAAATTAGCTCCAAGCGATAGTCCTTTGATAACGGCTGATCCAACTTCAAAAAGAATGGGGAAAATGACTAATAAACGGAAATAGATGATTTTATTTTTCTTAATCTTTTTCGGCTTATAAATTAAAAAGAAATAGAGCAAAGAACACATCAATAAATCCACGAAGACATTAAGCGTTAAATATCTAGTGAAATAAATTCTTATAAAGACATCCATGAATATCTTTACGCCTTCGATGCCGAATAAAGGCGATAATAATTTTGTGGCTAAAGCCATAAAATAACGGTCATAAAGTAAAATAAAACATACATAAATTAAGACAGCCATTGAGGCATGAAAGATGACAAGTTTCTTGATATTTTCTTGACTAGAGATGATTAAAGCAAAATTAGCTAACAGGAAAAAGGGGACGGCAAGTTGTCCGATGTAGCCAGTGATGTCGCTAGCGATGAGCAGATTTTGTGAAAATTCAATCGTTGCTTCATTTTTTGCATTAATGGAAGAAAACAAGGCCAAAACTATCGATATTTGCATCAAAAGCATCATCGCCCAGCCAAAGATGCGGAGGTGACGATAACTTAAAGGAGCAACATATCTGATGTCATTACTTTTACTAATAGATGTGATATCGCCTTTTTTAAACATTGCTTTATTTTAAAATCAATTTAAGTAAATTAAAATATTTTCACGATTTGATTCGATTTAAATCGTTACTATTCACGGGTAATTAGATAGCTAAATAATCTAGTCTTTAGTTCTTTTGC
>CAVDXG010000034.1:9207-10441 GCA_963612925.1 Coriobacteriaceae bacterium | reverse complement strand
GATTTAAATCAATAATATTTTATCATTCTCGGTATTTAAAATTGTTTGTTCGTTTCATTAACGTTAATTGAAAAATTAAATGCAGGTTAGTTGCCGATTATATCCAAAAAATCTTTCATGATTTCAACAGTATGCTTTAACCCTGTTTCAGTTTCGAAAAGATATGAATATCCAAGAATATTTAATTTTTCTGAAGATAAAGATGAATTATCCATTGGGTTAAAATTAGAATTATTGTGCTCATTTCCGATTGTAAGCTTTACATCAGCGTATTTTGATAAGCATTTAGCCATCTCTAAAATGGTGATAGGTTTTCTAGAACCTATATTGTAAGATTCACCAGTGGCCCCTTTATTTAATATATATAATATTGCGCCTGCACAATCCACTGAGTAACAATATGATCTTATTTGTTGTCCATTGCTTTTTAATATTAGTTCATTCTTTTTGGCTGCGTTGGAGCAGAATACAGATGCAATTCTATGATCGTTACTATTAGAAGTAGGGCCAAATATATGTCCTGGTCGCACAATTGAGGTATTTATTTTATATTCGCTAGAGTAAGCTTTGCAAAATAATTCCGTTGCTTTTTTAGAAACGGCATAACTTGCTCTAATGCTATCAATGTCTATTGTTCCATAATTATTTTCTGTTAATTCATTATTAGATGCTTGTAGTCCGTATATCTCGCTAGATGAAATAAAAAGAAGTTTTTTAACATTGTGAGTTTTGGAATATTCTAAAAGTTGTTTAACGCCATTAAATGTAGTTAAAAATGTTTCAATAGGCATTTTTGTATATAATTCAGGAGTTGCAATGCCTGCGGCACAGATAATAAAATCAAATTCAATATCTATTGGTTCATTTTTTAGAGCATCGAATTTTAAGAAGTTAAGATTCTCGGTATTCTTATAATGCAAACTAAATTTATCAGCATTTAAATCGGCTATCCATATTTTAGTGTTAGTTTTTTTACAGTTGTTAATGACAGTAATTAAATCTATGATGGCCATACCTATTAACCCTAAACCACCAGTGATTAAGATAGTTTTGTCTTTTAAAAACGAAAAATCATATGAATCGTTAATGAGTTTTAAGTCATTATAATAAGTATTAGAAAGAAGATGTTTGTTCATTTTTATAGTTAACTCACTTTTATTTAAAATAATATTTTATAACTAGATGGCATATCCAATATAATTTAAACTTATAAAAAAATCTAATTGCTCTCTTT
>CAVDXG010000034.1:0-9197 GCA_963612925.1 Coriobacteriaceae bacterium | reverse complement strand
TTTTATAATTAATTGTTTTTTTAATTGGCGATATAATTTTTGAACGAATTTTATCGTTATAACAATATAATTTAGCTTCTTTGTATGTCACTTTTTTATTAAACAGATAAAAAGCTAATATTGCATCATAATAATCAGTAAACAATATGCCATTATATATTGTGATTGCTAGATAATCGTATTTTGTGCCTTTTAGTTTTTCCTTTACATAAGAAGCAAAATTTTCAATTCCTTGCGGCTTATTTAAATCACGATGAACAGTATGCGATGTTGAATTAAGATTGTTTGCCCAATTATATATTTTGATTTTATAAGCACCGATGGACGGATTTTTTAAAAGCACATTAAAAAGAAACAAGAAATCATCTTCGTAATCTCTGAAGTAGAAGAAAGAAAGTTTATTATCTATAACAAATTGTTTACTTAAAATAACAGTCCAAATAGATCCAAAATAGTTTGTAATTTGTTTATTTTTATTCAAATCAAACATTGTCAAAAAAAGATCATTTTGTACAAAATCCGGGCTAAATGAATTGGCTTCATTTAAAACAATTCGAGAAGGTTTTTTATTGCCATCAACTATATCGTCAGCTTCAAAAATTATTAAATCATAAGAATTATTATTTAGAATATCTAGAATAGTAGAAAGATTAGAATTTTCAAAAATATCATCGTGATCGTGAAAAAAAAGATATTTTCCGGAGGATTTTGAGATTCCGTAATTTCTAGCGCTGGCGATTCCCCCGTTGCTTTTTTTATAGTAGCTAATGTTAAAATTTGGATTGTCATTGATTAACTGTTGGCAAATATCTGGAGTAGAATCTTTCGAGCCATCATCGATTAGTACAATTTCAAATAAGTTAAAATTATCGTTACATTTTAAAATCGTGCCGACAGTGGTTTTAATATAATTAGAGGAATTATAAAGCGGTATGATTATCGACAACAATAATTGGCTGTTTTGGCTATCATTCATCTTTATATTCTTTCCTTAGATATATTAAGCTTTTAAAATCTTTTCGATAAGGTGTTATTACGAAATTGATAACAATGGTTGCTAGTCCTACTAAAAGGCCAATAATTAACCAAATTATCCAATTTGAAATATGCCTCAAAAAGAATATACATACAAAATCAACAACAGTTACAAAAATGATAGTTAAAAATGTTTTTAAAGACATTGGGTTTCTTTTATAAATAATACCGACTTCAATTAGTTTTGCAAGATTGATTGCTATCGAAGAAAACATATTCGCTAACGTTAAACCATATATTTTGTCATTAATAAAAGCAAGGACAAAAACAGCATAAGTAATAATGCCAATGATTCCATTTAAAACTTCTAATTTTTCTTTTCCTGTCATGAGCAAAATTGTGCCAGTTTGTCCGGTTATCGTCGTGGCACAAGATCCAATGGCACAAAAAGTTAAAATTAACGGATAAACAAGATATGACTCACCAAAGAAATATAAAAATTTAGTGCTCTGAGTGATTATAAATAGATAAAAAGGAACAGCAATATATGAAGTAATTCTTAAATTTAATTCATACATTTTAATTATGCCATCAAGGTCGTTCTCCCTTTTATATTTTGAATAAAGTGGCGCGGTAATACTCGAAACAACTGAGGTGAAAATGCCTAATAAAGACAATATTTGAGTGGACACGCCTATGATGCCAAGTACTGTTGTATTAGAAAACAGCGTCCCCTGTATGATATTAGTAAGCTCGCTAGTAATTGTGTATGTAATAGTAGTTCCAAAAAAGAAACATAGCGAAAGGTAATCCTTTTTTGTAAAACCAAGTTTAAAAGAACGATAATGTCTAGCTAGTATATATAAACCTATCGTTCCATATATTACTGTATAAATAAGAATATAATTTGAAACAAACCAGTCGTAATCCAACAAAAAATATGATGAGATTGCTAGAATCAAAATAACCGACCTTGGTATGATGTTGGTTATTAATTGTGTTATATGATAATCGCCAATTCCTTGGTTATATGAACCATATATTGATGCAAGCGCCGAGAAAAATGAAGATACTATTATGCAAATGGCGTATGTAGTATTATTTACATTTAAGTAAACTTTAAGTATGTAAAATATGATAGGAATAGCAAAAGAAGATGTCACAAATAAAAAATTTATTGAGTAATTTAACAAAGTAGCTTTCCTTTTTTGATTTTTTGCTTCCCGCAAAATAAAATTTGATAAACCAAAGAGCAGTATTGAAGAAAAGAAAGAAAAGAAAGAGATGATATATCTTATCTCTCCATAAACGCTTGCTCCTAATGTACGCGCTAAAAAATACGATGTGAGCAAGCCGATTCCCATGCTTAATGCAGAAAGAATATACGGCAAAAGACCAATTAGAATTTCTTTTTTATTACTGTTGTTATTGCTATTCATTTCTTATTATTTTTTCGTAATGATAACCCTTGCGTTTTTCAATAGGCGGTAATTTCATATAGCCACCATATACATATGTTAAAAATTCATTGTAACCAGCTGGTACATTAATTGTTGTATTATGAAAATCCCAGTTTAACGAATTATCAAACCAACTAGTTTTAAAAGTAAAACGCGGATCCCAACATATATCACCGCAATATTTAGAACTTTCAAATTTGTTCTTTTTAGCAATTGAGTCAAGTTTACTAAGTATATGTTTTTTTGATATAAATTGAGTTAATAGATAAAAAGGAAATTTAACACAATTTTTAACAATACTTTTTGATTTAGTATATTTACGGATTTTAAAATCCAGCATGAGTCGATATAACTTTAATTTTTTGATATATCTTTTATTTTTTATATTCACCCCATCAAGTGGATAAACATCGATAAAAATGCCTAATCCGTATTTTGTTATCTTTCCATCAACAATCGTGTTAAAAGTTGAATTATTCAAACGGGCAATGGCGTATGGATAGTGTTTAGTTTTTGAATAGTGCAAAACATTGTATTTGGAATTTTTGCAAAAATTATTAAAGTTTTTAATTAAATATTCATAGTCTTCTCTTGGCATGAAAACATCAAAGTCATCGTCCCAAGGTATGAAATCATTATGTCTAATAGCACCAAGCATTGTGCCAAATGCGGCCCAGTATCTCAATCCATTTTTTAAACAAAAATCCTTGAATACTTCAAATAATTCTATTGTATAGTCTATAATTTCATCTCTTGTAAGTTCGTTTTCCATATTTTTAGTCAATATATTAATTCAACAATATATAATCTACCTTACTTTTTTTCTAAACAATTTATAATGCCTTTAAATAATTCAATGTCTTCAGGGTTGGTTAATTTAAAATTAAGATTACTACCTTTTGAAAAATGAACTGTTTGACCTGACTCAATCAACATTGTGCAAATTGCAACACTATTAGTGCGCCCTTTTTCGATCATGCTATTAACTAAATTAAGCATATCTTTATAATGCATCGAATGAGGGGTTTGTGTTTTCCAAACAAAATCTCGGTTAATAGATGAATTTGACGAAAATTTATTCTCGCTATATAGCATCGCTTCATTAGATGGAACAACCGCTACTGCATTTTTATGTTTTTTGCATATCTCAATGTTGTCCGAAACAACTTGTTCAGATATAAGAGGCCTGATGCCATCGTGAACGATAATGATATCTTTTTCAGTTGCTACTGAAGATAATTCTTTTAAACAATTAAAAATTGATAACTGATTCGTTTCTCCGCCTGCTACTAATAGTTTTATTTTAAATAAATTATTTGCTTTTATTAGTTTCTCAAAATAATTTTTATATCCATCCAAATAGGCGATACAAATATAATCTATGCAATTCATCGATTGAAAAGATTCTAAAGTATAAAGAATTAGTGGCTTTTTATTAATTTCATAAAATTGTTTAGGAACATCTAACTTCATTCTTGTTCCTGTGCCAGCAGCAGTAATTATTGCGATATTCATAATTTAAATTAAATAAGTTTTTTACACTCCTAATTAATATTTTCAAATTGTTATTTTACTAAATAGCCTAATTAGAAGTGGTCTCACTTATTGTGACCTATCCAAACCGATGTCTTCTAGTCTCGTCTTCTAATATAGTTTTTATTTAGCCAATCCATGTATTCGCCGGACTGTACATGTTTAATCCAATCCTGATTTTCAAGATTCCATTTAATTGTTTCTTGAATTCCTTCGCTAAACTTGAATTTCGGCTTCCATCCGAGCTCATTTTCTAATTTTGTTGCATCAATAGCGTATCTTAGATCATGCCCTGGCCTATCTTTTACATATGATATTAACGATTCCGGCTTACCAAGTAATTTTAGTATAGTTTTAACAACTTCTAAATTAGTTTTCTCATTGTGTCCCCCAATGTTATATACTTCGCCATCTTTTCCTTTTCTAACAATCAAATCAATTGCATTACAGTGATCTTCTACATATAACCAGTCTCTTACATTGCTTCCGTTCCCATAAATAGGAAGCGACTCATTTTTAAGAGCTTTTTGAATCATCAGTGGGATAAGCTTTTCTGGTAAATGGTATGGTCCATAATTATTAGAGCATCTTGAAATAGTGACAGGAAGATTAAATGTTCTATGATATGCAAGAGTCAATAAATCAGCACTTGCTTTTGATGCTGAATATGGACTAGATGAATGAATTGGCGTATTTTCAGTAAAGAATAAATCTGGTCTATCAAGTGGAAGGTCACCATACACTTCATCAGTAGACACTTGATGATATCTTTTTATTCCATATTTTCTGCACGCATCTAATAACACTTGAACGCCTAAAATGTTAGTCTTTAAAAATATTTCAGGATTGCTTATTGATCTATCTACATGAGATTCCGCTGCAAAGTTAATAACATAATCGAAATGCTCTTCTTTAAACAATTTAAAAATGGCTTTTCGGTGGCAAATATTCTCATGGATAAATTTAAAATTAGGCTTGCTCATGATTGGCTCAAGAGTTTCCATATTCCCTGCATATGTAAGTGCATCAACACACACATATTCATCATTCGGATATTTTGTTACCATCATATGAAGAAAATTTCCTCCAATGAATCCAGCACCTCCGGTTATTAAAAATTTAGACATGTTCTCTTTCTTCCTTTAAATATCTTTTTAGGGCATCTTTCCAAGTGGGAAGCCTATGAAATCCAGCTTTATCTAATGATTTTTTAGATAATCTAGAATTTAACGGCCTATTCGCTTGGCTAGGCACTAAAAGTTTATATTCACCTGTAGTTACATTATTGACTTTAATATTTTTATGTGACAATTTGAATATTTCATGAGCAAAATCTGCCCAAGAAATATATCCTTCATTCGTCGCGTGATAAATGCCGTATTTATCTGTTTCAATCATATCGCATAATAATTTTGATAAATCGTAAGTATATGTGACTGAGCCAATTTGATCGTTAACAATATTTAATTCAGTTACACCTGATTCCGCCAAATGTAGCATAGTTTTAACAAAATTATTTCCATTTTTTCCAAAAGCCCAGGATGTACGAACTATAAAATATTTATCTAAAATTGAGGTTACAAAATCTTCTCCTTCTGATTTAGTTTTACCATAAGTAGATAACCCATTTTTAGGACTATTAACTTCAAATGGTTTTTCACCTTTTCCATCAAAAACATAGTCAGTTGAAATGAAGACCATTTTAGCGTTAACTTCTTTACACGCTTCAGCAATATATTTAGTTCCTAATGCATTAATTTTGTAAACAGCATCTTTGTTGGTTTCTGCTTTATCAACTTGAGTCCACGCGGCATTGTGCATGACGATATCTGGTTTAAAATCATTTATAAATTTATGAACCGCTGCTTCGTTAGAAATATCAAGCGCATCTTTATCGATGCCTAAAACATTTATGTATCCTCTTTCTTTCAGCTCTCTAACACAGTCGTAGCCTAGCTGGCCTTTAACACCTGTAATGATTATTTTTAAGTTTTTACTCATAAAAAATTAGTTTCTTTCATTTATTTTATATATATTTATTCATTAATCGAAAAACCGATAATTTAAAATACAACTAGTATTACTATTTTTGTCCTTTGAAATCAAATTTAATATCTTGCTCGCTGAGTTTTGCGAGAACTTTATCCTTCTCAGAAAAGATCACTGTTCCTTTATATGGCCAGGCAATGTCAATATCAGGGTCGCACCACAGTATTCCTCCTTCATCATCCGGGAAATATAATTCATCGCATTTATAGCAAAAAGTTGCTGTGGCACTTAATACAACAAAACCATGAGCAAAACCTCTTGGGATCATCAATTGATTACCTCGCTTCGCAGATAAAACAACACTTTCCCATTTCCCATAAGTAGGTGAATCTTTTCTTAAATCTACGCATACATCAAAGACTTCTCCTTCGATACATCTCACTAACTTTGCTTGAGGATGGTTTCTTTGAAAATGAAGCCCTCTTAAAACGCCTTTTTTAGATTTAGATTGATTATCTTGAATAAATTTATAATCAAGACCAGCTTTCTTAAAAGAAGAGGCTTTATATGTTTCCATAAAGTATCCTCGATTATCACCATATTTTTTTGGTTCTATTATGTAAACACCATCAATAGATGTTTCTATAAATTTGAAGTTATCAATCGTTTTCTCCATGCTTATCACATTCACCTTCTTTCAATGCTAATATTTGAATTTAATAAGTTTGCCAATTCGATATGCAACAGCAATTCTATATTTCATATTTATCAGATCTTGAAACATCAATATCTAATCTTTCCTTTTGCAACATTTTCTAAATGTTTTCCATAGTCGCTTTTAGCCATTGATTTAGCTTCTTCAAGTAGTTTCTCTTTGCTAATCCAGCCATTTATGTAACTAATTTCTTCAAGACAGGCAATCATAATACCTTGATGTGATTCAATCATTTTGACATAATTTGTAGCTTCGACTAGCGATTCAGGGGTTCCAGCATCAAGCCATGTGTACCCTCTGCCTAAAGTAGATACATGCAGTTTGTGTTGTTGAAGATAATAGTTATTAAGGCTAGTGATTTCATATTCACCTCTATCACTTTTTTTAATATTCTTAGCTATTTTGCTGACACCTTTAGGATAGAAATATAAGCCAGTTACACAATAATTAGATTTTGGATTATTCGGCTTTTCTTCAATAGATAGAGCGTTGCCATCTTTATCTAATTCTACTACGCCGAATCGTTCAGGATCTTTTACTTGATATCCAAAGATAGTAGCTATTCCTGAATTTGCTCTCTCAATAGCTTTTGTTAATTTTTCTATGAGACCGGCGCCGTGATAAATATTATCACCTAAAATCATAGCTACTGGTTCATCTTTGATAAAATCTTCTCCCAAAACAAACGCTTGGGCCAAGCCATCTGGAGATGGTTGAACTATGTAAGAAATATTGATGGCGTATTTTGAGCCATCGCCAAGTAAATCTTTCATTCTTGAAATATCTACTGGCGTTGAAATGATGAGAATATCTTTTATTCCTGCTAGCATCAGCACACTCATCGGATAATAAATCATCGGCTTATCAAACACCGGGAGTAATTGTTTACTAGTAACTAAGGTGAGCGGATATAATCTGGTTCCACTTCCGCCAGCTAAAATTATACCTTTCATAAACTTCATATTATTCAGTTAAGCGTAGTTTAATGACTGAATAGTTAGCCTCCTTCCTTTATACCTAATGATTTATTAATAGTGAAATAGTGAGCGATTGCTCAAGGATGATACGATTATAACACAACAAGTTCTAATTAATGCATTTGAGCAAAATCCATTAATTAGAAATTAAATGTAGCATAGCGCTCATATGCGTTTTAATTCATGCTAGCAAGATTACGATAGCATGTTAGTAGAAAAGTTTAGGGGTAATTATTGATTTGATCTGAACAATTTAGTAAATCTCCAAGGGAACCATTTCACCATGTCCATCACTTTAAGAGTATATCAGCGACCGTATCCATCCACTTATTTATGCTATACTCTGTTGCTATTTCATCGTTCTGTTTTGGATTCTTTTTAAAGCCAATTAATGATTTGATAATTTTTGAGCATTCATCTACATTTTCGCTTTGAAAGAAGATGACATTTTGATACTTGCTTGCCCATTGAACTCCAGCTATATCAGAAGAAATGGCTTTAAGATTAAAAAATAATGACTCTAGCAAGGAATAAGAAAACCCCTCAGACCTAGAAGAAGAAATAAATACATCAGCAAGATGATAATAAGAAAAGACATCTTCGAGGGGGGGAGCAATATAATTGAATCATCATTTAAGAAATCATCACCAATTTGATTTTTAAGAAATGTTGCACATTTATTATAGCCATCATCTCTACCATGGATAACAAGTAGCTTTGCATTTTTATTTTCTAAATTAGCTTTTCGAAACGCCTCAACAGCAATATCGGTTCCTTTGACATATGGCGACCACGCAAAGGTTAGAAAGACAGTGTCACTAGACGAAATTGCATATTCTTTTTTAAGGGCATCTATATCTAATTTTTGGCAAGGAATTCTATTCAAAGATAAAGCATTTGGAACATAAAAATATTTTTTACCTTTATGTTTTTCTTTCATGCTAGAGGAAACAAAAATATATGAAGCGTCCTTGCGAAGTATTTTATGTTCAACAAAATTTTTAAATCTCGTCAACCAATTTATTTTCTTACCGGCGGTAAAATCAGAATGCTCATGCACAACAATTTTCACTCTCTTAGAAAAAGGGTATAAAAGTTTCATTCTTAAGCCAGATTTAAAATGAGTATAAATCAAATTAATTTCATATTTTTTATTTAGATGTTTAATTTCTTTTTCGAAAGATTTAGAGAAAGAAATAAAATTAAGCTGCATTCCTTCTTGCATTAAATACTTAGCCCAGTTCCGCTCTTTTGCAGGGCTAGGAAAAGTAAACATCACAAAGCAGCCTTTTTCTTTTAACGATTTTGCTAATCCAAAAATTGATGGGACAAAGTTTCCACCGTAAAGTGAGGCGTAATCACAAATTATATTTACTCGTCGAGGTTTCATAATTGATTCAATGTTCCTTATAATTTCTTTTAATCAATTTTAAGCGTATACCTGAAAGATTTCCACCGTTATTAAAATTTGAATTTGCCCATTTTTTAAGGTCTTGTTATTAACAAACTCATTTATACCCATGTTAACCATGTTTTTAAAGTTTTAAC
>CAVDXG010000033.1:9057-11408 GCA_963612925.1 Coriobacteriaceae bacterium | reverse complement strand
TAAAATTCAATTATGACGACGCAGAATGGGATAAATATGTCTCAGATCACGGCGGCAAAATTGACTATACACAACCTGAATAAATATAACTAAAGCTTTATGGGCGCAGGCGAAAACCTGCGCTTTTAGATTTGATTAGCTTATTATGGCTCATTTTATTGTGCACTCATAAGAGTGAAGTTGTAATTAGCTAGACTTTGACAACGACCTTTTATATTAGTAGCATAATGAAAAGGACAAGATATATAAGGGAATATCGTGTCCTAAATATGTAACAGAAAAGTTCAACTAACTAAGATAGTGGGGGTTGGTTGACTTTTCTTTATTGGTTTTGTTGATTTAAACATTAAAACTTTTAGGATGATGAAATAGAGGCGACTCTTTCATCCTTCATTGAATGTTCAGTTACTTATTAATGCTCTATGGTTTTCCGCTTTTTAATGCCTTTTTAATAAAGCTATCTTAATAGATAATCAAATTAGATTAAGGAAAGAATCTTGAAAGGTTAGCGGCTAAGGATCAATTTCTTTTCTCTAATTTTTGATTATTTATGTTAGGATTAAGAAAGAAGGAACACAATTGAACTTATTAAGTTTTTTATTGTTTCTTAAATATTGAAAGAATGAGGAAAAATATTTTATGCACAAGAAAAAGTTGTTTTTAATGAGCCTACTATTTGCTTTATCTTTAGGAGGCTTATCAGGTTGTTCGAACGCTGAAGCGAATAATCAAAGCGTTGTAAGCGGTGAAAAAGGGAATGATGGAACTTCTCTTCTCACTGGAGAGGGAGCTCCAATAGAGACCTTAGGAAATAATGGAGATAGTTATATCAACATTTCCAATTTTGACTATTATGTTAAAGAAGATGATAAATGGGTCTTAAAAGGCAACATCAAAGGTGAACAAGGTAATCCTGGTGAAAAAGGTGATCAAGGTGAACTAGGTGAAAAAGGCGACAAAGGTGATAATGGCGATCCGGGCTCATCAATTAAATCTGGAAGCGGTGCGCCAGAAGATACATTAGGGAAGGATGGAGATAGTTATCTAGATACTTCGACCTTTGATTTATATTTCAAAGAAAACGGAACTTGGAGCAAGGTTGGAAACATTAAAGGTGTCGACGCAGTTAATTATGTGCCGGTTATTTTTCTTGATGGAGATGGTTCGCTTCTTTACATGGAATATGTTGAGCAAGGAAAAGACGCTAGTTTTCCAAACGATAAAGTTAAACCTACAAAAGTTATAAATACTGCTTTTGGCGATAGCTTTAACCTAGATTGGAATGAAAATTGGGACCAAAGCTTAACTTCCATTCAAAAGCCAACTACTTTTAAGCCGATCTTCACTATGCCTAACTTTGAAGTTGACTCAACTAAGTGGAGTGCATCTTTAAGTGGCGCAATTAACTTTCACTCAAAATCAAAATATTCTAAAGAATATTTGTTTAATGATGAAGGTGCTTCTAATGATTATTATCTAAGCGAAAATAGCTTATTGTCATCTTATGGTGATGAAG
Source organism: Coriobacteriaceae bacterium (assembly GCA_963612925.1). Lineage (GTDB taxonomy): Bacteria > Bacillota_I > Bacilli_A > RFN20 > CAG-826 > Fiminaster. Next base: position 9,892 of record CAVDXG010000033.1, on the reverse strand, counting down.
ATGAGCAATTTGTCGCTTATGAAAAGACCGCTAATGAGAATGAAGTTAATTATTATGGCTATAACTTGTTTAAAAATAAAGTTTGGGAAAAACATGTCGTAGAATGGAATTTTGATGACATTTTAACTTGTTTTGAGATGCTAACATTAATTAAAGCTTTGGAGAATTCTTATAAAAACTTTAGTTTTGATGAAGATAGATATGGCTATTATTCCTCATCACTCGATGTGACTATTAATAGTTTTTACGGCGGAACAACTAATCTAACTTTAAGCGATGTTTTAATCCGTTTTAAAGACGGGGTAATTTCCGACATCTATTTTTGTTCTAATTCTTCTTTCACTCATATTTACGAATTTGGTGAATTTAATCTCCAAGATCATTTGCCGAGCGAAAATGAATACCACACACATACATTTAATAACACTTCTTGGGTAAGCGATTCGGAATACCATTGGCACCCATTCACATGCGGCTGCTCCATTAGCGATGGAACGTATCTATTTTATCTAAACTTGTCTTTTGGCTCCATTTATAGCGATTCAGGAGTTGCAGAGCACGATTATAGCGGTGAAGATGGCAAGCATTGTAAAGACTGCGGCTATGAAAGAGTATTAACTCAATCTGAAGTTTTTGACGAAGCCTTTAATAACTATGTTACTTCCTATAAACACACAATTGATGAGAATGGATCAACAAAAGAATATTATTACGACGACAAATATGTAAAATTTGTTGATTACACTGATGATGGTTATATAACTTATTACGGGCTTTTAAACGGTGACTCTTACACAGTTTATAAAGAAGTTAACGAAGAAGATGGCTCTACAAA
>CAVDXG010000033.1:7356-8480 GCA_963612925.1 Coriobacteriaceae bacterium | reverse complement strand
AAATGTATTTTTAATTGAGGAATCTTCGAAAATAACTCTTCAATAAATTTCTTCAATTTTTTCAAATAAAAACAGTTTCGGCTTTGTATATATTGTGAGGAGATAATTTAAATTATGAAAAAAACATTCTTACCATTAACTCTATTAGCAGTTCTTCCATTAGCTAGCTGCGCATCTTTAACTGATAATGCCTCTAAAGGCAAAGCTGGTTTAAATGACGGCGAAGTGGAAGTGAGCGAAGAGGTTACTAGTGAAGATACTTCCGTGAGCGAAGAAACTACTAGCGAGGAAACTGTTACTGAAGAAAACGAATATGTTGCTCTATTTAATAAATTAGTCGCTGACGACTATTTATCTATTAAAAGTGAAACAGTCGAAGAGACTTATCCTTTAAAGACTACGATCACTTATAATGATTTATCATTAACTCTTTCTTATAAGGAAGTAGTCAAAGAAGAAAAAGAAGATGAAGATAGTTCAACTGATGTCGAGGAAGATACTTCTACAGAAACTGAAGAAGATACTACCAGCGAAGATGAATCTCTTTCTAGCGAAGGAAAACATCATTTCCGTAAACATGGCCATGGTGAAGGACATGGAAAAAGAGATGATAAGACTCGTTATGAAGGTGAACTAGTATTTGGTGAAAACACCTATTCAGTTAAAGGCAAAAGCAAAACTGAAGATGGCTATACTGAATTCGATTTCAAATTTAAAGTGGACGAAACTAACTTTGCTGAACTTGAATTTGTCACCGGCGAAGATTATAAAGAATTCTATTATGAAGAAGGTAGTAGAGAAGAATTAAGCAAGGCTTACGCTTATAGCTTATTCACTAGCGATGAATTTAGTTTTGTCTATGCACTAGCGCTTGAAGGCGAATCATTTAATGAAGTTCTTCTCTCTAAATTTGTCTATGAAGAAGTAACTTATTTAAGCGTCGATACCTACTTAGATGAAACTGAAACTCACATCTTAGGCACATTAACTGTTACTGATACTGGAACAGTCTTTGAAGAAGTTACATTCACTGAACCAGATTTCGATGATGACGACATTGATGATGAAGATGATTGCGATTGCGACTGCGATTGCTGCCAAAACCATCACCACGGAAATGGTGG
>CAVDXG010000033.1:0-7217 GCA_963612925.1 Coriobacteriaceae bacterium | reverse complement strand
GATTTTGAAGACTTCGATTTTGAGGGAGAAGATTTCGAAGACTTTGGTTTCCAAAATTCAAATGAAAACGGCTTTTCTGGCCATCAAGGTGGATCAGAAAATTCTCGTCCAAATCATAGATAAACATTGTTTATTCCTTTTCTTTAAAATAGAGAGCTTCGGCTCTCTTTTTGAATGTTTATAATTTAGAAAAAAGTAGACAATGAAGCCTTTAATTTTCGAATAATGAGGCGATGAAGTCCTCTGTTTTTTATAAACTTATCGTTAAAGAGCTTAGTAGCAATTTTAAATCTTAAAAGAGATATTCCTTTTTTTAATTTATATCCATTATTTGATGCAGTTTCTTTTTTATTCGATGATTTTCTCTATGCTTTAAAGCCGATAAACACCCTAAGATAACAAAAGCTCTTGATAGTTTTTTATTCATCATTCATCTTTAAGCTATATTCTTCTTTTTTTCTAAGCAAGAAAATTATGGCGGCGAATTCTTTAAAAGTAAGTTTTTATCGAATTTTTCAAAATTTAGATTGCCTGTTTATTACTAAGCTTTTTTAGATTAAAATTATTAAAGAGTTAAAAAGTTATGAAACCTAGTGAATTTCGAAAAATCTATCTTGCCAGCGTCTTCCTTTACGGCGTGCTCGATAGCGCTCTATTATATAAAATAATGCGACATTATCGCCTTAAAGTAACTAAAGAGCAATTATTAAAAGATTTAGCCACTCGAGTTGGCAAAAAAACAAATAATTATTATGTTGCTAAAATTCGGAAGGATAGTTATTTCCTTGTCGATACCATCTTTAGTAACGATGAGCTTTATGAACTTTTGCTCGCCAAAGAGGGAAAGCCTGTCTATATACCAAAAACTTATGAGATGTTTTTAAAATATAGCAACGTCCACTATGCCGACGAAAATAAAGAAGCTGCATTTAGCAAAATTACCTCTTTTTTAAAAAAGATAGATAAAAGAGATGAACAAATCATAGCAATTATTGCTGATATCTTAATCGATAAGCTTGTCTATTATGGTTTTCAAAATGCCCTCAATTCCTTTGAGACGATGCAGATCAAATTTAGCGATGAGAAAGAATTAGAACAATTTATCGCCATTCTTTCAGAGTGTTCAAATAATTTAAGAATGCCATCAAATAATGGTTTCACTCCAAAAGAACTCGCTGAAGCAAACGGACCAATTGATCCAAGCAAAATTCGTTTAAAAATTGGTAAGAACATGCGGAACAGCTTTTTAAATGGTGAACTCGATCCATATGAATATTTAAAAGCGCTAGAAGATGACGATGAATTGCCTAAAGATGTTCGCGATTATCTAATCGATGAAATAAAAGATATTATCGGCGAAATCAATCATTTCGCGAAAGCTTAATTAGATATTGTCTTTTTCAACATTTATCGAACATAAGCGAATTGTAAAAATAACACTTTTATCGCTTATTGATTTAATCCAACATTTTCAAATCTATAATAAATTGCTCAATTTCTTTAAATGGCAATACCGAATCATACACTTTAGCGTTATTTTCATTTTTCATTTTTTCTTCGTTAGCTTTGAAAAAATACAACTGCCTCGCACGTTTACTTATCTTGCTTTGATTTTCGCTAATCCATTTAAATTCATCTGATACAACATCTCGATATTTTAAATCAGCTTCATTTTTGATTGAATATCCAAGGACATATTTCATTGGAATTGGAATCATGTTGATAAGCTTAATTGTTCCAAGGAGAACTTTTTCTCCATTATCTCCATCTTTAACCATATGAATAGCAAATATCGAATTTTTCTTAATAGAGCCATCTAAGTTATAGTCTTTAACCTTTGGAGAGGAGAAAGGTGCATAGTAGTTAAAATTGTCAATTGTAAAGATAATCCCTAGATATTTTCGCGAGTGAGTACGGTGAAAACGTTTTTCATTCATAATGGAAGGAAATTGTCGCCTAAGCATTTCAATATAATCATCATCTATTTGTACAATTTTCATAAAAAATGCTCCATTATGGCGGAGCAAACCTAGTTATAAAGCTCCTGCATTTACGGCTGAGGGTCACCGGCTTATCTCTAAGCACTTATAATATAGCATTTGCCTAGGTTATTGTAAATAAACTTTCTATTTGAGTTTTCCCATTTTTTAAGGTTTTGTTTTAACAAGTTCATTTTTATCCATATCTGCCCTCAAAGAAGGGTGATTTTTGATATTTTACGCAAGATTTCATGACTTTATGCTAGATTTTAGTTGTTCAGCAAAAATCTAAAGGCACAAAAGAAATGAGGTATCTTGCATGAGCAATTTTAACAAGTTAATCGACCGTTACGATAGACTTTTTTTATATTATCTTGATAAGGTGATTTCCACCTTTGATAAACCAACAAGAAAATTTTATACCGATATTATTTATGGAATTCTTAAATGCCAAAGCATCATATTAAGCGACATTGTTCATGCTTTAAATGAGAAAATAACACCTAAGAAATCCATTGAAAGATTGTCTCGATTTTTAAACAGAGATTAGGACACTAATTTTCGAAATAACCTCATTTCCTTAGCTTTATCGATGATGAACAAAAATGGGCTTAAGGTGTTTTCTGCTGATGATACAGATGTAGTGAAAATATATGGAAAATGCTTTGAATCGATTGGAAAGGTAAAAGATGGTTCATCTATAAATGGAAGAATTGAAAAAGGGTATCGCGTTAGCTACATAACAGCATTAACAGGAATTAGCAAACACCCAATGCCAATATATGATGTTTTCCATTCAGAAACTCAACCTGGTTTTAAATCGATTAACATCTATACATTTAATGGTCTTGAGTTTGTTTGTTCTCGACTAAAAGAATATGAACCTGTCTTTGTTTTCGACAGAGGATACAATGATTAAAAATTATCAATTTTGTTCGACAGTATCAGCAATATTTTGTAATTAGAATGACTAAAAATCGAAAGATTAAAATTAAAAGCAGGAAATCAGGGCTTATTAATGAAGGCCTAAGAAAGAAAGGCAAAATAACGCTGGATGTAACTTATAAAGGAAGCAAAAAATCCGCCAAAATATCACCTTTAAAAGTAAAGTTATTAGATGGGAAGGAATATTTCGCTGTCTATTGCTATTTAGATGATTCAACTGAGCCAATGACCTTATTAACAAATAGACCGATAAAATCAAAAGATGATGTCATATCAGTTGTTAAAAATTACATTTCGAGATGGAAAATCGAGGAACAATTCCGTTTCAAGAAAACAAGTTTTAGGTTTGAAGATTTTCGCGTTAGATCATTAAATCGAATTAACATTTAACGCTTTGTTTAGATGCCACAGTTACGTATTTATCATGCTTAATTGAACATAATTCTGAGCTTTATCAATACTTAATTTCTGTTTCGAAGCATTTAAAAGGAGATGATGCTTATATAAAGTTTTATCAATTATTGTCCGGTATTAAAACCTTATTAGGCCACAAAGAAATGGGGATAAGAAATAAGGAAAAAATTGAGCATCGAGAGAAATATAAGCAGTTAACCTTATTTTGAAATCAAAATAACTTACTATAAAAAGTATTAAAATAAACGCTAAATAAAAGTCATTAATTATAGAAATATTTTACGTAAAACGGGGAAACTCAAATAATTAGATATTGCCTTTTTCGGAAACGAAGTATTGACTACTAGTTGAGATTTATCTCAAAATGTGCTGAAATAATTTTAGTTGATTCAAAAAAAAGAAAATAGTGATTAGATTGCTAATGGACATTTTTAAGACATTGGGAGCAAAATAAAGATGAATAAAAGATTTCGCTTTCTTTTATTGTTTTTTCTTGCCCCTAGCTCTTTTCTTTCTATAAGCAATCAAAATGCTTATAGCGTTGATGCAGCAAGTGCAATATACACAACTGAAAAGGTGTCTTACTATAACTGTATTGACACATCGGCTACAACTGGAACTTCTTTATTGGGTGCGATTCACGATTTAACTATTACTAATCATAAAAGCTATACAAGCTATAATGATGTTGGAGGCAATGGCATTCAAAAAATCATCGATGCTGATCCAGATAATGAAGGATATATCATTGAATTTTATTCTCAAAGTAGTTGGCCGAATGCGTGGGCGCCAGATTATGGCAATGTAACCGGAGGATATAATAGAGAGCATTTGTGGTGTCAAAACCGTTCTAATAGTCTATGGGGCACTACCGGAGGCGGAGCCGACATGCATCATCTTCGCCCTGCGGAAGGGCGTCTTAATTCAGCAAGGAGCAATCATCAATATGGCGTTGTATCCGCTCACGATAGTTCAACTGAACTTTTTGCTGTTTTAGGTGAAACAAAGAATCCTACTAAAAAAGTGCTGGGTGGCTATTATCAAAGTTCAACTTTTGAACCGCTGGATTGTGCAAAAGGTGATGTTGCTCGCATATTAATGTATGTTTACATGCATTATAACGAAGCTTCTTTGATTGGAGGGACAATTAATCCATCAATATCAAGCTATGTTGGAAATTTGCCTATTACTAATATTATGAAAACTGATGTGGAGTCGGAAGCGTGGGCTTTACTTTTAAAATGGAACGAATTAGATCCAGTGTCAGCTTATGAAGTAAATAGAAATGAAAGTGTTAGTAAGTATCAAGGCAATCGAAACCCATTTATCGATTATCCAGATTTAGCTAACTGCATCTGGGGAGATAAAACTTGGGATTGGACTAACCGTTGTATAAGCGGAAGTTCTGTTGACGATTATATAACTTTAAACAAATCATCGATTTCGATGAATGTTTCTGAAAGTACGACTTTGCTAGCCTCTTCAAATCTAACGCCTAGTTGGAGCAATTCGAATGACGAAGTTATTTCTATATACTCAAATGGAACATCATTAACTATTAATGCTTTAAGTGTTGGCACTTCCTTAATAACTGCTACTTCGGGAAGCGTAGTAGCAACTTGTAAGGTAACTGTTAATGAAGCTCCATTTAGCCTTGATAAGGAGACAATTTCATTAAAAGTAGGAAATAGCTCATCGATAACATCGAATAAAATAGCCTCTTGGAGCGTTTCTCCCACCGATATTGTGAGTTTATCTTCTACAAGTGGAGAAACAGTAAAGATAACTGCATTAATAAAAGGGGAAGCCATTGTATATGCTAGCTATGGCGATACAATCTTATCTTGCAGTGTAAGTGTTATATCTTCTAGTGGTACTTCTATTGAGGAAAGAACATTAACTTTAACAGCAAGTTCTTTTGACTCTGATTTACCTAGTGATAAAAATTCTGTTTCGTCTTTAAAAAATTATAAGCATAGTGAATCAGGACTCACATTTGGCATCAGTGGCGTCTATGCTCCATCAGGCTCGAGTTATTTTTTATTGTATAACAATAATTCAGTTCCTTCTTTTATTTGTAACCTTGATAGTTTAGGGAAGATAGTAAAGATTAGTTTTACTTACACTGATGTGACAAGCGAACAAGGAACAACCGGAGTTTATTTTTCATCCGAGGTTTTATCTAGTTATGAATCGTCAAGTAACAATATTGCGGTAAAACAAAAAGGTGAAGTTACAGAAGAAAATAGCACAGATGGATTAGGTTATTTTCAAATTTCAAGCTCTACAAGTAACGTTCAAATAGTTTCGATTGAGATTAGCTATGAAGTTTATACGGCTGCGCTATTCTCTCAAGATTTTATCGATACAATCTCTTGCGATCCAAGTGGAGCAAGAGAGCCTTTATTAGCTAATTGGAACGCCACAAAAGTTAAATACGATATGTTAAACACTGTAGAAGCATCTATTCTAAAAAATACAGCGGCAAATAAAGATGGAGAAATCACTGAACAAGCGATGCATTATTATGATTACATCATCTATAAATATGGCGAATCTAGCTTTACAAATTATATAGGTCGAGAAGTATCTTTTAGTTCCTCTTTAATATCTCTAAAAAGAGATGATAAAAATAGCTTTGTTATCCCTACGATTGTTCTAATAATGGTTACCTCAACTTCTCTTACTTTGTATTACTTTTCTAGGAAAAGAAAAAGAGAATAATAAATTATTTAACGATATGTAGTTCTATCGATTTATTCGATACTTTTTAATTCTTTTATGGTCTATTCTTATTTGACAATAAGATGCTCATTTGCTTTAATGAATTCACTTATATGCTTTGGCATAGAATTTTAATTCGAAAGGGGACGGAATGAAAAATTCATACAAACATTTTGGGAAATTTGTTTTTTCTCTTGCTCTTTTGCTTGGAGTATTTTCTTTTTCTAATAGAGGGTGTGATTCCCTTATTAGTGCATCCGCCGCGGTTGGTGATTCATTTACGATTGATTCGAAAACATACGATGTAGTCTATGAAAACGGTTTTGAATATCTTGATGTATGCGACATTGATGAAACTGGGAATGAAATTAGCTATGATGCAGGTGATACCGGTATTTCTTGGACTGGTTTAACTAGTGGAGTTATTTCTAGCAGCGCGACGCTTTCTGGAAATCGTTCAATAAAGCTTAAAGCAAATAAAGATACAAATATTCCATTAGGCTATTTAAAAAGCGATGTTGCTTCAAGTGAAGCTATAGATGCGATTCGCTTCGTATATCAAACGAGTGCAACAAATATTAACTTTAATGTTCTTCAATCATCTGATGGAGAAAACTGGACAAAGATTGAAACTGTGAATAAAGATGCTAAAAAACACACATACGAAAAAGCATTTGATTCATCGATTACTTCTTTCTATTTAAAGATTGAAATGAGTGAAAGATTATCAAATAGCACTTATTATTTAACAATTGATGACATTCAATTTGGCGTTTTAAGAAAAGAAGTTAGCGAATTATCTATTAGTGGCACTCCGACAAAGACGGTTTATAACGCCGGAGAATCTTTTGATAGCACTGGGCTAACAGTTACGGCTTCATTTGCTGATGGATCAACCAAAGATGTGACTAATTTTGTGAGTTGGAATCCTGAGCGTTTAACTAAAGGTTTAACTGAAGTTACTGGTTCTTATGGCGGAAAAGAAGTTAAAGTTACAGGACTAACTGTTAATAAAGGCATAGATGATTTTAATCTTGAAGGAGAACAGCTCATTTCTCACACCAGAAATGGTGTAACTTATTATCTTAGTGGTGCTGGTAAAGCCACGATATATTCATGCGAGGCGACAGTGTTTAACTTTGAGCTGGTATATAA
>CAVDXG010000032.1:0-11668 GCA_963612925.1 Coriobacteriaceae bacterium | reverse complement strand
TCAAACTAAAAGCAATTTTCGCCATCTAAACTGCATTTAGTATGTTAGTTGGCGTTTTTATTTCATTCATTTGCGATTCATTTATCCTTTATTGAATAGGAAGTATAAAAAATATAGAATTGTATTTATTAAAAATAAATCAATGACTGATATCGATTCTCTTAGACTAGACTTGTATGGAAATGGATATGACTTATCCTCTTTTAAAGTTTCTAAGATGGTTGGTTCATCTTTAAAAACTATGAATGTAAAAATTCCTCATGTGAAAGAAGTCATTAAGAAATACCGCTTCGATAATATAGCCTTAGATGAGATTCCTCTAAATGAAAGCGTGGAACTATCGATGTGCTTTTTTGCTTTATCATTATTGAGATGTAAAAGTGCGATCGAGCAATTAGAATTCCTCGATAGATATGTTGAATTCTCTTCTAGCTGGATGATTACTGATTTCATCGTTCAATATGTCTATAAAATGCCTTTCGAGGAATATCTTCCATTTTTTAAACGCTTTTTAAAATCGAAGAAAGAATATAAGATGAGATTTGCTTATGTGGAAATGCTGAAACATTATAAGGAAGTTAAACTTTCCTTATTTGAAAGATATCTAGTTGATGATGAACATTATTATGTCTATACGGCTCTTTCTTGGCTTCTAGCCACTTTTGCAATTAATGATGAAGAAGGAGTTTATCAATATCTTAAAGTTGGGAAAGCCTCTAAAAAAGTGCGACAAAAAACTATTTCAAAGATTGTTGATTCATATCGAATCAGTATAGATAGCAAAGCCCGTTTTAAAGAGTTAAGAAATTTATGAATGAAGACATCTTAATATTAATTCCATCTTATGAGCCAACTGAGGCTTTAAATGTTTTAGTGAACAAGTTGTCTTCTCTTTCTTTCTCGCTTCTTATCATCGATGATGGGAGTGGAGAGAATTATTCTTCTATTTTTGCTAAATGTGAAGAAAAAGCGGTGGTCCTATCTTATAAAATTAACAAAGGAAAAGGCTATGCCTTAAAGTATGGATTTAAATATATTTTAGATAATTATAAAGATGTTAAATATGTTTTAACTGTCGATGGCGATGGTCAGCATAGCGTCGATGATATCCTTTTAATGAGTAAAGAAATTCAAGAAAAGAATAAAATCATCATCGGTGAACGCCTCTTCGAAGGAAAGATTCCTTTTAAGAGTAGAATTGGAAATTCATTGTCTAAGTTTAGCCAAGGCTTATGCACCTATCGTTATATGAAAGACAATCAATGCGGCTTAAGAGGATTTCCAATATCTAGCTTAGAAATGCTTATTAAGATTAAAGGCTCACGTTATGAATATGAGATGATGGTTTTAAATTATCTAGAGATGAAAGAAATACCTTTTGCTTCGATGGATGTCTCTTCGATTTATGAAAACAACAATTCTTCGACACATTTTAGACCAGTTAAGGATACTTTGCTCATTCAAGGCTCGATTTTAGAATACGGACTTATCAATCTGTTTTCTTTCTTATTTGGTTTTCTTGCCGCTTTACTTTTCTATCATTTCCTCTTCTCTGAGGGTGCTATATGTGAAAATCCTTTAAGCTATGAACTTTCTACTTTAATTGCTTCGCCTATCACTTTACTTTTCCAATTTGTGCTCACTTCGCTCATCTTTAAACCGGTTCGATTATCGAGGATGATATTTCGACTAGTTTTGATTAAAATAATTATGCTCATCTCTGAAATTTTAACGGTCTCATTTTTTACGCGAATCTGCTCTTTTAATTTTGTGGGAGCATACCTCATTTGTTTGCCTTTAGTGTTATTGCCTCTTTATTATTTAATAAAGGGCATCTCGCTAGTCTATAGTGTTACAGAATAATTTAGGAGTTTAAAAAATATGAAAGATTATGAAATTGTTATCGATTCAACTTGCGATTTAAATAGCGAGTTAAGAGAAAGATATGGCATTTATGAAGACTACATCCGCACTGTCTTATATTTGCCTAATGGTGAACAAAAACTAGTGAGTCTAGAAACTACTCGAAAAGACTTAGAGACGTTCTATACGCTTATTAAGCGTAAAGTCGGGGCGTATAAAACAGCTTTTGCAACTTTCTTAGAATTTTCTCGTGTGCTCACTCCGATTCTTAAAAGCAAAAAAGATGTCATCGTTTTCACCATTTCTAGCGGTATCAGCGGAGCGACAAACGCTTATCGAAATTACGCCGAAGTTCTTTTAGAAGATTATCCAAAAGCTAAGATTACGATTATCGATACCCTTAAATATACATCCGGCTCTGGACTAATTGCCATCTACTCAGCACTTAAAAAGAAAGATGGTCTTAGCTATGAAGAAAATGTTAACTACATCAATGATATAGTGCTTAAAGTTCACGAATCCGGAGTGATGGATGATTTATCATTTCTTTCTAAAAATGGGAGGATTAGCGCACCAAAAGCTTTCTTTGCCTCTTTAGCGGGAATGTTGCCCGTCGCGGATATGACAGTTGATGGCAAAAACGAGCCATTAGGTGTCATTAAAGGAGCTAAAAACGCCGATAAATTCTCGATAGAATATTTAAAAGAATTAATTGTTAATCCAGAAGAGCAAATCGTTATCATCGCTCACTCAGATCGCGAAGCAAGAGCTAATCTTTTTAAAGAACAACTTCTCAAAGAAGTAAAGGTGAAGGAAGTTTTACTTATCGAAGTTGGCGAGAGCTGTGGGCCTAACATCGGTCCAGGACTATGCACTTATTTCTTCCTTGGCGAATCAATTTCAAAAGGGCGAGAGAAAGAAAAGGAAGCTTTCTTAAAAATTAAAGAAAGATTATAAATATGGCATATTACATCATCGCTTCTATCGTTATATTTTTGCTTCTTTCGGGAGCAGTCTTTTCTTATTGCTATACTTATCCAATTGCTAAAAAGTTATATAAAAGTCAATGGACAAGAAGCGATGAAAATAGCTTTAAAAGAGAATGCTCGGATGCAAGTTTTGACTATCACCTTGATATGTTTAATTCTGGGATGAAATTTAGAGAAAAATATATCGATAAAATCAAAGAAGTTGAGATTAATTCGCTTGGGATAAAATTAGTTGGTGAATATTACGATTTAGGCTATTCAAAAGCGATCATTATTCTTCCTGGCAGAATGGAAACTGCTTATTATGGAGCATATTATTTAGAGCCTTTCTTCTTAGTTGGCTATAACGTTTTATGCATTGATCCTCGCGCGCATGGATTAAGCGAAGGTAAATTTATTACTTTAGGAAAACTTGAAAGCATCGATACGCTAAACTGGGCGAAATATCTTCATGATGATCTCGGCGTAGAAAAGATTGCTTTATATGGTTTGTGTGGTGGAGCGACTGGAGCCTTACTTGCTTTAAATAGCCAAGATTGTCCTGCTTATTTAAATACTTTCATCGCTGATGGGATGTTTTATTCGTTCTTCAGATTATATAAAAGGCACATTATCGATGAGAAAAAGCCAGTCTATCCGGTTATTTGGACAATCATGCACTTTATTAAAAAATATAATGGCGTTAATCCTTATAAGATGAAACCAGGAAAGCTTATTAAATCCTATAAAGGTTCGATTCTCATTTTAAGCGGAACTAAAGATATTTTTGCTCTTCCTAAAGAAGCTAAAAAGATGTTTCTATCCTGTCCTAGCCTTGATAAAAAACTTGTTTATATTGAAAATGGACGACATTCTCATTTACGTTATGACAATAAAAAGGAGTATGATATCTCTGTCATTGATTTTCTAAAAAATCATTGATGAATTAGCTATGTTAAAAAAAGATTCGATTTTAAGAAACAAAACGCTCATAATTGGCTGCGGAAGACTGGGCTCATCAATTGCCAATAAAGACTCTTTTGATGGCCGAAATGTTTTAGTCATTGATAAAGAGGCTACTGCCTTTGAAAATTTGTCTGATACTTTTTCCGGCTATAAATATCTAGGAGATGTGACTGATTTATCTTTATTAGAGGAAGCCTATATCGGCTCCGCGAAAGAGATTATCATCACAACTGGCGATGATAATGTCAATGTCTTTTTAGCCTTGGTGGCTCGAGAAATTTATAATGTCCCTAACATTTATGTTAGATTAGATGATCCTTTCTTAGAAACCCTTGTCAAAGGTGAGCATGTCCATGCGATTTATCCATTCGATTTATCGCTAAATAAATTTAGTTTGCTTAGAGGAGCGAGAAAATAATGAAAATTGTCATCGCTAACGGAAACCAAAGTGCCGATTATCTAATCAAATATTTTAAGAATGTTCATAACAAAATCATCGTCATAAATTCTTCAAAGGAAACGATTCAATATTTGACAAAATCAAATAAAATCGCGACCTTTTATGGCGATCCCTTTAAGAAAGAAATTTTAGATAGCGCCCATATTGAAAAAGCTGATTTATTCATCGCTTTAGGATCTAAAGACACTGATAATTTTGTAGCTTGTTCATTAGCTAAAAAGGTTTATAGCGTCAGAAAAGTCATCTGCATTGTCGCTAACCCGAAAAATGTTGAGCTATATAAATCCCTCGGCCTTGACAGCGTCATTTCATCTACCTATCTACTCGCTAGCTCGATTGTGAGCGAATCAAGTCTAGAAACTCTCGCTAAATCGATGTCTTTAGAAGACGATAAGATTGTCCTTAGCGAAGTGCTCGTGAAGGATAATTATCAAATTGCCAACAAGCAAATCATGGATATCAACTTCCCAAAAACTGGAACGATATCTTGTATTTATCGTAAACCCAATGTCATCATTCCAAATGGTAAATCGTTGATTTTAGCTTCTGATAAATTGTTTGTGGTCTCTTCAAAAAAAGATCAGAAGAGCATCATTGATTTCATCCAAACAGTTAATAAAAAATGAAATCGCGAACCTCTTCTGGATATAAATTGATTTTAGGCTACTTAGGTCTTTTTCTTTTCTTTGTTGGCATCATCACTTTATTGCCGTTATTGATGCTCATCTTCTATCCTAATGAAGTTGATGTTTTATTAAGTTTTCTGATTCCTGGACTTTCCTCAACAATAATTGGATTAATTCTTTGGCAAATCTTTATCGCTAGAAAAGATCGAGCCCAACTAGCTAAATTTCAGGATTCAGTGCTCTTAGTTTCTTTATGGATTTTATCGATTCTTGTCGGAGCGGTGCCTTTTGCTATTCGTGGCATAATGCACGATGGAGTCGGCAACATGAACTTTGCTAACGCCTTATTTGAATCCACCAGCGGATATACCGCGACTGGGTTAACTGTTTTTGATTTTTCGCCTCTTTTACCAGGATATCACTTATTTACGATGTATCGAAGCTTGCTTCTTTTCTGCGGAGGTGTTGGACTTGTTTTAATTGTCACCAGCGCGATTAGCGATCGTTATGGATTAAAACTTTATACGGCAGAAGGACATAACGATAAGCTCATGCCTAATTTAGCGAAGTCAGCCAGGCTTATTCTGGCCATTTATTTTGGTTACATCGTTTTAGGTACCTTATCTTACTTCTTACTTGGCGGGATGGAGTTATTTGACGCCTTTAACCATGCGATTGCAGCTGTTGCCACCGGCGGATTCTCTACAAAAGAAGGGGGAATTCCGGAAATTATTGAACAAGGTGGCGCTAATTCGATGACAGGCATCGCCATCAATAGCGTAGCTATTAACATCACTAGCGTTGTCTTAATGATTTTAGGGGCAACCAACTTCCTTATTCATCTATTTTTAATTAAAGGAAAGATTCATAACATCATTCGCGATTGCGAAGTTCGCTTTTTCCTACTTTGCTGCGTCATCTTTATTCCTTTGTTTGGATTATCGATTTATTTTGATAAAAAGCCGCCGACTGATTTATGGCCAAATCTATTAGATGGAACCTATCTATTTGTTTCAACGATTACGACAACCGGCTTTATGACAGTTAATCAAATTCAATCCTTCGGTCAAGGGGTATTGCTCTTATCAATTATGACAATGATTGTTGGAGGTGCACTTGGTTCAACCGCTGGAGGGGTTAAGCAATATCGGGTCTATCTTGCCTTTAAATCTTTTTATTGGTCAATTCGCGATAGGATGTCTCCTCGCTGGAAAGTCTATCCTCACACAATTACTCATCTAGGAGAGACGCGAGAAGTTAAAAGAGCCGAAATATTCGAAGCACATGGCTATTTTCTTTTATATGTTGTGGTGATGCTCGCTGGAGGAATTATCATCAGCATCTTTACTAATGGCCATAATGATGGTGTCTTCTATGCTTCTGATTGCATCTTTGAATTTGTAAGTGCTCTTTCTGGAACTGGATTATCTGTTGGAATTACCTCTTATACTGAACTTCCTGCTGTAAATGTTGCTATAATTAGAACTGTTCTAGCCCTTGGCATGTTTGCTGGAAGACTTGAAATAACTTGCATTTATTTCGCCTTCTATCGAGGCGTTAGAGATTTCTTAAGAAAGGAAACGGTGTAATTTATGATTATTGATGAAATTAAAAAAGAAAATATTGAAGCTTTAAAAGCTCGTGATAGCGTCAAAAGAGCGGTGTTATCTGTTCTTATTTCTCGATATAAACTTCTTGAAATCGAACTCAAAGAAAAAGGACAAACAATATCTGATAATGATTTGACTAGATTAATTAGCAAAGTCTTAAAAGAACTTGATGAAGAAAAAGAAGGCTATCAAAAGGTTAATAATTTAGAGCAAGTTTCTTCTATTGAAAAGCAAATCGAAACGATTAAGAAATATTTGCCTAAGATGCTTACTGAAGAAGAAATTAATTCTTTAATTGAGAAATTATCAGATAAATCGATTCCATCCATCATGAAATATTTCAAAGCCAACTATGATGGTAAAGTTGACATGGGCTTAGTCAACAAATTAGCGCGTAATTATAAATAATTTTTGTTGATAAGGATAAGTTATTTTCATATAATTTATCTCGCCTAGGGGCGTAGTACAGTGGTAGTACAACGGTCTCCAAAACCGCTGATGCGGGTTCGATTCCTGCCGCCCCTGCCAAGGTTTATGAAATTCCCCCCATAATCTTGCCCGAACGGGTAAAATGAAATGGAGGTTTTTTATTTTTATGGTAGTTTGATTCTTGCTGTAGGTTTGAACGTTCAAAATTTAATACATGTAATTTTCTGTTTATCATTGATTTATTACCAATCTTTGATATTATAAACTTGGTAATAAAAGTTGGTGATAAAATGAAAATCAAAGAAGTAATTAATGAACTATTGCAATTTTCTAAAGAAAGAGAGTGGTTTGAGTTTAAAGAAAATTGGTTTGAGCCTATCACTCTTGGAGAATATGTTTCCGCTCTTTCTAATGCGGCTGCTCTTTTAGGAAAGGATTATGGATATTTTGTATGGGGGATAAACGATAGGACGCACGAAATAGTGGGGACTGATTTTGATTATTACCAAGACTATAGACATGAGCCATATCAAAACTATCTAAATAGAAATCTCTCTCCACGAATCAAATTTGAGTTTGGCGAAGATGTTTTTAATGGAAAAAGAGTCGTTGTTTTGGCCATTGAAGCAGCTAAAGAAATTCCAACATCATTTAATAAAGTTAGATATATTCGGATTGGGTCATCAAAAGATTCAATGGAAAATAACCCAAAAAAAGAAAAAGAACTTTTTAAAGTGCTTGAAAACGGTTATCCAACTATAGTTAATACCGAATCACTATATCAAGACTTAACATTTGAAAAATTATTCATGTACTATGGAAGCAAAGGAATAAGTATCAAGCAAGAAACATTTAAAAAGAATCTTCATTTATTAACGCCTGATGGGAAATACAATATAATGGCACAGCTTCTTTCTGATAATTCACAGTTACCATTAAGATTATCAATATTTGAAGGAGAAACAAAAGGATCAAATCTTTATGCTATTAAAGAATTCGGATTTGATTGTCTTTTGTATTCACTAAAAAATCTTTTAGATTATGGAGATGTTATCAACATAATTCAATCAGATGAAACAAATAGAAAAGAAGAAAGAAAAGAAACGCCGTTGTTTGATATTAAATCATTCAATGAAGCTATAGTTAATGCGGTCCTTCACAATAAATGGGTTGATGGAAATGAGCCTATGATAACAGTGTACTCTAATAGAATTGAAATTCTTTCTAGAGGTACAATAGCACCTTCTCAAACATTAGAAGGGTTTTATTTAGGAGAATCAGTACCTGTAAATGAAAAATTATCAGATATCTTTGCTCAATTAAGAATAAGTGACAAATCTGGAAGAGGTGTTCCAAAAATTATTGAAAACTATTCTAGAAATGCTTTTGAATTTAGAGACAATTCAATAGTGGTTACTATTCCGTTTAATTATAGTAGAAAAGTTGGTGATAAAGTTGGCAATAAAATTGGTGATAATCCTATAACTAGAAAGTATGGATTGAACTTAACAAGAGAAAGAATTGTTTCAGAAATGAGACATGATCCAAATATTACTAAAGCTGAGCTTGTTGTATTATTAAGAGTAAGTGATACTGCAGTTGATAATAACATAAGATACCTAAGAGAAAATGGCTACATAATTAGAGTTGGCGAGAATAAGAATGGTTACTGGAAAGTTTTGAAATAAAATGCTTCTAGAAAAAAGGTATAAGCATAAATAAGGACAAACTAAGAAAACTACAATTTAATATTAGCAAAAGATTTGAAAGCCAAACTGATGTGCAAGTTATAAAACATTTTGATGAAGTAAATAATAGTACCCCACTAAGGGATGATGAATTGTCTAAATTGCTTTATTCATGCTGCAATAGCGGTTTGTCAATGTACTAAAGTATTTTTTAAGTAAAATCTAATCATTAATTCATATTGAAGACTTTATGAGCTATATCGTCTATGAAAGAAATGAAGAAATAATAAAAGAAGAATTGGTGCTTTAAGGAGTTAATAAAACGTATTAATTCCAATGGCAAGGAAAAAGATAATTAAAGAGACTGGCGAATACATCTACAGATGGCAGTGACCTGTCATTTTGAGCATTTTTTCGAATGAAAGATATAAAGGAGAAGCTAATCTTCAAAAGACAATAACAGTGGACTTTCTTACGTACACTCACAAAAAGAATGAAGGCGAAGCTCCACAATATTGTTTTGTTAATTCTCATGAGGCAACAATCACACCGATTGAATGGGAATGGTTCAGAAAGAATTTGAAAGAAGAAATAAGAATAAGTTAGCTAAGTTTGCAGGTGCATCTATATTTGGTGGGGAATTAGTCTGTGCTGACTGTGGCAGTTTTTACGGCCAAAAAGTATGGTACTCAAACGGTAAATATCAAAAAATCATATAATCAGCTGGATAACAATTATCTTCTAGATGACATTGAAATTATGAAAAAAAGTAGCAACTGATACAGCTGAAATTGATCGCTTAATCACCGAAAACGAGGGCAAATAACTTGTTGCTATCGAATTAGCGAAGAAGTTGGTGGATGAAAATGCATCAAACGTACAAGAGAAAGAAGACTATATGAAAAAGTACTAGGTTTTAGAGGGAAGGATAAATGCTTTAACTAAGAAAATGAACGAACTTGAATTTAAGAAAAAAAGAAAGTTGCTCTTATTGGAAGATTGGAAATTCTCAAAAACAGCATATTGGATAAAAAGGGAACTCTCGAACTCTTTGATGAGAGACTATGGTTCTTATTTGTTGAGAAGGTTTTAGCGAAAAGGAATCGAACCCTTGAGTTTATCTACTACGCTGGTTTCAAAAATGAAATAAAACTATAAAGCCTGATATATTCGAAGAAAAATAGAGCGAAACAACGGCTGTTCAATGAGTGGCGAATTTTTCAATGACAGTTAAAATTGTTCAATTGGTATCAAATCGCTAATACATAGCCAAAATTGACATTTATTGAATGTCTTTTTTTGATTTGTCGATGATATAAAGCTTAAAAACTTAAAAGTTTCTTTATAGTTTTAAAAAGATATTTAAATCTTTGTCATACAACGAATTTCTATGAAAAATTGACCATTAATCGCCTTAAATAAGAGATGCTGAAATATTATTGCTTTGAATAAGGGGGATTATTGATTACAATATTCTTGTAAAGAAAAATTTAATTCAAATTTCCTTAGGGGGTATATTTATGCATTTACGGACTTTATTTCTAGTAGCTATTTCGATTCCTACTTTGTGCAGTTGCAATTTTTCTAGTAAATCATCATCTAATAACATCGATGTTAATAGTGAGCCATCAATTGACAGCACAACTAGCGATAATGGAATAACGAGTTCTAATACATCTAACGCAGGAGATAATTCTTCTTATATAGAAGAAAACACCAATCCAAATCATGAGCACATCTTTGATGAGGCTTATTCATATGATAAAGATTACCATTACCATAAAGCCATCTGCGGACATAATGCGATTTCGGGAAAGGCAAAACACACTTTTGGCGAATGGACTTCGCTTGGAGTTAGCCTTGATGGGGAAGAATTTATTCGAACTTGTTCAGTTTGCTTAATGAATGAAGAAAAAACTGTGAAAATTGAAACGCCAGTAGTCCCAGACGATGAATCTGGTGGCGATGAATTTGTTTTTGATTATGGAGAAGCCGGCGATGAGCTTAGTTTATCTCGCGCAAAATCG
Source organism: Coriobacteriaceae bacterium (assembly GCA_963612925.1). Lineage (GTDB taxonomy): Bacteria > Bacillota_I > Bacilli_A > RFN20 > CAG-826 > Fiminaster. The sequence continues at coordinate 1,031 of CAVDXG010000032.1, read as the reverse complement.
ATCTTATTAGATGGATGCGATAGTTCATCTTACTCTCTTGAATGTGTCTATAGCGTTAATGATGCTGACTACATTGAAACTTCTAAAATATCAAAAGATGTTCATATCACTCATTATGAGACACCTTCTGGTAATTTAGATTGTATTGTTACTCTTGATGATACTATTATTACTGAATATATTTATAACGATTATTTTGATATTTATGAAAAGATGTTTCAAACTGATATCAAAAATATTTTAGAGAGTATAAAAAATTCGACTAATACGGATACTACAATTTTTAGCTCTAATTTCACCTTTTTAGAAGATAGTTTCTCTTCTTTTGGTTATAACAAAGAAAAAGGTGGCTATTACGCAAAAGAAATTAGTTTTAACTTTACATACAGCGAATATAATTTTGAAATAATCTATGAAAATGTTCTTTTTAAGATTAAAAACGGCAAATTAGTAAGTTTGTTTTATGATCTAAATATAGTTGGATTTACATACCATTATAAGTTATATGATTTTAGCACGACCTCAATAGATACATCCTATAAAAAGAAACTTCACGAGCACACTTTCGATGAATCGACTTGGTCATATAATTCCTCCTTTCATTACCATAGTGCAACCTGCGAACATGCTGGAGAAGAAGAACATATTCTTTATGGTGGTCCATCGTTTTATATGTATCCACATTCTTTTTCTAGCGATGGAATCTGCTCTACCTGTGGATATAAACAAGAAAGTTAAATTTTGTAAGCGAAATCTTCTTATTTATCATTCTTTATCGACTTTCTATAAATAAAATGGGAATCGAAAAATTCCCATTAAATCTATACATTGCTATAAAGACATGAGGCACAGGCTATAAACATGTGCCTTTTATGGCTATTTGCAAATAAAGTGGAGAGGGCACAAGTTAGTGATAGATTGTGCTGAACCCATAAAAAAAGAACTGCGATTTTAATTCAACAGTTCTTTATTTCGGATTATTTTTAGAAGAATCTTTCGACTAAGTCGTGAGAATATTCAACGGTTTCATC
>CAVDXG010000031.1:0-12746 GCA_963612925.1 Coriobacteriaceae bacterium | reverse complement strand
GAAAAGATAAGTGGGAATTCGAAGCCTCGCTTATCTACATAAAAGATATCGTTAAGATACTCGACCTATAGTGGTAAAAATAGGGAATTCTTTAATTATTCATAATGTTTTGCCCTTTTTACCAAAAACATTGTACTTCATTGTACTTTTTAATTTTCATTGTACTTTGTTGTACTACCACTTCTACTTTTTTAGCTCAATTAAGAGCCTGCTTAAATCTTTTTTATTAAATAATTTAGGAACTGGATATAAAGGATTCGCTTCCTTATAAGCGTGCTCGCTGAGCGCGTCGATATCTTCATCTTTTATCACATCTTTAAAAGTATTTACTATGCCCATGCTTTTATTCATTTGTTCGATTTTATCGATAAAATAGTTAGTCTTTTCTTCATTAGATGAAAAAGAATTTCCAATCTCAATATAGTCAACAATTTTAGCTACCTTTTTATAAATGCTTTTCCCATAAGCTTTTAAAACAACAGGAAGAATTACAGCATTGGCATAGCCATGTTCCACATTATAAAAACCTCCAAGAGAGTGGGCGATGGCGTGGACATAGCCAACATAAGCTCTAGTGAAAGCTAATCCGGCTAAATAACTCGCCTTAAGCATATTTGCTCGAGCTACTTTATCATGTGGTTCAAAATAAGTTTTCTCCAAATTAGCAAAAATAAGTTTAATAGCTTTAAGAGCGCACTCATCACTAAAGCGAGTTCCACTTTTTCCAATATAGGTTTCAACAGCGTGCGTTAAAGCATCCATGCCGGTAGTAGAAGTTATTTTTTGTGGCAAATCTAGGATAAGTTTAGAATCTAGAATAGCTACATCCGGTACCAAAACCGGATCTTCGAGAGCGTATTTATCATGCGTTTTTCGATTTGTCACCACCGCTGCCAGAGTGGCCTCAGACCCGCTTCCCGCGGTCGAAGGGATAGCAATTAATAAAGGCAATTTATGATGAACCTTAAGGGTGCCTTTCATCTTCTCTAGACTCTTTTTAGGATTCGCAGCTTTTGCTCCAACTGCCTTGGCGGTGTCCATCACTGAGCCACCTCCAACGGCGATGATGCAATCGCAATTTTCACTCTTATAAAGAGAATAAACTTCTTCGATTAGATCAATTGGAGGATTAGCTATTACATCTTTAAATAAAGTAACTTCCATCTCGTTAATAGATAAATTTTCGATCATTTCATCTAAAAGATGGGAGTTGTAGACGCTTTTGCTTGAAATAAGAAGTGGATTCTTTTTGTTTCTTTTTTTAATGATTTTATAAACATCATTTAAAGCATCATGACCTTCATAAAGCTTAGGTTCTTTAATCTTAACAAACTTCATCGCTAGGCGAAGGATGGCTTGATAACTTCTAGAATATAAACAAGTAAATAAATTCATAGCTTAACTTTCTTAAAGAATTATACAAATAAATTAGCACTTCATTAATCAAAAGATTAATCAATTATTAATAAAATTCATAATCAACTTTTAGAATGGAAACTTTTTTGTTCCCTTAATGCTTTAAAAAGCAAATAAAGAAACAATGAATTCCTCAAGCATTGCTCCGCGCTAAATTTCATTTCTTTGAAGAAAAATCGTGATGAATATTAGCCTCAAGAGATTTTAAAACTAAGCCTAAAAGTGTGTTAGTATTTAACAAATTTCCTTGTCAAAAATGAGAAAAATAGGCTATTAATCGATAATTATTTTGTTAGTAGACAATAAATTAATAATAGGTAACAACAAACTTGCTAGTCGAATTATTAACGCTAGAAAGTTCTAAATATGTATGGTTTATAGCTTCTCCATAAAGAGTTGAAGGAATAGAAAAGGAACTATTGATAACTTCACCAACGCTTGTGACGCTAGCTTCAACATCGATGGTTAATAAAATATCGCCATTATAATTTAAAACAAATACATTCTTACCGCCATCACTGTTTTCTGCTAAAACTAATAAGACATTGGAATAGATTATATAATCGCTTGAATTAATTGTTGATTGAGTAACGCTACTAGAGAAGTCGGTGATAATTAAATTGTCATCACTATCTTTGCCCCAGAATGAGTAACTGTAATAACTATAACCGGCATTAAAAACAAGATTCTCAACTTTTTTGCAAACAAGATTACCTCCGCTATCGATGACACCATAACCACCTTCAAAAAGTTGAACAAGATATCGATCAGGAGCTAGGATTTCTAAGAAGGTTTTGTTGTTATCAAATAAAACTATTTTGCCATCATAATCAACAATGCAGATGGTGTTGCCCATATTAGCAACAATCTTTTTATTGACGACATCGATTTTAGTGTTGAGGACATTGCTGACAATTTCTTTTCCATAACGATTAATAATCGTTGAATTATCAAAGCAATAAAGATTGTCGTCTAATTTTTCTAAAGTAAAAGATTTCGAATTAGAGAACGAATTAGAAAGTGCGTTTCTCTTGGTAGTGAAAAATGTATCATCAAGGTTGTAATTTATCTTTCCTTCTGCATCAAGGGCAACTACATGCATTTTACTAGATAATATTTTGTTTTCGATTTTAACCGCTAAAGAGACGCTGCCTAAACGCTTATTGCTAGTAGCATCCTGAAGCGTGATATATGGGTAGAAATAATAATTTGATTTAACTTCACTTATCTTTCCTGTCGCTAAATCAATGCAAGAATATTTTAGTAAATATGCATTGTTTGCATCAATGATATCGTAGTTAGAATAGGAAGAGACTTTACTAACTTCGCTGACAAGCATCTTTCCATTAGAAACTGCTATTTCACAAAATTGTTTAGAGTTTAAAAGAGTGCTATTCTCTAAATCATTATTTGAAAAAACATTTTCCCAAACTAGATTAAATTTCTCGTCGTATCCGCGATAATAAACAAGCGAATTAATTTCTTCTTTTGCTAAATACATCGAGGAGACACCATAACCTTCTTTGTCCATCGCAATAAGTTCACCATTTAGAAGAGAGAAAGGTAGACCAGCATAATCAGTAGATGAACTTTCTAAATTAATTAATTCAAAATCCTTCAAGTTGTTGCGATCAATAATTTTTAAATTAAATGTCGCACTTTTTTCATAAACGCTGGCTTGTCCGTAAAAACGATATTCAGTTCCAACTGAGGAAGTTAAATTCTTAGCTTTATAAACAGCAATTTGACTAATCGATGGAGTGCTAGAAGATGATAAGCCTTCTAGTGAAGCGACTTTTAAGCCATCAATCGTATAAATAGATAAATCATATAAAGAATCAGTAATCCTATATGTATATGCGTAAACAAAATCAACCGTATCAGACTCTTCTTTTGAACTATTAAGACTATTAATTTTGTATTTATAGGAAACATTGATAAGGTTATAAGTCGTATTTTTGCTAGGCTCAATTACAACTTTGTTATATAAAAATGAATAGATGCCCCTAGATGTTTTTTCTTCATCATAAGCAAAAGAATATAGACCAGTAGAAGAATTTAGCTGATCATAAAAAGTCATATTAGATAAAGCAGTCACTTCCATCGATTTTTGTTTAGTAGGAAGAGTAGAATCAGTAACATTCATCACCGTCGTGAAATCAAGCTCTTTGCTGGCGTTAGTAACCTCATCAGTAGAAGCATTGCAACCAACTAATGATGTAAGGGTGAACAATGAGCTAAGAAATAATAAATATCTATTTTTCATAAATAACCTCCGTTTAATATAGATAAGGGTTATAAAAATAACCATCGTATTTAAAACAAGCAAATTCAGTATCGCTAATTTTTAAAGATGTTAGTTCAATAGCCATATTTGGAATTGATCGTAAATAATATTTAGTCAATGAAGTTCCAACTGGAAGACTAGATAAATCTTTACTATATAAACTAGTGCCTTTGTAATCGATTATTTTTAAGGTGTATCCTCCATCGCTTTTATTAGTTATCTCCATAAGTAGGCCAGAACCTAATGAAGTAAGAGTGACATTTTCGCTTGAAGAACTACTATTTAAAGAAGACAGTGTCGAAGTGTTAACATCTAGCGAATAATAATTGCCATCAATGTTTTTAAATAAGCATGCCCCGTTAAAGGCAGTCTTATCAATAAGAGAATAAGTGAGGCTACTACCAATAGTAGTTTCATTAACAACATCGCCAATATTAATCAAAAGATAATTGTTGTCTTTAAGAGCAATTAAGCGATTAGCAAAGGATATTGTGCACAAATTATCATATTTAAAATCTAGAACAATGCGCCCTGAAAAATCGATAGCGCCATAACGATTATTTTGATCTTTTAAAATGAGCAATTTATTGGAGAAATCAAAATTCGCTAGCGTGTAGCCGCTACTGATATTACAAATAATGCGGAAAGAAGAATCCACGAGCGCCAAAGTTGAACTTTTTTCATAGTTAACAATGTAGCGATCATCATTTAATTTATAAACATTAGAAATATAATCATTCAAGCAAGTTTTACTTAAATCGTAGACAATTTTTCCTTCGCCATTGATGACAACAGGATAATTTCGATTCGAAGCAATATTGTTAGAAAGTGTTTTAACTAAAACTAAGCCCCCAATACAGGTATTCGCGTTTTCAGTAGCGTTTGAATTGCCGGCGAGTCGATAATTAGTGACGCTAACAAGAGCGAAATCACAATTAACATCGCTATAATTTCCGTTTGTTAAATCTAAGACATGGAATTTTTGAATAATCTTTTTACCATCTTGCATTTCTGAACAATAAAAATATTTATCATCTGTGGAAACAGTCTCAGGAAGGTAGAATTCCTCATAAAACAAAATCTTCTTGTTCGCCATCGCAGCAACTACTGAAGTTTGAGGAATCGTAGTTGACCAGGCTAAAGTTTTATCCAAATTGTATCCTCGATAAATTACATTGGTAGAAGCCACTTCCGAGCTTACATACATATCAGTTAAAGAAAGCATCGATGTAGGCAAAGCTCTCAACAAAGAATAATCAAATCCAGTTAAATCTTTGAAATGATAAGTCGCTACGCTAGGAATCGCAGAAGTTTCAATCAATTTAGCATCATTGCTTAATAAATCTTTTTCAATAGTAAATGAGGATGTTAATGAATCATCTTTAGAAACTCTCACATCAATAATCCCATAAACCTTTTTATCAATTTCATAAAAAAGTTCATTATTTTGAGAAATAGTAACATCATCTAAACTAATTTCAGAAGTAAAAGATAACGATGTCGCTTTAAGAAAGCCTTCATTGTTGGCTAGATAGACATTGATGATTTTATCTTTACTATTTAGCGTTGAAAAACAGGTATATGTTGTTGCGTGCTTCGTATTAGTGTAGACATAATAAGATAACAATTGATCGTAACTTGAATAGACTTTATAAGAATCAAACAAATCGCTTCGAAAACCGGTGATGGCGTTTTCGACCCAGTAACGACCTTCGTTATTTTTAGCGAGCAATAAGCGGCTATCGCCACTATAAAGAGTCGAAACAGATGAGGCCTCAGCATATAAATTGTTTAATGATGTAGAAGAAGATAAAGTTACTGTCGGATTATTAAGGGTAGTTGACATGTCAGTATAATCAAAATAATCAGCAACTTTTAAATCGGTTCTAGCATCCTTAAATAATGCACTTTTATTAGAATCGTTAGATCCGCAAGAAGAAGCGAAAAATGTCGGTATCAAAACAAAAGCAAAAAGTGCCGATTTAAATTTAGTATTTTTCATGAAATTCCTCCATAAGTGTAGGTAATCAAATTTGTCAAAAAGATTATAGCATTATTTAAATCAATAATTTAAATGATTATTTGTAATATTAAGAAAACTTTTTTGCTTTGTTAAGCAAAAAAATCCAACGATCAACATTTAATTAAGATTCTTACTTATAGGAATAGTGCTATTTAATGTCTCTTATCGATGCTATTTTTCTATCAGGTAATTTTATGTCCTTATTTATGTATTCAATCGAAAAGAAATCTCTAGCGGGAAAAAAGTCTCATCCACTTTGAATTTTGCTTTGAATTCATCAATCTCAGAGGATTCGATGATGTGCAGTGCTTTCTCATCTGGCGAGTGCGCCAATAGGTACTAATAGACTATAGAAATCAAAGCAAATTTTCTTTCCTTATTTGCGTTCTTGAGATTGTCACGCTAATGCCGATTCAAAATTGAGCCACTGCAACAATTAAAAAGGAGAATGTGATTAAGTGGCCTATTTTTCAACTGGCGCGGATTAATAAATGGCTCACTTTTAGACCGACGTTTGAATTTATTTCTTGGAAAGACAAATTTAGAAATTTTATAAAATAAGAAACAAATTTAAAAGACTGACTGCGCAATTATCTAAATATTCGTAAAACTGCGCAGTATAAGGTTCTCTTGTCGAATTTAAAGGACTAAAAAAATAAAGCGATTAGAAATTTTTTATGTTGTGAAATTTAGCATCATTTATTACCACAGCAAAACGTTGAATGTTTCATTTTTTTAATACGTATTGCGTTATATGCGTCAAAAACGAATTTTAAACCTTACATTTATTCCGAGTTTTATTTGTGTAAAGTCTACTCTATTTAGCGACTCTTTCGGCTCTTAAGATTACAAATTATCAAGGTCAACCGCACGACTTTTTAGATTAGATTGGCGGATAGATGATTAAAAATTGATAGTTATAGCTGGTCGGATGCCATAGTAGGAAAAATCAAGATAGAGGCTATAGTTGAGGTACCCTGAAGTCGTGATGTACCACGCGCCATTAGAGGTGTATGAAGCAGGCGAGCGAGTCCAGTAAAATCCATTAAATGAAGATAAAGAGCCTTCCGAATACGAAATAAAATTAGCCCTGGCGTAGTCGGTAGTTCTACATTCCCTGGTATTAGTTTGTAATTTGGAAGTTGTAAAACCATAATCAGCATTTAAATAATCTTTATAACTTAGTAAATAAACATTATCATTCGTATTATCGCAAGTATGCATATTAGGCGTGATCAATGAATTATCTGTTGAAGAACTTGAGTTATCAACTTCTACAGTTTGGATTAATGATGAATTCAAACTAAAGGCAATATTATAGAAATCTTTATTAAGCCAAGATCTAATCTCAGAATTCTTGTAATTATTAGATTCATCATCATCAAATAGATGAGCATCTAACAAATTAGTGGAAACAAGCGAATAAGTATTATCGCTATTAGTTAATATCTTCCATGTAATAGGTTCGCATTTAAACCAATATGTAGTTCCTTTTGCAATGGTTGTTCCATTATCAAATGTGTAACTATCATCATAAGGATTAGCAACTTTCTTTGCGTAATATTCATCGTTATAGAAATACCAACCATTGCTTTCGGTGCTAGCTAGTCTACTAAAATTCTCTAAGGCCACAACTGTAGAGGGTTCGCTAACACGACTTTGAGGATATAAACCATATGTTAATGTTTTGCCTTCTTCATTTATTACAGGCGTTATGCCAAGATTTTTCTTGAGTTCTTCTTCTTCATCTTTTGTATAGAATTTTGCAACTAAAGAATAATTATTCGTGGGCATATTAAAGGTATAAGGATTATCTTTACTTACTCTTACATCGCCAATATACCAACCTTTGAAAACGCAATCTTCTTCTGGAGTAGCTGTAACAGTTATCGATTCATCTGAATAACCGCTACCAGAGGTTATTGAAACTGTTCCTTTACTGCCATCTTCAGTTGTAACGGATAATTCATACTTATTCGCAGACCAAATAGCTTCTAACTTAATGTTATCAAGCCAGTCAGGATTAATGGATGTAATGGTTTTATCATTATATTTCCAGCCTAAGAATGTGTAGCCGGTTTTAGTTGGATCAGACAGTGTCAATGCTTCATCGGTAATCTTATAACTTGTTGGATTATTTTCGTTTTGAGTTCCCCCATTAAGGTTATAAGAAATAGTGAAGTAGTTCCATTTCGCTTCTAAATAATAATCATGGTTAGGCATCGTAAAAGTATAGACAGGATCATAAGAAACTAATTTATTCTCATTATCATACCAGCCTAAAAATGAAGCTTCTTTCTCGCTGCAGGCCATAATGGTAACGCTAGATTGATATTTGATATTTTCTTTATCGCTTTCTAAATAAGTCTCACCATTGCCGTTTATTTCAACAAGACCATAATCTTTATTATAAGTTTCGATGCTAAGCGTGTAGCCTTCATAATCAAATTTAGCTACGATATCAATATCCTTATTCGATATCGTGAACGAAGTAGATAATCCGCTAGAAATGCGATAATTATTTATATACCATCCAATAAATGAATAGCCTTGATTGAGTTCGCAACTTAACAAAATATTAGAATTGTAGCTATATTCGCCTGCCCCGGTAACTGAACCAGCACTTGGCATATTAGATGTAATAGTTAATTTTGCAGTTTGTGAATATTCTGCGACAAAGGTCATTGTAGAGGCCAAAGTTGGATTAACAAGTTGATTACCATCTTCATCAAAGATTTTTTCTCCGTTATATGACCAACCTCTAAAATTAAATCCCTCTTTAAGACAATCAAAGAAGAATACATCTTTTGTAAATGATTCAACAACTTGTAAACCTTTATATGAGGCGGATGTTCCGCCATTTAAGTCGAAGTAGATTGTATAGGTTATTTTGCTTGATGAATATGTTGCCGTATAAATTTCATCTTTTGAAGCAACAACTACAGTAGGAGTCCAACCTGAGAATGAATAAGTATAAGTTCCATCAGCAGGTTTAGTAGGCGTTTCGCCATCATAGGTTGGCAAAGTTCCTTCTATAACATCGGTATCTGTTTCTAGAATAGATCCATCATAATTTTTCCATGTAATCGTGTACTTATTTATTACATCAGTTGATGAGGACTCACTATTAGAGGATGATGAGTCTTCACTAGTACTAGTAGAGCTTGAAGAGTTATTAGAAGTAGTTGAATTAGATGTTGCGTTGCTGCAGCTAACTAAAAGCATAGAAGCCACAAGAGTGAAAATAATATTTTTAAATTTCATAAATTGTCTCCATAAATGATTACGAATTAATCAATCTTTCTTAAAGAAAGAGTACTCGAAAAAAATAAAAAAACAAGTGTCATTTGAGCTTCGCCTCAAAAAGCCAATTAGATTAGGTAGGAAAAAGCGATGTTATGTGAGCTTTTTAAACATATTTGTGATAAATGATGAGCAAAAAACATTGATGAATTCGAAACAAAAGAACAATAGATGAGAATCGATCCAACTATTAAAAATGTGGTTAAGTCACTCAATACTAATTCAACAAATACAAATTAGAGAATGATAAACACTTTGAAGTGGAGACATAGCAGTCATCAAAACGATGAATACATCATATGAAATTTCTTTAATATATCGCCTCAAGATTTGCCAGATTTTAGGATAATAAAATGTTCGCTACATAACAAAACAATTGATATTTCTATCTAATTAAACTTTTTCTAATAAAATCAATCATATAAATGGGGAGCTGATAGATATTTTCGCTTTCTTTAATAATATTACTTTCACCAAAGACATACGCCATCGGATATTTATATATACTCAATAGTTTATTTAGCGATGAATGATTATAGAATTGACTTTGTTTAGTTTTACCAGACTTAATTTCAAGCGGTAAGACTTCATTATTTAATGTAACTAAAAAGTCAACTTCACCATGGGCTTTTGAATTGTAATAAAATAATTCACCATCAAAGCCGTGAGCGATGAGCTCTTCTGCAACCGCGTTCTCGTATAGTGCACCATAATTGATAATTTTCTCATTAGATAATAATTTTTCTCTAATCCCCGTGTCGACTAGTTGAGAAGTAAGTAAGCCGATATCGTTGCTAAATAATTTGAATGTTTTTCTTTCCATAGATAAAGATAAAGGAATAACTGGTTGATTTACATTAAATGTGGGAATAGCAACCCCTGATGCAGATAACCATAGAAATTCATCTTGAATATTTTTGTGCTTAAGATATTTTTTGTCGATAACTTGGGAGGAAATATATCGTTTATTTGGTGAGGAAAGTTGAGATGGTATCGAAGCAAAAATATCTCTGATGCGAAGCTTTAATTTATCGTCATGGACATAGTTTGTGATATCTTGTTTATATCGATTAATAATTTGACTTTGTGCTTGATTAACTAAATATAAATTATTTTCATTAATATAGGCATTTACAGCTTCAGGCATGCCTCCAATTAAAACGTATTGTCTAAAATGAGACAAAAACAAATTATTGATAGAATCATCAACAGGTATTTTCTTTTCGAAACAATCTTTTAAGTGATTAATAGCTAATTGGCCAACTCCTTTTGCCCATAAGAATTCTTCAAAATCAAGAGGAAACATTTTATATTCGTCAACATAACCAGTCGGATTTAAATTAATATCCTTTAACGTTACTCCTAAAAGTGAACCACTTAAAATAAAGCGATATTCCCCTTTTTCAACTAGAGCTTTCATTGCTGTCAATATATCTTGTGTATCATTAGATAATTTATTATTTCGTTTTAATTCATCTCTTTTTTGATATACAAGTTGAATCTCATCTAAAAATATCACCGTATTTCCTTTAACTAATTTATCCGCAGCAACAAGAGAAATTCTAAATATCAAATCATCAGAATTGACTAAATTAGCAAAAACATCAATTAATTCAATTCGCTCAGAAAAATCAATCCTAACGACATTTTTAAAATTATTATTGATAAAATTAACAATCGAATAAGTTTTTCCGATTTGCCTAGCTCCATCAATAAGTAGAGCTTGTTTACGATTATGGAGCCAAAAGGATAACTTTTCATCTATTTTTCTTTTTAACATATATGCCTCCTATATCAAGATAATGAGGAAAACTGCAAGTAAATAATAGACATATATGGGGAAAACTGCAAGTAAAATTAATTAAATTTTGAGTAAAACTGCAAATATAAAATCATATTATTAGGTAGAGACGAGAAAACTCCTATTATTCAAATAGATTAAACCAAGCACTTACTGATAACTCATAATTTTAATAAAACAAATCAACTAAGATTTAAGTTTTTTTTATAATCGTTAATTAAATTCATCATATGTTTAAAAGCTTAAAAAAGATATTCAAAATCTGATGTTTGTAAACTTACAAATAATAAATCAATAAAAGCTACATTTATCACTAACTTGTCTATCAACAATTCCTATGATAAAAAATAGTTTCGTCCATTTCTAAATTTTCTCAAAAATACTTGCCATTTCAGACTCTATTTTTGCTAAGTCATCTACTTTCGTCTAAAATAAGATTGCATCGCATTTTGGTCGAAAAGGAGATGTTATGAATTATATTCAAAGAGACATGGAAGAGTTAATCATTCAGTTGACGAAGGAATATTCCTGCATTCTAGTCACTGGGCCAAGGCAAGTCGGAAAAAGTACAATGCTCGAGCATATCGACCCAATCAGAAATAAGGTCACATTGGACGACTTGCAGGAAAGAAATCTTGCTAGAAAAGACCCTGAGATGTTTTTGAAAGTTCATAAAACGCCTCTTTTAATTGACGAAGTGCAATATGCTCCCGAACTTTTTGCATACATTAAAATTATGATTGATGGTGGCGCGAAACCTGGAAGTTTTTATCTGACAGGTTCAGAGAGTTTTCAATTGATGAAGCTCGCTCAAGAAAGTCTTGCCGGTCGAGTTGCCCTACTTAATCTCTCCTCCCTTTCACAGCATGAAATATTCGCCAACAATAAGCTAGAACCTTTCAAGATATCATTAGACAGTCTTCAAAAAAGAGCTATAGAAAATAAAGAAGCGGACGTAAATGAAATATTCAAAAGAATCTGGTATGGAGGAATGCCGGGCCTTATAAGTGGCAAAAATACAAACCGAGATATCTTTCTCTCTAGTTATCTACAAACCTATATCTATCGTGATGTAAAAGAAGAAACTGCAATCAAGGATGATACTTTGTTTATCGATTTTATACGTGCTGTCGCATGTCGAATAGGCCAGGAATTAGATGTTCATTCCATCGCGAGCGATGTCGAAATCTCTGATGATACCGCCAAGAGATGGCTAAGTATCCTCGAGAAGTCCGAAATTATTTTCTATTTGCATCCATATTCCAATAATCTTCTAAAACGTGTTGTTAAAAGACCAAAAGTGTATTTCTTCGATACTAGTTTAGCTAGCTTCCTCACGAAATATTCAAGCCCTGAGATTTTGCAGAACAGTTCCATTAACGGAGCAATACTTGAAAACTTCATAGTATCAGAGATCAAGAAATCATATATGAATTCCGGAAAAGATTTCTACATGTACTACTATAGAGATAAAGATAAACGCGAAATCGACCTCATTTTGGAATCGGATGGTCTTTTGCATCCGATTGAAATCAAGAAGTCATCTAATCCAAGTTTATCCATGGTAAAGAATTTTGATGTTCTGAAAAAAGCAAAAATTCCGCTTGGAATGGGTGCTATCATCTGCATGAAAGATAAATTATCCGCGTTAGATAAAGACACTTTGATTATTCCCGCTTGGTATATCTAACAAAAATAAATCATTCAGCCTTTTCTCGGAAACATATCCAAACCACATAAAAGCAAATTTCACCAATTGAGTAGGAGCTCTAATATTAAACATGTGACTCTACTACTTTTCTCTTTAAGCATCTTGCTAATCTTACTAAGCAAGGCGTAGGAGCGCTGCTTTTCATCGCGCTGAGGAATAAGCGTAAACAAAGAGCAAGATTGATTGCAATTGTTCTTACTACAAT
>CAVDXG010000030.1:0-12995 GCA_963612925.1 Coriobacteriaceae bacterium | reverse complement strand
TAGAATATTTGATTAAAGGTGCAGAAGGTTGTGCAACCTACGCCGGAGATGATTCGCCATTACATGGCAAAGATTTATCCTCTTACACCATTCCTATTTTAGATTATAAAGCTTACAAAGGAATCTATTCAGTCATTGAAAAACCTGAAGTTGACTTAAAACAATATGTTCAAGATCAAATCAAGCTTTCAAACATTTATCGTCTCAAAGTCGCTTCTTTAGATGAAGTCGTCATCAATCAAACGCTTCAAACCTCTGAAGTTATCGGATCTAATTTTGTCTTGCAAAGAAAATTAGCTGACGGCGCTTATAAGATTAATCCGATGATTGTCACGAATATGTACGCGAACATATATTCAACAGGATTAAAAATTACTATTGAATTCAATGTTAACGAATACCCTTTATACATCTGCGTAGATGCTAAATTCGATGGGTTTGACGCTTCTACTTACACAATGACCTTTGACATTGATAAAGTCTATTTTGGAGAAGAGGAAGGAAGCGAGAATTTTAAATCGGCTGTCTATAGCCTTATTAGCAAAGGATTTTCTAGCGATGATTCCTTCACATTCGATGAAGAAACACACAAATTATCGGCGAAATTCGATATCTCAGTTAAAGAATCTGGCAAAGAAGGAAATATTAATATAACTGGTACTCCGAAGATAACTTTAACTGGTGAAAAGATGGAAGATGATGGCACGATTGAAATTAGCATCGACCCAAGTGTTACTATTACCGATATAAGCTCATTCCCGAAAGATGAAATCGTCAATTTCTTTAAAGAGCTAGGCGAAAGTTATAAAGACTACATCATACCTTTCTCCTCAAAAGACAGTAAATATCGTAAATCCATCAAAACGGTTGATGATGAATTCGTTGTTGATGGTACCGATCCGGATTACGATCCAAATAATCCTGATGTCTATCCTTTGTTAGATAGTTATTTAGGCGAGTTAAGAGCTAAAGAGGCTCAAGTTGTTGCAGCTGGAGGAAGCATCTTGGAAGGTGAAAGAAAAGCCGCGCCAGAATACACGATGTTCTTCTACATCTTCCCGGATGAAAATGATCCAACATCAGGGACAATAGTTACGATTGGTCTATTACAAGTTGAAGATTATTTCCAAGTCTTCTACGCAATTAAACAAGGCAAGATTGATAATAAAGATATAACTATTCCTGATGATGTCACAATTCCCGACGATTTAGATACTGGTGATATCACCTTACCAACAACTTAATAACATAGTTATTAAAAAACGCCGAGCTTTGCTCGGCTTTTATATTAACGTGAGATTAGCTCACGGACGAAAAGGTTAAAGAAGAATCATTATTCATATTCTTTCTTCCTTTCGATGAAATTAGTCTAACAAATATAATTCTGAAATCAAAGCGAAAGCATTTTAATACTTACTTTTTGCTATAAGAAAAAAAGAGAGTTTTTTATGGGTGACAAAAAGCAAAATAACAAACAGCTATATAATTTTCAAAATCAAGAATTTGCTTTATGCCTTTATCTAAATAATTGACCATTTTTAAGCGCGTATTTTCTTTCTTTAGCCTTCCTTTTTTATCGTAAAAAAGGAGATGTCAAAAAAAGGCGCGATAATACGCGCCTTTAATGTAATTTTGAATTATTCTTTATAGCCGTTATAAGCTTTTTTAAGAATTACTTTCATATCTTCCACAAGTGGAACTCTCGGGTTAGCTGGTGAGCATTGATCCTCATAAGCTAAATAAGCAATTCTATCGATGTGTTCATTCCAATCTTTCTCACTGATATTGCAACCTTTAAAGGACATATCAAGGCCAATTTCAACTCCTAAATCATAAACTGCTTTAGCAAGTGATTTAACACCTTCTTCAGGAGTGGAAGCTTTTAAACCAAGAAGTTTAGCGATTTCTTGATATTTTTTATCCGCGCAGTAAGTGTTATATTTCGGCCAAACTGATAATTTAGTTGGAACTTCACCATTATATCGAATGACAAATGGTAATAAAATTCCACAAGCTAGTCCGTGAACAGTATGGAATTCTGCGCCGACTTTGTGAGCCATGGAGTGAGTCATTCCTAAGAAAGCGTTAGCAAAGGCCATACCAGCAATTGTTGCGGCGTTATGCATTTTTTCACGAGCTTCTAAGTCGTGAGAACCATCTTTAACTGCTCGAGGGAGATATTCAAACACTAATTGAATTGCCTTTAAGGCAAGCCCATCGGTGTAGTCACTCGCCATCACTGAAACATAAGCTTCAATCGCGTGAGTGAGAACATCCATTCCAGTCATCGCAGTTGATCTAGCTGGAAGATTGGTTGTAAATTCCGGATCGATAATAGCAATTGTTGGAGTTAAAGAATAGTCAGTCAACGGATATTTCTTATTGTTCTTTTTATCAGAAATAACCGCAAATGGAGTAACTTCGCTGCCTGTTCCAGAAGTAGTTGGAATGCAGATTAATCGAGACTTTTTACCTAATTCAGGATACTTAAAGGCTCTTTTTCTAATATCCATGAACTTTTGTTTTAAATCATCAAAATTAACTTCGGGATGTTCATAGAATAGCCACATTCCTTTAGCAGCGTCCATAACTGAACCGCCGCCTAAAGCGATGATGGTATCAGGCTGGAAGATTTTCATCATCTCAGTGCCTTTTTTAACTGTTTCAATATCTGGATCTGGTTCAACATCGCAGAATAATTGCATGTTGACAGTGTTTCTTCTTAGATTTAGCTGTTCAGTAATCTTATTGAAGAAGCCAAATTGCACCATTGAAGTATCGGTGACGATGAAAACTTTATTTAAATCTTTGCATGATTGAAGATATTGTATTGAATTGCGTTCGAAATAAATCTTGCGCGGAACTTTAAACCATTGCACAGTGTTTCTCCTTTTTCCAACTTTTTTAATATTTAATAGGTTAATCGCGCTGACATTGCCGCCGATGGAGTTATGACCATAACTTCCGCAACCAAGAGTTAAGCTAGGTAGGAAGGAGTTATAGACATTTCCAATTCCACCAAAGGTGGCAGGTGAATTCCAAATGATGCGCATGGCTTTAACTTTTTCGCCGTAATCATCGGCCATTTTTTGTTCTTTGCAGTGAATCGCGGCGCTATGACCTAAGCCATTGAAAGAAACCATTTTTTCAGCCAAATCAAAGCCTTCAGTATCGTCTTTAGATTTAAAGACTGCTAAAACAGGTGATAATTTTTCTCTACTCAATGGTTCTTTTGGACCGATTTCAGTGCATTCAACCGCGATAATTGAAGTATCGCTTGGCACATTTACTCCGGCTTGTTCAGCAATCCAATAAGCGCTTTGACCAACAATCGCTGGGTTTAGTTTTCCTAATTCAGCATCTTTATCACCATAAGCATAGCCAAACATAAATCTAGATAATTTGGCCTTTTCTTCTTTTGAAGCGAAATAGACTTTGAAACGCTTAAACATTTCAACTGTTTCTTCGTAGATGTCCTTATCAATAATGACTGCTTGTTCGGAAGCACAAATCATGCCGTTATCGAATGATTTTGATAATGTAATATCGTTAACCGCTTGTTCGATGTTGCAGGATTTATTCATGTAGGCTGGAACATTGCCTGCTCCAACACCCATTGCTGGTTTTCCACAGCTATAAGCTGCTTTGACCATGGCGTTTCCGCCGGTGGCTAGAATTGTAGCAACACCTGGATGATTCATTAAGGCAGTTGTCGCATCCATGCTAGGATGTTCAATCCATTGAATGCAATTTTCAGGTGCCCCGGCTTTAACCGCTGCTTCAAGCATAATTTTTGCAGCTTCTTTAGAAGATTGCTGTGCACTTGGATGGAAGGCAAATATAATTGGATTTCTTGTTTTTAAGCAAATTAAGGACTTAAAAATGACTGTCGAAGTCGGGTTTGTAACTGGAGTAATTCCACAGATTACACCGACTGGATCAGCAATTTCAGTGATTCCAGTGACTGGGTCTTCACTTATAACGCCAACAGTTTTAAGATGGCGCATGTTATTGACGACATATTCGCAAGCGAATAAATTTTTAGTCGCCTTATCTTCGAAGACACCTCGTTTAGTCTCTTCGATAGCTAATTTTGCTAATGAGCCGTGATGGTCAAGACCAGCCACAGAACATTTCGCAACGATGTGATCAATTTTCTCTTGATCTAAAAGAAGGAATTTTTCGAGTGCGACGCTAGCTTTTTTAACTAATTCATCGACTTCTGTCTTTGGATCAATTAGAGTTTGTTTTTCTACCATAATCTTTTTCTCCTACTTGGTATTTAATTTATGTGAGAGAACTGCGAGCGAAGATGCTAAATTAACATTTTCAACAACCACATTCTCCGGAACATCGATATGAGTTGGAACAAAGTTCCAAATTGCTTGAATGCCACAGTTAACAAGTTGGTTTACAACCATTTGAGCACTGTCTTGTGGCACCACTAAAATAGCAATTTTAATTTTGAGTTTAGAAACAACTTTTTCTAATGAATATAAATCATAGATTGGCTTATTGTTGATGCTTGTGCCAATTAATTTAGGATCAACATCAAAACCAGCAATGATGTTTAAACCAAATGAAGAAAAGCCAGTATAATTCATGAAAGCTTTTCCTAGATGGCCAACACCGACAATAATGGCTTCTTCAATTTTGTCATAACCTAAAAAGGCTTGAATATCTTTGATGAGTTCATCAATGTTGCGTCCTTGATTTGGTTTCCCCATTTGTTTGGAAACAATTTGTAAATCTTTTCTGACTTGTTCTTCGCTAAGTCCTAAAGCTTTAGCGATCATCGGAGAAGAAACATTTTTATTTTCTCCGCCTTGAAGTGAGAGCAAGTATTTTAGATACACTGGGTATCGTTCGAGTTGTCTTTTAGATATATTCATAATCAGTATTTCTTTACCGATTAGTATAGTATCACGGGTTTAACCAGTAATCAAGAAAAATTTACTGAATTTATTTAACAAACAAAAAACCACGATTGTTTCGTGGCTTTTATGTGTTTTTTTATTTCTTTAAGGAAGGAAATCTTTCTCGATTGGCGTTGTAATGAGTGTGCAACAATTTTTCGGAAAGTTCGCTCAATGGATGGTCGAGATATTCTTTATATAAGCGAATGATATCTGGATTGTTATGCGATTGTCGAATGACTTGTCGCTCATCTTCACTATATAAAACACTCGCGCGTTTAGAAACATATGTATCTAAAATATCATCATCTTCATTAGGTAAAAATAACGGTTTCACATATGGTTGACCACCGCCGTTAACGCAGCCACCAGGACAGCCCATTATTTCGATGAAAGCGTATTTTGATTTACCTTCTCTAATCTCGTCTAAAAGAATTTTCGCGTTATTCATTCCCGATGCAATCGCAACTTTTAAAGTTGTACCATCGACATCTATGTCAGCTTCGCGGACTCCTTTAAGACCACGAACTGAACTGAATTCAATCTTGCCATATTCTTTATTAGTTAGGCTATGATATGCCGTTCGTAAGGCAGCTTCCATAACTCCACCGGTGACGCCGAAGATGACACCAGCCCCGCTATATTGTCCTAATAAGTCTTGTTCGAATTCTTCGTTTTCTGGAAGTCGATTCCAATTAATACCACTTCTTTTAATTAATTTTGCAATTTCTCTAGTTGTTAAGACTGCATCGACATCTCGAATGCCGTTAACTTCCATTTCTGGTCTAGATTTTTCGTATTTTTTCGCTGTGCAAGGCATAATCGAAACTACATATAAATCTTTCGGATCGATATTATGTACTTTGGCGAAATAGGATTTAGTTATCGCTCCTTGCATTTGATGAGGAGACTTGCAAGTTGAGATATGCGGAATTAAATCGCTATAGAAATATTCCATATAATTTATCCAACCTGGTGAGCACGATGTTATCTGAGGTAAGACTCCTTTATTTTTGATTCTTTCAAGAAGTTCACTAGCCTCTTCCATGATCGTTAAATCCGCTCCGAAATTGACATCAAAGACACGATAAAATCCTAATCTATGTAAGGCAGCAATCATCTTTTTTGTGCCATTTGTTCCGATTTTTTCACCAAATTCTTCGCCGATTGCTGCTCGAACCGCCGGAGCGACTTGGCAGACAATCAATTTACCCTCTTTGATAGCTTTATCAACATTATCAATTTCGCTATGCTCCATTAAAGCCGCGGTTGGACAGACGAGCACGCATTGTCCGCATTGAATGCAGGGGCTTAAAGCAAATGAACGGTTTTGGCTAGGAGAAACGCTAGCTTTAAAACCACGATTTTCAAAGCCTAAAACACCGATTCCCTGAAGGTTTTTGCATCTTTCAATGCAGCGACCACATAGAATGCATTTGCCACTATCTCTAATTAAGCCAGGTGCTAATTCATCGATTGTTCTAGGTGAATACTCACCTAAAAACTTATTGTCTCTAGCTCCGACTAATTTAGAAACTTCTAACAGTTCGCAATGACCATTTTTATCGCATTGCAAGCAATTTTTATGATGATTTGAGAGTAGCAATTCTACGCTTTCTCTTCTAGCGTTCACTGCTTTTTGGCTAGAAATTATGATTTCCATGCCTTCATTAACCGGATAAGCACATGAAGCAACTAAGCCTCTAGCCCCTTTCACTTCTACTAAGCAGACGCGGCAGCTCGCTAAAGAGCATTCGCCATTTCTAAATGAACATAAAGATGGGATATTATATCCGCAAGCTCTGCAAGCTTCTAAAACTGTTAAATTGTCTTCAACAGTATATGGTTTGCCTTCAATTTTAATATTAATTTTTGCCATATCTCATCCCTCCTACTTTCGATAAACCGCTCCAAAGCGACAGCTGCTAGTTAAGCAGACACCACATTTAATGCATTTATTTGTGTCGATAACATAAGCAGTTTTACCAACTTCACCGCTGATCGCGCTGACTGGGCAATTTCTTGCGCAAAGCGAACATTTCTTACATTTAATTGGATCGATTTGATAGATGAGCATCGCTTTACAGACATGTGCCGGGCAACGATGTTCTTCGACGTGGGCTTTATATTCCTCTGGGAAATTCTTCATCGTCGATAAAACCGGATTAGCTGCGGTTTGTCCTAAAGCACATAGCGAATTAGTCTTTGTTGTATCGGCAAGTTCTAACAAATCATTTAAATCTTCAGGAGTTCCTTTGCCCTTGGTAATTTTAGTCAAGATTTCAAGCATACGCTTAGTTCCAATGCGACATGGCGAACATTTTCCGCACGATTCATCGCAAATAAATTCCATATAGAATTTAGCAACATCGACCATGCAGTTGTCTTCATCCATGACAATTGCTCCGCCTGAACCCATCATTGAGCCTCTAGCAACTAATGAATCGAAATCGATTTCAACATCTAAATCTTTTTCGGTTAAGCATCCTCCGGATGGACCACCGGTTTGAATAGCTTTAAATTTCTTATCGTGAGGAATTCCTCCTCCAATATCGTAAATCAATTCTCTAAGTGTTGTTCCCATCGGCACTTCAACTAAGCCGACATTGTTAACTTTTCCACCTAAAGCAAATACTTTTGTTCCTTTAGATTTTTCAGTGCCAATGCTAGCGAATTTATCCGCCCCATTGCGCAAAATCCAGGAAACATCGGCTAAAGTTTCAACATTGTTGATAATAGTTGGCTTGCCCCACAAACCTTTGACAGCCGGGAACGGCGGTCGAGGGCGAGGCATTCCTCGTTTTCCTTCAATAGAATTAAGCAAAGCTGTTTCTTCACCGCAGACGAACGCTCCTGCACCTAAACGGATGTGACATCTAAATGAGAAGCCACTTCCGAAGATGTTATCACCTAAAAGTCCAGCTTCTTCTAATTCTTTAATGGCAATTCGAAGTCTTTCAACAGCAATTGGATATTCGGCACGGACATAAAAATAACCATCTTTGGCTCCAATTGCGTAGCCAGCAATCATCATTCCTTCGATGACACCGACAGGATTACCTTCAAGAATCGAACGATCCATAAATGCGCCTGGATCGCCTTCATCACCATTGCAAATGACGTATTTTTCTTCACTATTTTGGTTTAAAGCGAATTGCCATTTTCTACCAGTCGGGAAACCAGCACCTCCGCGTCCACGAAGTCCGCTTTTAAGCACTTCATCGACGACTTCTTGTTGACTCATCTTTAAAGCGCGCAACAATCCTTTAAATGCACCATAGCCAAAGGCTTCATCGAGATTTTCAGGATTAATCATTGAACAGCCATTTAAGGCAATTCGAATTTGTTTTTTGTAGAAATTAATATCATCTTGTCGCTCAACTTTTTCGTGTGTAGCAGGATCTTCATAAAGCAAATCTGTTATGCAATTACCACCGATGATATCTTCGTTAATGATGCGCTCAGCATCGCTAACTTTAACTGCTCGATATAATCGATCATCTGGGAAGATTTTGACGAATGGGCCTTGCGAACAAAAGCCGAAGCAACCTACGCGATTAACTGTGCAGACATCTTCAAGATGCTTTTCTTTAATGAGTTCTTCTAATTTCGCTAAAATGTCGTTGGAATGAGAAGAAACGCAACCTGTTCCACCGCATACAACGATATGTTTTTTACCATCTTTACCATTAAATTTAGAATCAAGGCAAGATGAACAATGTTTAATTTTATCGACCAATTGTTTTTCGGATGTGATTTTTTCCATTAGTGAGTCTCCTTCCCTTCTTCTAAATCGTGATATTCTTTGACAATTTGAATGACTTTATTAGGGTCAACTTTCGGATATACTCTGCCATTTATTGAAATGGCTGGAGCAATTCCGCAAGCGCCGATGCAGCGAAGGGCGTCTAAAGTAAAAAGACCATCATCGGTAGTTTCACCTGGCTTAATGCCAAGTACTTCACTAAATTTGTCCATCACTTGTTGCGAACCTTTCACATAACATGCTGTTCCTAAACAGACACCGATGACATATTTGCCTTTCGGTTTCAAAGAAAAGAATGAATAAAAGGTGACAACGCCATAGATTTCAGCAACTGGGATGCCAGTTAATTCACTGACAAGTTCTTGAACTTCTAAAGGAATGTAACCAAATTCGCTTTGGATTGTTTCAAGAATCATCATCAATGGAGTTTTTTCATTTTTAAAACGCTCAACAATATTAATAATTTGTTGTCTCGCGTGCTCTTGCAAGTGCGCCATAAGATCCTCCGAATTAAATAATTAATATCATTATAATGATAAAAGTTATTAAAACAACAAAAAACTGCGATGTAAGCACTTACGAAGAGGGGTAACGAATATTTTTATTTATTAACCGTGAAGTCCTCGGCTTTGACGGTCCATGTCTTCAACGACGATATCAAAAATCTCGCCTAATGTTGAACAATATTTGAGCAAATCCCATGGTTCATTGGTGTGAAAATGAATTTTGATGAGTTCACTATCGCCAACTGCGAGAAGGCAATCACCTTTTAAATGAGAAGTGATGTATTCGTTAATTTTATCCTCATCTAAGTCTTTTCCTTCGATGAGAAGTTGAGTGTCATATTTAAATTCAAGCATTTTCTTTTTTCTCCTTGTTTAGTTCTTTTAAAGCTAGTTTACCTTCCTTGCTATTATAAAATGAATAAGCCTTTTTGTAGTAATAAAATAATCGCTTATAGATGCTAGATATCTTCTGCTTTTGAATTTTGCTATATCGTTTTTTCACTTTCAAAAATGTCGATATCGTTCGAGGAATATTGTCAATTAATGAATATAAAGTTAAGTGTAATCCACCTAAATATTCAAAAATGACATCCACAGTTAAAATAGTTTCCTCTTTTGTCATTGAATCGATCCAGTTACGAACTGCTAGTTCATTGATATAACTCTGTTTACTTCTGCGCGTTAGAAATTTAAATTCACCGTTATTTTTATCGATTATCCAGTTGTGCGGATTGTGCTGAAAGATGCCAACAGATTTCGCATCCACTACTTCAAAATGCTTAATGTCGTTTAGCATGATGCCGATGACGCAGTTCTTTGGAACAATTTTCACTAGTTTTGGATACATCAAATGGAAATATTCATTTTCAAATAATGCGTTGTTATAAAAGCCTTGCCCATCGAAAGAAAAAGCTTTTATCGTTCGATTTATGTGGTCTAAATCTTGCATCAATGCGGCGTAGAAAGCGAGGTTTCCTCCTTTAGAATGACCGCCGATATAATATTCTCCATCAAAAAGTGAGGTTACTTTATTTAAATAATTGATGGCTTCTTTTTGAGCAGGTACGCAGTCGATATAGCTCATCGATAAGTCTTCTTTCCAAGCATATAAATTTAAATCAGTTCCCCGATAAGCGATGTAATGAAGATTATTAGCTAACATAAATGTACAGGCAAAAAACTGCTTATTGATCTCTAATTCGGAATCCTTATAAATGTATTTAATGGCTATATCGCGAAACCTTAAGGATGATTTTAAAGATGTGAGCATCGGGGCGTTTTTCTTGGTAGTCAACTCATCGCTTGATAATTCCTTGATTTTATTTAAAGGAATATCTTTTATTTTTAAAGAATAATTAGCATCTTCTTTCAATGTAGGCATTATTAAATCAAAGTTGATATAACTAAGTTGAGCCATAATTAGAGCATCAACATCATTAAAAGGTCTTTCCTTAAAGTCTTTATTTCCAAATGTGTTGATATATCCGAGTAAATCCATAACTACATAGCAGAAGAGAATAGTCGCAATATAACGCGATGAAGTCTTTTACTTAACGGGGAAGAATTAGCCATTTCTTTAGTTATTCTTCGCGATTGAGCTAAAGTTTTTTCTAAATCATCTTCAATGTCTTTTAAGCATGAGCACTTGTATAAGAAACAGCCATTTTCTAAATGTAAAAAGAGACTGCGATAATCTAGATTAATCGTGCCAACGGTCGCCATTTCTCCATCGACTAAAAAGGTTTTCGCGTGGATAAAGCCAGGAGTAAATTCATAAACCTCAACTCCGGCGTTAATTAAATCTTTATAGTAACTTCGAGTCAATTCAAAGACTGTTTTTTTATCAGGAATATGGGGAGTTATGAGCTTGATTTTTACTCCTCCTTTAGCAGCAAGCATCAATGCGTTATTAAGTTGCTCATCTAAGATTAGATAAGGAGTTGTGATATAGATATATTTTTTCGCTTTTAAAATGAGCGATATATATACATTTTCTCCAACTGTCTCATAAGTAAACGGTAATGAACCGTAAGGGGAAACATAGCCATCATTTAAAGGCTTTTCATCCATTTCATCGATATATTTAGAAGGAAGATATGGTGAAAAATCAGTGATGGAGGCTAACTTTTTATTCTCATTTGTCCAGTGAGAAAGAAATAGTGATGTTAAGTTGAAAACAGCATCACCTTTAATCATGATGGCGTTATCTTTCCAAACGCCAAAGCGAATCTTTCGGCCGATATATTCATCGGCTAGGTTTATCCCGCCGGTAAAACCGGTGTGTCCATCGATGACCAATATTTTTCGATGATCGCGATTGTTCATCCTGATATCAAAGAAAGCTCGCATGCGATTGACGGGAATGCATTTAATGCCTAACTGTGACATTTTCTTATAATAGTTGGCAGGAAGAGTGTTAAGCGAACCGATGTCATCATACATCAATCTGACATCCACGCCTTCTTTCACTTTTCGCTTTAAGATATCTAGCATCGAATTCCACATGTAGCCTTCTTCGATTATGAAATATTCTAAAAAGATATAATGTTTGGCTTTATCAAGTTCTTTTAGCATCGCCTTAAAGGCATCTTCGCCCCAAGGAAAATATTCCACTTTGCTATTTTTATAAATGCCGGATGAGGCATAATCGTTTAAATATTTTCCGATGAAATACGCATTTTGGTCCTTTTGACAATCGATTTGATCGATGATGTTATGACTTTCTTTGCTAGCATTAGCAATTTTAAGTGCTTCATAGGTCGAGCGATATTGTCTTTTTTCTCTAGGCGTAAATTTTTTATTTGCAAAGGCGATATAACAAAATGAGCCAAATATTGGTGCGACGATTAGAAAACATAACCAAGTTATCTTATATGAACTATTGCATCGCGAATTGAAGATGAAAATAGCCACCACGACGGCAACAATGGTCAAAATAGTTCTTAATTCAGCGAGATAATCGATGAAAAAGATTCCAAAGACAATTAAGGCTAAAAGCTCTAGAAACAGGAAGAAAATGACCAATACTCTGATGTTAAAAATCTTCTCTAAGAACTTTTTCATGAAATCATTATTGCATAGATGAAAATAATTTTAAAAACAATTTCCTAAGGAAATTAATTTACTCTTGTCTTTTTCGCTAAGTTGACTAATCATTTATTTATGAGAAGTGCGATAAAAATCATCTTAGGTGCTGGCGTTATATTGTCCTTAGTATTTACTATTATTAATTTTATTGTTGCTATAACTTGTTTTATTCATCCTCAGCAATATATAGAACTTGTCAGCAATATTGATGGAGATGCTAGCGTCAATACTATCTATACCTATGGATGGATTTGCTTTGTCTTAACTTTTTTATGCATAATCAGCCTTTTCATCGATAATCATGCGATTAAAATGATGAACGATGCTTATAAGAAAAGCGAATTAATTCCTTCTATTGTTATTCTATTAATTAGCTTTAACTTTATTCCTGCTTTATTGATGATATTCACTCCTAACTCTAAACTTATATCTTCGCATCCTTATTTTGAATAAATTAAAATCCCCGATTAATCGAGGATTGTGCTTTATGGTGGTCCAGGCCGGGGATGATCCGGCGACACACGGATTTTCAGTCCGTTGCTCTACCAGCTGAGCTACCGGACCACGATGGCGGACCATAGGGGGATCGAACCCCTGGTCTTCTCCGTGACAGGGAGACATGTTAGCCGCTACACCAATGGTCCAATTAAGCGACGCTTACTATTATCGAGGAAGCATCTAAAAAATGCAAGAACGATTTTCAGCCTCGCAAAACGAAAA
>CAVDXG010000029.1:0-13024 GCA_963612925.1 Coriobacteriaceae bacterium | reverse complement strand
GACGAAAATGGAATTCAATCATAAATGATTGCATTGAAAATTTTTATTTCATCTGTGGAAAACAGCATTAATAATCTCACTCGAATTTTTCCGAATTGTAGTAAAAAACTCGCTAGGTTTTTTCCGAAATGTTGTATAATGTTATTGGGATTTTAGCATATGAACGAAGCAAATATAGACTTAAAACGATATATTGATAATTATCTATTAGATTGGAAAAATAATCCTAATCGAAAACCAGTTTTAATAAAAGGCATTAGACAATCTGGGAAAACATACTCTATTAAGAAATTTGCGAACAATAAAGCGTTTTATGATGTTGTTGTTTATTTAAATTTTTGGGACAACAAAGAATTGATAGATTGCTTTGACGGAAAGCTTGATATCGATAGCGTTATTCTTGAATTATCGGTTAAAATTCGTTTACCAAATTTAGTTCCCGGAAGAACTATTTTTATATTTGATGAAGTTCAAGATTGTCCAAGAGCCCTTTTATCGCTAAAAACTAATATGAATGATTCAAGGTTTGATTTTATTGCCTCTGGCTCATTCCTCGGAATTGATGGTTATGTCGTTGGCGATAAAACCGCTAAACCGGTGGGATGCGTCGAAGAGTTCGACATGAGAACTCTTGATTTCAAAGAATTTTTATGGGCTAAAGGGTACAAAGATGAACAAATTAATCTTTTAGAAGATGCCTATTATAAAAGAACAGCATTATCTAATTCGATGCATCAATCGTTTAGCAAATTGTTTAAAGAATATCTCTGCGTAGGTGGATTTCCTGAAGCTATAAAGAATTATATTTTAACCAATAACATTTATAGTTCACTGCAAATAACCCGAAGAATTGTTCGAGATTTGCAAAATGATTTTGGAAGAAGGCGCGGAAAAGATAAAATGCCTCTATTTAACATAAATGAAGTAGCAAGAATTAGAAGCGCTTTTTCGCTTATTCCTTCTTTCTTGGGTAAAGAAAATAAACGATATATTGTTTCTAAAATTGAAGGCAAAGGCCATAAGGATGGCGGAAAAGATGCATTGGAGTATTTAAAGGATGCTGGAATTGTCTTGAAAATTCATAACTTATCAGTTCCATCAACTCCGTTATCTATAAATGTTATTCAAAATCAGTTTAAAGTATTTCCAACCGACATTGCTATATTGCTTAGCATCCTTGAAGATGGAGTTACTGATGCGATTATGTCAAACAATTTAGGAATGGCTAAAGGAATGCTATATGAATCTCTTGTGGCGGAAGAATTATATAAAAGAGGTGGCAATATCTTCTATTTTGCAAAGAATACCGGCTTAGAACTAGATTTTGTGATCAACTATAAAGGAGAAGCTACAATTCTTGAAGTAAAAGCAGTTAACGGCAATAGCAAAGCGGCTAAGACTGTGATGAAGCATCCTGAGCACTACGGAAAAACAAATTTAATTCAAATTAAAGACTGTAATCTTAGTTTTAAAGATGGAATTTTAACAATACCTCATTACATGGCATACTTACTGTTTGATTGGTCAGCAACCCTTCCTTTTATAGATTGAGTTGTTTTTGTTATATACATATTAAACCTCTTATTTACCTACATTCCTAACTCTTTCTTGATTTTATAAGGCGTTTCTAAATCTTTAGGTCTCTACTTTGTAGAGTTTATTAAATTTTACTGCTTTTTCTTTGATTTTATATGTACAACGCCTTATAAAAATGTGAAAGATTTAGGGCTCTCAATAATTTGTTAATAACGTTACATCTCATAATCTAGAAACTATTTTTTTAACTCTTGATGAATATTCCTTTAAAGTGGACTTAATCGTTTTTTGTGAAGCCTTTTTAAGGCTTAAATGCCTTAAGATGGAATTATGAAGAAGAATCTCTTGCTCGAGGCGGAGCTATATATTTTCTATATGGAATTATTAAAAAAGAGTTACCTATAGGAGAACAAGGAACGCTTATCATTGATATTAAACAAGATATTTGTCGATATATTTGTCGACGGTTTTTCTTGAAATGCCAAGTAGTTTTACAATTTTCCTTTTCGATGCACCTGAGTTGTATATTTCAAAGAATGCAACTTTGTCCATAAGCGTTATTGCCTTTCTAGACCCTCCTTTAAGAAAAATGGTACTTTTTGGTGGCCTACTTTTCAACCGGCGCGGGTTAATAAATGGCCTACTTTTTAATTGATATTAGCTAATGCTAAAAAGTTTAAAGCAAAGCGAAGTAAGAGCGAAGTATTACTTCACACTCACTTCATAGTTGACTTCATAATGAGTGAAGTATTTATTTTTTTAAAGATACGAGTTCATTTTTTATCTTTTAAGATAAATATATCCTTCTTTATGAGGCAAATATCTTTAGCAATTAATTCATTTATATGTCTAAACTCTCTTTTTTGATGAAGATAATTCATCTATTAGTTCAACATCGGTTATTTTTCTTAAGCTATGTTTTAATAGCTCTAATAGATAAGATATCAATCGGCTTTTTAGCGATTTAATAAGATGGTTTTAACTATTTTAATGAGTTATTATGGCTCGTTAGCAAATTAGAGAATATTTCCCAAATTGGTGAATGTTATTCCCCTTTATTTGGTGATATTTAAATTCCCATCACCTTAGCAAAGCGGGGTTGCCAAATTAGTAAGTTTATATTCATTATGACCACATACAAATTCATTTTTTAGCACAAAAAATAATTGGTAATTCCGCCTTGGGCATAAAACATTTAAAATATTGACATGGCTAGTTTTAAACCATTTATTGGAAAATGCATTGATATCTCCTTCGAAGGAAAAGGTGTTGTTAAAACCCTTTATGGAACTTGTTTTGTCGATGGATTATTTATTGATGAAGAAGCTGAAATTGAAATACTTTATAAGCGAGCTGGCTCTTTCTTTGGACGAGTTCGCCGACTCATTAAAAAATCGCCTGATAGAATTCAACCTTTATGTGGTGTTTGCACCGCCTGCGGGGGATGTCAGTTTCAACAATTATCATATAAAGCGCAGCTTGAATATAAGACTAATAAAGTTAAAACATCCTTCAAACGATATCATCTAGATGTAGATGTTCTTCCTTGCTTAGGAATGGAGGATCCATATCATTATAGAAACAAGATACAAGTTCCGGTTGGAAGAGATCCTCACGGTCATATTGTCACTGGCTTTTATCGAAGCGGAACGCATAAAATCATTCCGGTAGAGCATTGCTATATCGAATCTATGAAAGCTTCAAAGATTGTGGAAGTCTTTAAAGCCTTATTAAAAGAATTCCGTTATGAAGTATATGATGAGGATAGTAGGACTGGTCTATTTAGGCATATCCTTATTAGAACATCATATCATTATGATGAAGTGATGGTGACATTAGTCACCACGACGGATAGCTTTAAAGGGAAGAATAATTTTGTTAAAGAATTCATCAAAAGAGCGTCATCGATAACCACGATTGTGCAAAATATCAATTCTAGAGATACCAATGTGATATTAGGTGAGAAAGAAAGAGTGCTCTATGGCAAAGGTTATATTAAAGACTCTATCTTAGGCGTGGACTTTCACATTTCATCAAAGTCATTCTTCCAAGTGAATCCAATTCAGGTTGAAAAGCTATATCAAAAAGCACTTGATTTAGCCTCATTAGATAAAAGTCAAAACATCTTTGATGCCTATTCTGGAATTGGAACGATTGGCCTAATTGCTTCTAAATATGTTAAGTCTGTTCTAGGTGTAGAAGTAGTCAAAGAAGCAGTGAAAGACGCAAAGAAAAATGCTGTGCTAAACAACATTAACAATGCTTCATTTTTATTAGGCGATGCCGGCGAGGAACTTGAGAAATTAGCAAGCGATAACATCTTCTTTGATACGGTTTTTATCGACCCTCCTCGCAAAGGAGTGGATGAGCGATTTATATCATCATTACTAAAAGTAAAACCAAAGACAATTATCTATATATCATGTGAACCAGAAACATTAGCTAGAGATGTTGCTAAATTATCTAGCGAATACAATATTAAAGAGGTTCAACCAGTAGATATGTTTCCGATGACTTTTCATGTGGAAAGCGTATTGCGTTTATCACGTAAATAATGTTTTTTAATGCGTTTATTTTTTTATTTAACAATAATTAAAAAATCTCTACATAGTAAAGACCTATAAAAATAAAAACGCCTTATAAAATTACGGAAGAGTTAGGGCTTTAAAATATTGATTTAAAATAGCGTTAACTCTTCCATCTTTTTTCTTCTGCCACAGTCTAGAATCGTTTTGCATGGCCTAATATCATTTGAAGTTCAATTTTTGCACGATACAAATTGATTCCATGATTGCCATTTCAATATCTATAAAAATTCTTCACAAAATTTGAGTAATCCATTATGCGTTTTCCTCCGTTGCAAAGATATTCGGTAAATATTGACCGCCACTAAAATAAGAATAGTCTTCCGCAATGTATCTATAAATTCCGTTTAATTGTTTTAAAGTGCTTGGCGATAAAATACTAAAATCGCCATCCTCACAATAACGATTAATTTCAACGATATTTTCGTGTGGACACATAAAATTCCATCCAGTATTGTGGTAAATAGCTTTTCTTAATGCTTCTTGATTAATTTTTTCGTTTAACATATTTTTTCACCTATTTAGTATTTAGCAACCTAAACATAGAGCCCAAATTCTCGATCATGTGATAAGATCTATCATTTTTATACCATTCAACGCCGCAAAGTATAGCGACAAACCCTTCGTCATTCATTGTGTAGCCAATTTAAGATTCCTTTCCAGATCGTCAAACACCTCGTTCATTGGTCTGCTTTCACCTGCAATTGTTTGTGTATAGCTGTGCTGGAGTTTTGCATCCAGTTCATCTTCAGGCATTGTATCAATGGTTCTTGGTTCTGACGGAATTGTTAGAGAGAAAGGAATACCATGATGGTAAATAATCTGATGGTAAAGGGAATTAATTACAGCAGAAACAGGAACGCCGAGCTTCTGCAGGATTCCTTCTGCTTCGATCTTTACATTATTTTCAACGTGGGCACTCACAATCGAGTCTTTCATATCAAACACCTCCTGTTGATTATATTGTAATTCGTTATCTTGCAGAATGTTAGACAACTTATATGAACTGTGCGCATGAAGTTGCAAATAATCATTTTATTGAAAAATTGCAAATTACATCAATCGACGTCAACAACTCCAAAAATACTAAAAAAAGTTGAAATTGGAGTTTGTTATTATAATCGTAAGTTTTACAGTTGAGAGAGTTCAAATGTTGTACGTTGTTGTCCTACAAAGAGTTATTACGGTTTTATTGCTCAAGCAATTCTCTAAAATTAATCCTATAGTTAAGCAATAGAATTATCCAAAATATCTGACTATTGAGTTTCACGATTTTGCCAATAATAAGTTCTAAGAACTTTAAAATATTGATTTAAAATAGCGTTAACTCTTCCATCTTTTTTCTTCTGTCACAGTCTAGAATCGTTTTGCATGGCCTAATATCATTTGAAGTCCAAGTTTTGCACGATACAAATTGATTCCATGATTGCCATATTTCTTAATAAGCATTTCCTCTTTTTCCGAACTTGTTAACGGCTTTTACACTTGTTGCACATCGGCCGATAAAGCAGGATTCATTTGAATATTCGATGATAAAAATGTAGTTGACATTGAAAGAAACAAATTGCGACATAATTACATTACACAATCGCGATCTTGAGAAGTCGTGCGTGAGCTGCTAATCTTTTATTTAGATTTATGAAAGCAGAGTTAAGAAGGACTCCGGGTCGAACCTATTATGAGTCTTCTATTCAAGATTTTATTTCTGTTAAATATCCTAGAGACATCGTGGAATATTTAACTCAAAGTGACGAAAGTAGCGATGCTTATGAACTCCATCTTCAAAAGTTGGCGTGGACTAATCAAATAAGCATTCTTCAAAAATATCTTAAAGATAAAAAAGGCTACATCATCTTTGAATATGTTCTATCGCGAGTGAATATGCGAATAGATGTTGTTCTTTTAATGGATGATGTTGTCTATTCTTTAGAATTTAAAAACAATGAAACGGAATTCAAAACGGAAGATATCGACCAAGCCAGCGGATATGGTTATGCTTTAAAGAATTTTTACGAAGTTAACCGAGACAAATATGTTGTCCCTATTTTAATTGCTACAAAAGCACCTGATAGCATCTGCTCTAATGACGCTGATATAGGAATCGATAAATTGTTTTCATTATTTAAAGCCAACATCAATAAGATGGAGCAATACATCGATTTAATTAGAAGTAAATATGGCTCAGATATCATTTACACTGAAGAGGATTTTAAGAAGTGGATTAAATCACCATTTAAACCCAATCCTACAATTATTCAAAGTGCGCGAAGCATCTATATGAATAACCAAGTAGATGAATTCTTTAAATTTGATGCTGGTGAGGAAAATCTTAAGATCACTGAGCAGACAGTGGAACTGATTGTTAAAGAAGCTAGAGATCAAAAAAAGAAAATCATCTGCTTTGTCAGCGGTGTTCCCGGCGCAGGTAAAACACTTGTCGGCTTAGACTTAGCTGGTAAATCTAAAAACAATACTAATAACGGACTCCCAGAATCTGTCTTTTTCAGCGGAAACGGACCACTTATTAATGTGCTAACTGAAGCATTAGGAAGAGATGCTTATAAATACAATAAAGAAAAATATTCATCTAAATATAAAGCAGTCAATGATGTTAAAGCCTTTATTCAAGACCTGCACGCTTTTAAAGAAGACATCATTTCGCAAAAGAAGAAAACAGTTGAAGAGAATGTTCTCATCTTTGATGAGGCTCAAAGAGTGTGGAATGAAGCACAACTTCAGAAATGGCTAGAGAAAAAAGGCGCGGATAAATCTTATTTTGGTCTATCTGAGGCCGACTTATTGCTGGATGGTTTTAAAGCAAAAGAATGGGGAGTCATCGTCGCACTTACAGGATTAGGGCAAGACATCCATACTGGCGAAGATGGTCTAAGCGTATGGTTTAAATCGCTACTAGAAAAACATCCTGAATGGGAAATTCGACTTTCTAAAGAAATCTTTAATCAAAGCGCAGATAACTTAGTTCAATATAAAGAGCCGATATTAAATAGCCCAAAAGTAAAAGAAGATGATGGCTTATATTTAAAGGTATGCATTCGAACTCCAAGAGCAAGAAATCTCTCGGAATTCGCGGAAGCATTATTAAGTAATAAGCCAGATGTTGCTAAAGCCTCTCTTGCTAAATTTGATAATTATCCAATAGCCATAACTCGCAATCTCCGCAAAGCGGAAGAATTTGTGCTAAACAACACTCAAAGGAAAGAAAGATGTGGCAAACTATGCAGTTCTAACTCAAAGATACTTGGTCGATATAGTAGATGCTTTGATAATATCGATAACTGGCATTTTGCTAATTGGATGCTCGATGAATCTGGAAGAGATTCCTCTAATTCGCTAATCTTCTCTGCGACTGAATTTAATATTCAAGGCCTAGAAATTGATTGGTCTATACTCGGTTGGGATATGGATATGTATTACTCTAACGGAAGTTGGCACATGCAAAAGATGCTCACTGAAAAACGCTTTATCGAAAGCAGCGATATACAAAAGAAACACATTCTTAATTCTTATCGCGTCTTATTAACTAGAGCGAGAAAAGGAATTATCATCTACATTCCAAAAAGAGATGATTTCCCTGATAAATATGGCAGCGCAAAATATTATGATTCCACATATGAATATTTAAAATCATGTGGCATAAAAGATATTGATGAAGTTACTAGCTTCGACAAAATTGTTAAAGCAGTTACTCTGCCATTTTAAGTGAAAACAACTTACTCTCTTAGTTTTTGAATGCCTTATCTTTCATTTTTTCTTTTGCAGCGTAATATTCTCTAATAAATGCCGGATGAGTGCGGTAACTTGCGAGTAATTGTGCTAAATCTGTTTTTGTGATTCCTATATCTCTTTTGAGTATTTCTAAATCTAAAAGAAGATAAGCGGCCTTCTTATATGAGCCGCGGTAACTATTAAAAACAATGCTTTCAATTCGTGATACGCTCATCTTCTTCTATTTCTTCTTTGCTTCTAAGAAGGCGCTTTCGCCAATAGTAGTAAGATGAACGAGTGATTTGATACTGATCAAGAACAACTGACAGTTTGGTTCCATTGTCTTCAACAAGTTTAACAATGTTTTCCCAAAAGTCTTGGTCATGCTTTTCATTCATAAGTGAGTCCTTTCTGACCGGCGCGAACCCCTATGGGTTTACATACCTTCCTTCTATATTTTCTAAATAGTCTAATTAGAAGTGGTCTCACTTATTGTTGTCTATCCAAATTGCGTGCGTATTTGCGACCTCTGAGCACTTGTAATATTTATCTCTGAATTTATAATTATTGATAAACAAATATATCGTTTTAATTAAAGGCTTAGTGATGAAAAATTGGGGTGTTTCAAAGATTACAAACACTCTGTTCCTAAGGCTACAAATAATCAATTTGATTAACGCATTACATCACGCTGTTTGCTTGGCACGGATAATGAAGAGGTACTAGTATGGAAGATGATGTCATTAAACTAGAAGAAGAGCCGGAGGCTGAACCAGAGAAAGAAGGAGAAGAGAAAGCTCCTAAAATTTTAGATTTGAATGTTGAAGTAGAACCTGAATTTTCTTATATTGATTTTCACGCTGATGGTCTTTGGCGTGCCGGCAAAGATGTTGGCGTTACCCCATTCTCATTTTTAAAATCGATCGAAATTATCAATACAACCGGAGAAACGGTTCCTGGTTTGGCCATAACATTTTCATTTGATAACGAAGCATTTAGCATCGATGATGTTGTTTTGCCACCTTGCCCTTCCCCAGCTGGATATATCAGACTCCCATGGTTGAAAGTTAAAAAACCATTAATAGATTCTTTGGTTGAAAAAATACCGTGTGAATTATCTGTAAATCTTATTTCTACTGATAACGAGAGAATTATTGCTAGTTCAAAACATGTGTTTCATGTACTACCAATTTCTCAACCGACGGCCAATATCTATAAAGATAGAAGATTGTTGGCTAAGTATGTCACACCTTTAGCTCCTTCTGTTAAACAAATTGCGAATAAGGTTGTTCTGCATAACGATGGCAACCCAATTGTTGCTTATCAAAATCATGATGCAAACAAAATGCTTAATGAATTACGAGCGATTTATACGACATTGCACGACGAAAATATTCTTTACCAAAATCCACCGGCAGGGGATAGTTTAGTTCAAAGAGTTAGAATGCCTGAAGAGTCTACTAGAGACAAAAAAGCAACATGTTTAGATTCAAGTATTTTATTCTGTTCCGTTTTAGAGGAAGTTGGATATCATTCAGTTTTAATTATTATTGATGGACATGCTTTCTGCGGAGTGTTTTTAAACGAAAGAGATTCATTTGATAATGGAATTACCGATAATTTATCGAATGTTTTAAATAGAATTTCAAAAGGATCACAAACAATGGTTCTTATTGAAACAACTATGATTACTTCTGGACATAGCGAGTCGTTTCAAGATGCTCGAACTGTCGGAAGAGAGCATTTAACAATGTATGAAGGAACGATTTTTGCGGCTATTGACATTAATTCGTGCCACACAAAAATGATTTTCTCTGCAATCCCGACAGAAGGGAATGACTATGATTTAGAAAATTATATTAAACAAAAAGAAATTGAAGACAAAGATTTAAATCCTATCATCAATGACAATAGAGTATATGAAAATGTTGAAAGCAAATTCGAGATGGATCGTTTTAAAACCTGGGAACGGAAACTTCTTGATTTGGCGGAAAAAAATCGCTTGGTTAGTTTCTTTAAGAAAAGCCATAACGCAAATGTAAATAATTGCATTCGCTTACTTGCGAAAGATGATCTTACCAAAGTTTTATTTTCTAATGATGAAGTGGATTTAGCGCTAATGTCGCCAACTCAAGCAGAGGTTGCTTCAGCATATTTGAAAGTTGATGATGCGTTGTTTGAAGAAGCTATTGCAGACTTGCCCAATAACACACTTGTTGCTTTTGGGCTTGAAAAAACCTTAAAGAATATTATTAGTAAAGCTAAAAGTGCATTAGAAGAAACAGGTGCATCTCCACTTTATTTAAGCTTTGGAATGATTGATTATTTAAATCCAAAAACGCGCAATAGGATAAAAGCTCCTTTCTTCTTACTTCCTATTTCGATTAAACGTGCAAGCGGTGGAAAGAGATATGTAATGTCATATGATGTTGGCGATTTAAGAATCAACGAGACATTCTTTGAATTTTATAAAATTTTCAATCCTGATGTTAATTTTAACAGCATTTTAGATTTTGATGATCTTTCCAAATATGCTGATGTTGTTCACACATTTAAAACCATTTGCGGAGAAGATTTGGCGTTAGAAGAGAATTTCTTCTTCATATCCAATTTATCTTTTGCTCATCAAGTTATGTGGCTTGATATGGTCAAGAGAAAAGAAGAGTTAAAAAAGAACATTATCATTAAATCTATCGTAGACAATCAAAGCTATTTAACAGAAAAAGTTATCTCCGATTCGGAACCGGTGGAAGAACTAGAAAAATATGAAGACTTTGCCGCTCCACTTTATTATGATTCGTCGCAATTAAAAGCGATATTAGATTGCGGAGCTGGCAAATCCTTCATTTTGGATGGACCTCCGGGAACTGGCAAGTCTCAAACAATTGTTAATATGATTGCGAACGCATTCTATAATGGCAAAAAGATTTTGTTTGTTGCCGAAAAGAAAGCTGCACTAGATGTTGTTGCTGATAGGCTAGAAAAACTTGGATTAGGGAATTATTGTTTAGAATTGCATTCAAATAAAGCAACCAAAGCAGATTTTTTCTCCAAACTTGGTGTTGTTATGGAATTTGGACCAACAAAGAGTCTAGAAGAATACCAGCAAAAATGTGAAGAACTCACCATTAAGAAAAACGAATTAAGAAGCAAGATAAATAAGATGCATGATGAAAGTAAATATTTCATGTCTCTTTACGATTGCATTGTTGATGTTAAGCGCTTTGCTTATTTAGAAAAATATAAGGTTAAATTTGACCGAGATTTTATTTTAAATTTCACGAAAGAAAAATATGATGTAGCTACAAAATTAATTGATACATATATTTCGTTTTCCAAAGGAGTTCATAATTTCAATAGTAATATTCTAAAAGTTATCGGTATTCAAAAAATTAATTTCATTAATGATAGGAAATTGATTGAAGAAGAACTCGTATGCTCGTTTAAGAGCATTGAAGAATATCTCGCCACAGCTAAAACATTTTTGGCAACCCTGCCATTTAAAGTTGAACTGACTAATGAAAATCTTTTAACAATTTTCAAATTGTATGATTTTGCATATAACCACGAATTATTATTAAAGTCTTACAATTATCTTCTTAATGATAATAAAGAGATCGAAAATACCTTCTTAATGATGCGCGAAATGATAGCTCTTAGAGATAAATTTAATGAACAGTATGATATTGATAGATTAATTAACAATGTTGATATTAATAATGTTGCAGAAGTATTAAGATCAGGAACAGGTTTGTTTAAGAAAATAAAGGCTCAAAAGAGTGCTAAAGCGATGCTTCAGCCATACACCAAATATCAAATCAACAATAATAGCCTCGGCTTTATAATTGTTGAGATTTGTGAATATGTTAATAAGAAGAAACAATTATTAGAGCAATCTGAACAATTTGAAAGAATGACAGGTTTAAATGCATATGAGTCTTTGGATAAATTTGATGAAATTGTTCAAAAATATAACAACACTAAAGAATTCTTAAAACTAGTTGTTAATTACGCAACGGCAGCCGGATCGCAAAGCATTGTTTCTTATTTTGTTGAACTTGCTAGCACAAAGAATGGAATCAGTAAATTTAACTATGATTTAGTTCATAACGCATATCTTAAGTATCAAGAAACGGATAAGTTATTAACTGAAAAATATATCATCAATAAAGAAGTATTGAATGCTAAGGGCGATTATTTTGAATACTTATTAAAAGTATTAAAATATGCATCTGACCCAGAAGCGTTTAACGATTTAGTTGATTTAACTAATGTTAACCAGCTTAACAACGGCTTCAAGCAAGAAGGATTATATCCATTAATCTATCAAGTTTTAATTGGTAATTGCCGTGTTGAAGAGTTACATGACTTATTGAAAGTCTCTTTGGCATATGGCTTTTTATCTTTATATTTTGAAGATGATGATATTAATTCATTCTCTCCTGCATATATCGCGGACCAGATTAAAACATATAAGGACGCAATTAAGGAGTATAGTGAAACAACCATTCAATGTATTTCTGCTCGTATTTCGGAAGAGTTTGCTAGAAGCGACATTAAGTATTCGGCTTCTGGAGCTATCGGCAGGCTCAAGAAGTCTATCGCTAATAATGGGCGTGGTGTTTCAATTAGAGGGACACTTTCTGAATTTGGCGATGTAATTTTAAAATATTTCCCGTGTTTTTTGATGTCACCATTAAGTGCTGCTCAATACTTGTCAGTAGACAGCAATAGAGGAAAAGCATTCTCCAAATTCGATATAGTCATTTTCGATGAAGCTTCTCAAATTCCTACTCATGAAGCTATCGGGCCAATCGCTAGAGGTAATTCCCTTATTATTGCTGGCGACCCAAAACAAATGCCTCCATCTCCATACTTCTCAGCAGGTCTTCAAATTGGCGATGATGATGACGATGAAAACGATGCAACTAAATTTGCTGATTCACCTTCATTATTAGATGAGTGTATTTCTATTGAAATGCCAAGACATAGACTATCTTATCATTATAGAAGTAAACATGAATCATTGATTCAGTTCTCGAATGACAATTTCTATAATAGTGGTCTTTATACATTCCCGTCATCTTCAACAACAACTAGTTGCGTTGAATTTAAATATATTAAGACCAAAGAACCTAAAAAAGATTCGTCGCTATCTAATGAGGAATTGAAAGCTA
>CAVDXG010000028.1:0-13487 GCA_963612925.1 Coriobacteriaceae bacterium | reverse complement strand
AACGAAAAATTAATAGTTTTTAACTCTTAGTTCAAAATAGGCTTTTGGATGAGCGCAAACTGGACAAATTTCCGGAGCGTATTTTCCGATGTGGATATGTCCACAGTTTCGACATTTCCAAACTGCTACATCTGGAGAAATGAAGACTTTGCCATCCTTGACATTTTCAAGAAGCTTTAAGTAGCGTTCTTCGTGCTCTTTTTCAATTTTGGCAACGCCTTCCATTTGGCAAGCGATTCTTTCAAAGCCTTCTTCGCGAGCTACTTTAGCGAATTCTTTATACATTTCTGTCCATTCATAGTTTTCGCCGCTCGCAGCTTCTTGTAGATTTTCCGCGGTCGAGCGAATATCACCACCTTCTAGATATTTAAACCATAATTTGGCGTGTTCTTTTTCGTTTTCAGCGGTCTCAAGGAAAATCGCGGCTATTTGCTCGTATCCTTCCTTTTTAGCTTTGCTAGCGAAATAAGTGTATTTGTTTCTAGCTTGGCTTTCTCCTGCGAATGCGGTCAATAGATTTTTTTCGGTTTTACTACCTTTTAATTCCATAAATATTCCCTCCTATTGAATATATATTTATCACTATTTTTAGACAATTTAAATTATTTTTCAAATCGCACGCTCGAAGGATTAGCTTTTATGTAGCTAATATAGTCAACTTTCTTGCTCTTATTAACTGTAGAAGAGAGAAAATCATAGACTTGGTCGCGCAAATACTTGATATTTTCTTTGTCGCTAAGCGTCGGATTTGGATAGATTGGTTCACTTAAAGTAATTGTAATTCTAGGTTTAAATCTAAATGATGAATTCATCTTTTGCGGTCTAAAGGTTGTAGCCATCGCCACGACTGGTTTATTAAATTTAACTGGATATAAGAATGAGACATCGCTAAATGGTCTAACAATTTGACAATATGGCCAAATATGAGCTTCTGGGAAGATGGTGATGACTTGGTTTTGCTTCACTCTTAATTCGATTGCCGACAAAAAGTTCTTGGTATTTTCTGGAGTGGTAGGAACAGGCAATGCTCCAAGCATCATCACAAAATTGTGAAGTCCTTTGATGGAAACTGCATCTTGATTAGCAACTGTATAAACCTTTTTATTTGTTGCTACAAAACCAGGTCCGGTAACACCATCCCAAGTGGAAGTGTGATTTCCATATAAGAAATAGCCTTTTTTACGAATTGATTTCAAGACATGCTTATTCTTGACTTTAATGCCTCGAAATATTTTTCCTCCGATATAAACGAGAGGTTTTCCAATCGTCGTATATAAAATATGCGCGGTTAATCGCCAAATTTTATTGGTGTGAACATACATAAAGCCTTCTTTAAGTTTGTAATGCTTTATGCCGTTGCAAGCGTAGTCTTCGTTTAGAGGATCATTGTAGGTTATAACTCTATTTTTAAGATGATTTTCTACTTTATATTTTCGAACATCCACCGCTTCTAACATCATTTTTTCCATGCGGTCCATGCAGTGCTCATATTCAAAGCGCTTGGTGAAATCTAAATATTCATCGCTTCGAGCTTTCTTTTCCTCTGGGTGTTCAATCCAATAGTCAATCTTTTTGGCTAAATCCTTGGAATTATTACAGGCGAATAAATTCAACTCATCAATCGCGAAGTTTTTAGTGGCGCTTCTTTTTGTGTTATTGATGACGGGGACAAGTCCGCAGGAAATCGCTTCTAAACAAGCGATTGACTCAAGTTCAGCATAGGCGCAGTGAACATAAAGGTCAGAACAATTGATGACTTTAACTAAATCTTCTTGCGAATAAGTTCCTAAAATAGGTTCATTTGTTAAATGCTTAGACCTCTTTATAATGTTTTTTCTTTCAGGTCCATCTCCAGCAAAGATGAGTTGGATATTTTTCTCGTATTTGCTGTATTTTAAAGCGTTTAATAACACTTTATGATATTTTTCTTTTGAATATCTACCGGTGAAAAGAATGCAGAATTTATCCTTTAAAGCATCTGGCTTTTCAATGTTTTTGCGAGTAAAGGATTTCTTCACGCCGTTAGAAATGACATAGCCATTAGTCGGCCCAGCCGCTCTTTCAAAGTCATCTTTAATAAACTTTGTTGGGAAATGTATCGCATCGGCGTACCGATATAGTTTTCGCCAAAAGACATGATAAACAGTTGGATTAACTATTTTTAAACGCATCGCAAAGACGTGCGAGGTGCAGTTTTCGGCTTGAACATGGAATCCAGCCGTGACAGGAATATTGAGCGAATCAGCAATTTTTGCAGCATGTGCTCCTAAGGAAAAAGGCATCATACAATGCACTAAATCGATGTTTTTAAGTGCTTTGCGAATGATGATTTCATCAGCTTTTGCTAAAGCAACTCCGTTTTTGGCGACATAACCATTAAAGATGCCAAGGTTTAAAGTATCGCAGACAAAAAAACCATTTCTTCCTTTTTTATCACCATCACAACAAAGAACTGTCACCTTATGGCCGCGCTTTGTAAGCGAGTCAATGAGGTTATAGGCTGCCATCGTCGTGCCGTTATTTTTTTCGCCGAGAACATCGGCCACTACTAATATATTCATAACTTTATTATTTTTTAATTTTAGGCTTTCCAAATTGTACTTCTATTAAGGCAAGTTGACCAGCATTTAAAACATCGACTGTTTGATCAAATCCACTTAGAGCAAATCGATCAACCGATTCCCAGATAAAAACCCAGGATAAAATCTGAAGTATTTCAAACACTCTTCTTAGATTATCGTCTTGCGTAAAAATGCTCGCTAAAACATAGGCTACAAATAATAATAATCCAATAGCAAGCGCTAAAAAGCCAAACATTCGCGATTTATGGAGCGCAAATCTCTTATCTTCGTATTCTAACGAATAATGTCTAATGACACACTTTTTGATGCTTGTTTTCATCTCATTAGAATATTTGCCATCATCATCGAAATTGACAACTACTGGAATATCTACCGGTAAAAACCATGTTTCTTGATTTATATAATCATAAATTTCAGGATTAATTCTATCTTCGTAGGAATAAATTGAGAAAGGCGAATCCACTTTCGTTAAATCGACATTGATGTAGGCTTTTCCATCATCGAAGACATGCTTTTCTTCGAATTTCAAAGAGTAACGATATTCAGTTTTAAAAAGAGCAGAAAGCCGCTTACGAAATAAACGGTGTTGCTCTTTCTTTACTTTCTTGAGTTCCCGTTCCTTTTTCCTCTTTTTATCCGCCATATGAATTATATTATAAATAATATATCCCTTTAATGCAAAAAGGCCGGCTTATTCTTTAGCCTTTCCAAAGTAAAATAACGAGAGAAGTCCTGGTCCAGCATGAGCTCCAATAGTTGGTCCCATCAAGAAGTATTCAGCTTCTTTAAATTTAGCAACTTTATTGACTTCTTCGACTAATTTTTTTGCTTCTTCTATAGAATCACCGTGTAAAACATATAGAATTTGTTCCTCTGGATTCACTACTTCTTTTTTCACTTGATCAATAATCGTTTTAAAAGCGT
Source organism: Coriobacteriaceae bacterium (assembly GCA_963612925.1). Lineage (GTDB taxonomy): Bacteria > Bacillota_I > Bacilli_A > RFN20 > CAG-826 > Fiminaster. Next base: position 9,981 of record CAVDXG010000028.1, on the reverse strand, counting down.
TCTTTCGTCCTCGAACTTTATAAGCAACGATTAAATGACCAACTTTATCAGTCGTTAAAATGACATTGATATGTAAAACTTTCGATATGAGAGCTGCTCCTTTAGAAAGTCTTCCTCCCCGAGCAAAATAGGTTAAGTCGTCTGTCACATAATAAGTGTGAATTCTACTTGCTACATCATTTAAATGAGAAACGACATTATCGATTTCTTCTCCTTCATCTCTAAGTCTTGCTGCTTCGCGAGCAATCATAAGCGAGGCAAGAGAGCCTACTGTGGCATCGATAACTTCAACACGTATGCCTTTTTTGGCTAATTCTTTCGCTGCCGCTTTTGCGTTAGTTACGCTTTCTGAAAGACCTCCGCACAAAGAGACATGAATGATTGGTAAGCCTTTTTCGGCTTCTTTAGTAAAGAATTCTTCATATTGAAATTGATTGATTTGGCTAGTTTTAAAAATAGTGCCATTTCGCATAGCATTTAAATACCAAAGATTTTGCTCTTCGCTCATTTCATCTAAATATTTATTTTCACCAGATGTAAATGTATAAGAGATAAAATTGACATCAATTTTTTGAAGCGTTTCTTTTGATGCATCTGAACTTGAGTCAGTTGTGATATTAAATTTTCTTTCTTTCATATTTTTCACCTCGAAAATTATTTTCCAAAAATTTCTTTTAAAGGCACGATAATGATTATTTGTTAACAGTAGAGTTAAAAAAACGTTCTCTCCCAAGAGTAGAAAGAACGATGAATTCAATTAAATATTAGTTTATTTTATCGATAAGCAGCTTCCTGGCGGTTGCGTTTATCTTTTCGCATTTCTCTTTGAAGAGAGCCTAGATAAGTATTGACAAAGAAATCCGCGATTAGGATAACGCCCAAAATGATATAGATCATAATGGCGAAGTTATTGTATTTAAAAGGAACTAAGGAAAGATAAAAAAGACAAAATATCGCGTTATAACTAGCTTGTGATGTTCTATCTAAAAATCGCGCGAAAAGACTTCTAATATTTGATCGATAATTTGAAAATAAAATTTTCTCTAATTTTTTCTTTCGAAGACTTAACAAATTAATTACAAATAAATAAATGCCTTGAAGGGCTAAAACAGATGCAAATATGAACAAGATTAAGCAATACAAATCGATGCTATTTGATACATAAGATGAACCAGCTTCTAGACCTTTAAAATACAAAACCATCCCAGACAATGAGTTAATATCTTTTGCATAATCTAATAGATAAATAAAAGGAAGAAGCATTAATAAAACTGCTAAAGTTAGAACTAAAATCGAAACAGCAAATTTAATAGACTGCACCACTTTAATTCCAGGAAGAAAAATCTTAATGATATCTTTTCTTTCTTTTTCGATGATTTCATCGTAAATCGCTATTTTATTAGCTAACTGCTCATGAGCGCATCCATAATAAAATTTTGTTCCGCACTTCGGGCATTTATTTCGCTTTCCATCAAATTGGTGATGACATTTAGGACATTCGTAAAGCATAACTTTCTATAAATACTAACTAATAAAGCGCTGTTTTTAAAGAAAAAATAGTTTGAAAATGTTAACATTTTCTTCTAACAAGCCCACCGAGCAGTTATCAAAATAGAATTCAACTTCAAATAGAGAATAATCCTTTTACAAATTAATCAGTTAATATATTGATAGGCACAATGAAAATGCCATCTTTAACAAAAGCGTTTCCGCAGGCGGTAATAATCATTTTAAATTTCGGTAAAAGTTGGTTGGAGGATTTAATTTTCTTTTCTAAAGAATTCAAATTTTTAATACCTTCATTTATTAACTGTTCACCGCCTAATTTAATTTCGATTAGGGCATAATTGCCGTTTTTTAAATGAAGCACAGCATCGCATTCTAACCCGTTTGAGTCTCTATAATGTTTTAATTCACCATTTAAAACTTTGGCATAAACAGATAATTCTTTGATAACAAAATCTTCAAAAAATAAACCGAAAGTATTTGGCTCATTCATTAAATCTTCGGGCGAGATCGCTAATGCGTGAGCAGCAATAGATGTATCAACAAAGTGGATTGTCGGGGTGGAAACAATCGATGTCTTACTTCTAAAATTAGGATTCCAAGCGTCTAAATCTTTAATGATAAACAAATCAGTTAAAGCAGTTAAATAATTATCAAAAGTTTCTCGATCAAGTTTGCGGTCATCGTGCAAAAAGACATCATTTAAAATGGTCTTTCTTCGAGCTTGAGTGGAAATATTTCTTGCGTAACTACGCAATATTGTTCGCAAAATTTCAGGTTTTTTATTTCTAAATTTACCATTTTTACTATTTTCAAAATTAAAAAGCGTATCGCAATAATTAGATGTAATTCGTAAACTCTTATCTCGATCTTTATTTAAAGATAATGGCCAGCCACCTCTACAAATATAGAAAGCGGTATCTTGCAAATTATAATTTTCATTGATGTAGAAGATATCACTTTCTTGAGAAAATAACTTTTTTAAAGAAACGATTTTTTTCGATTCATTGCTCTCTGATAAACTCATCGGCATCATCTGAATAGTTACAATTCTGCCAGCTCCGAAGTGATAAATATCATTCATATCGGCCGGTGTGGAACTTCCAGTAAAGATAAATTGACCAAATTTATTGTCGCGACTATCAACCTCCGCTCTAGCACAGTACCACAAATCTGGAACATTTTGCCATTCATCAATTAATCTAGGTGCATCTCCTAAAAGAATACCCTGAGGATTGGCTTCGGCTAAAACTATTTTATTTTTGCTATCCAAAGAAAAAATACTTTTCGCAAATATTTTTGAAGTTGTTGTTTTTCCGCAGGACTTCGGACCTGCAACAACTACAACACCGGATGTTTCCAGCGTTTCTTGAATATCTTTTTCAATATATCTTTTTAAATACATAACTCACCTAGCAATAATATATGATGTCATGCTTACTTTGTTAAATTTTTCCACAGTTTTCAATGAACTTTTTTCCACACTTTTCATTAAAAATCAATTTCTCTTTAGCTAAATCGTAGAAATTAAAAAACGGAATCTTTTAAGTTCCAACTTCTGGCGTTTGATGTGCTTTTTTTGCTAAAAAAGAAAATGGCAAAAGCCATTAAACATGTGTTGTATTTAATTAACGAAGATTATTTTTTCTTAAAATCTTCATTAACTTTCTTTTCAACTTCATTACATATAATTTGCAGTGAACAAGATTTACAATCCATCTTAATATTTTTGCTTATATGATCCAAGGCTTTAGTAATATCGTTGCTTTTTTCTTTGATTAAAAGCAATTTATCATATGGATATTGTTCTAAATTGATGAAAATTATTTTCACATTATTGATAAAAGGCAATTTCTTATAAAGCGAAATAAAATAACTACCAATCAAAGAAAAGTTCATATTTTTATCTTTTAATGCTTGCTTTGATATTAAAAGGCTTTCTTTTTTGTTGAATGATGATTCCCTAAGCATTAATCCATTTAAGGCAAAACGAAATTTAACATAATCAAATTTAAGGATGTTGTTATATAAATTATTGCCTTCACCAATTAAATCTTTATTGATGCTTGAAATTACTATACGAGCATAATTTGTATCTTTTTTTAAACAATCAAAATCATCGCCTAAAAGGTAGATTTCATCATCAATTTCTTTATCTGTAACTAAAGCACATGAAAATCCGTAAAATGGAGAAGCTCCTAATTCAATAGCTCTTTCACTGCTAAATATAAATTGATTTGGATTTTCAACAAATTTCTTATCTATTTGTTCTAACTTTTTTAAAGAATAATGACTATTAATTTCATCTATTTCTAAAATTAGCTCATCAAAGATAAACATATATTAAATCTTACGATTTCTTTTTCTTTTATCGTACATCTTAAGCAGCATTGGCTCTAATGGCGAAGTAAGCTTCATATCTAAATTAAAGAAATAAACGATAAATAATAAAGCAAATAAAGCAATGAAGGCGCCTAAAACAGTGCAGACAATGCTAACCCATAAATAAATGCCTAAATTTGGAAACAATGTCCAACTAAGAACAATTAATGCTGTGCCCATCTTATTTAGCCTCCGCTAAACCTTTAACTCGAGCGTATTCTGCCGCCCCTAAAGCACCCATTAGTTGAGGATCAATAGGGAGCTCTACAACTTTTAAATGCAAAACTTTCTCGATCGCATCTTTAAGTCCAGCATTTTTTGCACAACCGCCAGTTAAAGCAATATTATCGACTGCGCCGGCTTTTTTAGCCATAACAAAACATCTTTTAGCAACGCTAAATTCAATGCCAGCAGCAATTTCATCCATCGGTTTGCCCTCACCTACAAGCGAGATAACTTCACTTTCAGCAAAAACTGTGCATTGGGCGGTAATAGGAATAATGTTTTTAGCCGATAATGATAATTTAGAAAATGAATCTAAATCCATCTCGAAGGCCCGAGCCATCGCTTCAAAGAATCGCCCTGTCCCCGCGGCACATTTATCATTCATTGCAAAATTTAGTACTGTACCATCTTTATCAATAGATATGCCTTTAACATCTTGTCCGCCGATATCAATAATTGCTTTTACATTAGGATCAGTTACATGAATGCCCATCGCATGACAAGAAATTTCTGATATATTTTCATCAGCGAAAGGCACTTTATTTCTGCCGTAGCCTGTTCCAACTAAATAGGTTAAATCCTTAGCCGATTTAAGTTCAGGAACTTGAGCTATTGCTTGATTTAAAGAATCTTCGGCGCTTAATACTGAATTAATTCTACTTCTTAAAGTAACATTTGCGACCATCTTACCATTTTCATCGATAATTACACATTTTGTGTAAGTACTTCCGGAATCGCATCCACCAAAATATTTCATTTTCATTTTCTCCTTCTACCACGATTTTCCATCATCAATTATTTCTAAACTCGGATCGACAGGTTCTTCTCTTAGTACAGTTCTCATATAGCGATTAACATCATCTCTAATCGACTGCTTCGATATTACTCGAGGATCCATTAAGTCATGATTAACCCAAATTAATTTAATGCCATGTTCACGAGCTTGTTGCTCAAATAAACCATGGAAGCCATCAAGAGCCTTGCAAGAAATATGTTCCCAAAGAATGACCATATCGGCTTTATATTCTTCAACGAATCGCCACAAATCATCGAGCAATACTTCGTATCCTCCGTGTGTGCGATTTCGCATAATCATTTCTTGATATAACTTGGCTATGTCATAGATAGCTTGCTCTTTATCGTTTTCAGATATTTCATCAAAATAAACTAAGGAAAGCATATCCACTAGAGGCAAAATGCCCCAACAATTTTGTAACCAAGGCAAAAAGTCGGTATAAAACTGCGATTGAACGCCCCAAATAATGGCTCGATGACGGTTTTCTTTGCATACGAGCGCTTTTCTTTTGAAAGCTTTTTCCGCTAGTTTAGTAATCTTTTTATCAGCTTTTACAAAGTCATCGCTTCTTCCGGCGACAGCCATATAAGTTGTCTCAGCATACAATGCGAGATTAGCTCCATATACTTGCGGATATTCAGTCTTCGACATTTCCATCCAAGAACGTCTTAAACGATTTTCCTCGTTAAAGCGTTTTGCACATTTAAAATAATAATTCCAATCCCATTTTTCACCAGTTTTCTCTTCGATAAACTTGATGGCGTTACGAATTTCTTGGGCAGCATATTCTTGAACACCTTTCTCAGTGTGTCTAAGCGGCGCAGCAATTTGGAAGGTAGGAATGCCGAATTCTTCGTATTTTTTGCTCATGATGCCATTGCCCATTAATGAGCCATCACAAGTTGTATTGCATTGAATGGCGCAGGCTCCATAAATTGGCATATCCTCATCTACAGCTGCTCCAGCCTCTGCTGCCGGCATAGGACAGACATCTCCTGGAATGCCCATTTCTTGAAGAACATCAAGATAGTGAGTAACTGCTCCTCCGTTAAGCAAAACCGAAACATATATAGCGGCTGTTTCCCAACTCACAGCATATAAATTAGGAAATCCGCACATGATGTGAAACATTTCATTTTCATCTAATACGACAACTTTTTTGGAGAATTTTTGGTTGTTCCCACATCGTTTATCCGCTTTAAAGACACGCCCTAATAATTGAGCGATATCTAAAGCAACTAAATCATATTCGGTGTGAGCGATGCGAAGTGCCTCACCTCTTAGTCCAGTTGTGTGCTTATCGATCATCATTGGAACCGCTAAATAGTTAACCATCCAGCGATAACGCAAAAATCCTTTAATGTTATTAGGCTTTACAATAAATTTTGCTAACATCCACATGATTTTTAACCAACAGAAAAAATCATAAAATGTATCTTTAAAACCACGCCACTCGCGACGGCGGCGAACTCTTTTGCCGTTATATAATTTGCCAAGAGCTTCCGAGCCTACTTTTGCACCCATTATTTACTGCCTCCTTGGATTTTCTTAATTTCAATGCTTTCTACAAAGGCTTGAACACGTGTTCTAATTTGCCCTGAATTACCAACTGTATAAGGTCGATCAATTGATAAAACAGGATAATTGTATTCATCTCTCATTATATGAGTGCCGGTCATTCTTTCGTATGCCCAAGGATCGCAAAACTTCATCTGTTCGTAAATTATGCCATCAGCCTTATATGCTTTATAGATTTCATTAACATATTCTTTTCGACGATGAAATTTAGCCATGTTCATATGGCGTGGGCACATGCAGGAATGCATATAATGCGCACATATTTGAGTTAAGATATCTTCTTTATCGTTTAATTTAATTTCTTCTCTTCCAGGTAATGAGCCGAAGCAAAAGCGATCAGCCACCACTAAGGCGCCAGATTCTTCGATTAAACGAATCATATCTACATCATCTACTTCTGAACCTACAACCACCACACGAGCACGATATTTTTTCTTTTCATCAGGAAGGCGCGATTTAACCTCTTCTAATGTTTCTTCTAACTTATCGATCAATAAATCGTGAGGGCAGACATAAGTAGCCATCGTTATAATATGAAATTCATAACCAGTAATTTTAGGATTATCTTCTTTGCGGAACTCACCAAGTTGAGAAATAAGACGACATAATTTATTGTGACGATTTACTGCTTCAATTAAGGCTTCATCAGAAGTATCGATATTAAAATGTTCATGCAGAGAATCTAATATTTTTTTACGGCATTCGCTGACATATAAACTCAAGCCATTTTCATCATCTTTCATAGGAACTTCTAAATATTCGTAGAAAAAGCCATCTTTAGGCATTGTTTTTAACAATTCCATATTTTCGACGCAGCGATTGATCATTGAACAGCCATCAGGAGTAAGTAAACAATCTAAATATTGATAGCCTCCTTCAATTGCTCTTTCAAGTAAGGCTCTAGTGTATTCGCATAGAAATGATGTCATATAATATGTGCCCATTTCCATTGAGCCAGTGCGAGGAGCTCTAAGTCTAGAAGAAAAGCAACCCTTTAAATTGAGTAAAACTTCTGGGATTTGATAACAAGTTGTGCCAATGCATTTATAGCCTTTATCTTTTGCTTCTCTGACAAGCTCATTGTTCGCATCATCGAGCAATTTTTCAAAATAATATAAATGTTTTAAATCTTTCATAAACGCCCTTTCTCACACTAAAATATTCAATTTTTCTAACGCACTTTTTAAGCTTTTAATTATTTCGGTATTTTCATTTAAATTAAATATCGATTCACCATTAACATCTAAAAGCATCATGTTTTGATCATCTTTAATAACGCCAATCAAATTTAAATCTATAAGATTTAAAGAGGAGACATTAACCATGTCACTAATGCGATTAAGAATTAATCCTTCTTTTTCATACATCATTAGTCCTTTGGCGACTTTTTTAATCGTTCGGCAAACATCAAGCCCTTTTTTAGAGGCATCGCTTACTAATATAAGATGATTAACTTTTTCCATCACTCGACGGTTAACCTGTTCAATGCCAGCTTCTCCATCGATGACTACATAATCAAAATTATTTGCTAATAAAGAAATGACTTCCTTTAAATAAGCATTCACTTTGCAATAGCAACCGCTAGACTCTGGACGACCAATAGCTAAAAAAGAAACATTATTAATTTCTTTAAGGGCATCATAAATTCGATAACGAGCTTCCGATAATATTTCTAAAGCGGCTTTTTCTTCACCATTATTAACATGTTCAATAAATAATTTACGAATATCATCAACTGTTGAAGATGATTCCACTCCAAGAGCGCTGGCTAGTCCAATCGCTGGATCAGCATCAATTGCTAATATTTTTTTATTTGGATAAGTATCATGTAATAGCTTAATTGTTAAGGCAGATAAAGAGGTTTTGCCAACCCCACCTTTTCCACAGAATGCTAGAATAATTGGCTTATTCATTATCAGCGACCTTCACGACTACATAACCATCTACTAAATTAGCTTTCTTTATGAAACCCTTAATTTTTAGTTGATGTTCCATTAAATCAGTGAAAAGAAGACAATTATCATCGCTTTCAATGCTTAACACATTTTTCATGAGGATGTTGTTATCATCGATTCTATCTTTGTATACAGTAGATAAACACATATATTTTATTTATTAAGTTTTTTAAGAGCTTCTTTTAAAAAGAGATTGCCATCATTGAAACTATTGATCGCTTTAAGAACATCAGCTGATGCTTCTTGATTAACTTTTGTTAAAGAAGAGAGCAGTTCAGTTAATTCTTCATTATGATGAGTATTATGATCAATCAAATATTTTATAAGGGCAATAAGTTCGTCTTTATTATTCATATTCTTCTTCAGTAAATAAAAAAATATCAATCCGATAAATTTTTACTGAATTACGATAGCATAAATATTCGATGATTTCAAACATTTATTGCACTTTTAATACCGTTTATAGCCGTTGATTAATTAGCCTACAAAATTAACAATATGTGAGTGACTGTGTTATTATTAAATTTATGAAAAAGAAAACTTTTTTATTCCCTTATTCTCAATCTGCTTTTTAATTTCTTGTAGCAATGAGGTTTCTTCCTCATCGCTTAGCGAAGATAGTTTTATCGCTTCATCAACAACGACATCATTAATTAGTGATTCATCATCAACTAATGATTCATCATCAGAAAATAGCAATGATTCTACTTCGACGAACACTTCTTCAACAAGCACATCAGAAAAAGATGATGATCAAGATGAAGAAAATTTACCGATTGGAAATAAAAAGTTAGACGCTCCTACAAATAATCCATTAGATATCAGCGATTGGGTTAATTATGAAGTTAATAACGACATGCCTTTAGATTTCCGTCATATTTATGGCAATAATTTTACTAACGCTAATTTTTATTCAAATAATGGTAATGGTTATGCAATTAAATTTGATCAATTATATAAAGGCATTCAATCGCCTTTATTAACCCCATTTAAGAAGATTGAAGTTCGTTTAACTATTAATCCTGTTACAAACAATTCACAAAAATCAACAAGTCAAAAAGATGATGTTTTGCATATCTATGGCTATAACAATAATAGAGAAGTCGTTGAAACTAATTATGTAACGCAAGGAAGCATAACTGCTCAAAAGGAAAATAGTGAACTTAAATTTTATTTAAAAAACATCGAAATAACATATTTTGAAGTCCGCTTAAATGCTTTTCCTTATAAAGGAAGTCAATGCTATAACTTTGGAATTAGCAAGATTAGCATTAAAGGCTGGCCATACGATTGATTTTGAGTTTATTCGTAAATTTAGCTCATAAAACATTAATTCATAGAAGTAAAAATGTTGTTGTGCGAATAACACTTCAATTTTTTATATAAGCTCTATGGAATCTAACGTGAACTAACGGGAAGTTGCAAAAAATATCCAAAAAACTAAGAAAAAAGACTGATTTGTGATCAGTCTTGTAATTCTCTTGTGGTTGCGGGGATTGGATTTGAACCAACGACCTCCAGGTTATGGGCCTGATGAGC
>CAVDXG010000027.1:0-14767 GCA_963612925.1 Coriobacteriaceae bacterium | reverse complement strand
AAAGTGAGATTTTCAATCAAAACCCCACTTTTACCCCACGAAAATGTGGAGAACCCTACTTTCATATGGTCGGGATGACAGGATTTGAACCTGCGGCCTTCTGCTCCCAAAGCAGACGCGATACCAAGCTACGCTACATCCCGATGTACTGGCGCGCCTGACATGAATCGAACATGCAACCTTCAGATTCGTAGTCTGACACTCTATCCAGTTGAGCTACAGGCGCAAAAGCAAGGAATATCTTAATGCAACTTTTTTCTAGATACAAGAAGATTTTTGGAGGTTCCGGTCGGAGTTGAACCGACGATCATTGAGTTGCAGTCAATTGCCTTAGCCTCTTGGCTACGGAACCAGCGAGAAAAATTATAGCATTCAGATATGATCTCTACAAGTTGAACTTACACCTTTTAACTGCGTTTATTTCGACGAGATTTAATCATTTTCTTTTTATAAGACTTTGAAAGAGTGATATACATCATTGCTCCTAGAGCAATGCAAAGTTCAACGATTAAAATGATGATTGCCCAAATTGGTAAAGAATTTGATCGAACGCTTTCCCACATGTCGAGCACCGCTTCATTTTGAGTTCCAAAATCATCCATCACGCATAGATGAGATAAACTCGATTGCTCAGGATATTGGGCAGTTAAAGTTCTGTTGATATTAGCTTCATCTGCTTCTAGAACGCACACTTCTGGGTCTAGTTCACCGATATTATCTTTAAAGAAATATGATAAATCATATTTAATTCCGCTTTCATCGCTTTCAGCCCCGATTTCTCCGCGGACATCATAATTTTCATAGACATATTCAAGCACTTCCACGCTGGCGGTCGCACTAGTATAGCCAACATAATCCATGTTCTGAATGGCGTTTTCTGGACGCGACATGAATTCGATAAAGTCGGTCGCTAAATCAACATTATGGCTAACCGAAGGAATGCAGAAAGCATCAAACCAGATGTTGCTACCTTCCTCAGGAATTGAAAAATACAATTCTTTATCGTAACTTTCTTCCGCTTCTAAGATCGCCCAAGCAGCATCTCCACTCCATGCGAGGTTGGCGCCAATTTTACCTTCCACCATGTCGGTTTTTCCTGAATCAACTTCAAAGCCAAAGGAATTAGCCTTAAGGCTAAGCATGTCTTCTTTGATTAATTTTAAAGTTTCATCATCGCATCGATTGAAGATTTCAGTCAATGAAGCGTTAAATTCTTTTTCATCGATTTCTTTAGCTGCTAGTTTATCTTCTAATGGTTTGATTTCGCTTTCATAATAGGCGTGAACAACGCTTACGGCGTAAGTATCTCTCACTGAATCTTTGATGGAGAAAGTATTTTTAGTCTTTTCGGAATATAAACTATCCCAAGAAGAGAACATCTCAATTACTTCTTCCACTGAAGAGGAATAATGTTCTGGATTGTACATTACCCCGATAGTTCCCCACATGTATGGAACAGAATAATCATAAATCGATTTATCTGCGATCTTTTCGTTAGTGTTTTTATCTTTTGGATGAATAGAACTAAAGATATCCCAGAGATATGAGGAAATGTTTTGACGAATAGCTTGAATTTCTTCGCCTTCCTTGGGAAGAGGTTGAATTAAATCATTGGAAATGAGTTTTTGAACCATGTAGTCGCTAGTGACGATGACATCATAGCTTGATTTGCCAGTCATGAGCTCGTTATACATCGTCTCATTGGTGTCAAAAGTGTCATAGACAACAGTGATATCTTTTCCTTTTTCCTCTTTCATGTAAGAGGTGAATTGGTCGAGCATATCTTCATCTTTTAGATATTTATAGTAAGCTGGATTATCTTCACTTTCTTCGATTTCACCATCCGCTTCATAGATGTAGTCGGCGGCGTTAAGAATGCGAATGACCGTTTTATCTTCGCTTGAAGAACAGCCAGATGAGGTTAAAGTGATTAAAAAGAAGATAGGAAGAAAAGCTAAAATCTTAGGCGTTGACTTTTTCATTTCGTAGCATCTCCTTTCCATGAACATTCTTCTTATGGTGATTCTTTAAAACAGTTAAGAGTATTACGACACTTAACACCGCTAAAAAGATGACCAAAGTTAAAGGACGAAGTTCGGCTGGAACAGCGTGTTTCTTTAAAGAAGTTTGGATATAAGTTGATAATGTTTCAATCGCTGCTTCACCGCTAAATAGGCCTGGACCTCGGGTAAAGGCGGTGACAATAAAATCATCTAGCGATAAAGTGATGGCTAACAAAAATCCAGAGAATATACCAGGCAAAATTTGAGGAATGATGACTTTATTTAAGCCTTGCGAAGGCTTCGCTCCTAAATCTAGAGCCGCTTCATATAGTGAAGGATCCATCTGTTGAAGTTTAGGTTTCACGCTTAAATAGACAAATGGAAGTGAGAGAACTACATGTCCAATAAGTAATGTCCAAAAACTAAACAATTTGGTGTGGAATATATAAGTTCCTAAAAAGACAAACATAACTGTTAAAGATAAGGCAATGACAATTTCGGCATTAACAACTGGAATTTGAGTCATAACTTCGATCGTCTTTTGAGCTCGCTTTTTCGAATAGAAAACACCAATGGCTCCTAGCGTTCCTAAAACAGTAGAAACCACCGCACTTACTAAAGCGATGATAAGCGTATTAGCCACCGCCGTCCAAATGTTATGAGCAACTTTGGTGTCGCTAAAAAGATTGATGAATAAATCCCAACCGAAATTAAAATTCTCGCCAAAAGCAATCGTATCGTTGGTGGAAAAAGCAAAAGCAATCAACACTAAAATAGGAAGATACATCAAAAACAAGATGAGATAGATATAGATATTAGCTAAAATTTTCTTTACCATAATCCACCTCGCGCATTTTCTTCTTTGCCCATTTTTCTAGTGGCAAGCATGCTAAATAAGACAAGTATCAACAAGATAAAGGCCATGAATGAGCCATTATGCCATTGATAATTGGCGAAATTGATGTAGATGGAGTTGCCGATTAGAGTGATATTTCCTTCGCTTAAAGCATCGGAGATGACATAAGAGCTCATGACAGGTACTAAAGTCATCGTGATAGCCGAGATAATGCCAGGCATCGATTGAGGGAGAATGTTTTTGATAAAGACTTGGAAAGGATTCGCCCCTAAGTCGCTAGCTGCTTCGATCTGAGATCTATCAAGTTTTAGCATCGTGGTGTATAAAGGCAATATCACAAATGGAAGATAGTTATAAACCATGCCGATAAGCGTAGCTAAATAAGGGGTATTCCCGCCAGTGAGATTGATGGCGAAAAGAATGCTTCTGGTGGCTGTTGTTCTAAGAACAAAATTAATCCACATCGGCATGATAAATAGCATCACCAAGACGACATTTTTATTGTAATTCTTATTAGCTAAGAAATAGGCAATTGGATAGCCGATAATTAGACATATTAGAGTAGTTTGTAAAGCGATAAAAAAGGAAACGAGGATGACTTCAATCTTCGAAGGATCGCTAAAGAATTTAGAAGCGGCAGCAAAAGAAAGAGCCCCGCTATTATCGCTAAAAGCGTAATAGATGATAAGCAAAATAGGTATCACTACAAATAGCGATAAGAATATCGTATAAGGTATCGAAAAATATTTTCTTTGAAACCTAAATTTCATATTCGCTGATATCTCCTCTAAAGCGAACTTTAATGTCTTTTTTATTGATCTTGATGCCGACAACATCATTGATGTTATAGCTATCATCAGTCTCTAATATGAAATCTTCATCATCTTCACTTCTAGCGATGATTTGATAATGGTCGCCGTGATAGATGTTAGATATAATCGTGCCAGTCAATTGGCCAAATTCCACGTCATCGCTGAATTCGATTTTGTTAAGTGGCACTTCTAAAGAAACTTTCGCGCCGGTGAAATCGTATTTCTTGCCGCTACTGGCAACAATATAGCCATCTTCATCAATTTTGCTACCTTTGACTAGTTGCGTTAAGTCTACTTCAACTGAACCAGTAGAAAGCTCGACTGTATCATCTTTAAGCACTTCACAATTGGTGTAGAAGTTTTCCATCTTCTCCTTTTTCATGATGTGAATGCTATTTTCCGCTAAATCAATGGAAATCTCTCCTTCTGGGAAATCTTTCGTAGATTGAGCCACTATTTCATATTTTTTAACATTGATGACATATTCATAATGAACGCCTTTAAAGATTTTGTTGACGATAACTCCATCAACTTTGCCTTTGCCAACTTTTTTAAGTTCGACATCTTCTGGTCTGACAACTACATCGACCCTTTCATCAACATCAAAGTCATCTAAACATTTAAAATCTGCGCCTAAAAAGCGAACTTTCTTCTTGGCAACCATCAAGCCGTTATAGATGTTACTTTCGCCAATAAAGTCGGCTACATAAGCATTTTTCGGCTCGTTATATATATCAATTGGAGTTCCAATTTGTTGAATTAGTCCATCTTTCATGACGACGATTACATCGCTCATCGTCAAAGCTTCTTCTTGATCATGAGTGACATAGATAAAGGTGATGCCAAGCTTTTTATGCATCTCTTTGAGTTCGAGTTGCATATCTTTTCGCATCTTTAAATCTAGAGCACCTAAAGGTTCATCTAAAAGAAGAATTTGCGGCCTATTTACGATGCATCTAGCGATGGCAACGCGTTGTTGCTGACCGCCACTAAGAGTGGTGACATCGCGGTCTTCAAGTTCATCAAGATCGACAATCTCTAAAGCTTTATGAACTCTTTCATCGATTTCTTTTCTCGAGAGATGCTTCATCTTAGTGACAATCTTGCCGTTACGCTTTTTCACCTCGGTTGGCACCTTTAATAGCTTCAATCCAAAAGCCACATTATCGTAAACATCAAGATGAGGAAATAAAGCATATCTTTGAAAGACAGTGTTGATTGGTCGTTTATAAGGAGGGAGTCTAGTGATATCTTCTCCGTTAAGTAGTATCGTTCCGCTTGTAGGAAGTTCAAAGCCACCAATCATTCTCAAGGTTGTAGTTTTCCCACATCCTGAAGGTCCTAAAATGGTGACGAATTGACCTCTTTTAATGTCTAAAGAAATGCCATCGACGGCGTTAAATTTGTCAAATGATTTCACTACATTGCTTAAGCTAATGATTACTTCATCAGTTGCCATAAGTTTTCTCCTTTATAACTACCAATTAAATAACGAATTAAACTAAAGTAATTTTTAGTTCAAATAAATATAGCAAGAAATATAAAAATAATGCAATAATTTTTTTAGAATAATATTTTCAAGACTTCTTTAGAAGCCATCGAAATATATATAAAATAAATAAAAGAGAAAAAGCGATTAAAAAATTGAATATAAAATTGCTAAGAATTATAATGATAAAAATTATGAAAAAACAACTACTATTTTTGCCCTTATTATTGACTCTTATCGCCCCTTTATCATCATGCGGAAATACCACCTCAAAAGTGGACATAAAATATGGCCAGATGATAAATAATGAAGTCACCACGATTGACTATCTAACCTTAAAAGGAAAAATGGAGAATAAAGATAACTTTGTTTTAGCAGTCTACTCCAATGGTTGCGCCTGCTGGTCGAACTTTAAAAAGGTGGCAACTGAATACATCAAAAAGACGCATATTCAAATATACGCTATTGAATATAGTAGTTTCCGCACCAATGAGGGGAAAAGTTTAGATAACTTCTCCTTAACTTTTGTAAGCGGAGGCGTTAGCCTTCACATCATCCAAGATGGCAAAAAGAAAAGCGAAATTGCGGATTCTAAATCCTTAGTCATCTCTAAAATCGAAGCCTTTACTAACTACTTAGAAGAAAACATCACCTTGCCAAAAATGTTCTATGTCAGTCTTTCGCAAGTTGATTCATTATATAAAAGCGAAGAAACAAGTCTAATTTATTTCGCCCGCAGTAACTGCGCGGATTGTCAATATTTAGACAATAACTTCTTAAAGACTTATGAGTTAACCGCCAATATGTATATCCTTGACTGCGAAACATTAGGAATAAGAGAATATGACGATAATGGCTCTTTAACTGAAGAAAGCGCAGTGAAATGGAAAGAATTTAAAGAAAAATATGGTTTAGCGGAGACTAAAAATGCCAAATTTGGCTATGGCGAAGGCTATGTGCCGACTTTGTTTTTACTTAAAGGTAACGCCTCTAATGAGCTTCCAGATTTCCTCTCCGGAGCAGTCTATTTTAACGATGAAGTCGCTAAAGATGATAATGGCTATTACATTTCAAATAGCTATTACACTAGTGAAAGAATTGCTAATTTAAGTTATACCACCACCGTTATTAAAAATAAGCGCCTAGAGACTAGTGAAGTAACAACTTATGGCGATTACGCCTTCTGGAGTCAAGAAAGTGCCGCGAAAGTACATGATCCAATAATAAAAGCCTTCCTAGATGAAGCATTAACTAAAGTCACCCACGAAGGCTTTAATAGCGAGGATTAATCTTTTAATTCTTCTTTCTTTTTATCTAAATCTTCTTTGCTGATATAGCCTTGTTTATAAAGATTTTCGTATTGTTCAAGAAGTTCTTGATTATGGCTTTTTGGCATTTCTTTAACATCGACAGTTTCAACATTAGCGTTATTTAAATCATCAAAAGCTGTTGGGTCAATTAAAAGAAGTTGACGCACCGCGATTCGACGATTGAATAAAACTGAGCGAAGAATAAACATCACTAGCGATGCAGTGATCAATAGATTTGATAAAGGCAAAATGAGCATCACATTAATTAGATCGACAACATCCGATATTTTCATCACCGAGAAATAAATTGAAAGAAATAATAATGTTGCTCCAGCCCCTAAAAATGAAAAACCTAAGATAGTGAAAACGCGTCGTTTTTTATAAAGGGATTTAATTTCTTTTTCTAAATTGTTTTTATCAATGTTATTCATCATCTATTTATCCTTTTAAGCGGTTAGTTATTGCTTGAGCAATAGAATAAATGCTATCTTTGTCAATATCAAGAGAAAATTTATTATCAAAATAAAGAATCTTACCATCAATCATTGTCATTTTAATAATGTCTTTGCTTCCGGCATAAACTAAGTTTTTGGCGATGTTATTTATCGGCTGCATGGAAGGCGATTTTAAATCAATCATGATGATATCAGCTAATTTGCCTTTATCTAATACATCAGCATTATTTAGTCCCATCGCTAACGCGGAGTTAACTGTTGCCATCTTTAAGACTTCAAAGCCATCCATGACGCTAGGATCTTTGTTGACGATTTTTTGTAGGCAAGATGCTAGATACATCTCTTTAAACATATCTAACGAGTTGTTCGATCCCGCCCCATCGGTGCCTAAAGCGATGTTTAGTCCCGCTTTTTGATATTTAACTAACGGAGCAATTCCGCTGGCAAGTTTAAGATTGCTCGCTGGGCAAGAGATGATATTGATATTTCTTTTCTTAGCAATTTCGATTTCTTCATTTGAGAAATAATTGCAGTGAAATCCCCCGCCACCATAGTTAAAAAAGCCCAAGGAATCGAGCAATTCTAATGGTCGCTTGCCATAACGCTTTACACAGCCATTAACTTCATCAAGAGTTTCGCCGACATGAAGATAGGCTTTCGCGTGGAGCTTATTAACCAATTGAGCAATTTCTTTAATTCTTTCTAAGGAAGTCGTGTATTCAGCGTGAATTCCGATTTGATAAGAAATGAGCGAATTAGCTTTGTTTAAAGAATGATATCTTTCCTCAATTAAAGAAGTGCTCTCTTTATCAGATGTTGCTAAAAGGACTTCTCTAAAACCCATATCTAGGCTCGCTCTAGCAATTTCAAGAGGATTAAAATACATATCAAACGCGGATGTTATTCCGCCTTTGATGTATTCAAGAATTCCTAATTTAGTTAAGTGATAAACATCCTCTTCTTGAAGTCTATTTTCCATTGGAAAGATGACATCATATAGCCAATCGTGAAGCGGTAAATCATCCGCGGCACTTCGAGAAAAGACCATCGCGGTATGGGCATGAGCGTTTTTAAAGCCTGGCATCAATAAATTACCTTCACAATCGATGATTTTATCAGCTTTTCTATCTGTTATTTTTTCAGCAATTTCTTCGATAATATTGCCATTAACTAAAAGTTCGCCTTTAAAAATATCCTCATTCTTCATCGAAAGAATTAAGGCATTAGTAAATAAAATTTTCATTATCGATCTTCGTCAGAATCACTAACAGGTACAAGCATATCCGATGGGGCGCCGCAAATGGGACAGCTGCCATCTGGAAGAGGTGTGACAATTTGTCCACAAATCTTGCAACGATATTTTTGTTCTGGCATAATTTGGACCTCCTTATTGAAGTTTTTTATAGTCGATTTTTCCAAGCGCGGTATGAGGCATCTTTTCAAGGAAGATGATTTCTTTTGGCTTAGAATAGATTCCTAATCGAGAAATAATTCTTTCCTCGATTTTTTTCTTAGCCTCTTCTTGACTGCCTTTATAAGTCTTAGAAAGCATTACAAATAATTTGATGATATGTCCGTGACGGGCATCATCAATTCCAATCGCGCAGGTCTCATAGACAAAATTAAATGAGGTAGCTGCATCTTCAATCATCGATGGGAAGACTGGCACTCCATTAACTTTCACAATTCTTTTGATTCTTGTCTTATAAGAGACAAATCTATCTTCATCTATTGAGCCGAAATCACCTGTTCGGACATATTTATTGCCATTGCTATCAATGAAGAACACTTTCTTATTGATATCAGGATCATCGCTAAAGCGATACCCATTCATAATCGATTCTCCCCCGATGCAGATTTCTCCATCTCCATTTATCGGAAGGATATTATCATCTTTATCGATTGTAACGCCCAAAACATTAGGTAAAAGTTTCCCAACTGTGCCAGGCTTATAATATTTATGAGTGTTGACCGCGCAGACATTGACAACTTCGGTTAAGCCATAACCTTCTTTTAATCGGCAAACTGAATGGGCCTTCTCCATGCGGATATTAAATCTTTCCAGCAAAGCTGGTGAGACATAATCTCCTCCAACAAAAGCGATATAGAGGTGTCTTAGCTTTCTTCCTCGGAAGTTTTTCTTCGATAGCATGGCTTCATATAAAACTGGCACACCTAAAAGAATATGAATCTGATTCTTTCGAATATATCTGACACAATCTTTTCTGGAAAATTTCGGCATTAAGACATCAGTTCCACCATGAGAGAGGAAGGAATGAATTCCTTTGCATAATCCAAAGCCATGAAACATTGGAAGAACCGATAAAATGCCCATCTTATTGACATTATCTTTATCTAAAATCCAATAAGTATCACTGCTCACAGCATTAATCGCGAAATTGCTTAAAGCAATAATCTTGGCTTCACCTGAAGTGCCTCCGCTATGAAGGAGAATGCTATCTTTAAGATAACTGTTATCAAATTCTAGATGACGAGGACATTTATAAAAGGTGGAAGTATCAAATTTAGCTTTAATCAATTTATCTTTATTTTTCTTTTTATAGACAATTTGTTTAATTAACGGAAGCTCTTTAGAAGGAGAGCAGGAATAAACATCCACTCCTTTATTTAATAACGGCTCAAAGATTTTGTAATTAGTGTCTAAAACAAATAATAGATGACAATCCATCTTTATAAGCGTCTTTTCCATTTGCTCATAAGTAAATAGTGGATGAACGATATTCGCAACTGCTCCTAATTGGTTAACCGCGTACATCAAATACAAAGCTTCCGGAATATTTGGAAGACAAATGGTGACGATGCTATCTTCTTTAACACCTAATTCTTTTAACTTAAAGGCAAATTGGTTAATGCGTTTAAGCAAATGCTTATATTTAAATGATTTAAAGAAATATCTAAAAGCAATCCGATTAGGATAAATATCCGCGATATGCTTAACTGAAGCATAAAGCGACTGTTCTTTTTTACAAGGTTGTATCTTTTCTTTTTTCATAAAATTAGCCAAATATAGTGAGTTGATATCCGGTCAGTAAAAACACTGGAAGCATGATTAAGATGAAGATGGGTTGATGGAAAATATAGACAAACATGGTATGTTTTCCAGGATAAGAGATTGGCGATAGCACCAAATTCATCTTGGCATTGAGCTGTCCTTGCTTGGTGAGCAAATATTCGTTAGATGGTAACATTCTTTCCTCTTTAGGATAGAAATATTTGATAATTGATTTTCGATCTTTATA
This sequence comes from Coriobacteriaceae bacterium, assembly GCA_963612925.1. Lineage (GTDB taxonomy): Bacteria > Bacillota_I > Bacilli_A > RFN20 > CAG-826 > Fiminaster. Next base: position 4,582 of record CAVDXG010000027.1, on the reverse strand, counting down.
GACTGCTTCTCCTACAAAGCCACCTAAGAAGATAAAGGCCAGATAAGGGAATAGACCAAGCCAATCACAGCCAAAGAAGCGCAAGCCAATGATGCACATAAACCAGTTGTAGCCATTTTGATTTAGCTCTTCAAAAGTTGTGTAGTAGCCTATCGTATCGGCATTGCTATTAAAGACGAAGAAATAATTGCTGATTAGCTTATTATAGCTCCCATATCTAGCTAGGAAATGCGAACCTGATAAAACCGCCCAGAAGATGAGCATACCTACAGCAATAGATAGGCAAACATATTTAAAATATTTATCCCCTACAATCTTTTTAAAGAGAAATGATACAAGAGTATATATAAGCAGACATAAGCCAATCATAAAAATCGTCGATAACAAGACATTAAAGCCGTTCGATTTAGTGATGACAGCCACGCTATTTAAGGCGATGGTGATGACCAGTCCAATGCCACATATCTCCAGCGATCTCTTCAAATTGCTTTTAGCAAAAGAAGCACTTATGCCGCATAAGAAGATGAACAAAAAGACCCCAAATAGGCGAACTCCGACTCTAAAAGGATGCGTCCAATAAGCAGAGGAAAACTGATGCATAGCATAATACCAGCCATTTTGTCCAAATGCTGAAGTATTAAAGATGTTATTAAAGAAACCATAGAAGTCATAGACATAATGGTCGATGATCATCCCCCAGATAGCAATGCCACGCAGCAAATCGATTTCAAAGACTCGTTTGCTAGAAGAAATAACTTCTTCGCTACGCTTTTCAAGATGATGTTTATATTTAACTAATTTATGTTCGTTTTTATATTCTCTAGCTTCGATTTTATTTTGATAATCGCGTTCTAGAGAATCTTTATAGATTTTAGTTTCATCTTCATCGTGATTAGCTCTGAACTTATTGACCTTCTTTTCATTTTTATTTTTTAAAGAAGTTTTATATTTTTCTAAAGCGTTATCAAGCTTAACCTCTTTCGCTTGAACTCGCTCATTTCTTTCTAAAGCTAAACTCTCTGGAGAAATCATATTTCTATGATATCAAAACTATGTAGATAAAAAACTAAGAATTTTGCTTTTTTTATTAAAAATAAACAAGGCAATTAGCTATAATATTTTTTATGAGCCCATCGCTTATCGCTTTAATTGCTATCTCCTCAGTTCTTCTTTTTTTAATTATCGCTTTTCTAATCACTGGAAAGATAATGTACGACATCATCTTTAAAAGAAGAAAAAATGATTTAAATTTCGCTTTTGAAGAAAAAGAAGTTGATAAATTAAGACCGTGTAGAATATGGTTATCTAAGCAAAATATTGAAGAGCTATCCATCACTTCAAAAGACAATCTCAATTTAAAAGGTTATTTTTTAAATAATAATTCCAATAAACTAGCTATCATCGTTCACGGATATCGCGGAAGATATTATTCTAGCGCCCTCCAAGCTCAAATCTTCTTCAATGAAGGCTATGATGTTTTTCTATTCAATAACCGGGCTCACGATAGCAGTGAAGGAACTCACTTCTCAATGGGCGAGAAAGAAAAAGATGACTTACTTGAGTGGATAAAAACTCTATTAAAAAGAAATCCCCATTATCAAATTGTGCTCATGGGTGTCTCGATGGGAGCGCATATCGCTTCAATAAGCGCTTCAGATATATCTAAAGATAATCTAAAATGTCTCATCCTCGACTGCGGCTATGCCTCACTAAAGAAGACTTTAATTGATCAAGCAAGTTTAGCAGTACCTAGATTTATCGCAATTTTGTTAATCAATATACTAGCCATGTACACTAAGTCATTTCATAACTTCTCACTAAATTCATCTTCAAAAGATTCTTTATCGAAACTAGATTCTCCAGTTCTTTTCATTCACGGCGATAAAGATGAAACAGTAAAGATATCTAATATGGAGGAAAATATCTCCTACTTAAAGAAAGATACGCCTTACACTAAAAAAGTCTTCTCTAATCGAGGACATAATGAAGCTAATAAGGATGAAGAATTATATAAAGAAACAATTCTAAAATTTATAAGGAAATATAATCCGTGAAAATCAATCTAAATAAATCTGAATTAGCTAAATGCAATAAACTCTTAGAAATAAAAGAAAACAATCTTTTAAGCGCAGAGATAATTATCGAATATTTAAACAATCATTCCTTTGATATCAAAGAGGAAATGCTTAATAAAGAAAAACTCTTATCTTCTTATTCAAAAGCCTTCTTTAAAGTGCTAGAAATCGATGAAAATGAAAAAGAAATTCAAGATGTCATCAAGAACAATAAAATCGATAAATTCGTTCTTTTAGATGAATTAGAATATCTAAATAATTCTTATGTTAAAGCTATTAAAAATGTCTCTTTCATAGACGAGAGATATAAGCTTATAACCTGCTCATACGAGCCATTTGAAGCCTTTTGTTACAATGAAATCAAAGTGGACAACACCTTCTTTAATGAATTTACTCCTATGGGCTTTTTTAAGAATAAATTTCCATTTCTTGCTTTGATAAAAGATGACAAGATTTGGATGAGCTTAATTCCCCATGAAATAGAATCGATGAAAGAGCCGATTTCTAAAGCTTTTGGAAATGTTTTAGTCTTTGGCTTAGGACTAGGCTATTACGCCTACATGATTTCGCTTAAAGAAGATGTTGAAAAGATAACAATTGTCGAAAACGATGATGAAATCATCACTATCTTTAATAAATACATCTTCCCCCACTTTCCAAATAAAGATAAATTCATCATCGAAAAAAGTGATGCCTTAAATTATTTAGAAGGTAAAGAAAATAAATTTGATTTCATCTTTACTGACATCTATCACAATGTCGAAGATGGACTTCCTTTATATTTAAAAATAAAGCAATTTGAAAAAGATAATCCATATACAACTTTTTCATATTGGATAGAAGAATCTTTGACCTCAATGCTTAGAAGAGAACTATTAACCATCTTTGAAGAGCAAACTAGATATCACTACACTGATAAAGATTATCTAAAAGCCAAAAATAATAATGATAAAATCATTAATGCCCTTTACTTTAAAACGAAAGACTATGAAATAAACTCTTTCAAAGATCTTCACGATTTGCTCTTAAAGGAAAATATTCAAAATTTAATAAAAAATCTAGAAGTGAACTTCTAGATAATTTAACTAATTAATAATCAATGAGTGAATAAATTAAGAAGAATATCGCTTAATAGTTCCATCTCTTCAAGCACCGCATATTCATATCGACCGTGATGGTTATACGAACCTGTTCCTAGATTCGGAGTTGGCACTCCTAAGAAGGAGAAAGTCGCTCCATCAGTTCCGCCTCGAGTTGCTTCAAAGCTATAAGGAATGTTCATTCTTTTATAAGTCTCGGTAATTGAATTAATAACTTCTGGATGCTTTTCAATGACTTCTAGCATATTTTTATATTGTTCTTTAAAAGATAGAGACACGACTGAACCAGGATATTTTTTAGTGATGATATCTTTATTTTTGTAGAAGTCTTGAACTTGCTTTTCAAGCAAGGTTGCATCGTGATTTCTTAAAATGAAGGAAGCGCGACATTCCTCGACATCTCCTTTAATCGAGGTTATATGATTAAAGCCTTCTCTATTAGAAGTATGGAATGGCGTCATCGTAGGTGGTAAAAGTGAAATGAATTCATTCATCAGTAGGATTGCGTTAATGAGTTTATCTTTTCCTTCTCCTGGATGAATAGATTTGCCTTTGATGATTACTTCTGCGCACTTGGCGTTAAAGTTTTCATAACTAATTAAATTAGGTGAAGCCCCGTCCATGGTATAAGCATATTTTGCCCGATATTTCTCTTTAGAGAAGTGTTCTGGTCCGCGACCGATTTCTTCATCAGGAGTGAACAATATTGCTAGAGGATGACGAATCTTTTTATCGACAGCTAATAATCGTTTAGCTACATCCATGATGATGGCTAAGCCAGCTTTATCATCCGCGCCTAATAAAGTTGTTCCATCGGTGGTAATAATAGTTTTGCCTTTGCAATCTAATAGATGCGAGAAATCCTTACTTGAAAGAGTTAATCCCGATTTTCCTAAAGGAATATCGCTTAAATCGTAATCTTTGATAACTTGCGGTTTAACATCTTTTCCACTTGTCTCTAAAGCGGTGTCAACATGAGCGCATAATCCAATCGCATCAAGCTTTTCATTTCCTTCTAAATAGCCATACAATCGACCATATTCATCGATATAGCTAGGAATATTTAGCTCATCTAATTGCTTCTTTAAAATGTTCAGCAAATCGTATTGCTTTAATGTAGAGGGAGTCAAAGAAGAATTCTCATCGCTTTGCGTGTCCACTTTGACATAGGTTAGAAAATTTGAAAGTAAATCCATAAATATTAAATCCTAAAAAATATAAGCCATCGCTGGCTAGATATTATTGTCTTTCTTTTTCGGAAAAAGTTCAATCAGGCAATTGATGTAATTATGTCGTTAATTCGAATAAATAACCTGAATTTGGGATACATGCCTAAAATCTAGTGTTAAAACTCGTATTTAAATAACTTTTCAACATCCTTTTTACTAAGATAAGCATTACCTAATT
>CAVDXG010000026.1:0-15777 GCA_963612925.1 Coriobacteriaceae bacterium | reverse complement strand
AATATATTCTTTAATTTGAGTTAAAGCAATAATTATGATTACAAATCTAGCTAGCGATTATTGGCTGAGTTATTTTATTTTTATCTTCTTTTGCTTTCTCTAAGGCTTTCTTAAAATATTGGCCTAATGCCTCATCTTCACAATAGACATAACAACCCTTTTGGCCCCTTGATAGAAGTGTTTTATAAGTATTTTTAATGATTTTTTCGCCTAATTTAATGTTGCCTTTTAATCCTTTTATCGTGGCATCAGTTTTAGCCCTTTTCTTCGGGTCAGCTATTATCTCGCCATTTTCGTATCTTAAATCTTGACCAATAATGATTCCGACATATTCAAATTCCAATCCTTGAGTGGAATGAATGCAGCCAACTTGTTCAAATGATTCTTCATCTAAGGCAAATTTATCAGTTGAGAAGTTCCATTGAGCTTTAAAGCCATTTTTTAAATATATATCGAATTTTGTTTTGTCGTGTTTTGATATCCAAGGGTAGCAATATCCGGCAATCATTCGAGCTTTATTGTTAATATTTTTAACTCTTAAAGCTTCTCTTAAAGTATTTGGATCATCAAATATTTTTAAGTCATAGTCGACATCAAAAGATTTATTTGCGGTTTCTCTAATTCCTAATAAATTATCTAGAAATGCGATATAACCATCAGAACCATTGCATCTAAATTGTGATGTTAGTTTTAATGAGTCGCTACAGTGGATGATACTATTTAGCTGCTTTGCCCATTTCTTAATTTCAGCAATTGTTCCGATATCCTTTGTGGAAATTATCTGTTCTTCATCGATGAAAAAGACACTGATTTTTGAGGCGTTAATAATTTCTTTTACTTGGTTTTCACCTAAATGAGAAAACATACCAGATTTTGCATTTAGTCGATGAGCTTCATCGCATAAAATGCAATCATAAGTATTTTTTGCAACATTGTAAAAGCAACCTGAGCCCTTAAATAAACCTCTTAAATAACCTATTGAGTGTTTGCCTTTTATTAGCGAAGAAGAAAAAGCAGTTCGAGGGGCAGAATTTTTTGTTACATAGATACAAGAATAGTTATTGTTTAAAATTTTAGCTAGCAAGTTGATTGCGATGACAGATTTGCCAGTACCCGGGCCACCTTGGATAATGATGGTGTGCTTTTCTTCTTTTCCAATCGAGTTTTCCACCAATTTTAAGATAGTGGAGTAGGCGACTTGCTGTTCATCGATCATTTCAAATTCGGAATTGCCGTTCATTATTTGACCAATGCTATCTTGTAATGACTTAGAAGGTTTTAGTTTGCCATGTTCGATGATTTCAAAAAGTTTTTTGCTTGATGGATGAGGAACATGTTTCACTAAAAATTCGCGAAGTTTATCGCCGTCTTCTTGCAAAAATATTGGCGCATCATCAATGGCTTCTTGATATTTAGGATTACAAATTTCTTTTCTATTTATTTCTTTGTAATTATGCAAAAATGCGCATGGAATAAGATGAATATTCTCTTCGCGAACAGTTTCGTTAAAGTTTTCGATTAATTTAGCGTAAGAATAGGCTTGTTGAGATGGATGTGCCACATCTCTAAATGCTCCTCCAGTGAAAGCAATGACGACATTTTCTCGAGAAGTAGCAGAGCAACTTTCCCATTGTTTCAACTCGGTGATGACGATGTTATCAGCTTCTCCTGAGTTACCACCAACCATGAAATCAACTCTTTTTGAAGTTAAAGGGATTTGATATTCGATAGCGACTTGCACATCATTGTCAATTCGCGGGTCCGCTAAAATTAGTGCCATCTGCGGCAAAGAATTTTTCCATGAAGTAAATTCAGCATAGCTTTCATGGCTTATGCCAAATTCCGCGAAAAGGGAATCTATTTTGTTGGCAATAATTCCGTTAATTGCATCTTTTTGAAATGTACTTTTTGTTCCTGAATAAACTAGCATATTTAAATTAGTATTTTAATCAAAAAATGATTATAACACTTTTATAACACTTTTATAACACTTTTTATTTCAGTATTTCTAATAACCAATTGCAAGAATTGGTGAATATTTAAGAATATTATTTATTGTTTAATTGCTTAAAAGCGTAGATGGCTCCGCCGATAAGGCCAGCATCTTCTTTTGTGCCACATTCGACAATTTCGACTTCTTTATTTCGAGAGATTAGCTCATCAAAGAAGATATCTTTTTCTTTCATCACTCCGCCGGTGACGGTGATTATATCAGGATGATAAGAATTGACAATCATCTCGATAAAATTAGATAAAATATTGAGCCAATCGGCAAAGATTGTCTTTGCTAATGGATCGTTTGCTCTTAAAAGAGTGAAGAATTCTTTTGAATTGGAGACTTCTAGATTATTTAATTTAGCTAAATCTGGGATGTAGTTGCCACTGGCTAGATGTTCATATTCAGTCCAGACGCCTTTATATTTATAAGCGGTATGACCGATTTCGTGAATGTAATCTTGGATTTCCTTATCAACTGTCATCGCTCCACCTAGGCCAGATGAAATGGTGATAAAAAAGACGCGCGAATAGTTTTTTCCTTTGCCAATGCAAGCTTCAGCCAAACAAGCCATTTCGGCATCATTACGCATATAAACTTTTTTATGATATTTATTCGCGATATATTCACCAAGTGGAATATCTTTGACGAAAGCGTTTGGCATATCGATGATATAGGCGTCTTCTTTTCGATATACGCCGGGTATGCCAACTCCAAAAGCTTCGACTTCATCGAGATTAAAATTAGCAATTAATGTATCTAAATTATCTAAAAATTTATCTTGCAGATTCTTAACTGTTGGAAGTTTTACGACTTTTTCAATTTCAAAATTCTCATTTATTAATGCCAAACGAGAATTGGTAGCTCCGATATCAAAAGAAAGTACTTTTCGCATTATCTATTTACTAATTTAATTATATCAAGCAGATTTTTGTGCGGGTCGCGTTTCATTTCTAAGGCTTCATCAATATTGATGTGAACCATTTTATTATTCTTAATGCCGATGCAAACGCTGGTTTCATTGTTGAGTAGTGCTCGAATTGCTTCAGCACCATATTCGGTTGCTAATATTCTGTCTCTAGCGGAAGGGGAACCACCTCTTTGAAGGTGACCAAGGACCTCGGCTCTTGTTTCAATGCCAGTTTCTTTTTCGACTTTCTTAGCAAATTCATAAATATTAGGGAAGATTTTTTCACTAACGATGACTAATGAGTGTTTTTTCTTTCCGCCTTTGAGATCTCTTAATTTATTGTAAATATCTTCTTCAGTCATTGGATGGTCAGGCGAGACAATCATTTCAACTCCTTCAGCAATTCCGGAATCAAGGGCTAAATCGCCACAGTGATTACCCATAACTTCGATAAATGTTGCTCTTTGATGAGATGTTGTGGTGTCTCTAATTTTATCGACGCATTCACAAATAGTATTTAAGCAAGTATCAAAACCGATTGAAAAATCAGTGCTTGCAATATCGTTATCAATCGTACCAGGAAGTCCAATAGTGTTGATTCCGAGCTTACTTAAAGCTCTAGCTCCGCGATAGCTTCCATCTCCTCCGATGACAACTAGTCCGTCGATTCCGTGTCTTTTAAGATTTTCGACTGCGATTTTTTGAACTTCAACATCTTTGAATTCTTTTAATCTCGCAGAATTTAGAATTGTTCCTCCACGGTTGATGATATCGCTAACGAAATTACGATCAACTTGAACTATTTTATCGTTTACAAGTCCACGATATCCTTCGTAGATAACATACATTTCTAAATCATTTTTTAAACCTGAACGAACAACTGCACGAATGCAAGCATTCATGCCTGGAGCATCTCCTCCAGAAGTTAAGACTGCTACTTTGTGAACCATAAAAATTACCTCGTCAATATTATAAATATAATATATGCTTTTAAAACTTTTTTTCATTAAAATTTTTTTAATTATTTTTGTTACCCCTTACATTTGTTTTTTCCTTTCTAAAAGCAAGTCTTTTTAGTTAATTTTATGATTAATTTTTCAACAAAATTTATGTGGAAAAGTTGTGGAAAGGTTTTTTGTTTAATTAAATAATCTCGATGCTATCGCAAGTGGAAATATATCTAGATGTGAAAAAGTTATCCACATTGTCTAAAACAATAGATATTATCGAAACATTTTCTAGATATTTAGATAGTGTTATGCTAATATTTTCTAGGCAAAAAATAGTTATGAATTATTTAAGCGAAAACGATATTTACGAAATTAGGATTGCTAGCTTAATTAGCAACGTTGATAAGGATGTTATCATCGAGCTTTATCAACCTTTGATTGGCTCATTAGCAACGATGCTATATTTAACGTTATTAAAACAAAAAAGAAATGAAGACGATGAAATTGCTTTCCCAACTTCTCTACTTCTTTCTAGCATGCAAATCACTTTAGGAAAACTTTTAGAAGCTAGACGAGCTCTAGAAGGTGTGGGGCTATTAAGAACTTATATAAAAGCTGGTGAAAATAATGCTTCTTATATTTATATGCTTTATGCTCCAAAATCTCCGAAAGATTTCTTCGATGATGTTCTTTTTAAAGGCTTGATAATTCAATATTTAGGTGAAAAAGAAACAAAAAGATTAGCTTTTCATTATCGCGTTGACTTAAAAATTAGCGACGAATATAAAGAAATTTCGGCTTCCTTTGTTGATATCTTTAACCCGGATTATGACGACGCTTCCTTCAGGAAAAATATTAGCGAATCGCTTATCGGACACAACAGCGGTCGGGTGAAGATGGATTTCAGCGTTGAACTATTCAACAAATACATTGAAGAAAATTCGCAAATCAATTCCCAACAATTAAATAGAAAAGACATCAAAGAAATTGAACGCATCGCCACTTTATTTGGTTTAAATGAAAAAAGCATGGCTTTCATTATCATTGATGAATACGATAGCAGTGCCACGCCGCACATCGATTATTCGAAAGTTTTTGCTAGAGCCGAGGATCAAATCCGTTATCCAATGCTACAAAAGCGCATTATAGCTAGATCAAAAGTCAGCGGTGATGGAGTGCTTGCTTCTAAAGTTAAATTGATGGAGAGAAAGTCCCCGGCTGAATGGCTTCAACTTTTACAAAATAACACCAAGCCTGCTTCTAGCGACTTAAAGATCGTCAATGATATAAGCCTTAATTATGGCTTTTCAAAAGGCGTTATAAATGTCATTATCGATTATGTTTTGCACAAAAATAACAACATTTTATCGAATAATTATTGTGAGAAAATTGCTGCCAGTTTGGCTAGAGAAAATGTCACTACTGCAGTAGACGCAATGAATTATTTAAATGGACTAGCTTCTAATAATAAAAAAAATAAAAAATCTCTTTTAAATGAAGAAAAAGATGATTTTGAAAATAAAGAGGATAAAGAAAACAAAAAAGAAGAAGATTCAATTTCTAACGAAGAGATGGAAGATATATTTGCCAAGTTTGACAAGAAAGGAAGTAAATAAGAATGGAAAAATTCAATAGCGATGAACTTAATGCTTTATATGAAGGCTCTGATATGAACACTTTAATCAAAAAACTTGTCAACGAGCTTCGTGAGGATATAGAAGTATATGAACTTTTAAAATCGCTGAATTTAACAAATAAAGAAGTCAAAGACAATATTGCTTTATTAACCGAATTTAAAGATGACTACAATTACTGCAAAAATTGTCCCGGCATTAAAGAATGCGACAAAAATATTCCTCATATTAAGATGAATTTGTCTCGTAACGGCGCTTATATTACTTCCTCATTTACTCCTTGCAATAAAATCTTAGACAAAATAGTTTTAGACAGTAAATATCTTCGCTTCGATTGTCCGGAAGAGTGGAAAACATCCACCTTGCGCAATCTAGATTTAAGTGCCATTAGAAAACAAGTCATCAAAGAATTTTCAAAGATAATCGATGGCAATTCTTCTCGCTGGTTATATATAAATGGGAAACATAAAACCGGAAAAAGCTTTACATTAGTTACATTTGCTAATGAATTTGCCAGGTTAAATAAAGGCAAAGTTGCTGTGATTGATTGCACGACCGCTTTTAAAGATTTAGCGGATTTATCATATAGCGATAAAGACGAATTCTCTCGAATGATGGTCGCATTAGGGAATGTTGATTTATTGCTGTTAGATAATTTTGGCGGCGAATATAAAAATGAATATCTTCGCGATCAAATAGTTATTCCTCTTTTACTTGAAAGAGAAAAGAATAACCGTTTAACATTTTTCACAAGTGATTTCTCAATAAAAGAAATTCAACAATTATATGCAATTGGTAAAAATTCTGGGCCAATTAGAGCCCGTCAATTAGCGGATATTCTCACTTCGATGTGCACTGAAGAATACAACTTCAATGGTGCTAGTTTGTACCGAAAATAGAATCAATTTTCTTAAATAAAGAAGCTAAATCATTATCGTTTAAAATGACTTTGGTGGCTTCTTTTTCTTTTTCTTGTTTTAAATAATTTTCATTGAGCTTTAAATAGCTATCTATATCGACTCCTCTAGTTTTTAAGTTTTCAATTTGCCGTTCTTTAGGAGCGCGAATTATATAGATTTCATCAACTAATTCATCGATGTGCGACGCAAATAAAAGCGGAACATCTAGAACAATTAATTCGTTAGGCTGTCTCTTTTTTAAAAGAGCTTTCATTCTTAAATATACTTCTTGAAAAACTAGCTCTTCTACCTTCTTTTTTATAGAAGGATTTTTTAGCATTGTCTCTTTTAAAAGATTTCTATCGACTTCTTTTTCTATTTTAAAAGGAACAATCGATTGTAATTTCTTTATGAAGGCTTCATCTTTATATAAATTGTGAGTTATTTCATCAGCATCGATAATTTGGTAACCTTTTTGCTTTAAATGTTTACAGACTGATGATTTACCAGAGGCAATTGCTCCGGTGATAGCAATTACTTTTGGATAATTTTTTCTTATTTGCTCTTTTGGGCAAAAGGTTGTGCCTCTTCCATTGACTTTAATTTTCTTTAATGGTGTGTGACAACACGGACATAATTGGTCTTTTTTGTTATAAACATTTAATTCTTCTTGAAATAGACCACTTATACCTTCCTTAGGATGATAAGACTTAATCGTGGAGCCACCTAATGAGATAGCTCTATTTAAAATTGCTTTGCAATTAGCTAAAATTGCTTCGATTTCTTCATTATTTAAATCTTTTGCCAAGGTTAAAGGATGAATTTTGCTCGCAAATAAAATTTCATCTGCGTAGATGTTACCAATTCCTGAGATTATGCTTTGATCAAGGAGCACTTCTTTGATTGGTTTATTCAAATTTTTATATTTATCGATTAAATAATTAGAATCGTTTATATCAAAAGGCTCTGGACCAACATTTGCTAAAGGAGGTTCAACTAAATATTTGGAGGTTTTGCTTACTTTTAAGATGCCAAATTTTCGGACATCGTTATAAGTTAGACTATCAAGATCTTTAAAGATAAATTTTACGATGTCGTGCTTATTAGTCTTTCTTTCGCTAGATGAATAAAAAAATTTTCCTTCCATTCTTAAGTGAACAATTAGCACATAATCATCGCTCAACATAAAGATGATATATTTTCCTAATCGATGGATGTCTAAGATTGTTTTCCCTTTTAGCGAATCAATAAAGTATTGTTTATCATTTAAAAGATTTTTATCGCGAAAAACCACGACATCATCGATTGTTTTATTTAAGACTTCCTCTTTTAGAATATTGATTACAGTAGTGACTTCTGGTAGTTCTGGCATAACTATTTACAGTCGTAGAATGTTCGACCATATCCTCCATCTGCTTCTAATTTAACATTAAGCTGTAAAGCATTCTCCATAATATCTTTTACAAGTGGATAGACAATTTCTTTTTCTTCCTCAGGAACTTTAAAGAGAAGTTCATCGTGAATTTGAAGAATCATTTTTGATTGCAATTTCTTTTCTTTTAACGCTTTATTCACTTTTATCATGGCGATTTTTATTAAATCGGCAGCCGTGCCTTGGATTGGCGCGTTCATCGCAGCTCGTCTAGCGAATTCGCGGACTTGATAATTGCTATCGCTTAGTTCGCGAAGATATCTTCTTCGACCTAAAAGAGTGGTGACGTAGCCCTCTTTATTAGCATCTTTAGTTATCTTTTCAAAATATTGTCCGACTTCTGGATAGGCATTATAGAAAGAATCGATGATTGCTTTAGCTTCTTTATTCGAACAAGATATTTGTTCTGCTAGTCCCCAAGTCGAGATTCCATAGATTATGCCAAAATTTACCGCTTTCGCCCGACGGCGTTCTTCGCTTGTTACATTTTCAGTGTGAAATATTTTACTAGCGGTTGAACTATGAATGTCTTTGCCTTCTAAAAATACTTCCTGAAGAGCTTTACATCCCGATAAAGAGGCTAATATTCTTAGCTCAATTTGAGAATAATCAAGCGATAATATCGAATATTTTTCATCTTCATAATGAAATGCTTTTCTGATGAGCTTGCCCTCTTCATCACGAACGGAAATATTTTGAAGATTTGGCTCGCTTGAAGAAAGCCTTCCAGTGGTGGTTAAGGCTTGGTTAAACAAAGCATGGATTTTCCCATCTTTATAGACATGATTAGCTAAACTTGTCACATAAGTGGACATGAGTTTGGAATATTTTCGATATTGAAGAATAGCTTCAACAATAGGATGAACATTTTTTAGTTCATTAAGCACTTCGACGGAAGTGGAATTATATTTATCTTTTGGAGCGATTTTAAGCTTTTCAAAAAGAATTTCTTTGACTTGCTTTGGCGAGTCAATATTGAAGCTTTCTCCAGCGAAAGTGCAAACACTTTTTCTAGCGTTTTCTAAATTTATTTCAAAACTTTTGCCGATTTCTTTCAATGTTTCAACATTTAAAGGAAATCCTTCGATTTCCATTTCAGAAAGAACATTAGCTAACTCTAAGTCAACATCTTTATAGAGGTTTAAACATCCTAATTTTTCAATTTCTGCGAGGGCTTTTGAAGATAATTTTAGGCTGTAGTTAGCAATTTTAATTGTCCGTAAAGGATTAGAATTATCAAACAATGACAATGCTTCATTACTTCCATTATCAATGCTATATCCAAAATATCTAAACGAAGAGGAAGCATCGCCTTTTAAGGAAGTGTCAAGAATATAAATGGCTAAAAGAACATCAAAAGATAAGCCGTTTAGTTCGATATTTAAATGCGACAAAGCGACTTTGATCGCTTTATAGTCATAGCAATACTTATGGATTTTTTCGCTTTTCAAAATTTCTTTTAATCTCTCATCCTTTTTTGCATCTTCGATATCGATATAGTAATTTTCATCATTATTTGAAATGGCTAGTCCATAGATAACTGCATTGTTGTAATTTCCTGGCTCAATATCTAAAGCAATGCCGATTTCATCAGCAATTTTTAAGCCATTAAAGGTGCTAATTTTTTGATATGTTAATTCTTTTTCGTTATTGCTTTTAGCTAAATTATTAGGCAAACGGTTTAGAAATTGTTTAAGCTCGAATTTGTTACAGAATTTGTTGATATCATCGAAGTTATATCCTTCATAGACGGAATCTTTAACATCAAATGGCATTTCAACATTTGTATCAATTGAGGCTAGATGATAGCACATTCTTCCTAAATCTTCATTTTCAAGCAATGATTGTCCAACTTTGCCTCCGATTTGTGAGGCATTTTTTATGATGTTATCAAAACTTTGATATTCTTTTATCAATTTAATCGCGGTTTTTTCTCCAACTCCTGGAATGCCAGGAAGATTGTCTGAACTATCACCTCTAAGAGCTTTATAATCGATGATTTGCATCGGTGAAAAGCCGTAGATTTCATTCATCTTGTTTTCATCCATAATGACGATGTTAGATAGACCAACTTTCAATAGATTAACAGTAATATTTTCTTCGATGAGTTGGAGATAATCTTTATCTGAAGTGTAGATGAGAACTTTATATCCTTCTTTGCTAGCCTTTTTGGCGTATGTTCCACATATATCATCAGCTTCAAAGCCTTCCTTTTCATAAGTGAAAATGTTGAGCGATTTAAGAAGTTCTCTTGCCATCGGCATTTGGACTTTTAGCTCTGCCGGACATTCTTTGCGATTAGCTTTGTAATCTTTATCTTCTTGATGACGGAAAGTCTTTTTGTCGGTGTCAAAGCCCACAAAAATGGCATCGCCTTCTTTTAAGGTTAAAAGGATTTTATTGAGCATGTTTGCAAAAGCAAAGATAGCATTTGTTGGGATGCCTTCTTTGTTTCGCATTATCGAGGGATTTTCTCCATATGCTGTGGCGTAATAAGCCCTAAAAAGTAATGAATTTCCATCGATGACAATAGCTTTATTCATCTTGACTCTCCAATCTATTTATTTCAGTTACATTAAAATCATCTTTTATGGCGTTAAAATAGCCATCGATTAAGATAATTGAATTTTTCTTTAATAAATCGCAACTCTTTTCATAGACATCTGGAAAGATGGTTATTTCTTGCTCACCGGAATCATCGTAGATGCTTAAAAAGGCCATTGGTTTTCCTTTTTTGGTAGTTATTACTTTGATATTTCGAATGAAAGATACAACTGTTACATTACCTTGATTTGTTTTAATTTCGGCGATGTTTATGAGTTTTTTATTTTTTATTTTTTGTTTTGCTAGATTTAGTGGCGAGGAAGATAGCATCAAACCTAAAACGTCAAATTCTTTGTTGAGATTTTCTTTGATGTCATCTTCATAAGGCTGCAAAGTTGGTTTAGGAAACATATTTGGATCGATGATCAATTCGCCATTTTCATCGCCAATCATCAAAGCGTAGTTGATGGCGTTAGCGATATTGTTTCTTAATGTTGCTCTAGAAGGAGTGATTTTATCAAAGCAACCTGCATCGATAAGAGCAATTATTTGTTTGCTCGTCAATTTATATTTTTGCATTCTTAAAACGAAATCGAAGAAATCTAAGAATGGTTTGTCTTCGCGTTCGTTGATGAGTGAAATTGCGCTGGAAAAAGAGATGCCTTTAATGGCGGTGAAAGGGAATAAAATCGAGTTATCATCGCTAGAAAAAGCATATGATGAGTTATTAATATCTGGATTTAACAATTTAATTTTTCGAGCTTTTATTTCTAAAATCGTTGATGAGAAATTCTCGCTATTGGAATTGGAGAGAATCGAGGCATAAAATTCCATTGGATAATGTGCTTTTAAATAAGCCATTCTCGAAGTTAACATCCCATAGCCGATGGCGTGAGATTTATTAAAGCCGTAATCAGCAAATTTTAAAATCATTTCATAGATTTTTTTTGCTTCCTCTTCTGGCACATTATTGTGCTTTGCCCCTTGAATGAATTTATCTTCGTAGGCGATTAATTCTTTGCTCTTTTTCTTTGATATTGCCCTTCTTAATAAGTCAGCTTCAGCAAAGCTGAAAGAAGCAAGCTTATTGGCTATTTGCATGATTTGCTCTTGATAGACAATGATGCCGTAAGTCGGCTTTAAGATGTCTATTAAAAGAGTAGAAGGATAGACAATTTTCTTTTTGCCTTCTTTTCTAAGAGCGTATTCTTGTATATTTTGCATTGGTCCAGGTCGATATAAAGCTAATAGAGCAGCGATATCAATAAACGAACTTGGTTTTAAGATTTTGATTGCTTTTCTAATGCCACTTGATTCGAGTTGGAAGATGCCCATCGTCTCGCCTCTTCTAATTGTTATGATGGCGTCTTTATCTTCTAGAGGAATGTCATCAAATTTTAATGTTATATTTTTGTTTTCTTTAATGCGGGCTAAGACATCTTTGATGGTGGTCAAATTTCTTAGCGATAATAAATCCATCTTTAAGAAAGCTTCTTCTTCTAGATAATCTTTTTCAAATTGAGCGATATAAGTGCCGTCGCTATCTAGACTAACTGGCATTACCTCATCAAGAGGTTCATTGTTAACTACGATGCCAGCAGCGTGAAGTCCGCTTTGACGAGGCAAGCCTTCTAAACGGTTAGCCAATGAGACGATTTCTAAATAATATTTGTCATCATTTACTAAGTCGCGGAATTTTTTGTTCCTTTTATAGATGGCTCTTAAAGATAATTTCTCCTCATCTTTATTGATAGCTTTGCTAAAAAGTTCGATATCTCGTCGTTCATAATTAAAAATGCGACCTACATCCGCTAACGCTTGCTTGGCGCCGAATTTTTGAATAGCGATAACTTTAGCAACTCGATTTTTGCCGTATTTATTTTTGATATAGTTAGCGACTTGATCGCGCTTATCGTCTTCAAAATCGACATCGATATCTGGAAGAGTTTGTCTTTGTTTATTTAAAAATCTTTCGAAGATTAAATCGTATTTAAGTGGATCGGCGGTGGTGATGTTTAATAAATAAGAAACAAGTGAACCAACGGCACTTCCTCGTCCAGGGCCAACGACTATGTCATTGTTTTTGGCGTAATCGATATAATCTTTAACGATTAAAAAATAATCGCTATAACCCATCCCAGAGATGGTTTTAAGTTCTTCGTTTGCTCTAGCGATGTATTCTTCTTTTTCTAAGTTTTTAGCTTTTAAAGAGTTGTGAACTAATTTAGCTAAATATTTATCGCTAGTGAGGTTTTCATCATTTTCATAATGGAGCATCTTCCCTCTTTTAGTTATGAATTCAAAGCTAATTTTATTAGCTATTTCTTCAGTTAGATTGATTTCTTCTTCACTGTAGATTTCTTTGAGTTCATCAAGGCTTTTAAGATATTCATTTCCTTGAGAAGTCTTATAGTCTAAAACCTCTTTATTTTCGATGGCTTCTAGCATTCTTAAACTTATTGCATCATTTTTGCCTAAATATCTAATAGAAGGGAAGGCAACTAATTTATAACCATGTGAGAAAGAAAATTCTCGCATTTTATCAAGATAGTTTTCTTCATCAAGTTCTAATCCAAGATATAATTCATCAATTCCTCTTGATAATTTGGCTAATTCTCTAGTGAATTTAAAATCGGCAAAATTATTCTTCATTAAAGGAATATTGGATGGAATTATTACGATTAAATCCTCTGAGTAGGTGGAAATATCGCTTAGTGAAATTTTGTTTTTTTCTTTTAAAAGAAGAAGGTGCAATAAATTGCGATAGCCTTTTTCGCTTTTTACCAAAAAGACGAGACTATTTCCTTCTATTTCTAATGTTAGTCCTGTAATTGGCTTTATACCTTTAGCTTTAGCTAATTTGTTAAATAAAGGCATAGCAATGAGGTTAGAGACATCGCATAAAGCTGATGCTTTATAGTTAAGACTTTTTACTTTTTGCAGATATTCGTCTAACTTAATCGCACTTTTTAAAAATGAATAGCCACTTAGTAGATTTAAAGGAACAAAGTTCATATTACATATATGATACATTTACTTAACTTAAAAAGGTATCTAAAAGACACCTTTTTTCACTTTTTGAGACTAATTGCTAATTTTATTCGATAAGAGCTTCTAAATCTTTGATGAGATTATCTAATTCATCAAGCGATTTTAACTTGGCTCCACTGGCTTGAAGATGGCCGCCTCCGTTATATTTGCTAGCTACTTTTTCAACATCGATTCCCGCACTTCTAAGCGAGACGCGATAATTATTTTTTTCTTCATCCCAAGAGACGCTCATCCAAATGCGAATATTATCGAAATGATCGAATAAATATAGACAATCTTTCCCTCTCTCAGCTGGAAGATGAAGTTTAGATAAATCTTCTTTTTTAAGCACATAATAGGCGATGCCTTTATTAGAGATATGATAGTTTGATAACACCCATTTAGTGAATTCTAAGGAAGAAATATCTTCGCTATACATTTCTTGATAGATTTTAGGAAGGTCAAGACCTTTTTTGTATAAATATTTAGCGACTGCAAAAGTGTGGGCGTTGACCTCGGCGTATAAAAAGCGGTTTGAATCGCCGACGATAGCTTTGTATAAGTTAGTCGCACATTCCTTGTTGATGCTATATTCACCGAATTTGATGAGCATATTGGCTAATAATTCGCCTGCTGCTGACATGCTTGGATCGACGATTTCGACATCGCCATAATGATCAACTTCCGGATGATGATCAATTTTGATGATGCATTTAGCCTTTTTATAACGCTTATCATCGATGCGATTTGAGTTTGATGTATCTAAAACGATGGCTAAAAATGGTTTTGTAAACCATTCATCGCTAACTTGCATCATTTCTATAAAGCATTTAGGAGTTAACGAAACATGATTAGTTCCGGTGTAAATGATTTCTTTATCTTTAAAGTTATCTTTTAGCCAATTTGCCATCGCTAATTGCGAGCCGAGAGCGTCATAATCTGGCCTAGCATGACGAAAGATGGCGATGCGATCGAATTTCTTGATGAGTCTTAAGACTTTTTGATATTTATTTTTAAAGTCAAGGCATCTATTTTCTATGTCGCTGTCGATAACTATTTTCATTTTTTTATCCTTATAAGAAAGCGTAAGTATCTCGGGCAATCATAACTTCTTCATCAGTTGGAATGACCGCAACTTTGATATCGCTATGTTTGGTGGAAATTATGCCTTCTTTTCCGCGGAGATTTTCATTCTCTTTTTCATCAATTTCAACATGCAAAGCGTCTTTGATTTCATCGACAACTTGCTTTCTAGTGATTGGTGAATTTTCACCAATGCCAGCAGAGAAGACGATGATATCTGCTCCGCCGAGACGGACATAGTATTGACCGATAAAATCGGCGATGCGACGAATGAATAATTTGTTAGCAAGAATTGCTCTTTTATCACCTTTTTCGCAAGCGGCAAGAACATCGCGGGAATCATTACTTATTCCGCTTACACCTAAAAAGCCACTTTTCTTGTTGAAGATTTGATACATTTCTTCAACACTTTTTCCAGTGCAAGTGCATAAATAATTCATCACTGATGGATCTAAGTCGCCTGTGCGGGTTCCCATCATTATTCCGCCTAGCGGAGTTAATCCCATGGATGTAGCAACGCATTTTCCATCCTTTATTGCAGTGATGGAAGCTCCGCTGCCGATATGGCAAGAGATAATTCTTGGATTTTTGATTTCTGGGAATAATTTGATAGCTTCTAGCGAGAGATATTTATGACTTGTTCCGTGTGCGCCATATCGACGGCAATCATATTGAGTGGTGAGTTCGTAAGGAATTGGGAAGACATAGTCTTGCTCTTCCATAGTTTGATGAAAGGCCGTGTCAAAGACTGCCACATTTGTCGCGTCAGGTAGAATCTTTTTAAAAGCTCTAAAGCCGACTAAGTGAGCTTTGTTATGCAATGGAGCTAAAGGTATTAAAGATTCGATTTTATCTTCTGTATCTTTGTTAAATAATTCTGATTTAGAGAAATATTTTCCGCCTTGAACAACACGATGTCCAACAGCTTTAATTTCCTTCATGTCTTTTACGATGCCTTTTTCTAGCATTGATGCAACAACTAATTTGACTGCTTCGGCGTGATCAAGAATTGGAAGAACTTTTTTCTCACTTTGTCCATTCCATTTGATGCCAAAAATGCCATCTTCGTGGCCAATGCGCTCAGCATTGCCTGAACATAAAACCTTTTCTTCTGGCATTTCATAAAGTTTAAATTTTAAACTGGAACTGCCAGCATTAACTGCCATTACTTTTGTCATAATCTACCTCGCTTATTTCTAATAAGGGAAATTATAGTTTTTCTAATTCTTATTTTCAATAAATAAGCACGATTTAAATATGAATTTTTCTAATTTTTCTTATTCAAATTAAATTAAGGCG
>CAVDXG010000025.1:0-16328 GCA_963612925.1 Coriobacteriaceae bacterium | reverse complement strand
GATATTTAGTCGTATCGTTAATTTCAAAGAAACAAAGCGATAGAAAAGGTATGTGCCATAGCCAGATATGAATAGAATAAGCGCTCAAATGTTTAAAAAATATGTTATCAAAAAGAAGATTGATTTTGCTTCCATACAAAGCAACGATCAAAGGAATCCACAAAGCCACAGAATAGCAGTTTTCCCCTATGCTTATGTTTATGGCTTTGTTCCCTTTGAATACAAATGAGGCAACGAAATTAAAGGAAGAAAATAAGAAGGCAAGAATTTTAAGCCATGCCGGTAATTTATGTTCTGTTAATAAGCGCATTAATAGGAAGCCGACAAAGAACATTCCAACAAACAAACTATTTCGCGGGCTGAAAAGCAACGGCAAATTCAATAATGTTTCCGAATTCGAATTATAAGCGAAAAAGCCATATGCAATTGGAAATAAGAACCAAAGTAACGATTTGTTTTTCTTGGTTAAAACGATTATCAAACAAGCGACAATATAAGCGCAAAACAAAGGGCAGAAAAACCAGGCTGGATAATTAAAGACGCTTTCCTTTCCGTTAAAGAAAAAACTGTCACCAAAAAATACCAACGTTCTTAAAATGGCCCAATAATCAAGGTAAAAATAGCCCTTTTGCAAATTGGTAATAACAATTGCGACAATATGAAAAATCACCGTTAGGAAATAAAGAGGATAAAGTTTTTTAAGTCTTTTCCAAAGAAATGTTTTGACGCTCATCTCTCCAGAATCAAGTTTATGGTAGTAGGCGAGATAAAAGAGCATTCCTGAGATTATCATGTAACATTGATTTGCGCCCATCCAAGTGATTTGATACAAATCGCCAAACATCCTAATCCCGCTAAATCTCCAATGGGCAAGCAAAATGCAGAAGGCCAAAAGAGTTTTAAGAGGATTAAAAAAAGCTAGCTTATCAAAGTCTCGATTCCAGTAATTCTTTGTCTCCTCGAACATACGTGGTTTTTAGTATATATTAAAGAATTCCGAATTTCAACCCCTATACAAAAGCATTTTTTGATTAAAAAGTTACTTTTCTTAATAATTTTTCTTGTTTTGTAGCTTCTTCTTATACCTCTATTTTTTCTTTAAATCTTTGATTTAAATTGTTAATTATTTTATTGCTATTTTTTCTTTAAGTTTTATACTATGTATAGTGGTTAACACTTTATTGAGAACAGCTATGTCGATACCTCAGGAAATACTTAAATTAAAACCAAAAAATACTAGAGTAAAAGCTACCAGCAGACCTAATGAATATAATGTCATCGCAAGAACCAGCAAAAGAATAAACGGGAAGATAAGGCCTGTTGAATTAGGCGTAATTGGGAAAATAATAGATGGCACCTATTACCCAAACAATAAAGAAATATTTGAGATAGATACAAAATCTTATGGACACGTTAAATTTGTTGATAATTTATCGCGTGATTTATTCAAGGGTTTAACTGAAGTATACCCGATTGAAGATGCCAAAAAGATTTATTTGATCGCATTACTTAGAGCGACAAATCCAGATATAAAAAATGAAGAGATAGAAGTTGAATATAAAACAACATTTGCTAGCGAATTTTTCCCTGGTATTGGTTTATCAAATGACACGATATCATCTTTTTTAGATAAGATTGGCAAAGCATCAACTAAAATCGATAAATTTATGTTTAATAGAATTGCAAAACTAGCAAGTAAAAATGTTGTTGTCGACGGAATGCTTAAAAGTAATAATTCATTAACAAATAGTTGTTCAGAATTTTCAAGAAAAGGAAGAATTAAAGGCAGCAAAGATATATCCATCCTTTACGCATACAATCTAGATATTGAAGAGCCTCTTGCTGTTGGAGTTTACCCCGGCAATATGCTTGATCACACTTCTTTTAGCGATTTTATCGATAATTATTCATTAAAAGATTCATTTGTTATTATCGATAAAGGTTTCGATGTCAAAGCTCTTAAAGACAAAATGGCAGAAAAAAATATATCGTATCTTTGCCCAATCAAACTTGATAGAAAAGAAGCAAAAGCAATTAAAAAAGAAAGATTCGAAACGTATTTTCCTTTTGGCGAAGACACGATTAGAGGCACACATTTAGAAATTAATGGAAAGCATTATTATGCCTACATCAGCAGTAAAGAGATGGCTAAACAAGCAAGAGGATATTTAGATAAAAACATTCGAAACAATACCTTTGATGCTCATGAATTTGAAGAGAAAAATAATTTTGGAATGATTGTATTTGAATCCAACAATCCAGCGATTGATTTATATTCTGCATACAAAGCATATAAAGAACGATGGGAAATTGAAAATCTTTTTAGAAAATATAAAGACATCCTTGAATCGACAACTGTGAATGTTCAAGGTGATTATAGATTACAAGCAACTGAATTTTTTAATTTCATTTCCTGCATTATGGTTATGAGGATGAAGAAAGAAATAATTAAACTTCATTTAGAGAAAAAATACTCATTGCCGATGGTAATAAGATTATTGTCCAAAATCACAAAAAAGAAATCATTAAGAGTTGATAATACATGGCTCACATGCAAAACATTAAAATACATCAATGAATTAGCAAAAATTCTCGGTGTATAGTGTCTTGGATTCGGAATTCTTTATTTAATATGATGAGTATGCGGAACTTTATGCTTTTTTGGATCACCATGATCTGTATAATCAATATCTGCATAGACATAAATCTAGGGCATTTATTTAATACAATACTAACCTACGCCTTAACTGTTGTAATGGCTCGCGCTTTTTAACATAAATTATCTACAATGGTATGCTTTCTTAGCCGTATTATGCTTCATATTTCACTATTAAGAAATTAAAAAGGATAAAATCAGATGATGGATGTAATCAAAAGATAGCCAAATTGTTAATTGAAAAATAAAATGCAGAAAATCGAAACCGTTTTTACACATTCGGCTTTAAATGATACATATGTAAAGCGTAGGAAAGCTCTACTACTCCAATAGAATTGATACAATAAATAATGCTTTGAAGCGATAAATCGAAGTAAAATAAGATAGCTATGCAAAAAGAAATTGTTCTCACCATTATGTGTGCTCTTAAAAATGAAGATGGCGAACTCTTATTTGAATACCGTAATAAAAAGGACTGGCCAGGTCTTACTTTTCCAGGAGGTCACGTCGAAGATGATGAAACAATTATTCAAGCCGTCGTTCGCGAAATGAAAGAAGAAACCGGTTTAGAAGTAAGCGATTTAGAAAATGCAGGTTACATCGAATGGAATGATTCAATTGACAACAAAAGGCATCTATCAATTTTGTTTATCGCTAAAAGATATAAAGGGACAATTCATTCAAGTTTAGAAGGCAAAGTTTTCTTCTTAAAGAAAGAGGAGATAGCTAATTATCCCCTCTCGAATGATTTTGATAAAATCTTAAATATTATTTTTAATAAGCTTTAGCAAATAAAACCATTTTCTTGGCTTTTTTGCCACATATTAAACATTTATCATCAAAGCTCTCTTGAGCAAAAGGAATGCAGCGGGCAGTTGCTTGATATAATTCTTTAATTTTATCCTCGCAAGCTTCATCACCGCACCACATCACTTTGGCGTATCCGCCTCGATCTAAAATAGCTTTAAGTTCATCTAAAGAATGTGCTTCCACTGTATGATCGAGCAAATATTTATAAGCTCGACGATACATCTCAGAATGAATTTCCACAAGCAAGGAATTAACTTTATTAGTTAACTCGCTTTCCTTCACCGTAATCTTTTCACCAGTATTGCGCTTAGCAAGCACGAAAACTCCGTTAGCTATATCTCGCGGTCCAACTTCTAAGCGAAGAGGAACACCTTTCATCTCATATTCTGAATATTTCCAGCCAGGTGTATGGTCGGAATCATCAAGTTTAACTCGAATGCCATTTTTCTTAAGAGTTTCATAATATTCTCTAGCTTTTTTAAGCACTTCAGGATTTTTCATCTGAATTGGAATGATGACCACTTGCGTCGGAGCAACAAATGGAGGTAAAACTAAACCATTATCGTCACCATGAACCATGATAAGGGCGCCAATTAAACGAGTAGAGGCTCCAAAACTAGTCTGGAATGGCGTATGAAGTTTATTGTCTCGGCCTAAAAAGGAAATACCGAAAGCTTTTGCAAAACCATCGCCGAAGAAATGAGTTGTTCCGCTTTGAAGAGCTTTGCCATCCGGCATCAAGGCTTCAATTGAATAAGTTTCAAGAGCGCCAGCAAACTTTTCTTTGTCAGTTTTGATGCCTTTAACAAATGGAATAGCTAATAAATCGCGACCAACTTCATCGTAGACTTCTAGCATTCTTAAGGCGTCTTTTCTTCCTTCTTCTTCACTTTCATACATTGTATGGCCTTCTTGCCAAAGGAATTCGCTGCCTCTAAGGAATGGACGAGTAGTCTTTTCCCAACGGACAACTGAGCACCACTGGTTATATCTTAAAGGCAAATCGCGATAGGACTTGATGACCTTTGAAAAATGGTCACAGAAAAGCGTCTCACTAGTTGGGCGAATGATGAGTTCATCTTCGAGTTTATTTTTCCCACCTTTCGTAGCCACGAGCACTTCAGGAGCAAAGCCTTCAACATGCTCTTTTTCTTTTAAAAATAAAGATGATGGAATGACTAAAGGCATGTAGACATTTTCTACGCCATTAGCTTTAAATTTCTCATCGATGCATTTTTGAATATTTTCCCAGATTGCATAACCATAAGGACGATAGATGATGAATCCTTTGACTGAAGAATAATCCATCAGTTCTGCTTTCAAGCAGACATCAGTGTACCACTGCGCAAAATCGTCTTCTTGTCTAGTAATCGCTTCATTTTTGTTGTCCATACTTAACCTCTTTTTCTAAATAAGATATTTTATGCTTATTTCTTTATATTTTTAATCCTAATTACACTCTTCGCGGGAATAGGCAAAACATTCTCGCTTTTCATCGATACTACATCGCTGCTGATGTAGTTGATGCCGAGCTTATCGATGAGTTCAACGCTATCCCAACTAGGCACATCCAAAGCAATGATTGGTCGATGATATTTAAGAAGTTTTTCAACTAAACCTCTAAAATTATATAAACTTCTTTGGGAATATTTACTGCCAATCTTAAGATTGGTGTTTACATCCACCATAAAGAAATCAAAGGCTCCATAAATAATTGAAGATAATGTCAAATCATTGTCAGATATCTCCAAAGCAATTTCATAGCCGCGCGATTTAAACATTCTGATTTCGTTTACTAAATCATCATCGCCGTTTTCTGGTAAATCCGTCAGTTCATCTTCGCTATAGACTAAAACGATATGAATATCTTTAATGTTTTGAATATGCGATAAGGTGCGATTCACATAATTCTTTTCTAAGTTGTTCAAATTGAAAAATATTCGAATATTGTCACCATCTTTTTCGCTAGCAAATCGCGTGATGGTGTTTCGAGCAATCGTCGCAAATAAAGTGCGATCATCTTCAGTCCTAAGGGCATAATTTTTAAGCTCTTTAATGTTCATAAAGAAGCTATCTTGAGGTTCGGCAAAAGACTGATAACCCATAATTGAACATTTCTCTAAATTGATAATCGGTCTAAATAGATAGCGAATCTTTTTATCACGAATGATGCGTTCAACCTCTGTGCGATAATCTTCCTGCTCATTTCCTTCAAGTTTTCTACCCTTTTCATAGATAAGCATTTCTTCTTCATCTTCTAAAGCTGTTGTAGCTAATGCTAAGACAGTGTTCACCAATTTCTCAGTTTCACGGACAAAATATTTATTTTCCGCTACTCCGATGGTGTAGCCAATCTTGTCTTGAAGTGATGAAATCATCAAATAGGTGTTGATGTCGCTTTTAATCGAAACAATAAGTTGAAGTAGTTGTTGTCTAGAATAAGAATGAAGTTCTGAGACCACAATTTGATGCGTCCCGTATTCAATCATCGGACGGCTGCTGGTGATATAGTTATTGAAAATATTTACAAATTGAAGAAAGGTAAGGCGAGAAATCTCTTCGTCTTTATTTCTTTTGTCATAAAAATTAAAGGCGAATGTTGCTCCTTTGCTGTAAGGAGAGACAATCTTATTAAAAGCTTCCTGAGAGGAGAATTTATAGGAATTATCCTTCACATTGCTCTTTTTATAAGTACTAGGTTTGATAAGAAAACTGCTCATATAGATGACTTGTTTTCGATAATTGACTTTTTCAATTTGTAAAAGTGAATAAAAATTCGATTTTCGATATTTTGAAATGACATGAACTTCTTTAAAGTTTGTTGGATCTTTCTCTTTATCAATTAAATCATGAACCCAAGAAATCAAATCCTCCCGTTCATCTTCTTGAAAGTGATTATAAAACTCTACAAGAGGAATCGAATAACGCTTCCTTAAATCGCTGCGATTAAAATATGTCACTTTGTCATTAGATAAGTCTAAAATGTAAATTCTAATCGAATTAGAAGAATCTTTAAGAAGCGTTTCAAATTTATATTCTTTGTTATAAACAAAAACAATAACAATTATTAGAGCAATTAAAATAAGTGAGGCAAAAGTGATGCCAAGAGCAAGTAATAATGTTGATAAATCAAAACCCTTTAGAAAAAACACGATTAAATTATACATTTTTAATTTGTAAATACAACGAAGCGACAATACTTATAAAGCAATAAATGGCTTTATCTAGAAAAAGATTACTAAGCAAAAAGTTATGATATAATAACTCTCACCTGGAGGATTACCCAAGCGGTTGAAGGGGTCGGTTTCGAAAACCGATAGTGGGCCCACGGCTCAGCTAGAGTTCGAATCTCTAATCCTCCGCCACTAAGCAATAAGCAGCATCAATTGCTGTTTTTTAATTTGTTTAACGAGAACTCCCGGAATTTCATTTTATCCTAAATTATTTTGGTAAATTATAAAAATTAAAGTGTCGAAAATAATTAGCAAAAAAAGCCAGTTATACTGGCTTTAAGAAAGGAAATTAACAACTTGTAGCTTTTAATCCAAATCCCACCATTCATCATTTATAAAATCAGCATATTTAGCATTTAGAAGATCGTAATTCGTGCAAGATTCTCTAAAATCGAAATTACCTGAATCAAGAACTTCCCATATAGTCATTAAATCCTCTTCTTTTTGA
Organism: Coriobacteriaceae bacterium; assembly: GCA_963612925.1. Taxonomy (GTDB): domain Bacteria; phylum Bacillota_I; class Bacilli_A; order RFN20; family CAG-826; genus Fiminaster. The sequence continues at coordinate 9,181 of CAVDXG010000025.1, read as the reverse complement.
GCATCGGTGTAGTCAGTTCCATCATCATTTTTTTGCTTATTAAGAACTGTATACATAAGTTTATCTACCGCGATGACCATTGATTTAGAGAAACCGCCAAGTCCACTTTGGAAGCAGTATTGAGCAAGATAAATATTGTTCACAAATTCTGTTAATTCATCTTGGCTAACGCAATCAGCAAAGGAAAGATGACTATTAAAAGTGGAATAATAATTTTTGACAACTTCTTTGAAGAAGGTGCGTTCTTTCTTAATCTCATCTACAGTCAAGTTGTCAACTACTTCAAAATTGAGATATTCTTCCGCTAAAACAGCCATGTAAGCATTCATTCTTTCAACATATAAAGGAACAACGTCTTTTTTTACTTGGCTGATGAATTCATCGATTGAATTGTCAGTGCTTAGATAGTTTGCTTTTTGAGAAACTAAAGTATCAATTGATTTGTAATAGCTAAAGATCTCAGATTCAGTCATATTCGACATATCTTTAAATTCGAAAGCCGCAATTTTGTTAAGGTAATTTGCAAAAGCAGTGCTCTCATTATTCTTCTTATTTTCAATAAATGTAGAAAGTAGAGTTGCGTCTTTACTATTAATATAAGCTAATTGAGCACTATTCAATACCTTATATTTTTCATCAAATAAAGTATTAACATCTGCTGTAGAACTACGTGCTAGGTTGATAAATTCATCAGCTTTAGTTATTTCGCTAGTTAAAGTATTAAGCAAGTTATCAGCTGGGAAAATTTCTACCTTATTATCGCCGGTTCCCTTAGTTTTTATTGAATAAGAAAGATAATTATTAACCCAGTATTTAACATTTCGATCTAAAGCATCATATTTTACTTTATATGCATTGACAGAAGCTTTATATTCATCTGTTAAAGCATAATTAGATTCTAATGTTTTAAATTCATCTGCGTAGGCTTTTGCAGTTGCGTCGATGCTTCCAAATGAAGAATAATCATAGCTATATTCATGAGCTTTATCTTCTGCGCTTTGATTGTTGAAGGAAACTTTAAATAATGATGTCTTATCATAGCTTTTAATTTTGTTTGTATTCCAAGGACCTTTGGCAGTATCAGCGCCCTTATATCCAAGTAGAGCAAACGATACTTTTTCATCACCACTAAATGGGATAGAAACTTCAAAGGTTGCTATTGGATAATTCAAATTTAAGCCTTGTAATAGAGTTGTTCCTGTTTCACCTAAAGCGGAAATAAGTATTCTCGAGAAAGCACCTTGAACTTGTAATGTATCGATTGTTTCAAGGACATAATCTTCATCTAAATAAACTCTAATTCCAGTTAAAGAAGCTTCCATTCTAACAGCGGATAATAATTTAGAGAAATCAAAGCTATAAGAACTATCGCTACTAGCAAGAAGTCCTTTCTTTGCAAAAGTGCCAAGCGAAAGTGTGAATAAATCTTTAAGATTTATAGATTGATAATATGAAACGCCAGAATCAGTATTAACAACGGCATTTAAAACACCATTTTCTAAAATTAAATCAACATAAGATGAATTAGCTAAAGAAGAAACAAGTGTTGGAGTTTCAAAACTTCCGCTAAATGACAATTTTGATTTAATCGAATCAACAAGCGTTAATGTTGCCTTAAGATCAAGGGCTTTCCAAATATCTCTTTCAAGAGTGTTGTAGTTAAAGTGAATATCTAGCTTATTGTCTTTAGCTCCACCGACATCAAATTTAATTGTCGTATCAAAGCTAAGATTTGAGACATATTTAGTTAAATCAGGGAGATTGAAAACTTCATCTTGATAAATAAAGTCAGTTGCAAGATAGGTTTTAGAATTGACTTTTAAATCTAGATAGATGCCAGCAATGTGGTTGTTGGTAACATAAACTTCGCAAGAGAAGGATAAGTTATCGTTTTGGCTAACTAATCCACTCGCAACGAGGAATTGTTTTAATAAGGCGGTGCCGCTATCGCTTAAAGAGACATCATAAGTATTTACTTTTGATTCGGATTTTTTCACAGAAATAAGTGAAGAGATTTCTAAAACATCTTCATTAAAATCGACATCAGTTTCAGGTAAAGCGAAGACAACTTTCTTGTCGAAAAGATCAAGATAAGCTCTATTTTCATGCAATAAAACTGAAACATTGCCTTTAACTGTGCTGAAGATAAGCTGAGCATCAACGCCGTTAACAACATCTTTGGTGTCGATGAGTTTATTTACATCACCTTTTAATTTAAGTTTTAAAGGAATGCTACAATCTTTGACTTTAAGATTGCCAGAGATAGCGACGCCATTAACAAAATCGCTTGTCAAAGCAGCACTCACTAAACCACTTAAATCACCATAATCAGTTGTATCAGTATCAATATGAATCTCAGTTGGAGTTTCATTAATTGCAGCGTTAAGTGCACTGCTATTAGGAATCTCAACTGTTTCGTTAAACTTAGAGAAAGTTGCTGAACAACTCTCTTCACAGGTTAAATCGCCCAAGACATTAATTGAAATGTTATATTTAGCCTTATATGTATAGGAAATTGGAGTGTAAGTCTCATCAATAACAAGGTCAAATTCCGTGTGATTCAAGTAAGTTGGAAGTCCATTTAATCCGCCAAATCTTTGAGTTTGATGTGCGATTAAATCGTTAGCTTTCGCTTTATCTAAAACTAGTTTATAGACATATTTATTGTCGCTAGATTCAGTTAAAGAAGCTAAAAGAATAGTATCTTGGTTAAAGATTTGACCACTTAAAAGTTTATCTGGGGTTACGCCATAGACTGAATAATAGTCATCGAAAGTGCTATTTTTAATCTCACTATCTTTATCTTTGTACGCAACTTTATTATTTTTAACCAAAGCCGTGTGTTGCATGTCGACAAAAGCAGAACTTGACACTGAATCAGTATAGAATTCATCGCCATTTTTAATCATTGTCGCTTTTGTGTCTTGACTGTAATTAATAACGCCTTTGGTTGCAGTGACATGATTTTCACTACTTTTGGTATAGGTTTGATAAGCATTCAACTTACCTAATGTAGCAAAAACAACATTCTTGGGGTCATTTTCGCTAGGTTTTCCTTTTAGTTCATTAACAACTGTGTCTTTGCCCTCACTTACTTCTGGAATTGAAGCACCGCCACAACCACTTAAAGTCGAGGCTGCGATTGAGAGTAAGCAAATACTAAGAAATTTTTTGTTTTTCATTAATTCGTCTCCTTTTTGAAGCATAACTATGTTATAGATTGAACTAATAAACACAAATTTTAGTAAAAAATAGTAGAGCACTCTATAATTACGAGACAAACGAAAATAACTCTCTTATTTAGAGAATAATTAAAAATATTTCGATAAAATCAATGTTATTTTATACATTAATCAAGAGAATTTTTAAAAATTAAGAAGAAATTCGTTTTTCTAAGCAACAATTACTCTACTGGAAATAAATAAGAAAAAGGTTACTCGATTATTACCAACAGGCAGGATCGAAACACCGTGTTTACCTTCTAACACATAAAATTAAAAACACGAAAAAAACTTGTATCAAGAAATCAGGAATAACAATATTTTAGGAAACTTATTTATTAAATTGAAAACGCTATTTTACTATTTAGAAAATTTAATAATGCACAAATAAATAAAATTATTTATAATGTTGCTTAGATTTCGACTCGGCTACACTAAAGGCGAAATTATATTATTGAATCTATATTTATATAGTGTTAAAATCTTACTCGCATATCTCCTTAGGAGGATTGGAAAATATGGTAGTTTTACAAAGCATCGGAGCATTCTTCACAAAAATATGGCGTTGGATTAAAGAAACAGCTTGGGTCCAACCACTTCTTATTGTCGGAATCATATTCGGCGTAATTTTCTCAATACCTTCCATCGTTAACGGTATTAAAGATTTAAATGAAAACATGGCATCAAGCGAAGCTTACTACCATCGCTTCCAAAAATCTCTTGTCGGTGGAGCTGACAGCGACGCTGATAAAATAACAAAAGATATTTTAGAAGTTGCTAATGATTCATCTTTAACAAGTACTTATGGCGAAAAGTTCTTCTTAGTCTTCGTTAGCGAAGAATGTTCTTCTTGTAAAGAAGCAAAAAACGGCTTCTCCACTTTGGAAGACAATTTCTCCGATAAACTTCAACCAAATGATAAATTGCCATTTAAGATGTACACCATTTTCTCTGATGAAGTTACCAGCGATACCACTACCACAGAAACAGCCTTTGTCAAATATATGGACCGCAATGCTAACTTCTTTGAAGAAGCTGCCGGTAATGCATATAACACTGACTACTACATCAATGGAAAGATTTCTGATTCAGATATCATCAATGTCGAACAATGCGATCCTGATGATTTCTTAACCCCAACTATTATGTTGATTGACTTCAGCGAAAACGCCCTCAATAGAGGCGTAAGCGAATTGATGTTCGGCGTCACAGGCGACAACGATTATGAAAAGGCTCAACTTCTTCTTGATTGTTGGAACCACGAAGGCGACTTCGATAATAAATAATCAATTTAAATCACAAATAAATCGCGGAAACTCCGCGATTTTTAATTAGCTAATATTTAATTTATTTCTTTTCTTTATACATCTTAACAACTGATGAAGGGACAAGCTTAGAAATGTCTACTCCGCTGTAGTAGAGTTCATTGACCATTGAAGAAGAAATAAAGCTGTGTTCTGGACTAGCCATAAAGAAGACTTCATCTATATTTTTATCCACAAAACGATTGGCCGCAGCTAATTTGAGTTCATATTCAAAATCAGTTACAGCTCTTAATCCTCTAATGAGGCAACACCCTCCAATTTCTTTCGCATATTTGACTGTTAAACCTGAGGTCTTGTCGACGCTAATATTATCAAAACCTTTAATAGCTTCTTGAATCATTTTTACTCTTTCAGTTGAAGAAAAGATATATTTTTTCTCAGGATTATCCGCTACTAAAACGACGACTTTATCAAAAACCTTGCTCGAGCGGTAGAGAACATCGAGATGACCATTAGTAATTGGATCAAAACTTCCTGGATAAACTGCTATTTTCATAAGTTACCTCAATATATAAATCTTTGCTAATCCGTATTTATATTTCTTTATATTATTTATTTTTTTATTAATAAATGATAGTTCATCTTCACTTTCAAGGACAATTATAGCATCCTCTATCAAAACATTGCTTTCCATAAGCACATCAACTAGATGGTTATAATCCACTTCTTTATAAGGTGGATCAGCAAAAACAATATCAAATTTCTTCGAGCAACTCTTGAGAAAAGAAAAAGCATCTGATAAGTAAACTTCTTCTTGAAGCTTTAATGATTCTAAATTCTCTTTGATAGTTCTAATTTGTACTAACCCATTATCAACAAATGTGGCGCTTTTAGCCCCTCGAGAAATCGCTTCTAAACCATAGCTTCCTGAGCCAGCGAATAAATCGAGCACATTGGCATCTTTAACTTCATTAGAAAGAATTGAAAAAACTGCTGCTCGGACTTTATCCATTGTCGGTTTAGTTTTTTTGCTATCCGGAGTCTTAAGCAATCTGGATCTAAATTCTCCGCCCGTAATTCTAATCATTGAAATCTTCCTCGCTTTTGCTAAAAGGCTCAAATAAAGTCTTATTTATTAAGGCATATAATTTCTTAACTTCTTTATATGCTTGATTATATTTTTTGCTCAATGGATGCATATCCAGATTTAGCTTAGCTTCATATAAGGTTACTTGAGCCTCTTTAAGTTCTTTGCTATTTTTAGCAAAATGTTTTAAAGCATCATTGAAAGCTAAACAAGCCATATCTTTCCGATAAGATAATTTCATCAATTCATCGCATCGAGACATCTCTTTTTCGATGTTATTAAGTTTAATTATTCTTGGATCTTTTTCTAAGCAGTCTTTTAGTTGAATAACTTTTAAATAAAGTGCATCATCCATATGCATAAATCTTACCAAATTTGCTCAGATGATGATACAATTCAAAACGCATGGAAAAATATTTTAAAATCGTCAAAGATAACGCTACCTCTCTTAGAGGTAAGTCTGTCAAAGCGGAAATAAATGAAGAAAACATCGCTTTAGCTAACAAGATGAAAGACTATCTCATCGCTAGTCAAAATGAAGAAATAGCTCAAAAATATCATCTGAGAGAAGGCGTCGGACTTGCTGCTCCTCAAATTGGCAAAAATATTCGAATAATTGTTGTTTATTATGTTGAAGCAGATAAAGATGGCAATCAAAAAATAGTTGATCACCGCCTCATCAACCCACAAATCATCTCTGAAAGTGTAAAACTAACTTACTTAGAAGCAGGAGAGGGCTGTTTATCAGTCGATCAAAAACATGAAGGATATGTTTATAGGCATTATAAAGTGCTCGTCAAAGCATATGATGTAAAATTAGCTAAAGAAACTATCATCACTGCCTATGGATTTGAAGCCATCGTGCTACAGCATGAAATCGATCATCTTGACGGCGTTCTTTACTACGATCACATAAATAAAGAAAACCCATTTGAAGTGAAAGCGAATTCAGTTAGATTATAACTTACAAATTTTTAACAAATTCCAAGTGAGAAATTTAGATATATTTTGACAAGATATATTTAGTTAAATATAATAACCACATCAAGCCATTAACGAAGTGAATTCGGTAAGAATTGATTAAATATATTATTTTTATGGAAAAAAATCATACACCTATTTATATTTATGCCCTTGGGGGTCTTTGCGAGGTTGGAAAAAATACCTATTGCATCGAAAAAGATGACTCATTAATTATTATCGATGCAGGCGTTCGTTTTCCTGATTCCTCCCTACCGGGCGTAGATTATGTAATTCCTGATTACACAAGACTAAAAAGCGTTCGACAAAAAATAAAAGCCTTGTTTATCACCCACGGCCACGAAGATCACATCGGAGGCATTCCTTTCTTAGTACAATATGTTCACATCCCAGTGATATACGCTCCTAAACTTGCGGCAGCTCTAATCAAGAAAAAACTCCAAGAAATGCGCATCAAAGAGCCAGTTAACATCGTTGAATATAATTCTGATTCCATCATTAATATCGGCGATTTTAAAGTATCTTTCTTCTATGTCACTCACTCCATTCCTGATTCATATGGAATTGTTGTCGACACCAATGAAGGAAGAATCGTTCACACCGGCGACTATAAAATTGATTTAACACCGGTTGGAAGAGAAATCGAACTTAAAAAGATTGCTAGAATTGGCGATGAAGGCGTCGATTTACTCTTAAGCGATTCCACAAACGCCGAAATCGAAGGTTATACGCCAAGTGAAACCAATGTTCTTGAATCGATTAAAGAAATATTTGAAGCAGCCCATGGAAGAATGATTTTGTCAACATTCTCTAGCAACATTTCGCGAATTCAACAAGTTGTCCAAGTAGCTATTGAAAACAATCGTTACATCGCTATCATAGGGCGAAGCATGGAAAATGCAGTTCAAATAGCAAGAGATTTTGGCTACATCAAAATACCTGATAACCGATTAATTCCAATTTCTGAAATCAAATCGCATAAACTAGATGAAATCTGTGTTTTATGTACAGGATCGCAAGGCGAACCGATGGCGGCTCTCTCTAGAATTGCTAACGATGAAAATAAGGATATGAAAATCATTCCAGGCGACACTGTCGTATTTTCATCCAGTGCAATTCCTGGTAACGGCGTATTAATCGATAAAGTAGTCGACCAACTAACTAGAAAAGGAGCGGAAGTATTAACAAATTCCATCCTCTATGCTGTACATAGTTCTGGCCACCCTTCAAAGCAAGAATTAAGGCTGATGATTAAATTAATAAATCCAAAATATTTCATGCCAATTCATGGCGAATACCGCATGTTAAAGATTCATGGTCAAATTGCTAGAAGCTTAAATATTCCGCAAAACAACATCTTCGTTTTAAATAATGGCGATATGATCAAACTATACCGCAATAAAGTGACACGCGATGAATCATTTTCTTGCGGGCCTGTCTATATCGATGGACGTTCATTCGCTGGCGATAATAACAGCGTCATCAACGAACGGGAAATCATGAAAGATGATGGGCTAGTAGCTATTTCATTTTGCCTAGATAGCGATAAAAAGAAATTGCAGTTTGAACCGCAAGTTATCACTAAAGGTTTTATCTATAACGACCCTCATCTTATTGAAAATTTAGAAAACATAACTAAACGTGAAGTTGAAAGATTGCTCAATAATAATGCTAACTTTTCACAGCTTAAAGCTGCGTTAAAAGCTTCAGCAGCTCAATATATCTATCGAAAAACCGAGATGAAGCCAATGATAGCTCTCGCGGTGCTAAATAAAACAGTATGATTATTTTAGCCTCCCAATCTCCACGAAGAAGAGAATTGATTAAAAAATTAGTCGATGATTTTATCGTCATCCCAGCAAATATCGATGAGAAAGCGTTGCATATTGCTCCTCATGATTTACCAGGTGAATTGTCAAAGCTAAAAGCTTATTCAATTTTTGCAAGTCACAATGATGATACCGTTTTAGCCTGCGATACTGTGGTCATCTTAAACGATGAACTCTTAGAAAAGCCAAAAGATAAAACCGAGGCAAAAAAGATGCTACAAAAGCTATCCGGCAAAAAACATGTAGTAATATCTGGCTACACTTTTATAAATAAAAATAAAGAAATAACTCGCACAGTTAAAACTTATGTCTATTTCAATAAGCTCAGTGAAGAAACCATCGATGAATATATTGCAACCGGCTCGCCACTAGATAAAGCCGGCGCCTATGGTATACAAGACACACAATTCAATCTAGTCGATCACATTGAAGGCAGTTTAGACAATGTAATTGGTCTACCTACTGAAGATATTAAAAAGCACTGCTTTTAATTTTTAAGTAAATTAACGAAACTATCCATATCGTCTTTTATAACTAAGACAATTTTATTAGACATTTTTATAAGTGAATTAACTCCTAATTCGTTTAACTTCGTTTCATCGACTATATCGTAGTTTTTTAGCTCAACGCTAAGCCTAGAGCCATTGTTAGTAAAAGAAATAATATTATCTTTTCCGCCTAAAGAATCAATAAAGCCGTCGAGGTTAATTTCTTCTTTATTTGTCTGGATATTCTTCCATCTTTTTCTTTTAAATAAAGCGATTAATAAAAGAACAATTAAAGCAATGAGTATAAGGG
>CAVDXG010000024.1:0-16948 GCA_963612925.1 Coriobacteriaceae bacterium | reverse complement strand
TAAAAAAATACTGAATGAATTCAGTATAATCGTTTGTATTGGTTGGGGTGGCTGGGATTGAACCAGCGAAATGACAGAGTCAAAGTCTGTTGCCTTACCACTTGGCTACACCCCAGAGTGGTGGAGGAAGGTGGATTTGAACCACCGAACCCAAAGGAACTGATTTACAGTCAGCCGCGTTTGGCCACTTCGCTATTCCTCCATAGCTTCACCTTACTAGAATGGTGGATGTTAAGGGGCTCGAACCCCTGACCCCCGCCGTGTAAAGGCGATGCTCTCCCAACTGAGCTAAACATCCGCTTACACGTCTAGAAAGCGTGCTAAATAAATATATCATCAGGATTTTTTTAAGTCAATTACTAATTAGTAACCTTTTTTGCCGAGTAAATGGAACATATTTTTCTTATATATTTCCACGCCTGGTTGGTTGAATGGGTTGACATTGAGTAGATAGGCGCTCATAGCGCAGCTCTTCATGAAGAAGTAGAACAAATATCCAAGTGATTTAGCATTTAAGTTGTCTAATTCTAAAATGACATTTGGGACTTTACCATCATGAGTGTGAGCTTTTAATGTGCCTAAGAAAGCCTGCTTATTCACAAAATCTAAATCTTTGTTTTCGAGATAGTTTAAGCCGTCAAGGTTATCTTCATCGTGAGGAACGATAACTTTATTGTTGGATTTATTGATGAATAGAATCGTTTCAAAAAGTGTCTTATGACCTTCTTGTATGAATTGTCCTAAGGAGTGTAGATCAGTTGAAAATGTGGCAGAGTCAGGTAAAAGTCCTTTACCTTCTTTACCTTCACTTTCACCGAATAGCTGTTTAAACCATTCACCTAATTGGACTAATCGAGGCTCATAAGTAACAAACATTTCTACAGTTTTATTGTGATTATAGAAATAGTCACGAATGATGGCATATTTATAAGCAGGATTTTCATCGAGATTATCATTTTTAAGTTCATTCATTGCCTCTTTTGCACCTAAAAGTAGAGCATTGATATCGATGCCAGCAATTGCTAGAGGGAACAATCCGACTGCGGTGAAGACAGAATATCTTCCTCCGATATCGCTTGGAAGAATGAATGTTTGATAACCTTCTTTATTTGATAACTCTTTAAGAGCACCTTTTTCTTTATCAGTGGTGGCAAAAATGGCTTTTTTAGCTTCTTCTTTTCCTACTTTCGCTTCTAAAAGTTGCTTGGCTAATCTAAATGAGATAGCTGTTTCAGTGGTGGTTCCGCTTTTGGAGATGACATTGATGGCAAACTTCTTATCTTTAATATATTCAAGAGTTTCATGAATGTAGTCGCTAGAAAAGGTTTGACCTAGAAAGATGATTTCTACTTTTTTGTTTGGATGTAGTCCGTTAATGGCTTCGATGGCTGCTCTGGCACCTAGATAAGATCCGCCGATTCCACAGACTAGAAGAACATCGTAATTATCTTGTACATATTTTGCGCACTTTAGAATTGTTTTAACTTCTTCTTTATCATAGGTTTCAGGATAATTTAGCCAGCCAAGAAAATCATTTCCTGGACCGGACTTATCTTCGATCATTTTATTGATTTTTTTAACTCTATCTTCATAGGATTTAAAATCAATTTCTTCGATGAGATTTTCACAATTTAGTTTAATCATTTTTATTAGCCTCCTCTACCCAAATTGGCAAGTGTTCTTTTAACGCTTCAAAATCAATGTATTCTTTAGCAATTGGACTTCTTTTAGAAGTGGATGTTCTCGCAAGAACTTTTTCTTCTTTAGTTATTTTATTTATCGATACTTTTAAAAAGCCATCTTCTTCGATATTGATAACTTTTACTTGGTAGGTTTTACCAATTATTAGATAACGGAAGATGTTTTTAATGTAACTATTTGCGATTTCTGAGATATGAAGAAGCCCTTTTCGATTGTCGGAAAAAATAAGAATCGCTCCAAAAGGTTTGATAGCGATAACTGTTCCTTCTATGACTTGGCCTAATTTAACTTCTTCCATTGTTTTTAATGATTTCTTTGACGATAACTATATCATCAATCGTGGTAACTTTGTTAAGTTTTTTACTTCCCTTTATCACTCTAACACTTTCATTAATATTTAAAGCAAGTTGTGAGTCATCACTTGCTAATGGATCAGTATTTTTATGAGCTTTTAAAATTGTTTTAAATTTGAAAGCTTGGGGAGTTTGGATTCTAACATATCTATTGCGGTCAGGAACCTCTTTTAGTTCACCATTTTCTACTTCACCGATGCTATCTTCTAAAGGTATAGCAAGCGTTGCGGCATTATTTACTTTCAAAGCATTTATAAGTTCGCTAATCTCTTCCTCTTCTAAGAAAAGCCTAGCTCCATCGTGAATCAAAACATTGTCGTTTTCATCTAATTTATCTTTTAAAAAGTTGAGGGCGTTATCAACTGAATTAAAGCGTGTATTTCCGCCTTCGATGAAATGAACTTTTTTATCTATACCTTTAGTTAATTTAGCGAAATAATCAAAGTTGGCTTTATTAGAAACTATTGCAATTTCATCGATTAATTTTGATTCAAAGAATGGCTTTAAAGCGTAAAAGCAAAGAGGCTTACCTTCGATTTCATAGAATTGTTTTTTTATTGTATGGTGAAAGCGGGTTGAACTCCCAGCGAGCAAAATTATTGCAACTGTTTTCATTTATTTATTTTTCTTTTCGCGACGCATTTCCTTTTTAAGAAGAATTTCTTCTTTTCTTTTTATTTGAGCTCCTAAGGAAATCTTATCGATTATCAGTTTAATTGTTTGGTCTAAGTCGCCGCCTTCGCTGTAGTCACCTAAGCAGGCGAAGTTAACTCTTCCTCCGCGAAGAAGTGCGGAGACATTTTCTTGTTCTTTTTTGTTGTAAATTGCGATTGAAGAACCACCATTTTGTTTAACTAAAACCATACAAGGCACATCAGTCATTCCATCGCCGAGATAGACCATGTTTTCATACGGAATTCTCTTAGAGGTTGTCTTGTCATTTACTGAATCGTCATGGACATCGATGATGCCTTTAGAGATGCGGAAGAAATATTGAGTCTTCTGGGTGTAATTGATGGCAAATTTAGGCCAAACAGGAAGTTTTGTCTCTGGATCGTAATAGAATTCGCAGCCATAGATTTTTTTGAATTCTTTAGCAATTGAAGTACCTTCAACAATTTCTTTAGTGCCGGAACTTAGCAGGTAGTGTTCAATTTTCACCCCTTTATCTTTGCCGTATTTGTTGATGCGTTTAAACCAGGATTCAACGCCAGGATAATATTCAACTTGTTTGCCTAATGAATTTAGCCATTTTTCAGTGCAAGGAATATTCTTTTCTTTGCTCAATTTAATCATCATCCACATGTAGGAAAGAATTCTTTCTGTACCTGTTTTCTTTGAAAATTCGCCAGTCGCTGACCAAAATTCAGCAGGAGTCATTCCTAAAGCAGGAATAAATCCGTAATTTTGCATATCAGTAGTGCTGAGCGTCTTATCAAAGTCATACATTATCGCCATTATTGGTTTTTTCATATGTTCACCTCGGCATTAGATTAGCATTTTTGCATATTTAAGTCAATTTAGTACAAATGTACTAATGAAGAGAAGATTTATTATTTTGGAAATTTAGAATATTTAGTATAAATACTAACGACTCCTTGAAAAAGGTAGTTCCTTCCATTATGATGAATAAGGTTTAAAAGGTTAAATGTTATTCAATGAACTGCCGAAATGGGCAAATATTCTAATCTATGTTGGCTTTGGCATTTTAGCTTTGTTTATTATTGCTTTTATTACTACTATCTTTTTTGTCGCTATTTTCACTCGAAAAATTAAAAACACCTCTAACACGATTAATCTTCTTTTAGCTCAACGATATGAAGTGATGATGGACTTCATTAAATTAGCAGAAAAGAAAAGAGTCAAGATTCCAGCGGAAGAAAAAATAGCAATTTCTTATCTAGAAAGAATTACTGATTTTCAAACTCTATCCAAAGCTGATCGCGATCAAAGAGTTCTTTCTTTTGTTCATTCTTCCCATAACATTATCTCTATTTGCGAGCATTCATCTAAACTTCTTCACGATGAACGCTATAGCGACAAATTAGTGGAATTTAACGATATCGAAGAAACATATCGACAAAAAAGTGCTCAATATAACGCCGATATAATTGGTTATAACTATTGGGTGAATATTCCCTTTATTAAAATCTTCCTCCGCTTATTCGGCAAGAAGAGCAAAGATTTGATTGTCTGATTTAAAGACTAAAAATAATTATTATCACTATTCCACTTGTTAGCAATGCTAATCCAAGCAATGTTTTCCAAGTGAATTTTTCTTTTAAGAAAATAAATGAAAATAGCATCGTTAGTAAGATGGATAATTTGATGATTGAATTTATCGCGATGGCGTTACTATTTTCAATATTGTAAGAGGCATATTCACTTAGCCAAGCAACTCCTGTAGCGATACCTGAGAGAATTAAAAAAATCCAACTTTTTAAAGTGATTGTTTTAACATCTCGATAATCCTTTTTGAATAAAACAATTCCTAAAGAAAATAGACAGACAACAATAGTTTTAAATAATGTTCCAACATTGCTAGGAATGTCTTTTAGACCTAATTTAGCAAATAAGGCAACTAAAGAAGCAAAAACAGCGGATAAAACCGCAAATACAATCCAAGCTTTATTCTTACTTTTTTCATTTGATTTATTTATAACCATCAATAATGTTCCAGCTAGCATTAAGATTATGGAAGATATTAAGGCAATGATTGTTGTTTTATTGCCTTGATTAGTCGTGCTATCGAAAAAGAAGATTAAGAAAAGAATACTTGTTAGAACAAATGAACACTTATCGATAGGAGCGACTTTAGTAACATCAGCCATTTTAAGAGCTTTAAAATAGCATAGCCAACTAAGGCCAGTTGATAATCCGCTTGCTAAAAGAAAAAGATAATTCTCTAGACTGAAACTTGATACGGCGAAAATTGAGCCATCGATAAGGCACAGTATTAATGAAAATATAATAACTACTAGAGTTCGAGAGAAAGTCGCAAAGTTGCTATTAACCCCTTTTAAGCCAATTTTTGAAAAGATGGTAGTTAATGATGTTGATAAAGCAGCGATTAATGCAAGAGTTATCCAAGCCATAGACAATATATTAGTCCTTTAAAATGAAAAGTTTAGAATATTTAAGCATTAGAAAAATATAAATTTGTATTTAGCAACATTATTTTGCTTCACTTGTAATTTTCTTTCTTGTTTAAAGTAAATTACATTTTATTGATTAAATATGATTATATCTAAAAAAGATGCGATCTAATCGCATCATTTTGGTGCAGCGAATGAGAATCGAACTCACACGGGTTGCCCCATACGCCCCTCAAACGTACGCGTCTACCAGTTCCGCCATCGCTGCACGTGAACGTTATTTAGAATACACTTTTGTTGATATCTTCTCAAGAAGGATTTTATATATGCAGGATATTTGAGAACACCATTAGAGCAAATCCCATATAAATAAGAAGTGAGCACACATCCACAACGGTTGTGACAAATGGTGATGAAATAAGGGCTGGATCTTTTTTAATCGCAGCTACCAACATTGGAAGTGCGACTCCTACAAATTTAGCAACTAAAATGCCAAAGAATAAAGTTATTGATACTAAGGCAGCAATTTTAAATCTCGCTAAGAAGAGATCACCGCCCACTAAAGCTACTCCATTGTTGAGCTCTTCACCGCCGAAAGAAATGATTCCAACATACATTTCAAATAAGAACCAAATGCAGGATACGGCGGCAACTAAAATGCCGGTGATAATAGCGACGCGCATTTCTTTCCAAAGAATTCGCCAGAAATCGCGAGGCTTAAATTCTTGAATAGCAAGTCCGCGAACCATTAAAGTTGTAGTTTGTCCTCCAGCATTACCTCCGGTATCCATCAAGACCGTGACAAATGGAACAAGGACCGGAAGAGTGCTTAAGACATTTTCAAATTTATTGAGTACCATCGAAGAAAATGTTCCTAATATTAATAAGACTATTAGCCATGGAGTGCACTTGATAGCCATCTTGAATACGCCAGTATTTAAATAAGAATTTTGTAACGGACTAACGCCAGCCATGCGCGACATATCTTCAGTTGCTTCTTGCTCGATGACATCGATGATATCGTCGACGGTAATTAAACCAACCAATCTATCTTCATTGTTTAAGACCGCGATGGCGTTTAAGTCATAACGTTTGATTAAATTAGCGACTTCTTCTTGGTCGGCGTTGACATTGGTGGTGACAAAGTCTTTGTTCATGATATCTTTTAAGCAGACATCTTCTTTTGCAAAGATTAAGTCATCTAAATCGAGGATGCCGACTAAGTTGCGTTGGCTATCGATGATAAATAAGGTATAGATTGTTTCTTTTTCTTTACCAATCTTTCGTATTCTTTTAATGGCTTCATCGGAATTCATGTCTTCTTTTAAAACTAAGAATTCGGTGGTCATAATTGAACCGGCCGTATTTTCTTTATAATTTAAAAGTTTATTGATAACAGCTCGTCTTTCTTTAGAGACGTTTCTAAGCACTCTAGTGACTAGATTAGCAGGCAAGTCCTCTAGATCATCGACTAAGTCATCGGTGAATTGTTTATCTAAAACATCAGCGAGTTCAGCATCGCTCATGAGATGGATTACTTCTTCTTTAGCTTCAGGAGTTAATTCCGTGAAGAAATCAGCAGTGTATTCGCTTTTAACAGTTTTAAAGACGATGACGAGTTTGCTTTTATCTTCGATTTTGCTTGCAGCATCGGCAATATCGATGGTTGGAACAACTTCAAAAATATGACGAATTTCTTTTATTTTTTTTCCGTCAATCAAGGCTTCTAATTCTTCTTTGCTGATGCTTTCTTTTTCCATAGACACTAACCTTAACAAAAAGTTTAATCTCTTTATAATTATAAAGGCAAGAAAAAAGAGAAAAAGAATAACTCAATTTCTTAAGTGTGCTACAATACATTGAAAAGAAGGACAAACTGATGGAAAAAATATTAGTTGAAACAAGTGCTAGACATGTACATGTCACCGATGATACTTTGGAAATTTTATTTGGCAAAGGCCATAAATTAGAAGTCAAGAAAATGCTCAGTCAACCTGGACAATTTGCTTCTACAGATAAAGTCGAGGTTATTGGCTACAATCAAAAAGATCCAAATGGAGTTCGTCCAAGTGCGAAATTATCAATTCTTGGGCCGACTAGAAAGCATAATCAAGTCGAAGTTTCCTTTACCGATGCAAGAAGTTTAGGATTAACTGCGCCGATTAGAGAAAGTGGCGATATCTTAGGCAGTGGAAAGTGCACACTTAAAGGACCTTGCGGCGAGGTTGAACTTTCTGAAGGCGTCATCATTGCAAAGCGTCATATTCATATGACACCTGAAGACGCTGCCCGCTTTGATGTAAATAATGGCGACATCGTTAAAGTCGTTATCGATAGCGGAAAGGGTAGAAAAACCATTTTTGATGACACTGTCATTCGAGTGAGCGATAAATTTGCTCTTGCAATGCATATTGATACTGACGAAAGCAATGCCTGTGCTGGCTCTGGCTTAGTATATGGAGAACTAGTAAAATGCACAAAGTAATTGAATATACTCCCAGCAATGTCTGCTCTAGGAAATTAAGAATTGTTGTCGATGATGGAATCATTACATCGATGGAAGTTCTTGGAGGTTGTAATGGCAACATCCAAGGAATCGTCCATTTGGTGCAAGGCATGAAAGTTGAAGATGTCATCGCACGATTAGAAAACATTAAATGTCGTGGATCTAGAGATGGAGAAACTTCTTGTCCAGATCAGATTGCAAAGGCATTGAAAAGTCAAGCTCAGTAGTATAAAATACTAATATTCTTATCAAGAACCGTGAAAGAAGGATGAAAGATCACGGTAGCAACTCTTTAATAAGTAAGTGCTCTTCCTTAGCAGAGGCCCACCCTCTGAGCGATAAGAAAATGGGTTGTCATTCACGGCTGTCCCTGGTGGGGAGCCGTTTTATTTTAAGGAAATGAAAATGATGGAAGAAAAAAACCTTTTTACAAGTGAAGCCGTTTCAGAAGGGCACCCTGATAAAGTTTCTGATCAAATTGCGGATGCGATTTTAGATTATTGCCTTTCAATTGACCCTAATTCACGCGTAGCGTGTGAAGTTTTCGTGACAACAAATTATATCCTTATCGGTGGGGAAATCACCTCAAAAGCCCAGCCAAATTATGAAAAAATCGCTAAAGATGTTCTTAGAAAAGTTGGTTATGCCAAAAAGGAATACGGTTTTTCAGTTGACGAGGTTAAAATCGATGTGAAAGTTAAAGAACAATCTCCAGATATCGCGCTTGGAGTTGATACTGGTGGAGCTGGCGATCAAGGCATTATTTTCGGCTATGCTACTAATGAAACAGAAGGCTATATGCCATTAGCTATTTCAATCGCAAATAAGCTTGTGCGTGTAGCATCAAATAAAAGAAAATCTGGTGAATTCAAATATGCTCGTCCAGATATGAAATCGCAAGTAACCATCGACTATAATGATCCAAATCACCCTCGCGTCGTGATGGTTTTAATGTCGATTCAGCACGATAAAGGTAAAAACGATGAGGCTTTCCATAATTACATTAAAAACGAAATCATGAAGCCGGTTGTTAGATCCTTTGGCATGAATGATGATTTTGAGGTTTTAATTAACCCGACTGGTTCATTTGAACTTGGTGGTCCTGCCGGTGATACAGGTGTCACTGGAAGAAAGCTCATTGTCGACACCTATGGCGGAGCTTCAAGACATGGCGGAGGTGCTTTTTCTGGTAAAGATCCATCCAAAGTTGATCGAAGTGCAGCTTACATGGCTAGATACATCGCCAAAAACTTAGTGGCCGCCGGAGTAGCTGACCGCCTTGAAATTCAGGTAGCTTATGCCATTGGAAAAGTTGATCCAGTTTCATTGGGCGTCTTCACCTTCGGAACTGCTCACTATGATGACAATACGATTTTACATATAATTCACGAATTGTTCGATCTCAGACCGCTTGAAATTATTAAAAAACTTGAACTTAAAAAACCACCTTTTAAGTATGCTGATTTGGCAATTTATGGTCATTTTGGTCGACCAGATCTTGATCTTCCTTATGAAAGATTAGACAAAGTTGATGAAATTAAAAAACTTTTATCTAAATAAAGTCTAATGTTAGACAAAAAGTGATATAACTCCTATTTTTTCACATTTAGATTTGGCATAATTTAATTAGAAATTATCCTCTGAATAATTTGGAAAGGAGGTATTAATAAATGAAATACCAAATTATTGGTAAAAACATCGAAGTTACTGATGGCATTCGTTCTGCAATTGAGAGTAAATTGTCGAGAATGGATAAATATTTTGTAGCTAGCGAAGATGTTTCTTGCCGCGTCGTTGTGAGGTCTTATAAAGTTGGCGCTAAAATCGAGGTCACGATTTTCACGCCTCAAATGGATTTAAGAGCCGAAGTCACTAACGATGATCTCTATGCTGGAGTTGACCTTGCCATCGATAAACTCGAAGGGCAAATGCGTAAACTCAAAACGAGAATGGACCGTTCTCGCGGAGGCAAACTTTCTTTAGGGAAAGCGATTGCCTTAGAAAATGTTGTTGCTATTCCGGAAGATGAGGATAGCGATGAAACTGTTGTTCGAACTAAATCAATTTATCTAGAACCGATGAGTCTAGATGAAGCTATTACTAGAATGGAGGCTATCGACCATCCTTTCTTCATCTATTTAGACAGCGAAGATGATTGCATCTCTGTTTGCTATACTAGAAAAGATGGAGGCTATGGCGTTATTCAAGCCGAAAATTCTCTTAAATAATATTTAAATAATAAGCACTTCTTTTTGGAAAAAAGCAAAATTGAAGTGCTTTTTTAGTCTCAAAAATTCATTAAAACATTGTAATCTTTAATAAATTAAATAGAATGTATTACACATGGTTAAACTTATTGCAACTGATTTAGACGGAACTCTCTTCTATCCTAAAAAAAGAATTAAGATGATCAGTAAGAAATCATTGAAATTTTTACGACATCATATCGATAATGGCGGAAGACTTGTTTTAGTAAGCGGCCGTAACAGCGAATATTTAAAAAAAGTTGTTGAGCGAATCAATCGACCAGTTGATTTAATCGGTTGCAACTCTGCCTTCATTATGGCGGACAATAAAATTATTAAAAGTTCGTATTTTGAGCCAAAAAGTACGCGAATCGCATTAGAAGAGATTGAACGGGATTTACCAATTAAAGGTTTCTTTATTATGAGCGAAGACAATCGCTTTATTTGTCGAAATAAATTTAAATTTTGGATTTATCGCTTCGCTTATCAATTATGGAATTTCTTTCAAGGAGTTTATCGAGAACCATCGATTGTTTCTGAAGAGCAGTTCTATGAAATTATCGACTCTGGAAAAGCTAAAAAAATAATGGTGTTTTTTGGCATTGGAAAGAAAAACATTTTAAGGTCAAAAGAGTCTAATAAATATTTGGTTGAAAAATATAGCGATTTATTTGAAGCTAGTTGGTCTAACGAGTTCATAGAACTCTCTCCAAAAGGATGTTCTAAATCGTCGGGGTTGAAATATTATGCCGACTACATTAATATTAATCACAGCGACGTTTACGTCGTTGGAGATTCTGGAAACGATATCTCAATGTTCAAAGAATTCCCTGAGAACAGTTTTTGTATGTCTCACGCATCGCTATCGGTCTCGAAGTATGCGAAACATGTCATTAAGTCGTTTAGTGACCTCGAGAAATTCATTGACTATGAAAGGAAGTAAAGAAAATGAACAATTACACACTTGCCATCGCTAGTTTCATCCGTTTTGATGTGGTGGTTTTTAACACATTAGAATATGTGATGAGAAAGGATAATTACGACATCAACGCTTATAATGCTCGTAAAGAAATCATCACAACTGAAATTAGCAAAAACACTCCTTTAAAGAGTTGCTTAGACAATTCTGGTGAAGCAGGAGAAAAACTTTTGAACAAAATTAAAGATTTGTTAGCAACTATTTATTCTGACGAATCCACAATCGTAAGAGTGGCAGGAGATGGAAAAGAAATTCGCGTTGACTCTGCTCAACATATTGCCATCTATGATGCAGTCTTACCAATTCATGAAGAACTTAGAAGTATCATCGCTGCTCACGTTGCTCAAGCTCAAAAAGAGAATAAATATGATGAGCCAACTTTCCCTGATGTATTACAAAAAGAAGAATATTTTTATCGCGGATTGACCAACATGCTTCTTCTTGATGATTTAGATCATCTTTTCGCTGAATACAATAAAGCGAGAAATGAAGCTAAAGGGGCAATTACTCCTCAATCTAACTTCATTCAAAACGATATTGGTCGCATCGTGAATTTCATCAATTCACTTCGTCAACATTCTTCGCTTAGAAGTGCTGATTATTACGAATTAATTGATCCATTATTCGCTTTAATTGAAATGACTAGTGGAAGAAGAGATCTGCCTGAAGGCAAAAACTTTGGCGATGTCTTTACAGAAACCAAAAAAATTGTTCGCGAAAAAGTTGTCAAATGGGAAACTGCTTGGAAACCAGCTTATGATAGTTTCATTAAACATTTCGCTGATGAAGCTAGCAAAGCGCAAAACAACAATGCTGCTTTAGATAATGGTGGCGAAGGAAACGCTCAAGCTTAATTTTATTGAAAATTAATTCTAACTTTGATAAGGTATTAGCATTATGAAAGCAAAAACAAAGATGTCTGGAAAAGAATTCGCTTGGTATATTACCGGTGGATTATTTGGTGTATTTGGTTTGACTTTGATGGTTTTTGGTATCATTGGTCATCACTTAAATGTACCGCAAGAAGATAATTTTATTAAAAACGCCGAAAGTGCTGTTATCGAAGCTATAAAAGTACCATTTGATTTTCGAATTTGGGGAATTTTATTTCTCATCTTCGGAATGATTATCGTGATTCTTACTTTAAATTACAACGCTAAGAAGACTGATCGTGAAGTCGAAAAGACTATTCGACGTCAGCAAAGACTTAACGCCGGGATGAATACTTCTATTGAAGTTAAATCAGCGGTGGAAGTTATCGAAGAGCCGAAGGAAAATAGTGAGACTAAACCTCAATAAAATAAATAAGGGTGTGTCAAATTGACACATCTTTTCTTATATTTATGACAGCTGAAATCATTGCTCAAATCATCTTGTTCGGAATTGCACTTAGCATGGACGCTTTTGCTGTTAGTGTTATTGATGGTCTTATTTATGAAGATATCAATAAACCTAAATCAATTTTTATCGCTTCATCATTTGGTATCATGCAAGCTCTAATGCCTTTAATTGGCTTCTGGCTAATTGAATTGATATCTTTTATCGCGGGACAAAATGGCGGAACAGAAGCTGGAAAAATATTGTCCACAGTAGTGGCTTGGCTCTCTTTTGCCTTACTTCTTTTTATCGGCGGTAAAATGATTATTGAAGCCATTCTTGAAATGAGAAAAAACCCGGAAGAAAAACTGCCTCAAAAATTTTCTTATAAGCAAGTTCTTATCATGAGTGTGGCTACTTCTATTGATGCTTTAGCAACAGGCGTTGCTCTTCATAATCAAACTGGCGCAGGTGTATCGATTTCGACGACATCTACGATTTGGCTACATGTCGCAATCATCATGGTTATAACTTTTTCTATTTCTCTTATTGGATTATTATTCGGTCATCTTTTTGAGAAATTATTTAAAGGTAAATATGAAATAACCTCCATCATTGGAGGAATTATTCTCATCGCTTTAGCGGTGTGGATTATTTTAGAACACTATATAGCTTTTTAATAAAAAAGTGGCGGAGGATAAGAGATTTGAACTCTTGCGACCCTTTCGAGCCCTATGAGCTTTCCAAGCCCACCCCTTCAGCCTCTTGGGTAATCCTCCGCGTCTAGTCAATTATATGTTTAGTTTCCTTTAATTTCAAACGAAAGATATAATGTTTAAATGGTCGAATTAAAAGTTAGTTCAAAAGAAGCTAATCAACGCATCGATAAATATATAAAAAAATATTTATCAAATGCTCCGCTTTCTTTTATCTATAAATTATTTAGAAAGAAAGATATCAAAGTAAATTCGCATTGGGTAAATCTGGATTATTTTATAGTAGAAGGCGATATTATTCGCATCTATATTAATGAGGAACAATTAAAAGATTTTAAAGAGGATAAACTTTTAGTCAAAAAAGATTTAAAACATCCAATCATTTATGAAGATAATAACATTCTCATTATCAATAAACCTCGAGGGATTTTAGTCCACGGCGATAAAAACGAGAAGAGTAAGACATTGGCTAATGATGTTTTAAATTATCTATATTTTAAAGGCGAATATGATCCTAATAGTGATAAAGGTTTTATTCCTTCACCGGCTCATCGACTAGATAGAAATACTTCTGGATTAGTAATATTTGGTAAGACAATTAATGCCTTGCAGGAACTCCAGGAACTCTTTAAGAGCAAAGAAGAAATTGAAAAAACATATTTGGCTTTGGTGGTTGGCAATTTAACTAAACGAATTGAAATTGAATCGCCATTACTTAAAGATAGTTCAACTGGGCTTGTGAAAATTGCTCCTATTAGCGAAGGGGGAAAATCTGCATCTAGCATCGTTTCTCCAAAGAAGCAATATCATGATTTTTCACTTGTTGAAGTGCAAATTTTAACTGGTCGAACTCACCAAATTAGAGTCCATCTTTCTAGCGTTAATTACCCAGTTGTGGGCGACAGCAAATATGGCAATTTTTCAATCAATAAAATAGTTGAAGAAAAATACCATTTTTCAAATCAATTCTTGCACGCCTATAAGATATCTTTTAAGAAAATCGCTGGCGTTTTGCACTATTTATCAAATAAAAGTTTTACTGCTCCATTAAGCAAAGAAGAAGAAAATTTATTAGATTTATTAGCCTAATAATTTGCCTTTAAAGAAGGCTTTTAAAGTGTAATAAATTCCGTTATGATTGTTATCTTTTAGCGAGATATATTTAGCGTGTTCTTTTAAGCTATCTTTTCCATTTTTCATGGCAATCGAATTTGCTGCCACCTCAAACATTTCAACATCGTTTTCAGCATCGCCAAAGACGATGATATGCTCTTTATCAATATGATAGAAATCGGCGATTTGTTTAATTGAAGCCCCTTTAGATGTTTCTTTATAGAATAGTTCAAAATACGGACTCCCAGTCCAGAAGCGAACTTCGATATCTTTATATTTATGAGCGATATTGACGATGAGATTTTCATCGATATTTTTATCGTTTAGTTGGACAATCATTGTCATGGGATTTTTGTTTAAAATTTTGTCTAATGAGCCGTGATATATTTTCATTTCTTCATACCAAAAGAATTTAGTGAGATATTTATCTTCTTTGTCTACGAAGATTTCAGTATCAGTTTCGCACATCACATTCTTGCTATATGGAAGCATTTCTTTGTATAAAGATTTGATAGCTTCTAAAGGAAATTCAAATTCAAATGGGGGAAACAATTTATCGACAGGTGAAAAAGTATAAGCCCCGTTATAGCAAATCATCGGAGTCGATAATTTTAGTTCATCATAATATTTTTTGATGGCTCTAGATGGGCGACCGCTGGCAAGGATGATTTTATGGCCTTGCTTAGTCAGTTTTCTTAGATAATGTTTAGTTTTGAAAGATATTTTCTTCTTATTATTAAGAAGAGTACCATCCATATCGAAAGCGATGATATAAGGCTTATTCTTTTCCATATAAACCAATAGCAACTTGAACTCGCTTTAAAGTTTTACAGGCAATCTTTTTAGCTTTTAAAGCCCCTTCTTTTAAGACTTCATCAACGAGACTAGAATTTATAATTTCTTCATATTTAGCTTTAAATGGAGTCATCTCATTAATAAGGGCATCAGCAACAGCTTTTTTAAAGTCGCCATAGCCTTTTCCAGCGAATTCTTTTTCGATATCATCAAATGATTTATTGCTTAAAGATGAGAGGATGCTCATCAAATTAGAAATGCCAGGTTTATTGACTGGATCATATTTAACTTCATGTCCTAAATCGGTCACCGCGGACATTATTTTTTTGCGCATGACTTCTAAGGAATCACTTAAATAGATGTCGCCTTTAGGATCAGATTTAGACATCTTTTTAGTTGGGTCGCTTAATGACATTATTCTTGCGCCTACTTTGACCATCTCGGCTTTTGGTAATGTCAAGACATCGCCATAACGATGGTTGAAGCGTTTTGCTAAATCGCGAGTTATTTCGACATGTTGAATTTGGTCTTCTCCAACTGGAATGCGTTTTGAATCGTATAAAAGGATGTCGGCGGCCATGAGTACTGGGTAGGTGAATAGTCCAACGCCGATAGCTTCTTGATTCATCTTTTGCGATTTATCTTTAAATTGGGTCATTCTAGAAAGTTCACCCATGTATAAATAGTTTTGTAAGATGATGGCAAGTTCGCTGTGTTCACTCACATCGCTTTGTAAAAAGATGGTGGTTTTATCCTTATCTAGACCAGCGGCGAGATAGTAAGCAGCGATATCGCGACTATTTTTACGCAGTACTTCTGGATCAATTGGAAGAGTCAAGGCATGTAAATCAGCGATAAAAAGAAGTGTTTCTCCTTCGTTTTGTAGGCGAGCAAAGTTTTTAATTGCTCCGATGTAATTGCCTAAAGTTAATTGGCCTGTTGGCTTTATTCCGCTGAAAATACGATCCATAATCTGCTCCTGAATATTATGTTAATTATACGCATGTTAATAAATTTATGTCAATTTAACATAGTTAATTGACTTAACTAGTGTTTATAAGGATAATTGATTTGTATGATAAAGATTTATGTTTCGCCATCTTGTTCAAGCTGTCGCAAAGTTAAAAAGTGGTTTGATGAAAGAAAAATACCATACGAAGAAAAGAATATTTTTGCATCTAACTTAAAAGAAGATGAACTTCGAGATATTTTAACTAAATCGGAAAATGGTACCGACGATATCATTTCAACTAAATCAAAGATTATGAAAGAACATAAAGTTGATTTTGATTCGATGACTATTTCTGAGATGATTAATTTTATCCGCGAACATCCTTCCGTTTTAAAACGACCTATCATGGTTGACACAGATAAAGACCGCATGCAAGTTGGTTATAACGCTGATGACATCCGCATTTTCATTCCGAAAGCGCAACGCGAACTCGACATGATGTGCTATGCACAAAAATGCATGGATGAAGAGATAAAAGAAAGAGAAATTAACACTTCAAAGAGGCTTTAAATCTCTCTAATTTACTGACTTTATTTTCTTTAAATTTGATATCGTTGAGCAATAAAAATTGAGCGATATTTTTATTTGCGGCTTTTTTTGATGAATCTTCACATTCAACTTCGTAGTCAATTATTCCGTTATATTCACTTTTATCGACACTTATAAGCGAACTTTTATATCTAATATCCATTCTCGTTGTTTTTAACTGACCAACTATTTTTAGGTTAGAAACATCGATATTTAATTGAATTAGTCTTTCTTTTACTTCACCTTCTGGAAAGATATTCTCTTTACTAAAAGAGGTAAAATCATCAAGACTTATTAGCTGATTTATTTCTAGTTTTCCATCTTGATAATCTTCTTTTAAAGTGAGCTCGTATTGGCTATCTTTATAGCGAATTCTTAAGCCTAATTTATCATCAAATTTTCTTAACTGATTGTCGATATAAAAATTGATTTGAACATATCTTTTTTCTTGGTATTTATTTACCAATAAAAGATAGTCAAATTCACTTATTACCTGAATTTGGGATACATGCCTAAAATCTAGTGTTAAAATTCGTATTTAAATAACTTTTCAACATCCTTTTTACTAAGATAAGCATTACCTAATT
>CAVDXG010000023.1:0-17916 GCA_963612925.1 Coriobacteriaceae bacterium | reverse complement strand
TAGGCACGCCGCCAGCGTTCATCCTGAGCCAGGATCAAACTCTCAAAAAGTTTATCTTAGTTCAAAATAATCTGGTTTTATTGTTTTATAAAAAATTGACGTTAATGTTTCTTGTACATCTGTTCAGTTTTCAAAGATCTGTATGTGCGTTACACTCTCGTGTATCTCTAGATGGGGTTATACCCCTCCAAATACGCACTTGTGATATCTTATCACTCAGAGAAATATTGTGTCAACAACATTTTTCAGTTTTTTTCTGGGTGAAGAGAAAACCCCGATTGGGGCTTTCATTATTATATTATTTAGTAAACTAAATGCAACAACTTATTCAGATATTTTTTTCCATAAGCCATGCAAATTGCAATAGGCATAAGCTGATAGAACAATTTCATCATCTAGAAGAGCAAATTCAGCAACTGGTGAGGTGTTTGGACGAAGATATTTTCTTTGAACTCCACGATCGGTGTGAATCATTATCCACTCAATGTGATGCTCTTCAATCATCGGATGCATGACTTCACCAATTTTAACAATGACCTTGTTATCGAGCTCTTCAATAACTGGGACATGCTTCTCGCCTGATGCATCAGTAGAATTTGGAACTAATTCCTCCATTGCTTCATCGCAGCAAGAAGGAACTCCGCCTTTATCAACAACCATTTCTACGATGTTGCCACAGTGATGACATTTATAAAATTTCATTTCGAACCTCCGATAAGCGTTGTCTTCTACTTATCTATTATATACGCGTACGTGCGCAGAGATGTTAGTTTCTATTCGAAGCCAAAAGTAGATAATAAACGACTCGAACAAAAATATTAATGAAATCGATATATAAAGCGAATGCGCAGTAAAGGGCAACATTGTTGTTAGCCCCGCCTCGAGAAGCGATTTGTTTAACTCTAAAGACATCGATGATGGTAATGATCATGATGACCGCAAAGATGATAGCTTCGACAACAAGATAGGTAACTGCCCAAGTAAGAGGTGAAACCCAATACCAAATTAGATTAGTTAAAGAGAGAATCAAAGCTCCAACAAGAAGTCCCATCATCACCATCGAAAGAACTCCGATGCCGCGTTTCGCAAGTAAGCCAATTAAAGCCATTGAGCCAAAAGCAAGACAGGTGATGCCAAAGGCAAGACCTAAAATGTAGGGCTCAACAAACATTGTAAATGTTGAACCAAGAATTCCCATCAGAACAGCATAGATGGAAAATGGCACAAATAAGGTATGTTTTCCTCGCCAAGCGGAAATATTAAACCAAATGCTAGTAATAAAAATTAGCACAAAACTTGAAATCAATATGGATAAATAGATAGAGGCATATTGAGAATCGAGCACATTTCCATCAGCGATTGGCCAGACATTGGTAAATAAATAGCCAAAGCCTATCGCCACCAAAGCGGTGATGAGCAAAGCACCAAACATATAACCAAAAACTTTACCCATGAATTTTGAGCCAGTATCGACAGTAGATGTGCTTTCGAATGTAACTTTTTCCATTGCTATTCTCCTATATTTTCAATCAATTGTTTAAACGAATCGACTTTTAAACTCGCTCCGCCAACTAAAGCGCCGTCAACATCTTCTTCTAATAGATAGTCGTGGATGTTTTCAGGTTTTACGCTTCCTCCATAGAGGATGCGAACTTCTTCGCTTACTTCACCATACATTTTAGCAACTAAATTGCGAATGTAAGAGCAAATATCTTCAGCGATTTCTTTAGAGGCATTTTTGCCGGTGCCAATCGACCAAATGGGCTCATAGGCGATGATGAGTTTTTTAACATCATCTTTATTTAAAGAAGCTAAACCTTTTTCAATTTGAGTTTTGATAACTTCTTTAGTCAAACCTTTTTCAAATTGTTCTAAGGTTTCTCCACAACAATAAATAGGAGTCATCTTATTCGCTAATAAAGCGATGATTTTCTTATTGCATGCAGCATCGCTTTCACCAAAATAAGTTCTTCTTTCGCTGTGACCGATGATGACAGTTTTAACGCCGAGTTCAAGAAGCATTGGAATGCTAATTTCGCCAGTGAACGCCCCATGGTCTTCATAGAAGCAGTTTTGAGCTGCGACAGTAAGATTAGGATTATATTCTCTAACCGTAGCTAAGCTAGTAAAGGTAGGAGCAACGCCGATATCGACGTTTTTACTTTTCGCAAATTCGACAAAATCGACACTTGCTAAGGCGAATTCTTTAGCTTCGGCATTGGTTTTATTCATCTTCCAATTGCCGAAAATCAATTTTCTTCTCATAACTATTTAAGAATATCGACGCCAGGGAGATGACCATCATTTTCAATCATCTCTAAGGAAGCGCCGCCTCCTGTTGAAACATGTGAGAACGCATCTTTATAGCCAAATTCTTTGATCGCCGCAGCGGAATCTCCTCCACCACAAACGGAGAAGCAATCGTGTAAAGAAGCAACAGCTTTGCAAATAGCAATCGTGCCATTAGCAAAATCTTTTTGTTCAAAGACGCCCATTGGTCCATTCCAGAAAATCATCTTGGCGTTAGAAATTTCTTTCGCAAATAATTTTTCGGTTTCAGGGCCGATGTCCATTCCTTCATAGTCATTAGGAACTTCTTTAGCAACTAATTTGCTAGTCCAATCTTGGAAAGCATCAGCACAGACGCAGTCAACTGGAAGAATGATTCTTCCTTTAGCTTCTAATAAACATTTTTTCGCGTAATCTAATTGGTCATCTTCAACTGGAGATTTACCAACTGATTCACCTAAAGCTTTTTTGAAAGTGTAAGCCATAGCTCCGCCGATTAAAATCTTGTCGCATTTCTTTAATAAAGAATCGATAACTTTAATCTTATCGCTAACTTTTAAACCACCTAAGATGGCAACATATGGGCGATCGCTATCTTTTACATCGACACAGCGCATTAAATTAGAAATTTCTTTTTCAACTAAATAGCCGGCAGCAACTTGTTTGCCTTCCGCTTTTAAGATTTCAGGAACGCCATAAGTTGAAGCATGGGCTCTGTGGGCACTTCCAAAAGCATCCATAACATAAGCATCAGCCACTTTAGCCCAAGCTTTTGCAAGTTCAGGATCGTTTTTCTCTTCACCTTTTTCATAACGAGTATTTTGGACTAAGAGAACATCACCATCAGATAGTGAGGCGACTTTCTTTTCGAATTCTTCTCCACGAGTTTCATTTGAGAATAAAACTTTTTGTCCAAGAAGTTCACTCAAGCGAGGAGCGACAACTTCAAGATTGTTTTTCTTCTTCGCAGCTTCAACAACTTCTGGAGCCTCTTTGTGTTTAATCTTTCCTAGATGGGAAAGCAAGACAACTCTAGCTCCTTCGCTGATGAGTTTTTGAATAGTTGGTAAGGCTGCCCGAATGCGGTTATCATCGCGGATTGCTCCATCTTTTAATGGAACATTGAAGTCGACTCTTACGATGACGACTTTGCCTTTAATGTTTACTAATTGATCAACATTTAGCATGTTAAATATCTCCTTTTTAATTTAAAGGGGCACCCATCAGGATGCCTCTAAGTAATTTTATTTGATTAGCACTTTTCAGCGAAGTATTTGATGGTTCTCACCATTTGAGAAGTGTAAGAGTTCTCATTGTCATACCAAGCGACAACTTGCACTTGATATAAACCATCGCTGATCTTGGTGACCATTGTTTGAGTGGCATCAAATAATGAGCCAAATCTCATACCGATGACATCGCTAGAAACGAGAGGTTCTTCGGTGTAGCCAAATGATTCGCTAGCGTGAGCTTTCATGGCTTCATTAATCTTTTCGACAGTGACATCTTCACCTTTGACAACTGCCACAAGAATAGTGGTTGAACCAGTTGGAACAGGAACGCGTTGAGCACTTCCGATAAGTTTGCCATTGAGTTCAGGAATAACTAATCCGATAGCCTTTGCAGCGCCAGTGCTATTAGGAACAATATTATTAGCTCCAGCACGTGCACGTCTTAAATCGCCTTTTCGGTGTGGACCATCAAGAATCATTTGATCGCCAGTGAAGGCGTGAACTGTGGTCATGATACCGGATTGAATTGGGAAAGTATCATTTAAAGTTTTAGCCATTGGTGCTAAGCAGTTAGTTGTGCAGCTTGCCGCGGAAATGATGGCGTCATCTTTAGTTAATGTCTTTTCGTTAACTGAATAGACGATTGTCTTTAAATCTTTTCCAGCTGGGGCGCTGATAACGACTTTGCGAGCACCAGCATCGATGTGGGCTTGTGATTTTTCTTTGCTTGTGTAGAAGCCGGTGCATTCAAGCACAACATCAACTCCAAGTTTTCCCCAAGGTAAATTTTGGGCTTTTGGTTCAGCATAGATAGTAATTTCTTTACCATCGACAGTAATTGAACCAGGAGTAACGACACTCTTACCATCTTCAGCTAGAACAGGTTCTTTTGAAGAAACAGTGTGTAAATTTTCTCCAAAGACACCGGCATAGCCTCCTTGGGCGGTGTCATATTTTAATAGGTTAGCGAGCATTTTAGGGGAAGTTAAATCGTTGATAGCAACAATTTCATAACCTTTCGCGCCAAACATTTGACGGAAGGCTAATCTTCCGATGCGGCCAAATCCATTAATAGCAACTTTGACTGACATAATATGTCCTCCTTAATTTTTTGAACGTGTTTATTATAAATAATAAGTCACAATTAACAAGCAGTAAATCTTATGAAAGTGCTTTCTAAAAGAAAAAAGTTATTTTTAATCGATTATTTTTCTTTTGAAGAAATCAATATTTGAGACTAATTTAGAAATCTTTGTTGATGATATCGATGCCCTTAAAAAGACTTTCTAAGTCAATTTCTAAAGCGATGGCAAGTCGTTCAAGGATTTTAAGCGATGGATTTCTTCGACCATTTTCTAGATCACAAATATAATTTTTGTTAATGTTACTTTCCAAAGCTAAATCGAGCTGTGACCAGCCCTTTTTATTTCTTAGATAAACGATGCGCTTACCTAATTGTTCATTTACGGTTATTATAGGCGTCTTCATATTGGCTAGCCATTTGATGAATGGCTCTAAATAAATGATTGATGTTACTTCTTGAAATGGAAGTATTTAAAACTTGAGATAACTTCTCAGATAATTCAAGTAAAGAAGCATCTTCATTTTCCTTTCTTAATTTCATTAGTTCGCGTTGCTTATTGTTTTTGATGTTTTCGATGCCAAAAACTGCATCAATGACTTCGATGTCATGAAGTTGTTTTTTGCTGGCCTTTTCGGTTTTTACTAAATTGGCAGCATCAAGATTAGACAAACGATTTCCAATATTAGAAAAGTCGCGAGATATTCGAACATTTTCAAATTCCAATGCCGAATTTGTCGCCCCGATGAGGATGAGGAAATCGCTGATTTCTGCACTTCGCTTAATGTAGACAACATATTGCTTTCTTCGCTTGATTATTTTCGCGGAGAATTCGCCACCTTTATATTTTAAAAATAGTTTAGAAAACCATTTCGCATAATTATTATCAAGTAGAGCAAATTCTAAATGATAATTCGATTTCTTTGGAGAATTGACTGAGCCTGAGGCTAGAAAAGCTCCGGTTAAATAACCGGCAATCATGTCATCGCCTTTGATGATGTTTTTGGCGATTTTTCCTTCGGTAAAAGATATTTCTAAATCGCTTATGACATAATCGGCTTCTTCCACGACGATGTTATAGAAAAGTTTTTTCTTAAAAGACATCGACTTAGAATAAGTAAATCTAGATGGCACTCCATAAAGTTTTTCAATCGCATTATAAATGAATTTGGCAATCTTAGCATTTTCAGTCCGCATGCTCACAACATTTTTTTTATTAGAAAAAGATAATGAGCCATTGATTTTAATAAAGGCGGAAAGCAGTGCTCTAAGATGATTTTCATCAAAAGAAAGAGAAACAACTTCCTCTTTTACTTTTTGAGTAAAGGAAACTTTAGCTTGCATGACTATTTTTTAAGTTCGCGATGGGAAGATGAAGTGTGATAAAGCTTAGAATAATGCTTCTTAAAATATTCAGCGACGGCAACGCTTCGATGCTCGCCACCGCTACAGGCGATAGCAATAGTGATCATTTTTCTTCCAGATAAAGCTACTTGCTCGAGGAAGAAATCTAAATAATCAGTTGCTCTTTTTAAATATTCTTTTGTGATAGGACTATCAAAAATGTAGTCGCGGACTTCTTTATCTAAACCAGTTTTGTATTTGAGTTCTTTGACCCAAAATGGATTAGGAAGAATGCGTACATCTAAAACCGTTTCAATGTCTTGGGGAACGCTCTTTTTATAGCCAAAGGATATGAAGTTGACATTGAGTTTTCCCTCAATTGATGAGAAGACATTTTCATTTAAAAATTGTCGGCATTCAGCCAGTGTGAGCTTAGAAGTATCTACATAATGAGTGAAATATTGCCTCAAAGTGAGGATATTTTTCTTATCTTTGCTCAAGCATTCTTCAAGCGTTAAGCCTTGATGCTCGGCTGGGTGAAGCCTTCTAGAGAGACGGAATCTTTCTATTAATGCTTCTTTAGAACAATCAAGCCCTAGAAAGATAACGGAAAAATCTTTTTGAAGTCTAGCGAGTTCATAAACCTTTCTAGCAATGCTTAAATTGACGGCAATAGCAACTTTTTTATATTGATCAGGTTTCTTAATAAATTCCTTAAATAAAGAAGGAATAACTGAAAGAGGAATATTATCGATGACATAATATTGGTTCTCTTCAAAACAGGACAAAACAAATGTTTTGCCTGCTCCTGATACTCCGGTTACAATCGCTAGCTGAATCATACAATAAATATAATACTATGAGTGAACTTAATGTAAAACTTTTATTTTATAAAAAGAGACTAAAAAACTCTTAATTTGATAGCCTAAATCTTTAAAATTTTCTAATCCGCATCTTGAACAATCCTCAATTCATTGAAGTAATTTTCTTGATGCTGACTTTCTTTTAAATTAAAGAAAATAATGGTTTATCTGATATGCTTTTTAACCTTTTAAAAATGCGAATGAATCGCACCAATTAAATAAAAAATAATGAACTATTTATTCAGCGATTTTAAATAAGTAATTAACGAGGTTGAGACAATGGCTCCGTCGCTAGAGGCGGTGACAAGTTGTCGAAGCGCTTTATCGCGAACATCTCCAATGGCAAATAAGCCTAAAATATCGCTAGCCATATTTTCATCAGTTTTAATAAAGTTATTCACAAGAGTCGGATTTAAACTCTTTAAGAATTCAATCGCATTTTTCTCTCCAACATACGGAAATACTCCAGAGACATTGAGTACCCTCTTAGAAGATAGAACGACTTGATTAACGCCGAGCATATCCCCTTTTATTTCGTCTAAAGAATCATAGATGAATTCCACATTTTTAGAGTTAGATAAAGCTGATAATAATTTTTGATCGCCAACTATTTTTTCTCCATCGACAACAAAATATAATTTGTGAACAATATTTGTTAAATAGATAGCTTCTTCGATGGCAACCGAATTATTGCCATAAACTAAAACATCTAAATCTTTGAAAAATGCTCCATCGCAAGTCGCACAGTAGCTAACTCCTCGACCGAAAAATTCTTTTTCACCTTTAATTAATTTAGATTGCTTGTTCGCACCGGTGGCCACAACGACTGCTTTTGCATAATAAATTTCTTTATCGCTTACAACTTTAAAGCCATATTCATCTTTTAAAACGGTTTGAACATCACCATAAGTAATCTCGATGGAAAGCACTTTAATTTGTTTGAGCAGTCCTAATAAAATATCTTGGCCTGAGCAAGGCGGAAAACCAGGATAGTTATCGACTTTTTTAAGCGAATTCAACATTCCTCCCGGGAGAGTGGATTCAAGCACAATAAAATCAATATTTGCTCTTTTTAAATAAATAGAAGCAGTCAATCCCGAGATTCCGGCTCCGATAATGATGACATCAGTTTTTTTCATTTTCTAAATCCGATAAATAGTCTACGAATGATTTTATTTTAACATCAACCTTTGCATCTTTCTCAATCTTGCGCGGTGAAAAGGTGACATAACCAAAATTAACGCCAGCATTTTTGCTCACTAAATAATCAAATTCGCTGTCACCGATATAGATGACATCTTTTAAAGATTGAATATGGAAATGCTTGATAGCTAAATTGACGCCTTCAGGATTAGGTTTACAATTTTTAACATCGTTTGATGTAATAACAAAGTCAAAGAAAGCATCTAAACCAGTAACTTTTAAAACTTGCATTGTTGAACTTTTTCCTTTTGAAGTTATAAGTGCAAAAGGAATATTTTTCTTTTTTAAAAACGATAAAAACTCCACAACTCCTGGATAAGGTTTAACCAAAATAGCGTTGTATTTTCTTGATAAAGTCAAAAATTCATTAAGGATAATTTCTTGATTAATATCTGGAAATTCCTTGACTAGTGTTTCTTTAATTGGAGGCCCGGAGAAGGTGAGAAGTTTCTCTTTTTTAACAGTTTCTAAAGGTTTGTATTTTAAATATAAATCTTTAAAAGATGCTTCGAGCATTGGATCGCTATCGATAAGGGTTCCATCAAAATCAAAAAGAAACAACTTATACATTATTTTCTAGCAAACGATAAGGTGAGCACATCATCATCAATTTTAGTTAAGAGATTTACTTCACCATGTTTTATATTTGAATATCTCTTCGAAAGAGATTCAACTAATAAAGGTAAGATTTCATCGACATTATATTGGCCGACTAATTGTTTTAAATAATTGTTGAAAGTAAGAGTATTGCCATTATCAGTTTGTATAACAATAGGATTGAGATTATTCTTTAAAGCGTTTTTATAAAGAGATTTACTTTCACATTTAGCAAATAGATATTTGGTGTCAATGCGTTGAAGATAATATTTCTTCCTAATCGATGAATAGTCATTGATGTATTTAGCAAAAATTTCAAGAGGCTTTTTATATTTATCTTTTAAAAGAAGATAAAGAGCGATATCTTCATTGTCATCGACTGTTTTTAAAATTGATTTATACGATGCAAGCAATTCTTTTTTATCTTTCGGAAATTCTTTTCTAATAAAATAGGTTGGATTGCTTTTATATTTGAGATAGAAAATATCAATTACATGGAAGGCAATGATGCCAAAGACACCGATAGCGATCATCACAATGGCGGTAACCCAAGAATTATTGTATTCATAGCTTGAGCTTCTTAAAGGCTCTAATAGATATCTAGTTAAGCCATACCAAATGACATAAAGCATCGCTTGGTCTCCATGAGCTGTCCAGCGTTTTAATCCTCTGCCAACTCCATAACGGATTAAGAAATAGCCAATGATATTGCTAATTCCTTCAATGAGGAAAAGTGGGACATACATTTGGGCGGGATCTGTTCCAACAAGTGAGCTTGCGGTCGAAGAATATTGCATATTGTTGGCGATAATCTTAGGTAAGAACCACCAGTTAGACATATCCGAGGCTAAACCATGAACTTCAACATTAAAGAAGTTGCCCCATCTTCCAATCATTTGAGCTAATAAAATCGTTGGAACAATTACATCCATTGCCCATCTGACATTGACATATCGTCTAAAGATGAGCATGAAAGCGACGCCAACAACGATGCCACCTAAAGCACCGCCTTGAATAGCTAAGCCACCTTCACGAATGGCGAATAAATTTGTTCCTGGTTCTAAAACTGTGCAATACCAAACGCGGGCTCCGATAATGCCGGCTGGAAAAGCCACCACCAATAAAGTATCGATGATTCCGTGTTTTCCAAACTCTTTATAGAAATAATGGTCGCTTATAACATAGGCAACGCCCGCTCCAAAGACGATCAATATTCCATAGAATTTAATGTTAAAGCCTAAATCGCCAGTGGTATTCGGTCGAATAAGACCTCTAGTAAATGAAATGCCATTAAATAATGGATAAATTATATGAGGTGCGAAGGCATCAGTTAATAGCCATAAGCCAATTACAATAAATGGAATTGAAGCAAAAGTAACAATACGAGAAACTTTTCGTTGCTTAACATCTAGATTTGGACAGTAATAGAAAAGTGCAAAGGAAGAAGTTAATAAAGTAGTCGCTGTGCCAAATAAATATGAACCAAAAATGAGCATTACCATTTCGCCGGCATCAAGAACTTCTCCTTCCTTTAAAAGGAAAGTTAAGCCGTAGCTAGAAAGTATCGTTAATAAACCAATTCCTAAATTAAGCGATAAAAGAATTATTCGTAACTTTTTATCAATTTTTGGCTTTGTATCTCCTAAAGGAGGTTTTTTCACAAAAGTGATGATGAAATAAAGATTAACAGCATAAGCGATCAATCCTAAGCATAGAGCAATAACAAATAATATCCAGTTCATAATTTTGTTAAGTATAACACTTTACTTGTTCAATATCTTTTTAAGATACTCTCCAGTGTAAGAATTGTTAACTTTGCTAACCTCCTCAGGCGTTCCTTTAGCGATAATTTCGCCACCGTGTTTTCCGCCATTTGGTCCTAAATCAATGATGTAATCGGCAACTTTAATGACATCTAAGTTATGTTCAATAACTAAAACAGTATCGCCGTGATCAACAATTTTCTCTAAGACATCGATGAGTCGTTTGACATCATCCATATGTAGTCCAGTCGTCGGTTCATCGAGAATGAATAACGTTTTTCCTGTCGCCTTCTTCTGCAATTCATAAGCTAGCTTAACTCTTTGTGCTTCGCCGCCTGAAAGAGTGGCCGCATTTTGTCCTAATTTAATATAGCCTAGTCCGACATCATATAAAGTTTGAAGTTTTCTTTTTAATTTCGGTCTCGAAGCAAAAAAGTCTAAAGCTTCTTCCACGCTCATCTCTAAAACATCAAAGATATTTTTACCTTTATATGTAACTTGCAAAGTATCTTCGTTGTAGCGCTTTCCGTGACATGTGTCGCACTTTACATAAACATCAGGCAAGAAATTCATCGGTATGCACATCACGCCGGCGCCTTGACAAGATTCGCATCTTCCTCCTGGGACATTGAACGAAAATCTGCTCTTGGTATATCCGCGAGATTTCGCGTCGATAGTCGAAGCAAAAACATCCCGAATTTCATCAAAAAGTCCAATGTAGGTAGCGGGATTACTTCGAGGAGTTCTTCCAATCGGCTCTTGAGTGATTATAATTACTTTGTCGATATTCTCTAAACCTTTAATTTCCTTGTATTCTCCTGGCAAAACGTCATCGTTTTTATCTAATTCGCACTTAATCGCGGGATAAAGAGTTTGATTTATTAAAGATGATTTTCCGGAGCCGGAGACGCCAGAAACAACAACAAATTCACCAAGAGGAATGCTTACGGTGACATTTTTTAAATTGTTCTTTTTAGCTCCAACAATAGTTAAAAATTTCCCATTTCCTTTTCTTCGAATTTTTGGAATTTCAATTCGTTTTCTACCCGCAAGATAATCTCCAGTGATTGAACGGGGCGAAGCCTCTAAATCTTTTACGCTTCCTTGAGCAACAACTTCACCGCCGTGAATGCCTGCGAGCGGACCGATATCGACAATATAGTCGGCTGAGCGAATAGTATCTTCATCGTGTTCAACCACAATTAAAGTGTTGCCTAAAGAAACCATTTCTTTAAGCGTCTTAATTAATTTATCGTTATCTTTTTGATGTAGTCCAATGCTTGGTTCATCTAAAACATATAAAATGCCCGATAAATTGCTACCTATTTGAGTGGCCAAACGAATTCGCTGAGCTTCACCACCTGAAAGAGTCATGCTCATTCTAGACAAAGTTAAATAATCTAATCCAACATCGAGGAGGAATCTAACGCGGGAAATTATCTCTTTTAAAATAAGTTTAGAAATCTCTAATTGATTAGGAGTTAATGTTTTCTTTAAATCTTCAATCCATTTAGAGAGTTCATCAATCGATAAGCAAGTGACTTCATAAATGTTTAAGCCATTCACTTTAACCGCGAGCACTTCTTTAGAAAGTCTTGCACCATGACAGGCTGTGCATTCGCTATCTCGCATATAATATTCATAAATTCCTCGCATCAATTCGGAATTTGTTGAATTATATAAACGATCAATTTTAGTTTTAATTCCTTCGATATAACCATTATGATGAGAAACATTTCCATTCGCGGAAACAAGCTCATATTTAAATGGCCGATCGCTTCCATAAAAGATGATATGTTTTTCTTTTTCGCTCAATTCTTTGAAAGGCTTATTTAAATCAATTTTGTATTGCTTGCATAGATAAGTGAATTCTTGCCATTCCAAATTTTTGGTGCCAACCATGTTTTTAAACCAGCGAACCGCCCCTTGATTGAGACTTAAATTTTCATCAGGAACGATTAAATAAGTCATCGCTTCTCGCTTAATGCCTAAACCATGGCACTCAGGGCAACATCCAAGTGGAGCGTTAAAAGAAAATAATCGAGGTTCAAGTTTAGGAACTGAGAAACCACATTTTGGGCAAGAATGATGAGTGCTCATCAATCTTTCTTTGTCATCGATAAGAAATAAACAATAGCCGTGAGAAAAATTTACTGCAAGTTCGCAAGCCTCCGCAATGCGAGTTTTATTTTCTTCGTTAACAATAATTCGGTCGATAACAATATCGATGTCATGACGTCTATTTTTATCTAATGGTTCAAGTTCGGATAAGCGCGTCAACATTCCATCTACCCGGACACGTTCAAAACCTTGAAGTTTTATATTTAATAAGGTCTCTTTGTGTGTACCTTTTTCATCATGAACTATCGGAGAAAGAATTTGAAGCTTACTTCCTTTTGGATAGCTAAGAGCAATATTTACCATTTCAGATGGTGAAATTGAAACAATTGGCTCGTTGTGGTTAGGACAATATGGAGTACCTAAATGAGCAAATAAAAGGCGAAGATAATCATATATTTCGGTAACTGTTCCAACTGTTGATCTCGGGTTATGAGAAGTCGTTTTCTGGTCGATACTAATAGCAGGAGAAAGACCTTCGATTGAATCGACATCCGGCTTTTCCATGCCACCGAGAAACTGACGAGCATAGCTAGATAAAGATTCAATAAATCTTCTCTGCCCTTCAGCAAAAATTGTATCGAAAGCAAGTGTAGTTTTACCGCATCCTGACAGACCGGTAAAAACTGTTAAAGCATATTTAGGAATGCTGACATCAATGTTTTTTAGATTATTTTCACGTGCTCCACGAACAACAATATATTTATTTTCCATGCGCTTGTGATTTTATCACAAAAAAATATAGATAACTATATTGATGCTTTTTTGCTAAAATATATCCATTCGGGACGTAGCGTAGCTTGGTATCGCGCTTCCTTAGGGAGGAAGAGGCCATGAGTTCAAATCTCATCGTCCCGACCACGAATGAAAATTTATCTATTTATATAGATAATTTTTTTATTTAAGGATAAGTAAACATGCTAATGAACATCCCAATAGCCGGCTTTTCTAGATTGAACTCGCCTAACCAATCCTTTTTTATATAGATTTTGTATGTGCCTATAAACGGTGGGCTCTGATTTATTTACAATTTTTGATAAAGATGGGATGGTGATATATTTATTTTTCATCATCTCAGATAATATCGACTTTTCAATGTTATTTATCTTATCATTTATCTTATCATTTAGAAAATCTTTGTTACGTAAAAACTTAAATGTAAAGCCAAATTCATTGTTATAGTATTCATAACGGACATTATTCTTATCACACAATGTAAAGGTGCGATCAAAGCCTGTTCCAAACGCATCGATATATCCACATTTATACAAAATAGAAGCTATTAAAATGTTTCTAATCTTACTGCCTACTTCCGAAGAAGCAAATCTCTTTGGATTAATATTTTTATATATAGAACCGGGATTATATATTTCAATTAAAGAACGATAAATAATGATGTGGTTAAAATCCCCTTTGACGCTATATTTACTGTGAGCAAAACTATTAATCACAATTTCGCGGATTGCTTTTAATGGGATTTCCGGAGTTTCAACTCTTTGAATACCAATGATATCAGATTTATATGAGATATGATTTTGGATATAAGAAATAGCCTCATTAATGCATTCGAAAATGTTACCCCTGAATTCTTTTATTTCACCAAATTCTGTTCTAGAATCAGTTGGATAATTAGCTTCTTTTAATACAATAGGTTTACCTTTACCAAATAAATAATATCCAGCAGTTTTAATATTCCCATTTTCATCGATTAAATCTAACTTAAGCATTGCTTCTTTAATATCTTTATAAACATAATTTAATCTGCCTTTATCATTCGCGTCGCGAATCACTTTTATAAGCAAATCTTCATCAATATCATCGTAGGAGTAATTTGTTGGTTTATTTTCCCATTTAGAATAATTATCCTCTTTCTCTTCAAAGAACTTTTGAAGTAGTTCATTGCTCATAGCAATATCCGCTTCACCAACTCGTAAATAATATCTTCCATATGCTGAATATGGCGTATCATCTCCTCGCACTTTTACTTTAATCACATCAACTCCATCAATTTCTACTTTATCAATATCTAATTCGGCTGGAGATGGTTTTAAATTAGTCCTAATTTCATTCGAAACATCCTGTAAAGTTTTACTAGAAATATCAAATTTAAACACTCGTTTATCTGGAGTAATTCCAAAATATAAAACTCCTTCATGAGATTTATTGAGCATTGAAGATAAAGAAATAATTCCTTCTTTCAATTGCGAAAGAGATTTTTTATATTCAGTAGTTTTATTTTCATCAATCATAAGGCGGCCTCCTTTAAACATATTTATCTTATCATTTATCTTATCATTTTTAAAGAAAGATAACCCTTTTTGTCTCTTCTTTTATTCAATAAAAAAGAGGCCAAAGCCTCTATGATAAATGTGTTAACGTCCTCCAGGACCACCGCCATGACCGCCAGGGCCACCGCCTTGTGATGAGGAACCATAACTACCGTTTTTCGTGGATGTTAAATTAATCGATCCAATCGATGTATCACCACTGATGGAACTGCTTGTTGTATAAACGCCATAATAGACATCGACAAGCGAAGCCGATAAAGAACTCGCTTTAATGTAGGATAAAGTATAAGTAGAGGATGTTAAATCCGGAGTTGAATAATATAAAGAAGAAGTGCTCTTGTAAGGTTTAATTACATTTAAGACATTATTCGATGAATCCTTCAAAACATAGTAGTAATTAGAATCGATTGTATTTGAATGATTAAATAACATCGTATATTGGCTACCTTTACTGGCGTTAATAGCCATTGAATTATTGCCATAGGCAATTAAAGTTCCGCCACTTTGAGATAAGTAATAGCTTCCTCCATCTCCAACATCAAGAGGTCCATCTCCTCCGCTGGTTGGTCCAGCGACAACGGTGTAGCCACCAGTAACATAAATTGAACCATTGCTATCAAGTCCATCGCCTGAAGCATTGATAGATATATATCCGCCTTCAATATATAAGGTGCCAGTTGAACCACTGCTCCAAGGATTTGTTTTATTTGAATCGCTTCCGCCGGCAGCATTAATGCCATCATCGCTTGAGACAATTGAGGTAGTTCCACCTTTAAAATATAGGGTTTTTGCCTCAATTCCTTCATAAGATTTGGAAATATTAATCGTTCCATCAGTTAAAGTGAAAGTGTCATCGGCGTGAATTCCATCATCACCGCTTTCGATATTTATCTCTCCACCGCTGATATTAATAATGCCATTTGTGTGAATAGCATCATCTAACGAATTGATATGGAAGCTTCCGCCAGAAATATCGATTTGAGTGTCGCTTTTAATGCCTTTAAATGAACCGCTATCTTTATTTAAAGTGCCCGAGCTTCCTCCGCCAGTTGTGATTTGATAATCGCCCCCGAGAATTGAGATAGTCGCATATGATTCAATTCCATCTTCTGCACTTTTTAAGATGAAACTTCCTTTGGTAATGGTAATAACTGATTCTAATTTCTCATCATCGGTTGCATCGTCACTTGGTTCACTTTTAATGCATTGTCCTTCCGCTGATTCAAGCTGATAAACTCCGCCATCACTACTTTCTCCTTCGATTTCAATAGCTTTATGTGCTTTTAAGCAATTGTTCTTTGAAATAACTGTTAGTTCACCATTTTTTAGCGATAAGGAAGCATCAGTTCCAATACCATTATTGAAATCTGAGACAACTGTTAAAGATCCTTTCCCGACAATCTCTAATTTCTTATTAGCAAATATCGCGGCGTTATCATCGCCATCATAGTCTTCGCTGCGTCCATCGTAGATATAATTTTTACTATTTTTAGCTTTCTTAATCTTAAGTTGCGCTTTTTCTAAAGCCACAATTGGGGCATATCCGCTAGACTTAGAAATGCCTACACCATTTAGAATGAGAGTAGGTTGATCTTTCTTCGATAAATTAATAACTATTGATTTTGTATACAAAGAAGTCGACTCGATTAAATATGTTCCAGCATCTTCGA
Source organism: Coriobacteriaceae bacterium (assembly GCA_963612925.1). Taxonomy (GTDB): domain Bacteria; phylum Bacillota_I; class Bacilli_A; order RFN20; family CAG-826; genus Fiminaster. The sequence goes on along the minus strand of CAVDXG010000023.1, from coordinate 1,468 downwards.
TTAAAACGCCATTATCATCAACACTAACTTTTGCAGATGCATCATCAACAGTAGTTATAGTTGCGCTTTCTCCATCTAAAATGATTTTCGCGGAAATCGTCTCATCGGCATCTGCACTATATTCTTCACCTTTAGAGAATGTTTGATCAACTTCGATATCATCGTAATCATAACTAGATGTAGAAGAAGCATTACCTCCGCTAGATTCATTAGATGAGGAAGTATTTTCTCCACTAGTATTGCTATTACTAGAAGAATTAGAGCCGTTGCAGCCACTTAATAAGGTAGCAACTGCTAATAAAGATAAAACTTTTATATATTTCATTGTTTTTCCATCCTATAAAAATTTAACAAATAAATATGTTAATTTATTGGTAAGAGAAAAAATAAAACTAATTTTGATTTGATTAAATGCCAAAAATCTACTTATTTATTTCTTTTATAAAGAAGATATTTTCTTAAGCGTATTATTTCTAAAAAATGAAAAATAATGCTATAAAGAATAGGAGGAAAAAATTATGGTAAATATTAAAAAAGTAGCAATAATAGGAACCGGCTTTGTCGGTTCATCAATCGCCTTTGCTTTATTAAATGAAGAAATCTTTTCAGAAATCGTGTTGATAGATAGAAACAAAGAAAAAGCGGAAGGAGAAGCGATGGATTTAAGCCATGGTCTTCCATATCGAAGCAATATGAACATCCATGTCGGCGATTATAAGGATATTAAAGATGCCGCAATTGTCATTCTTACGGCTGGAGCAAATCAAAAAGAAGGCGAAACGCGACTTGATTTAATTCATAAAAATGTCGCCATTGTTAGAAGCATAATTCAGGAAATCAAACCAATAAAGATGGAAGGAATCCTTCTTGTCGTCTCTAACCCAGTCGACATCTTAACTCATGTGGCTTATCTTGAATCAGGTTTAGATAAAAATCGCGTATTCGGTTCCGGAACAGTTTTAGATACCGCTAGATTGAAATATCTCATCTCTAAACATTTAGATGTTGACGCTAGAAATGTCCATGCTGTCATCATTGGAGAACATGGCGATAGCGAACTCGTCACTTGGTCAATTGCTAATATTTCCGGCGTTCCTTTAAATGAATTCTGTGAACTAAGAGGACATTATAACCATCAAGAAGCGATGGAAAAATTATACGAATCTGTTCGAGATTCTGCCTATGAAATCATTAAAAGGAAAGGCGCTACATATTATGGGGTGGCAATTTCGGTAGCTCATATTGCTAACTGCATCGTCAATAACACCCATACAATGCTACCTGTATCAACAGAACTTGATGGAGAATACGGCATTAAAGGTATCGCCTTAAGCGTCCCATCAATCGTTGGAAATAAAGGCATTGAAAAAGTTTTAGAAATTAAGTTATCAAAATCAGAACAAGATCAATTAGAAAAATCGGCGAAACTTATAAAAGAAATAGTGAATACTTTATAAAAGATCATTCA
>CAVDXG010000022.1:0-18015 GCA_963612925.1 Coriobacteriaceae bacterium | reverse complement strand
TGCTATAATTCCTCATAATGAAAGAGTTAGAAAAACATATTCAGCATAGACGAACTCTCTGCTTTCTAGATTTAGAAGGCACCCAGTTTTCGCATGAAATGATTGCTCTAGGAGCGGTTAAAGTCGATTTATATAGCGACATGACTATCAAAAAATATCATAAAGGGTATTATTCACTGGTTAAGGCTAAAAATAAAATTGGTAATGTTGTAACAAATCTAACTGGCATAACCGAAGAGATGATTAAAAAAGATGGTAAACCATTTAGAGTGGTCATCAACGAGCTCAAAGAATATTTAGGACGAGCGTTTACGAAAACTGTTTTTGTCACTTTTGGTAACCACGACTTAAGAATATTAGCTCAATCGCTAGCCTATAACCTCGACGCACCGAAAGACGATGTTCATTTAATGATTAAACATTCATTTGATTTAAGCGACTTTATTTCAACTTTTGTCAAAGATGAAAATGGCAACACCTATTCGCTATCAAACATGCTTAAAGTATTTAATGTTGAATTTAAAGGAACACAGCATAACGCTTATGCTGATGCGCTAAATTTGGCATATTTATACGATGCATTCTTGAAAAATCGTAGCGTTGTCAAAGACGAATATAAAAAAGTTCTCTTTAAGATGAGGCATCTCCCCACTCCAATACAAAACCTAATCACTAAATTAAGCAAAGGAGAAAGCGTATCTCCTGACGATTTCGACGCCTTGATTGAGGATTCTATAAAATGATCAAATATCCTAATGGTGTCGAAGCAAAAAATAAAAAAGTAAAAGTAAAAACAAGAAATCCTTTAGTCAAATCCGGTAATCGCGGGATGGTTTTAGAAAATGAAATCAATCTTTCTAATGCCTACTATAAAGAAAAAGGCCTATGCTTAATTACCAAGCGACCAACTCCAATTAATATTGTGAAAGTTGACTACACAAGAGGTGCTAGAATTATCGATGCCTATTTTGAAAAACAGTCAACAACCGATTATAACGGTGTTTATAAATCCCGTTACATCGACTTCGAAGCCAAATCGACGCATTCAAAATCTTCCTTGCCATTAAGCAACATACCTAAGCAACAAATTGAACATTTAAAACAAGTTATTAAGCACGGCGGCATCGCCTTTTTCATCATCCAATTCGTACCATTAAGTGAAGCATATTTATTAGACGCTCAATATGTCCTTCACTTTAAAGATAATGCTACTCGACAGTCTCTTCCTTATAGCTATGTTAAAGAAAATGGCTATTTAATTAAAACAGGTTACAATCCCAGAATAGACTATTTAGAAATAGTTGAAAAAATTTATTTTAGCGATAAAAAATAATGGCAATTCTTAGCTAAAGAGCAATCTTTGCATTTAGGATTTTTAGCTTTACAAACACTTCTTCCAAAGTCGATTAGCTGATGTCCAGTTTTAACTAAACGACTTTCTGGAATAAATTTTATTAACTTCTTTTCGATGATGGTAACATCATCATCTTCTTTAGCAATATCAAGTCTTTTGCTGATGCGACTGACATGCGTATCGACTGCAAGAAAAGGAAGATGAGCCCATTCAGCAAGAAAACAGTTTTTGGTTTTATTGCCAATTCCAGGAAGTAAAAGGAGTTCATTTTCATCTAATGGAACTTTCCCATCATATTTTTGAGTAAGGTCTTTAACTATTCCAACAATATTCTTTGATTTAATCTTATACATACCTAAAAAGGAGATGATTTTTTCGATATCACTTATATTTGCATTAGCTAATTCATTTAAATCTTTGTATTTAGAAAAAAGAATCGATGTAGCCTTATTAACTGCTTTATCTGTGGTCTGAGCAGAAAGCATGATAGCTATTAAAAGTTCATAGTCCTTTTGGCATGAAAGAGAGCATTCTGAATCAGGAAAATTTTTATCTAGAAAATCAAAAAGAGTGTTTGGCTTAATCATCGATCCACTTAGCCTTAGCTATTTCCATCGTCTTTTCAATGTCATCATCCCAAGTCTCTTTAACATTTGAAAGTCCAACTTTTTCCATATCGTCACGAACTTTCCATTGAACTAGGATTTTATCGACACTTCTTAAAGTCTTTTTACCTTTTGTCAAAGCTTGATGGAAAGCTTCAATGATAATTTCATCGCTAAAACCATCATTAACCCATTCATTAATCGTGGACAACTCTAAAGGAGATAATGTTCGATTTAATTCTTTTTCAAAAACTTGATAGATATTTTTAAGATATTCATTCTTTTTTTCGCTTGAAGAAACTTCTTGTTCTTTAGCTAAAGAAATTTGGAATGTTTCATATAATTTCTTTTGAAGTGGTTTAAGTGAGACTTTAATTTTAGGTCCAATATCATAGACTAATAATTTCTTCTCTAATAAGCCAACTAAGATTTTATCGAGTTCTTTTATCGATAAATTCATTTTCAAAGATAATAAATCCGGAGTAATAAAATAATTTTTCTGTTCTAAAAGGTGGTCAATCATTAAAATTACCGCTAATTCGTTTTCACCAAGTTTTAGCTTTTTATAATATTCAAGAAGTAGATAACGGAAGTCTAAAGCTTCCATCTGAACAGTTTGCATACAATTATCTTATCGAAAAAAGAGTTTTATAAAAACTTCTTTTTCAACTTTTTTCTCTCTTCTAAAACCTTTTGGGGATTTAATCGCTCAATTAAGTGATAATTTCTTTTAATTGCCTCTAAACTTTTCTCTTCAATTTTAAAATTTAGCACCTTGGCAAAACGTTCCGCTCGTAAAATGCGAAGAGGATCTTCTTGAATCCTTTTATCTGGATCGCCAATAAAACGAATGATGCCATCTTTTAAATCTTTTAAGCCGTTAGAAAAGTCATGAATTTTATAATTCTTGTCGATATAAATCGCATTTATTGTAAAATCGCGTCTTAAATAATCTTCTTCAATATTTTTAGTAAACTCAATTTTTGAAGGATGACGTAAATCAACATAAGAATCTTCTTTTCTTAAAGTAGTGATATCAACTTTTTGATTGTTGATTTTTATTTTAACGGTACCAAAACGCGCAAAAGTATAATCAGCATCAACTAAAAAAGTTTTCATCTGGATAGGTGTAGCGTCACTTGTAAAATCGTAATCGTCAACTTCTAATGAAAGCAAAAAGTCGCGCGATGTGCCGCCAATCATGTAAAGATGAAAACCATTTTCATTAAATAATTGAGCTAAATAATCAAATATAAATTTATCCACACTAAAAATATAATGAATAAATCTACAAATTAAAAGGGCAATTGAAATTGCCCTTAAAATTGATTAGTTAACTTTGGCTTTGAAGCACTTAGAAGGTCTAAATGCAACAGTAGCACTGGCCGGAATAACGATGTGAGAACCGTCGGCAGGATTTGTGCCTTTTCTTTCTTTACGATTTCTCTTTTCGAAAATGCCGAAACCAGAAAGTTTGACTTCTTCGCCTTTAGCAACAGTCTTTTCAATGAGTTTTAATAACTCTTCGACGACGTTCTCTGCATCGAGGTGAGAAACATCAGCCTTTTCACTAACAGCTTGGATTAATTCTGCTTTATTCATAACTTTTCCTCCATAATCCTATGATAACATTATACACGCTCTCGCAAAATAATTTCAATCGGAGTTCCATCAAGATTAAAACTTGATCGCAATCTATTTTCCAAATAACGCATATAAGAAAAGTGGGCATATTTTTGCTTATTTACAAACAAAACGAAAGTCGGTGGACAACTGTTTGCCTGATTAGCAAAATATATTTTTAATCTTCCATGATTAAAATCAGGCGCTTCATTCATAACTTGAGCATCTTGAAGCACATCATTTAACATCGATGTTGGAATGTGCGTATCATAGGCTTTATGCACCATATTTATGGCCTCGAAAATCTTTCGAATATTTGTTTTATTTTTTGCAGAAACATAGACAATTGGAGCATAATCAATGAATTGAAATTGCTTGCGAATATTCTTTGAAAACTCGCTTTGAGCCTTTTCATCCTTCTTAACTAAGTCCCATTTATTAACCACAATTACAATAGCTTTTTTCTTTTCAACGGCATAACCAACAACATGTTTATCTTGCTCAATTATTCCCTCATTCGCATCGATGACAAACAAGACGACTTCACTTCGATCAATTGAAGAAATGGCTCGAAGATATGAATATTTATCAATGCCGTCATAAACTTTTCCCCGTTTTTTAAGTCCAGCAGTGTCTATAACAACATAATTAACACCATCATTACTAAAAGATGTATCAATGGAATCTCTAGTTGTTCCAACGATATTTGAAACGATAACTCGTTCTTCGTTTAATAAAGCATTCACTAAAGAGGATTTGCCAACATTAGGCCGACCAATGACTGAAAAAGTAATCGCATCATCATATTTAACATCTTCCTTTTCAGGCAGGTTTTTTACGATTAAATCAAGCAAATCTCCAATTCCAATGCCATGCGCTCCGCTTATAGGCAAAGGAGAAGCAAAGCCTAAAGAATAAAATTCATTTAAAGAAAAAAGCATGTTTTGATTGTCAATTTTATTGACTGCTAAAATAACTTTTTTGTTGCTTTGATGGAGCAATTTAGCAATCAATCGATCGTCGTTGCTCACGCCGCGCTTACCATCGGCAATATAGACAATTAAATCAGCTTCATCGATAGCAATTTCTGCCTGTATGCGGATTTGCTTTTGAAAAGGTTGATCTTTGATTTCGATTCCACCGGTATCGATTAAGCGAAATTCTTTGCCTAGCCAAGAGGCATTTGCATATAATCGGTCTCTAGTTACACCAGGTTCATCATCGATAATAGAACGCCTTTGTCCGATGATACGATTAAAAATCGTCGATTTTCCGACATTAGGTGAACCAATTAATGCAACTACTGGAAGCGACATAATTATTTTGTCTTTTCTTTAATAATTTTTAAAACAGCTTGGATGGATTCTTCAATGCTCAATTTTGAAGTATCAAGCTTCACGCTGTCAGGTGCCTCTTTTAAAGGAGCAAACGCTCTAGAAGAGTCGATTTTATCTCTCTTTTTAATATCTTCAACAATATCTTGATAGCTACAAGCAATGCCTTTTTCGACATTTTCTTTATAACGACGGTCAGCTCTTTCTTTATCGGATGCAATCATAAAAATTTTCACATCAGCATTTGGTAAAACATATGTTCCGATATCTCTACCATCCATTACAACAGATTGCTCACTAGCCATCTTTCTTTGCAATTCAACAAGGGCTAAACGAATATCTTTATAAGAGGCAATATAACTAACATTTCCGCTTACAAGAGGTTCTCTTATGACTCTAGTGACATCTTTTCCAGAACAAATAACTTTGCCGTCTGGATAAAGAGTAATGCTAACTTCTGGAATAAGTTTTATGCATTCACTTTCATTTTGAGGATCAACACCTTTATCTAAAACATAACTTGTAAAAGCGCGATACATCGCACCTGTATCGATATAGGTATAACCTAAAATCTTCGATACCGCCTTAGAAACAGTGGATTTTCCAGCTGCAGCTGGACCATCAATTGCAACAACTACTCTCTTCATAACTGCCCTCCAAAGGTTAAGATGCCTAACCAAATTGTAATTGCTAAAAGTATACAGCAAATAGAAATGCTTATTAATAAATAAGGAATAGAAAATTTTTTCCTTCCCTTTAATGGTGAAACTTTCTTATCATCAATTTTTTCATATAATTCATGAGCCCCCATCAGTTCATCAAATGAAATTGATGAGGTATTTTTGTTGTCTTCAGAAGTCATGATTTTATCAATTCTATCGGAAGTTTTTTTCTTTGTAGAGTTGTAATCATTAAAAGAAGATTGTATTTCATTTCGATATTCTTTAAATTTTTCAACCCGCGTTTCAACCATGATTTATATTTTAATATAATGTTGTTTCTTTTTTAATAAAAATTAGCCTTATTTTTCGTTGAATACTATTACAATTATGTTTATAATTACTGCAAGCGGAGGGATAAGTATGCCAAAAGTAAAAGTAAATAAGGATGTCTGTGCCTCATGTGGATTATGTGTCGGTGCACGTCCAGATGTCTTCGAATTCGATGAAGATGGCCATGCGAAAGCCATCGTTGACGAAGTTGATGGCGATCTCGGTTTTGAATGCCCATTTGGTGCAATCGAAGTCGAATAATCTAATACTTATAATCTAAAAATGCGTCGATGAGACGCTTTTTTATTGCTCTAATTTATCAATAAGTTTATGCGTAGACTTATAAACCAATATAGTTATTAAACAAATAAGAAAATCTTTTATCAAATTAAATGGCAAAACAGCATACAAGCCATAAGTCCACTCAACATCTGTGATTAAAGGATTGGCAACTTGAGCTATGGCAATTAATTGTTCTTTGGATAGATTGAACATGAACATATAGAAAGGAATCATTAAATAAATATTTCCTAATAATGAAACGACTAATTGGATAATTGTTCCCGTTAATAGACCTAAAATGGCGTTCTTAAAAGTGCGATTTTTCTTATAGATCAAAGCAGCTGGAAGAATGAAAGCAATCGAATAAATCAAATCAGAAAATTCTCCGACTGTTAAAGTACTAGTAAATGGAAGTTTGATAATCGTTTTAATGACTAAAACCGAAACGGCGGACAACGGCCCATAGGCGAATCCGGCAATAAAAGCTGGAATTTCATCAAAATGAATTTCAAGAAAAGAAGGAAAGATAACTAAAGAAAATTTTAAAAATGGTAAAACATATAAAATTGCACTCATGGCGCCAAAAATGCCAACACGTACTAAAAATCTCGTGATATTTGTATGTGAAATCTTGCGTCTATGGTCACTATATACTTTTAAAGTAAGAAATGCCCAAACAATCAACACTATCCCGAATATAATCGAATTAATTTTATCCATAAAAATAAAAACCCTCTATCAGGGCGAAAAAGATTGTTTCTTCTATCCAGACTGTAACTGTCGCCTCTAGAATTTCACTAGATCAATCCTTGCGGAGTCGCGGGGTTTACCGCCGGTCAGGAATTTCTCCTTGCCCTGAAACAAATTAAGTTTAGCACAACTAGACTAACTTATAATGGTTTTTTAAGAATTTCAGAATATCTTCTTGGGTATATTTTATTTGTTATATCAATTTTATTGACCACAATTAAGCTGCGTAAATCATCGCTAAACGGCAAAGAATATTTGTGATTTGCCACAATTTCGGCGTGTAATTTAGTAAGTGCATGCTCTGAATTTTGAATTTCAGATTCATTATCATAAACCTTATAAGCAATAAGTGAACCACCTACTTTTAAAAGAGGAATAGCTAGCTCAAGAAGTATATTTAATGCACTGAGAGCCCTAGAAAGAGCGACATCAAAATGTTCTTTTAAGTTAACTTCTTCAATGCGAGCATTTTTAACTTCAACATTAGCTAATTTCAATTGGTTAATAACTTCTAAAAGAAACGAGCACTTTTTTCCATTTGATTCAATTAAAGTAAATTTCGAGTTCGGAAAAATTATTGCTAAAACTATTCCAGGAAATCCGGCACCGCTTCCTAAATCAGCAATAATTTTATTATTAAAATCGTAGAAATTAATCGAATAAATCGAATCAATAAAGTGTTTAATCAAAACATCTTCATGTTTAATAATGCGCGTTAAATTGAATTTATCGTTCCATTCAACGAGCATTTTTTCATATAAAGATAATTTATTCAAAACATCTTCAATATTCTCAATATGAAGATTATCGATGAGATAATTTTTAAAATCTAAATCAGTCATTTCTTCTTTTTAATTCTAAGATAAGTATCGATATATCAGAAGGATTAACTCCTGAAATTCGACTAGCTTGTCCAATTGTAAGAGGACGAATCTTATCTAATTTTTGGCGAGCCTCTAAAGCCAATCCATTCATCGACAAATAATCGATATCTTTATCTAGTTTATATTCTTCAAACTTTGAAAATGAGTTAGCTTCTTCTTTTTCTCGCTTTATATATCCTTCATATTTTACAGATATTTCAAGTTGAGAAACTCCGATATAATCGAGTTTTATTTCATTTAATTCTGGAAAAAGATCAAGTAAATTTTGATAAGTAACATTCGGTCGTTTTAAAAATTCAAAACCGCTCACACCGGCTTTTAAAATACTAATATTGTGTTCTTCTAAATAAGAATTAACTTTTTGACTGCTTCCTAAATAATGTGTTTTTAAGAAAGATATTGCTCTATCAATATTTTGATTTTTTGTTAAGAATTTTTGATAACGTTCTTCACTTATTAAGTTAAGTTTATAGCCATACGGAGTTAAACGAATATCAGCATTATCATGTCGAAGCAATAGTCGATATTCCGCTCTAGAAGATAATAATCTATAAGGCTCATTGATGCCTTTTGTTACGATATCATCGATCATTACTCCAATATATGCTTCATTTCTTTTTAAGATAAATGGCTCTTTATTTAAAACAAACAAGGCAGCATTAATGCCAGCAACAAGCCCTAATCCAGCCGCTTCTTCATAACCTGATGTTCCACAAATTTGACCAGCCACATATAATCCGTCATATTTTTTAACTTTTAATGAACTATCAAATTGAGTCGGTACAAGAGCATCATATTCAATCGCATATGCGTATTTTAAAAATTCTGCTTTCTCTAAACCAACTAATGAATGAACCATCTTTTCTTGAATGCTCTCTTCCATCGCGGTTGAAAAACCTTGAAGATAAATTGATTCACCATTTTTAAATTCTGGCTCTAAAAATAATTGGTGTCTTTTTTTATCAGCAAAAGTCATAACTTTGCTTTCAATCGAAGGGCAATAACGTGGACCTACTCCGGTTTGTAATCCATTATAAGTTGCGGTTTTATCAAGATTATTTCGAATTATCTCATGCGTTTTTTCATTTGAATATATTAAGTAACACGGTAGTTGCTCTTCTAAAGGAATAAATTTATCGGTTTCATAAGAAAATGCTAATTTCCCATCCATGCCAGGTTGAATAGAAGCAAGGGAAAAATCAATTGATGATTTCTTAATTCTTGGAGGAGTTCCTGTTTTAAAACGAATAGTTTCGATGCCCATTTTCTGCAAAGATTTAGATAAACCAATCGAGGGATTTTCTCCATCCGGCCCGCCGGAAAAAGCGTGCTTGCCTCTTAAAATCATGCTTTCCATATAAGTTCCAGTTGCTAAAACAACGGCTTTAGCGTGATATAAAGAGCCATCTTTTAAAATGACACCGCTAACCTTTTTATCATCACGAATTAAATCAATAACCTCTCCTTCAATAATGGAAAGATTATTAGTTTTTTCTAAAATCGCTTGTATTATGCCAGGATAATTGTGTTTATCCTCTTGCGCTCTTAAGCATTGAACACCTGGCCCTTTGCCAGTGTTAAGCATCTTCATTTGTAGATAATCAGCATCGGCAGCTTTACCCATTATTCCGCCGAGGGCGTCAACTTCGCGAACAACTACGCCTTTTGCCGATCCACCAATAGAAGGATTACAAGGCATGTTTGAAATCATCTTCTTATTTAAAGTAATAAGTAAAGTATTCAAACCCATCGTTGCTGAAGCATGTGAAGCTTCAACGCCGGCATGCCCACCGCCAACAACGATTACATCGAAAGAATCCATTAACCAACGCTTCCTTCCATATCTAATTTTAATAACTGATTTAATTCAACCGCATATTCCATTGGAAGTTCTTTTGAGAAAGGTTCGATAAATCCCATGATAATCATCTGAGTTGCTTCTTGTTTGCTAAGCCCTCTAGACATCAAATAGAAGAGCTGATCTTCATTGATTTTGCTAACTGTAGCTTCGTGTTCGATATATGAAGTATTGTTAGCAACTTCATTCGTTGGAATCGTATCACTTTTAGAGATATCGTCTAATATCAAAGTGTCACATTCAACATGTGACTTGCAATTGAGTGCTCCTGCGACATGGCGAACTGTTCCTCGATAATTGGCAACTCCACCATTGCGAACAATTGATTTAGAAATAATTGTTGAAGAAGTATTGCTGGCAAGATGAATCATTCTTGCTCCAGCATCTTGATATTGACCTTTTGAGGCGACGGCAATTGAAATGCAATTACCTTTCGCACCTTCTCCAGCCAGTATACAAGCTGGATATTTCATATTAGTTTGACTACCAATATTTCCATCAACCCAATCCATTTGAGCGTTTTCTTTAACTAATGCTCTCTTAGTGACTAAATTGACGATATTATTCGACCAATTTTGAACAGTTGAATAACGGCATTTACCATCTTTAAGCACCACAATTTCTACCACCGCAGCATGAAGACTATCTTTGCTATATATTGGGGCAGTGCAGCCTTCAACATAGTGAACTGATGCACCTTCATCAACGATGATTAGAGTTCTTTCGAATTGTCCGCTCTTTTCATTGTTAATTCTAAAATATGATTGAAGAGGTTTATCTAAAACAACGCCTTTAGGCACATAGATAAATGAGCCACCAGACCAAACAGCACCATTTAAAGCAGCAAATTTATTGTCGCGATAAGAGACAACTGTATTGAAATATTTTTTAACTAAATCAGGACAAACTTTAAGTGCTTGATCAGTTGAAAGAAAAATAACACCCTTATCTTCAACTTCTTTAAGCATGTTATGGTAAACTGCTTCACTTTCATATTGCGTAGTAACACCCGAAAGATATTTTTGTTCAGCTTCAGGAATTCCCAATTTCTGAAAGGTATTTTTAATCGTTTCAGGCACCTGGTTCCAATCTTTTTCCACCTTCGCACTTGGTCGAATGAAATAAGTATAAGAATCAAAATCTAAAAAAGATAAATCTGGTCCAAAACTTGGCATAGGAAGTTCTTTAAATGCTTTATAAGCTTTAAGGCGAAATTCAAGCATCCATTCTGGCTCATTTTTAAGACGAGAAATTTCACAAACTGTTTCTTCACTTAAACCTTTTTGAGTCTTAAAAATCGAAACATCTTTATTTTTAAAGCCGTATTTATATTTTTTAGTTAATCTAATTTGCTTGCTCATAATAATTAATGCTCATGCTTATGTAATAATTCTTCGAGGCCATCAAAGCCAATTGTCGCACATTTAATGCGGGCAGCTTGTTTAGAAGTATTCATGAAGACGATAGCTTCATCAAGCACAGAATCATCATATTCTTCTTCGTGAATCATCTTCTTGTATTGTTCAATGATATATAAGGCTTCATCGCGACTTTTATTGATAACTAAAGAACACATGATGTCGGTTGAAGCAGTTGAAATTGTACAGGCGACACCAGAAAAAGAGCAGTCTTTAACGATGTTATTCTCATAAAGAAGATAAATAACAATATCATCGATGCAATTAGTAGAATCCATATGAATGGTTTCATATTTACAGACATCTTTCGGAACCATTTTATGTTGAGGATTTTCATAATGGTCCATAATAATTTGCCTCATGAGTTGAGGACTAAGCGAAATAGGCATCTAAAAAGTCACCGCCTTTCTTTAAAGCATCAACAAAGGCATCAATATCTTCTTTAGTTGTATAAAAATAAATTGATGCACGGCAAGTTGCTACTTCATGTAAAAAAGAAATCAAGATTTTTGCACAGTGTTGACCGCTTCTAACAGCAATGCCTTTGCTATTTAGATAAGTAGCTAAGTCTTGCGCAAAAACACCTTTAACATTGAATGTAATTATACCCGCGTTAGCGTGCTCGTTATATATCGAAATATTAGGAACTTCATGCATTCTATCAATCATGTATTTACGAAGTTCGCTCTCATATGCTTCTATGTTATTTCTTCCGATGCTATCGATATATTTAATTGCAGCCTCTAAGCCATAAATACCTTCAATATTCATCGTTCCAGCTTCAAATTTTGAAGGTGGGTTTAAATATTTAACATCGCCGCACATATCGAATTTAGCGTTCATCCCTCCACCTGACATAAGCGGATCCATTCTATCTAACAATTCATATTTACCATAGAGCACACCAATACCGGTTGGGCCGCATAATTTATGACCAGAAAAACTTAAAAAATCAACATCTAAATCTTTAACATCCACCATCATATGTGGAACAGATTGAGCTCCATCGCAAACTACTAAAACACCATGCTTGTGAGCAATTTTAGTTATTTCTTTGACATCGATGATGAAGCCGAGAACATTAGTAACTTGTGCAATAGCGATAATTTTAGTCTTATCCGTAATCGCTTTTTCAACGCTTTCAGGAGTTAATCGGCCATCTTTATCTAATGGAATATAATCAATTTTAGCTCCGGTGAGTTCATGAACTTTAAACCATGGTAAAACATTCGACGCATGTTCAGCTTGTGTTATTAAAATTTCATCATCAGCCTTTAAAAATTTGGCAGCATAGCCATAGGCTATCAAGTTAATAGACATCGAAGTTCCGCTTGTGAAAACAATTTCGTTTTCATCAGCGTTAATAAAATTAGCAACTGTCTTTCTAGCTTCTTCCACTTTCATATCGGTGTGGAAACATAAATCGTAATCGCCTCGATGTGAATTAGAAGTTTCTTTTGTTAAATATTCATCAACCGCTTGAACAACACAGTCTGGTTTAAAGGTCGTAGAAGCATTATCTAAAAACACTAAATCGTGATTTTGCATTTTTGTTTTATTGCGGAACATTGGAAAATCTTCTTTTAATTTATAAGGATTAATCATGATTTGACTCCTTAAGAAGCTCGTCAATTTTATTTTGATTTGCCTCATTAAATTCTTTTTTGATTGGTTCAAGATATCCGCGAGTAATTAACTCTCTTGCGTCATTTTTTGATAGACCTCTAGACATCAAATAAAACATGTGATCATCATTTAGTCTTCCCACAATTGCAGCGTGCGATGCTTGAACTTCATTTTCATCGATTTTTAGAATTGGAGAAGCCACCCCATGAGCAAGCTTATCGAAGACAATAATTTTGGCGTTTTGACTAGTGATAGATTTCTTTGAATTTTGTTTGATGTGATTGATGCCAGAAAAGACAATTTTAGCCTCGTCTTTTGCTACTCCATAGTTATCCATCAAAGCTTTTGTAGAGCCAACATTATGAATAAAAGAAACATCAAATTCTTTATGCGATTTTTTGCTAGCTAAACAGGCTAAATGCCATAAGCAATTGGCATTTTCACCATTTAAATTTACGCATGAATTAAGTTTTAAATTTGAACGCGAAAAATCGGCAAAAAAGACTCGTAACTGACAATTTTCTCCAAGATTTGCCTGAATTTTTAGATTTTCAAGAGGAGATGAAGAAAGCAATTTTAATGTCAAATTGGCGTTGTTAAAAACTTCAATATTTAAATCATCATCGATGTCTAATTCAAGAGTTTTTTCTTCATTATCAACAACAATTTTTTTCATCACTTTTTACCCTTAAAAGAATCCTTCACTGAGCAAGTGCCAAGAGACACTTTCACCTCATCAGCAATATTTAATTCTTTCTTAAGCCAATCATAACCAGATTTATCAATTTTCTTCACTAATTCGCGGTCGCCATCAAGAGCGATTTTCCCATCGATTAAAACAAGCGTACGGTCAACATTAATTAAATCGTAAAGTCTTGCATAGTGAGAAACGATTAAAAAGCCTTTTCCTTTTTGTTGCTCTTCCGCGATGATTTTTGAAACTAATTGGATGGCGTCAACATCAAGTCCTGAATCGATTTCATCAAGCATAATTAATTCTGGATTGAGAATAAGCATTTGAAGAATTTCATTTTTCTTTTTTTCTCCGCCTGAAAAACCTTCATTTAAATTGCGGTTCGACATTTCAAAGGGAATTTCAGTCTTTTCATAAGCTTGATTGAGCACTTTATAAAATTCAAAAAGCGAAACCGGTTTTTCTCGATGAGCATTTAACGCAGCTTTTAAAAAATCGGCATTGTTAACTCCAGGAACCTCGCTAGGATTTTGCATGCCAAGAAAAATTCCTAATTTTGAACGTTCATCAACTTCTAATTTAGTAATATCTTTTTTATTTAAATAGATAGAACCTTTGGTAACTTTATAGTTTGGATTGCCCATAATTGTTTGAAGCAATGTTGACTTTCCGTTACCATTAGGTCCAAGTAACGCCACTGTTTTATCAGTATCTAAAACAATGTTTACCCCTTTTAAAATTTCTTTATCTTTTACGCTTACATGCAAGTCTTTAATTTCCAAAATAGCCATATATTTTTCGCCTCAAATCTAAAATATTTTAGTCGCTTAAATTTTATATAACAAATAAAACGATAAAAAATAGAACAAAGACTTGTCTTTGACTTTTACATAAACATTGGATTTTCTAATCACTAAATTGCTAACTTCAACATTCGCAAAAATCAATGTTGTATTAATACAAGGAATGTTATAAGATATTTTCGCTATGTTTAAAAAGGAGGCATACGAGGTTAACTTATGAAAAAAGCAAAACTAACCCTTGGAATAGCTTTATCTGCTCTAAGTTGCTCACTTCTAGCCGGTTGTGGCGGAGCAAGTTATTCTCCTGAAGGTGTGATATTAACCTATACTGACTCTACTGGAAAGAAAACAAACTACACCGCGGATGATTTATTCAGCGATTATTACAAAGACACCAGTAAAGTCTCAACAATGTTCGATAGCATCTTTAAAGTCATTGTTCGAAACTATTTTAATGAAAATCAAGATGGACACGACAAATACGCTCAAATATTAAAGAATGCGACAGTCGAAGTTGAAGGAATTAAATCGAAAGCTAAAGAAAACGCTAATACCAACTCAACTGGCTATGATGAGGAATGGAACAAATTATTAGATAGTTATAGCTGCAAAGATGAAGATGAATTACTTGAACACTTCATTTACGAAGGTGAATTAAGCGAATTCAACGATCAATTCTATGATAAGAACATTTCCGTTCTCCGCGATGGACTTCCTAGCGATGAAAACGGATATGATGGCTACATCAATTCCAAACTCCCATATCATGTGCGTCATATTTTAGTAAAAATTAGCGATTCAGCTTCAACAAATTACTATAACGCCACGATAAGCGGAGAAAACGCTATTAAATTAGCAGACGTTGCTGAAACTCTTGCTTCAGGCAACTCATTTGGTGATGTCGCTCTTAAATATTCCGATGATTCTTCCAACACCAAATTCGGTGATTTAGGAATTATGGATAAAGACACCAGCTTTGTTAATGAATTCAAATTAGGCGTTTATGCTTATGAAAATTTATATAACACTGCTACTAAAGGAGCTGCTAAGACAAGCAACATCTCAATGAATAAAAATGATATTGCTACTAATTATAAAGAAGTTGCAGAAGATGAAGGCAATATTGCTTCAATCCCATACGGAGTCTTCGCTCAATTAAGAGCAGACGCCAACGTCGTCAAAGATGCTGATGGCCATGTCGTTAACGATGATTCCGCTAACACTTATCCACGCAACATTTGGTTCAACAATTATCTAAATAAACACCAAATCGCAGTTATTAAATATTCGCTTGGTGAAACTACTGCATCAACCTTATCCGAAACTGCTCCATCAACTTTTAAATATGTTGAAGGTTTATCAAAAGATACAACTGAAAGCGAAAAGGTTTTATGTACAACTGACGGACAACCTATCTTAGTCGTCCGCGCTGGAACAAGCGACTATCAAGGAATTCACTTCATTGTCGTGCAACGCTCACCACTAATTGAAACTGATGAAAACGGCACCACGATTTCTGAATATTGGACAACTAAATATCCAGGACAAAGTGAATACCCAACCAAAGATGGCGTAAACAAAAAGACCTATGTCAACTTCTTAAATCAAGAAATTAAAGAATATAAATCTCGCGCTGAAGAAGTTGAAAGCAAAATTAAATCATTCGACAGCGATTTAAATAAATACATCTACTCTAAATATGTCGCTTCCGAAAAGATTAAAGTCCAAGATGAAACTTTAAAAGAAGCTATCAACGATTGGATCAATAGAAGTAAAGTCAAAAAGGCTTTTGATAATGATATTTCTTGGGAAAAGACCTGGGAAGAATATATCGAAGTTCTCAAAGCTCAAAATTCTCAAGAAGATTTAATCTTCCCAGCTGCCTGTGCAATCGGCTTTAAAGATCACACAGTTGGTACAGAAGCAGCAGATTGGGAAAGAGGAGGAAAATGCTATGACAAGAAATAAAAGAAAAGCTGGTTTATTATTGGTTTTAGCAGCGTCTTTCCTTCTAACAGGATGCGATTCATTTGAAGCCTTACCAATAAGATATAATGACGACATTGTCGTCAACGAAGATGACACCAAGATTGATGTTTACGATAACATCATGGGTGTTCTCTACGATAATATCTCTTCAAATAAAAAAGATGATGTCTTAAATAATTTCATCGAAATCGTCGCTAAAGATCAATTCGGAACTTATTCTGAAATTAAAGATTTAGTCGCAGAAAATGATGATACAAAAATTAAAGCTTTTATCGATTCACATAAAGCAGTTTATTGGAACGAAAAGAAAGCCACATTAGATGGCACTGAAGTCACTGAAGACGAATTCCTCGCTACTAAATTTGAAAAAACTGTCGATGAAATCCGTAAAGCTCGTTTCCTTAATTTCTATAATTCTTTAAATGAAAAAATTAATGAAACTTTCTACACTCAAATAACTTCCAAAGACTACAACGATACCACTGGCAAATTCGAAGAAAAGCGTTTAGCCATGGCTCATTATTCAGAAGGATATTCAATCGATGTCAATAATTCCGAATTAACTTGGAAGGAAGGCTATGTTACAACTTCTTTGAAGAAAGAAGATGTCTCCTCCTTAATTAGTTTTGATGGAAGATATGATGACTACATCGAAAGAAACATCATGAAAACAGTCTATAAAGACAAATTAGTCGAACAATATTTGCTCGACAATAACTACTCCACTCTTGGACGTGCTTATGGACGTAAAGTCAATATCATCAAATTGACTCGTGATGACAAGAACAAAGAATTACCATCCAAATTATTAAAAGCTTATGCTACAAATTATATCGAAGCTGGCAAGGACATCGATTTTGAAACCATTGCTAATGCTTGGAGAGGATTTAGAGGCGTTGAGCTTAAAGATGGTCACTTAGTTGCAATTCCATTAAGCGATGATGAAGTTGAACTTCTAAAAGCTGCTGGATTAGAAGAGAAAACCATCACTAATGAAGATGGAACAACATATAGTACTGGCATATTTGAAGAAACTCAATTTGGTCAATTAGTTGAGAAATATACAAATGCTATAGCTGCTGAAGGAAAACGCTCCGACTATCGCACTGATGAAGAAAATACTGCTTGGAATGATTTAACTTCCAATGGTACAAGATCCATCGAAACTGGTTTTAACATCAAATTAGCGGAATTAGCTCTCAACGACTACACCACTGATGGTTGGTATGTGAAAAACGGCGGTCTCACCGATTTACCAGATGCTATTAGAAATAGATTATTCAACATCAACGTTTCTAATGAACTTGATAAAGTTACCGATTCATACACCTATAACCAAACTGACTATCTAAGAAAAGTTGGAAGCCATTACTTCCTAACTCCTGCCGCCAGCGAAGCCGGTGATAACTACAACTACATCATCTACAATGAAAGTAGTTCATACATCATCGAAGTTGAAGAAGCGGTCTCAACATCTAAACTCAACATCGATGGAAAAGATAGCTATGTAGTTAACAAAAAAGGCAATGATCCGCTCTTCAGTGAAACCATTGCTCACAAATTAGCTGAAACGCTCGGCACAAAAGATAGTTACATCAACAATGCTTATTCCTCCTACATCGAAGAATATTCATTGGTCTATCACGATTCAACAATTTACGATTATTTCAAAGAAAAATATCCAGAATTATTTGAATAAGATAATCGAGGGCGGCATAATGCTGTCCTCTTTTTAAAAGGAGAAAGGAAAAATGAAAGATAAAGATTGTATCTTCTGCAAGATAACAAGCAAAATTATCCCAT
>CAVDXG010000021.1:0-18128 GCA_963612925.1 Coriobacteriaceae bacterium | reverse complement strand
TTATAAGTTAATTATTTTGCTTTACAAGAAAGCAATTTTTATTCAGAAATAAACTCGATTATAAAAAGACATTTTTCTATTTCCAATGATTTAGTGGAGAACCCAAAATAGTGAAGAATATAAAAAGGACTGGCCACATTTTGCCAATCCAATTAATCGATTTTGGTGCAGCTAGCAGGACTTGAACCTGTACGGGTTGCCCCACTAGATCCTAAGTCTAGCGCGTCTGCCAATTCCGCCATAGCTGCAAATATAGAAATGGTGCCTTCTATCGGACTTGAACCAATAACCTACCGCTTACAAGGCGGTTGCTCTGCCAGTTGAGCTAAGAAGGCACATGATGGTGGGCGCTATAGGGATCGAACCTATGACCTCTTCCGTGTGAAGGAAACGCTCTCCCGACTGAGCTAAGTGCCCTTTGGAAGGGGGCGATAAACGCCCCTTCTTTCAATAAAAGCCCAGAGGGCAATTATAGCTAGGATGGTGGATCTTAATAGACTTGAACTATCGACCTCACCCTTATCAGGGGTGCGCTCTAACCAGCTGAGCTAAAGATCCATATTTACGCTAAGCGCTTAAATAATATACAATACAACTTTCTTATTTGCAACACTCATTTTATAAAATAAAGGATCCCAATTTTCTCGGGATCCTCTAATAATTTTAAGCAATTATCTCTTAGAGAATTGTGGAGCACGACGAGCGGCTTTAAGACCGTATTTTTTACGTTCTTTAGCACGTGAATCGCGGCTTAATAATCCAGCAACTTTCAAGGTCTTGCGGTCAACTCCAGCTTCAAGTAATGCGCGAGCAATACCAAGTCTGATAGCACCAGCTTGTCCGGTGAATCCACCGCCAGAAACATGAGCTTCGACATCAAATTTGTCTAAGGTGCCGCTGACAGTCAAAGGTTGAGATAAGTCCATGACAAGCGTGGCATAAGGCATGTATTCGTTGACATCTTTTCCATTGACAACAATTTTGCCTTTTCCAGGAGTCACATAGACGCGGGCGACCGATGATTTACGTCGACCAGTACCGTAATATTTAACAGTTTCTTTATTTGCCATAAATAATTCTCCTATCTTTTGTAAACGAGCACTTCAGGCTTTTGAGCTTCGTGCTTATGTTCCGCGCCTCGATAGACAAAGAGTTTCTTAGCAATTTGTCGACCTAAACGGCCTTTTGGTAACATACCCCAAACTGATCTTTCGACCATTTCTTCAGGATAGCTTTCAAGCATCTCTCCAGCAGTTCTTGTGCGAAGACCGCCGTTATAACCAGAGACGTTGTAGTATTTTTTGTTTTTAAGTTTGTTCGCGCCAGAAAGGGTTACTTTCTCGGCGTTAACGATGATGATGTAATCACCACAGTCGACGTTAGGTGTATAGGTTGGTTTATCCTTTCCCATAAGCTTAACGGCAACAAAGGAAGCTAATCGTCCTAATGGAATATCTGTTGCATCGATGAGATACCATTTACGAGTAACTGTTTCTTTTTTTGCGATCGTTGTTTGACGTTGCATTATTTTTCCTCCTTACTCAAGCAATAATCTTACCGGGACTATTGATTTTTCATTGTGCCGAGAAAGATTATATCTTTTATCCTTCTATAATTCAAACACTTTCGCATTAATCTAATTGTGGCGAACTCCTATTTAACTGGTTAAATAGAACTCCCTCATCCTTAAAAATCCATTTTTAAAGCTTTTCTTAAAGATGTTTTCGAACAATCATAGATTGTTAACGCGTTTTAGCAAAGAAAAAAAGGTCATCCTGTATTTCCTAAAAAACAAAGAAAAAGATGTCCTTAATCTTTTAAAAATAAAATGTCATCGCTTTTAACGCCTAGCGATTTAATATCTAAGCTTTTCGCCTCTTTTTTAGAAAGGCGATATAAGACTTCTGGAGAAGATTTATTTTGTTCAATAAAACGGAATCTTATTAAATATTCAAATGGTTCGTTTACGATTTCATCGATAACGATTTGATGTGCATTCTCTTTTTCTATTGGCGAAAAGGAATGAGCTCGAATGCCAATATATTTTGTATCAAGCGGGATTGTTCGATAAAACTTATAAGTAATATTCCATTGAGGAACAAAAAGCGTGTGTTCATCGACTATTTGACAAGCTACATTGTTCTTACAACCAGTTAGAATTGAAGCTTCTAAATAGATAGGATTATTAAACAGTTGTTCGCTATTTTCATGGATGATATTTTTACCATGATTCATTAAGACCATGTCTTTGGAAAGAATATAAGCTTCATCCCGGTCATGTGTAACTAATATTGCTTCTTTTTTTAGTGAAGAGAGGATGCGCTTCATATCCATTTCTACTTTCACTCTTAAAAAGTTATCTAAAGCTGAGAATGGTTCATCTAAAAGAATGATATCTGGCTCATTAACTAAGATTCGAGCTAAAGCAACTCGCTGTTGTTGACCTCCAGAAAGTTGACTTATCTTGCGGTTTTCTAAACCCTCAAGTTCAAGCATTTTAACAACATCATTAAATTTCTCTTCTTTAACAAAACTAAATTTGCGTGGAATTTTCTTCATAGCCACCATGATGTTATTTCTTACATTCATATTTGGGAACAAAGCATAATTTTGGAACATATAGCCAACTTTTCGCTTCTGAGGAGGAAGATTGATATGCTTTTTCGAGTCAAAAAGAACACGACCATTGAG
The DNA here is from genome assembly GCA_963612925.1 of Coriobacteriaceae bacterium. Taxonomy (GTDB): domain Bacteria; phylum Bacillota_I; class Bacilli_A; order RFN20; family CAG-826; genus Fiminaster. The sequence goes on along the minus strand of CAVDXG010000021.1, from coordinate 15,437 downwards.
TTCAATATAGCCTTCATCAGGCTTAACTAAACCAGCAATGCATTTTAGAGTCATGGTCTTGCCAGAACCTGAGGCTCCTAATAAAGCAGTCGTTCCACCTCGCGTTATAAAATCAACATCCAATTTAAAGGAGCCAAAATCTTTTTTAATTCTTACAACCAAGCTCATTTTTTAGCTCCTTTGCTTCTTTCTTCAAAGAAGTTGATGCAAATAAGTACAATAGCGGATATGCCGATGTTAATAAGCGCCCAAACTAAAGCGAGTTCATTTTGATTGCTGTTCCAGGCATAAGCTACAGTTGTCGAAATTGTCGCGGTCGTATATTCGTTATAACCGATAAACATGCTAGTCGCACCATATTCACCTAAAGCTCTTGCAAAAGCTAGAACAAAACCTGCTAAAATGCCACTTCGACAAGCCGGCATTCTAATTCTCCAAAAGATGTAAGTATTTGATAATCCTAAGGTCTTTCCTGCATTGGCAAGATTTTCATCAAAAGATTCAAAAGAACCTCGAACAGTTCGATACATCAAAGGAAAAGAAACTACTGCTGAGGCAATAATTCCACCTTTCCAATCGAAGAAGAATTTAATTCCCATTAGGCTTAAGAATTTTCCAATTGGATGCGTAGGGCCAAATATCAAAATGAGAATATAGCCACATACAGTAGGAGGCAAGACCAATGGAAGAGTTAAAAATACATCGATGATGCCTTTAGCCCACTTCGGAAGACGCTTCACATAATAGGCAAAGAAGATGCCGGTAAAGAAAACAATGACAGAGGCAATTGCTGCGATGCGAAGCGAATTCCAAAGAGGAAAAAGATTCATAATTGTTGAATCCTATAATTGCAAAATCAATTAAGCAGCTTTAGAGAAGCCCACTGCTTCGAAAATCTTGGTGGCTTCATCTCCACGAAGATATTCTAATAATTTTTTAGCTTCAGTTTGTTTTACGCTCCATTTTGTTTCGCTTTCAGCTTTAACAACTGCGTTTTTCATAATGGCGGCAGGATAGATGACTTGACTGCACATTTCACTTGTTGCTTTATCAACAACTGTTAAGTTAGCAGAGAAAGCATCAGTTTGATAAATAATGCCAGCTGAAACGGTGCCTTCGCTGACATTTTTAGTGACACCTTTGACATCGCTTCCTTCAGTGATTAAGTCTTTTTTCTTGAATTCATCGATTTGTTCATCGCTGAACTTAAAATAATTTTTGAAAATTTCGTTGGTATAGTTTCTAACTGGAACGCCAGCTGCACCGATACAAAGTTTAAAGCCAGCTGTAGCAGCTTCTAGATGAGTTTTAATGTCATCAAATGATTTGATTTGTAATTGATTTTCACTAGAAACCGCCAAAGCGACCTTGTTTTCCAAGAAATTGACGCGAGTGCTGTGATCAACATAGTCTTTCTCAGTTTGAGTGCCACCTTCTTTATCAATACCGTTCATCGTTTTTTGATCGGCAGAGATAAATAAATCGCAATCAGCACCTGATTGAATTTGTTCCGATAATTTACCAGAACCTAAATAGTTTGTTAATATGCGAACATTAGAATTTGCTGCTTCATAATTAGCTTTGACCTTGTTCATAGTTTCGGTCATGGAAGCAGCAGCAAAAACTGTAATATTAACGGTTTCATTAGAACCACAAGATGCTAAAGTACTAGCAAAAAGGGTTAAAGCCATAAGAGTTTTAAATTTTTTCATAGATTAAAATTCTCCTTTCATTTTTTATCTATACGAGCACAGTCTCTTGAACTACCTCGCATTAACCTAATAGCGTGAGGCAAAGCCTCAACGAACACATCCATACTCTCAAGGCATGCCTTGGTGGAGCCAGGAAGATTTATGATAAGTGTCTTCTTTCGAATAACTGAGGCACCTCTAGATAGCATTGCGTGTTTTGTGTATTTAGCTGATTCCATCCTGATAGCTTCAGCAATTCCAGGAGCGTTTCTATCCATGATAGATAAAGTAGCTTCTGGAGTTAAATCGCGTGGAGAAAAGCCAGTTCCTCCAGTGGTGATAATTAAATCAACTTGTCGTTGATCAGCTAATCTAATGAGTTCTTGCTTTAATAATTCAACTCCATCAGGAAGAAGAATTTGTTCTATAACATCGTAACCTTTTTCTTTTAAAAGATTAACAATCGCCGGACCAGAAGTATCCTCTCTTTCACCTTTAAAACCTTTATCAGATAAAGTGATTACCGCAGCTGAGAAAGGTAATTCATCAACTCGCTCAATTTGACTAATCTCATCGCCAACTTTAGCCTCGCCACTACTTAGCACTCTTGCAAAAACTCCCAGTCGCGGCATAATGCATTCGCCCATTTTATAATAAATCGCGCAGTGATCATGGCATTGTTTTCCTAATTGAGTTATTTCAAAAGTAACATCGTTGCACTTAAGCAAATCCCCTACTTTAATATTCTTTAAATCAATGCCTTCAACGATAATATTTTCTCCAAAGGCCCCTGGAAAAACATCAGCACCTTTTTTATTGAATTCATCAATACTTTCTTTAGATAAAAATGATATTTGACGATGCCAATTTCCGGCGTGAGCGTCATTAATAATTCCAAAATCTTTTTTAAAAGAGACAGAGTTAACAGGATGCTTTTGTTCACCCTTATTTTTAGAGATGCATAAAGCAATTATCTTTCCCATTAGAAATTAAAATCTCCTGATTTACCACCGCTTTTACTGACGAGATGGATATCTTTAATAACCATTCTTTTATCGATAGCTTTACACATATCATAGATTGTCAATAACGCCACGCTAACTGCGGTCAATGCTTCCATTTCTACGCCTGTAACATCAAAACATTTAACACTAGCAATTGCTTTATAGCCATTAGTAGCTTCCTCAAAGCTAACATCGACACTTTTTAGATTGATGTTATGTGTTAAAGGAATAATTGAACTTGTCTTTTTAGCTGCCATAATTGAGGCAATTTGAGCAACGGTTAAGACATCGCCTTTTTTATGTTTATGCTCTTTAACCATTAAAAAGCACTCTTCATTCATTAATATTGTGCCTTCAGCAATCGCAATCCTTAATGTCTCATTTTTAGAGGAAACATCGACCATTTTGGCGTTTCCTTTTTCATCTATATGGGTGAATTTATTCATCTTAATGACCTCTTTTCCCAAAGGAGCAATTCGGAAATGTGCAGGTTGGACAATTTAGACAAAGTCCTCCATTTCCAAAAGAAGATAAAAGTTTGGCGTCCACTTTGACATCTGCTAAGAGATACGGCATTACTAAATCAAAGATTGTTCGTTTAGCATACATTATGCAACCTGGTAAGCCTAAAACAGGCCTATCATCGGATGTATAAGAAAGTAAAAACATTGCTCCAGGAAGAACAGGCGAACCGTAACTAATGATATTTACACCGCTATTTTTGATAGCTAGAGGTGTTTTATCATCAGGATCAACGCTCATCCCGCCGGTGCAAAGAACCATATCCACTTTATGAAAGAGCATCTCATTTATCGCGGATGTAATCTTTTTATCATCATCATTTAAAATGACATGTTCTTTCATTTCAGCACCCAATGCTTTCAGTTTAGCTTCTAGAATTGGCGTGAATGAATCTTGAATTCGGCCATAAAAAACTTCGTTTCCGGTGGTAATAAGACCATATGTTTTCTTTTGTAGAGGAACAACTCGCATTATCGGCTTTTCACCAACTAGTCTTTTCACCTTTTCCATCTTCTCTTTCTTAATTACTAATGGAATAATGCGTGTTCCAGCGAGTTTATCGCCTTTTTTAACTAAGAAACCGCTTGAACGAGTGGCTATCATCATCTCGCCAAAGGAATTGACGATATTTAATCTATCTTCATCAACTAAAAACAAGCCATCAATCGCGGCAGTCAATTCAATTTTTCCTTCACTAGGTTCACTTGCAATCATGTTTTCACTACCACACATTTCTTGAAGCATATAAGCGGCATCATTTTCGTGAACCATTGTTTCATCGAATTCAAAAACAAAGAGTTGATCCTTACCAACGCTTAAAAGAACAGGAATATCTTCTTTTGTTACAATATGTCCTTTTTTAAAGACAGGGCCTTTAAATTTACCAGGAATAATTTGTGTAATATCGTGACAGAGAACTTGTCCGATGGCATCTACTGTTTTAACTAACTTCATAATAAACTTAGATTTAATTTTAACAATGTTAAAGAAGTTGTCAAATTATGAAGTTTGCGAACAAAGTTCGCCGTGTGCGCTTGCGCACGGCTATTAACCTTGAATAGCGCACACACATAAGAAAAAATTTTAAAATTTAGCCACCAATTTGCGACATTCCACGCTTTGAATCGCTATTTTTGTTTGCATCTAAATGATGCTTTAAAGGTTTAGACAATATAGCTTCTTTAATCTTTTTAGTTAGAGCCTCGCCATGTAAATCTTTTAAATCAATCTCTAGTGAGGAATGAAGACATGGTTTTAATTTCCCATCGCTTGTAAGTCTAAGTCTACAACAAGATGAACAAAAATTATGAGACAAAGGAGAAATAAGTCCAATTTTTATTGGCGAATCTAAAAAGCCATACTCTTTGGAAACTCCATCATCACCTTTAAAAATTAAGCCAGGAACAGTTTTTAAAATATAATCATTTGAAAGAAAAGATGAGCTATCTAATTTAGTTGCTTCACCTATTCTCATAAGTTCAATAAAGCGCAGTTCTAAATCATTATTTTTAGCAAAATTTATGAGGTCAATAACTTCATCGTCATTGAATCCTTTAACTAAAACGCAATTAAGTTTTATCTTGCAAAATCCAACTCGTTTCGCTTCGTTAATTCCATCGATGACATCATCGAGATTTCCTCCACGAGTTAGTGCAAAAAACCTATCTTTTTTAAGCGTATCCAACGAAATATTAATTCTATTTACACCTGCATTTTTAAGTTCTTTTGCGTATTTTGCAAGTAAAATTCCATTTGTTGTAAGTGTTAATTCTTCGATTCCTTTAATCGATGAAATATCTCTACAAATATTGGTTATTCCTTTTCTAACAAGTGGCTCTCCTCCGGTTAGTCGAACTTTCTTGATTCCTAAACTAACTGCAGCCTCGACTATCTCTTTAATGCGTTCATAAGAAATAATGTCTTTATGAAATTTTTTATTAACTCCGTCTTTAGGCATGCAATATATGCAACGCAGATTGCATAAATCGGTGAGCGAGACTCTAAGATAATCTATTTCTCGATTAAATTTGTCTTTCATTAAATACTATCCTACAACTTTCATATTAAACTGCTCTATTAGTTAAAACATCAATTCAAGTGTTAATAATTCAAAAGAAATTTCTTAAGAGGAACGACTTTTATTTTAACCCCATTAGCTAATAAATCTTTTTCTTGCTCATAACTCACTAAAATAAAATCTTTTATGTCTTTGTTATCTTTTGAGCAATTGACTATGCTTTGTATTTCACGATTTAACGAATCATAATTTAATGAATATGCAACTTGAATAGCCATTGCTTTACTAGCTATAAAGAAATCAATATCAAATTTTTTTCCTTTTAAGTAATAAAGATCATCCCTAAATTGCCTATAAAGATGAATAGCAACGATGTTTTCTAATAGAATGCTGTTTTTATCAAATAAGAACAAAGACAAAATCCCGTTGTCCGTAAAATAATATTTAGGAGTGCTTTCTTTATCAACAAATGAATAATAATAATTTTGTAATTTAAAAATTAGGAAAGCATTTTGTAGATAACTACAGTAATTAATTATTACATCCTTAGATAATTTATAGCCAATTCCGGTAATTATGTTTTGTAATCTAGTAAATGACACTTCATTTTGAACAGTTTCAGCAATTTTACTCACCAAAAGTCGTAAACTATTTTCGTTTCTTACTCCATAATGGGCGACAACATCACCAAAAAATGTCTTCTTGTAGATATTGGATAAATGCTCTCTTTTCTCAACCAAATCAAAACTTTCAGGAAAACCGCCGTAAGTGAAATAGGTTTCTAATAGTTTGTTAGAATAAGAAATATCCTTTGTCGAAGTTCCCTCAGGAAGACCGCCCTTAGATAAGAGGTATTCTTTAAAAGAAAAAGGAAAAATTAATTTAGTGACATATCTTCCGCCTAATTTTGACGCAATTTCATTCGAAAGCATCATTGAATTGCTACCGGCGATATCAACTTTTTGTTTTTGATTAGCAAGTCGGAGCGCAAATTTTTCCCAGCCAATAATGTTTTGGATTTCTTCAAAATAGTAATAATGCTTTTCGCTAGTTAACTCCTCTGCAACTTCGACAATATCATCGAAATCTCCAACTTTAAAATTAATAAGCCTTTCATCATCAAAGTTAATGTATATTATTTGGTTCCATTTAACGCCATCATCAATTAAATCTTTAACTCTTTTATACAATAATGTACTTTTTCCAGCTCGGCGAATGCCTGCTAACACATAATTTACATCCTTTTCAAAAAATAACTCTCGATTAAATATCGCCGTATTTTTTATTGTTTGATGTTGATCAAATATGATCCTCTTAAGCAATTGATGGTCCATAATAGCAACTTCTAGCAAACATAGTCTAAAATATCCTATACATTTTGTCGAGCATAAACGACAAATTTATATCATAAATGTCGAGTACAGTCGACAGTTTAAATATTTTCCCTTTTTATCTTGCCATTAACAATATCTAAATCATTTTTTAATAGTTTAGAAATAGAATAATTTTTAAAGAAAGAAGGACAATATGAATAAAGATACAATTGTTGGAAGAGAATATGAACTAAAAATGCTCAATAGAGCATATGAATCAAAAGATAGTCAACTTGTTGTCATAACTGGGAGACGAAGAGTAGGCAAAACATATCTAGTTAACAATGCTTTTGAAGGCAAATTTACCTTTAAGCTAACCGGTTCTTATGGTGATAATAAAGAAATTCAATTACATAATTTTGCGGTTGAACTAGCTAAACGCAATAATGGATATGTCGAAAAGCCTACTTCATGGTCAGATGCATTTTTATCTTTAGAAAAATACCTAGACTCAATTAAAACTAGCGATAAAATTCTTGTCTTTTTTGATGAAATGCCTTGGCTCGATAATCAAAAAAGTGGATTTTTAAAAGCGTTTGAATATTTTTGGAATTCATATGGCTCATCGAAAAGAAACTTAATGTTTATTGTCTGCGGTTCTTCTACTAGTTGGATAAGCGATAAAATTCTAAAAAATCGAGGAGGCTTATTTAATAGATATACGCTACAACTATTTTTAAAGCCATTCACATTGAAAGAAACTAAACAATTCTTGCTATCTAAAAATATTCGCTGGTCAGATTATGATATTGCTCAAATATATATGATTATGGGAGGAATTCCGTTTTATCTAATGCAATTGGATGAATCGCTGTCGCTAGGCGAAAACGTCGATAACATGTTCTTTAAAAAGCAAGGCCTATTGTGGAATGAATTTAATAATTTATATCAAACACTATTTGCTAACAATGCTCAATACATAAAAATTGTAGAAGCATTAGCCAACAAAAGAAGTGGCTTATCTAGAAACGAAATCGCAAAAATTACCAAAATTCCGTACAACGGAGTGCTTAGTAAGATGCTATCTAACCTAGTGGATTCAGATTTTATTAGCCCATGGATATCTTATAGAGAAAAGAAAGAAACTGTTTATCGACTAACAGACTTCTATACTTCATTCTACTTTAAATATATCAAAGAAAATTACGCGAACGATGAGCACTACTGGGCTAGCTCTTATGATGAACCTTCAAGAAAAATATGGCTCGCTTATTCTTTTGAACTATTGTGCTTCCTTCATGTAAACGAAATTAAACAAGCTCTAGGGATATCTGGCGTATCAACCAAGACATATGCATATTATAAAAAAGGAGATGCTAAATCATCTGGAGTTCAAATCGATTTAATAATCGAAAGAAGAGATAAAGTCATCGATTTAATCGAAATAAAATATGCATCAAATGAATTTGAAATCGATAAGAAATACGATTTAAATTTAAGAAATAAAATTGAAGCTTTAACAAAATTAACTAATGGAAGAAAAAGCATTCGCTTAGTCTTCATCACTACTTATGGCGTTAAAAGAAATGAATATTCTAACATTGTCAATAAGAGTATTCTTCTAAGCGAATTAATCCATTAATATCTATCCGAGTAAATTAAATAAAAGCAAATAACCATCGTTTCTTTTTTAAGATAGAAAACATATATCTAAAATTTGGGCTTAACAAAGTTAAAACAAGTGATATAATTCAAAACCGGAAAAGGAGAAAATGAATATGGATTTAACTAAAAAACCATTAGGCAAATGGCTAAAAGACATCATCACCTTAGTTGTTGGCATTCTTCTTATAATTGCAGGAGCGACTGATAGAAACACTAACGCCATTTCACAAGTGATCGGTATTACTTTGATTGTCGTAGGAAGTATCTGCGTTCTCTTTGCCTTATATGTTGGATGCAAACTCAAAAGCGGCTTTGTCCTTCTTGGAACACCTGGCACATTGATGCTTCTTGTTGGTGTTAGCTTAGTCGTAGAATTATGGGCAAATCACGTTATTGCAAATGTTCTAATTGTGATTCCTTATATTGTAATCGCGGTTGGAATTGTCTTTATCGTGGATGCTACAATGTCGACCATCTTCACCTCAAAGATTGATAAGAAAGCTTTCTTATATATGCTTCCTGAACTCATCATCGGGGTGGCTGCTTTAGTGCTCGGCATTCTTTGCTTAGTCAAAGTCAATAACGGACAAGCCATCATCAATGATAATGTCCAATTAGTCATCTTAGGTGTCATCGTTTGCTTATACGCAGTTTATGATTTCTTATTAACTGTTGTTAAGCTTCCGAAAGCCATCTCTGTCATTAGACTTGGTAAATAAGATCATTAGATAACAAAAATAGCTCGCAAAACTGCGAGTTATTTTTTTATTCAATTCTCAAGAAAAATTATCTAAATCTCGTTATATTTTTTAGCTTGACCTTTGACTTTATCAATCGGATATTTCTTCTCATTTTGTTCCATCTTATTGTTGATGATTTCATCGACATCTAGATGGAGTTTATTGACTAGATTAATTGAATTGACCAATACATCAGCAAGTTCTTCTTTAACATGCTCTAAATTATATTTTTCATCATTCCATTGAAAGCATTCTAATAATTCATTAGCTTCAATGACGATGCTTTTAGCTAAATTAGCAGGTGTATGATATTTATCCCAATCTCTATCAGTAGTAAATCTAGCAATTCTATCTAAGGTTTCTTTCTTCATAATGCTTATTCTTTTTTATCATCATCTAAAGCATTCACTGCCTCACTATCTTTATTAGATGCATCCTCTTTTCCTTTATTAGCCTCTTCCTCTTCTTCCTTAATGATTTCTAATAAGGCTTTCGTAGGATAAAACCAATGATAGACCGCCATAAAGGAAAGCATTAAGAAAACATAGATAAAGACAAAACCAATACCATATCGATACCACTGAGCAACATTATCCCAAATGATAAGAGAGATGAGATTATAGACAATTAAAAATAGTCCTAAAGGAAAAGCGATAACCTTATCTAAATAAGTAACTTTCTCTCTTCTTTTCATAGAAAAGGTTGACCAGAAGAAGTCAAATGTAGCCCATAGTCCGCCAATAAGAGTAATGATGTTAAAGATATGTCCTCTTACATCGCTACTTTTATATACATCAGCTAACTTTAAAATGCCAAGCACTAAAAAGACAATGGAGATGATTAAATATTCACCTTGAAGGATGAGTCTGGCTTTTGTGCCGGGATCTAATTTTTTCTTTTCGCTATTCATAACAAATTAATTATGAACTAGATTTTAAAATTTAGATAGTTGCTTTTAGCAAAGAGCTACATCATTCTTTCTGATTCATCACATGAAAGGCTCAATGCGTAAAACAAATTCTTTAAATCTAGATAAAGCAAAATCGATTTTGCCATAGCCTAAAGAAATAAGATAACCTTTATAAATCATCTTCAAACGATAATTATTGAAATTCGCTAAATTCATATTAACCTTTTTCATCACCTCAAAAGTGGAACCGTCGCTACTTTTAGATAACGCTAGGCAAATTTGTTTTTCCTTCTCGCTCATTCCTTTCCAGATTACATTATATCCATTTAAGGCTAGATAATTATCGATATCATCTAACAATTTATCATCAATTTTGGTTTGTTTATATTCAAAACAAATGTTACCAATGACTTGATAAGCAAAGGCATATCCTTTTGATAATTTAGCCAATTCATTAGCCTCGTTTTTGCTAGCTTTTAATTCCTTTTGATACATCAAAGATATTGATGATAAATCTAAGGCGTTTAAAACAATCTTAGGAGAGCGGGCTAAAAAAGAAGCTGCTTTACTAGATATCAACGAATCAACATTTTCGAATAAACCAGTCATCAACAGAAATAATGAATATCCATTCCCAATCAATGTCTGATAAAGATTAGCAAAATATTTTAATTTATTTGTCGAATTAACCTCATCTATGAGAATGAGAACACGCTTATTCTTCTTTTTAAAAGAATCTAGTAGATGAGGAATAGCACTTTCCGCGGATAGGCTAGATTTATTTTTGCTGAAATGAAAAGTGATATAAGGCAAAGATAAGTCAATTGAAAAATTGATTAACAATTTATTCTTAATAGCCTCTTCATAGAGGCGCTCTGCAAAAGATGAAACAAAATCGCCTTGAGGATTTAAATCGATTACTACCCAGTCATTACGCGATTTAAATTCTTTAGCAACACTTCGAAGTAGGACCGTTTTTCCTGAACCTTTAATGCCGGTGATAATGAAGCTTCCAGCATTAGTATTAGCATTTGAAAATGTTGAAACGATTTTATCAAATGCATCATTTCTTGAAACTAAACTAGATGGTATCATTCCATACATTACATTAAATGGATTATTCATTTTATCCACCTCCATAAATAGATTACAAAACTATATTAATATGCTTTCAAGAACTTGCCCAATAATATTGTGTATATTTATAGATATTTATGTATATTTATGTATATTCGATAAAATTGTTTTGATTATATCGATATTAAATTTTTAAGATTATTTAAAATCATAGGAACATTAACAAACTAGAAAGCCGATCTTAACATCTAAAAAAGGCAACTAGGAGCATCAGAGTTGCCTAATTGTTAGTTTGAAAAACCTATTTACAAATGAATGTCGCTAGCTTTGCATTTACGGCCTTCTTTAATTTTTATCTCGCCTTTTTCAATAGCGCCAACTGGACAGACATGGCCGCATAGATGACAGCCAACACATTTATCTTTGTTGACACTTGGTTCACGCTTTTCTTCATCCCAAACAATCGCTTGGTGAGCTCCATCAAAGCAAGAGATATAACATCTTCCGCAGTGAATGCATTTATCTAAATCAAATTTTGGATAGACGATGTAATCACGGTTTAATTCTTCCGCTGGGATGATGTTTTTATTAGCAAGGCCTACTAATTCAGAGAGATGGCTAACTCCTTGCTCTTCCATATAATACATCAAACCGTTTTTCATGTCTTCAACGATGCGATAACCATATTGCATGATGCCAGTGGTGACTTGTAAAGTAGTTGCTCCAACTAGAATAAATTCGGCAGCGTCTTCCCAAGTCTCAATTCCTCCGATGCCAGAGATCGCTAAATCTTTAAGTCTAGGATCTTGTCGCATCTGTTGGATAAAGCGGAGAGCGACTGGTTTAACAGCTTTTCCAGAATATCCGGATATCGAGGACTTACCATCGACGATTGGTAAACCAATCTTCTTCTCTAAATCGATATTGCATATCGACTTAATGGTGTTAATCGCGGCAATGCCATCCGCGCCACCTTCAAGGCAGGCGATAGCTACCGGAGTCATATCGGTGATATTAGGAGTCATCTTAGCCATCATAGGAAGCTTACTTCCTCGCTTGACAGCTTGGCAGTATTTCTTACATAGTTCGGCATTTGTACCAACATCGCTCCCCATCGCATGCGATGTCATTTGAGGACAAGATAGATTCATCTCAATCATGTCCGCGCCGGCCTCGGTGACTTTTCTTGCTAAATCTTCCCAGCTCTCTTCATCATTTCCCATGATGGAAGCAATCAAGACTTTATTTGGGAATTCTTTTTTAAGTTTAGCTAAATCCGCCAAATTCTCCTCTAGAGGATGTTCAGCGATTTGCTCCATGTTTTTAAAGCCAATAAATGGTGTATTCTCTTTATTAAGCTTATCAAAGCGAGGTGAAACCTCGTCGATGAAATAAGACTTTGGTCCAATAGTTTTAAAGACGACACCGCCCCAACCGACTTCATAGGCTTTCTTACACATCTCATAGCAGTTACCAACTGGTGAGGAGGATAGACAGAAGGGGTTTTCAAAATGAACTCCAAGGAATTCAACTGATAAATCTTTTTTAATCATCTTTATTTACCCCCTAAGAAACTAGCGATGTATAGAGCCGCTTCTTTGCCAGTGCGAACTCCTCCCACCACTGTTTTATCAAATTTGCTATGAGCGATATCGCCACACACAAAAACTTTCGGATCAGCCGTGCGATATGGTTTACCTGTATCGACTTCACCTTTAGTTAATTCAACACCAAGGTTAGTAACATCTGGGTATTGACCAACTGCTAAAACGATTAAATCAGCGCTTATCTCTAATTCACTTTTAATATGACGATGAATAAATTTAACCGTGTTTCCGTTTACTTCTTTAGGAACATAGCCATCGATGATAGTCGCGCCGACTGAACGCGCTCCATCTAGTTCTTTCTTACTAGCTTTAAATTCGCTGAATTCTTCATAGACGACATCGGTGACATTTTTAACACCTAGTAACTTTAAGGAAGTCACAGCATCCATTGCAACATCCCCTCCTCCAACGACTAAGACATTATCAGGCAATTTAATTTCACCTTTCTTAGCTTTGCATTCACGGAGGAAATCAACTGCGGTTACAACATATTTGTTGTTGTCGAATAAAGGAAGTTTCTTTCCGTAGCTATAGCCTACGGCTAGAAGCACCGCATCATGCTTTGCTTTTAACTCAACCATAGAAATATCTTTGCCGACAAGAGTACTAGTAACAAATTTCACTCCTAAACCTTCAATGCGTTTAATTTCATAATCAACGACTCTATCAGGCAAGCGATATTCTGGAATAAGTCTAAGCATGCCACCTAAGACTTTTTCTTTCTCGTAAATTGTTACCGCATATCCTTCTAAGCGAAGAGAGGTTGCCGCTTGTAAAGCAGAAGGACCACTTCCGATGATAGCAACTGATTTTCCTTTCTCTTTGCCTGGCTTTAAGATTTCCATCTTTAAAGCTTCTTCGTAGTCTGTAACATAACGTTGGATGCGACCAATGTCGATCGGTCGATCAATACCGCTTCTAGAGCAACCATATTGACAATATTTCTCGGTTGGGCAGACTCTAGCACATACGCTTCCTAAAGCGTTATTTTCTCTTATTGTCTCAGCGGCACCTTTAAAATTTCTAAAGCGCACAGAACGAATGAATTTGTCTGGGCTAGTTCCGGCTGGACACATCTTTGAGCATGGGGCGTCTAAACAAAGTAGACATCTTGAAGCTTCTTCAATCACATTTAAAGGTGAAAAAGAAGGTTCAATTTCTTGAATGTATTTTACTTTCATAATTGTTCCTTTCCTCATCATTGTATCAAAGATTTTATTGTTAATAAAAGCCCTTTCATCGTTAGAGGACACTTACTATTTTCTTAATCAAGATAAAATAAAAGCCCTCTAGTTAGATAAACTAACCTTTGGGCTAATATTCTTTAAGAAATAATTTATTATTCGTTCCAAGTATAGGTATAAGAAATCTTGGCAACGATTGAATCATCTTTAATCGTGTAGGTGATGTCATCTACTTTAGTAGATAGCATTCCATCTGCCCGATAATTCTTCTTTGTCGTTGTCTTTCTAGTTATCGAAACTGTAAGAAATGTGACTGATGCTTCAGCTTTAGTTTCATAACTAATCTTAGTTCCATCAACTGTATAAGTAGTCGCAGTATCACCAAGTGCTTTTATTTCAGATGATGAAACAAAATATAATGACAAACTAGTTTTACTAATATCAGTTGTTTCAGTTTTTCCTTCTTTTAAGCCAACTGCATCAGCATAACTTTTCGCGGTTTCTCCAGTGATATCTAATTTTTCAATCTTATAGACAGCTTTCCCAGAAGTAGCTTTAACATCTGAGAACTTTAAGCTATCAGCGACTTCCGCTGCTTCGCTAGCCGTAACTGTCTTTGCACATCCTCCTAGCATTGCTAAGCAGGACAAACCAACAATAATCTTACTAATCTTTTTCATAATAATTGAGCCTCCTAAAATTTATTATTACATTAGCAAAAGAAAAGACCAAGTCTTTTATTGAACAATAGTTCGATTTTTATATCTATAACCTCCATATAATAGGGTCGATTAATATGTAGGTTTTTTAAACATAAAAATCACATTTATTTTCTGGGGGTACAAAATTTTATGGGGGACATTTCTAAAAAACTTTTAGGGTTATTTTTAGGCATTTCATTATCATTAGGTGTTGGAGCAGGCCTTGGTAGCGTTCATAAAGAGGCTAGCGAGGTGAGGGCGGATGCAAAGACCGCAACACTATCAATTAGTTCATCCGTTACTAGCGATACGACATTAAAGGATGGGAGCGGAAATAGTTACGCTGTAGCATCAGATGGTACTTATCAAAGCAGTAAGGGGTACATTCAAGTTGGTTCAAATAGTGCAATAGTAACCTATTTAAAACTTACAACATCTGCTTTTTCAACGTTTACTATTACCAAAGTTCAAGTTTGGGGAACGGCAAAAGTAAATACAAATGTTTCGGCCAAAGTGACAATTGGATCGACGCTTCTAGGGACATCAAGTGTTTATACAACACAAAATGCCAGTAGCGGCGGCACAGAATATTCTGTCGAGAATACTGATGGCGTAACCGGTGATTTAATTATTGAAATATCGAGACCAAGTTCTGCGAAGGGCGCTATTTATTTCAATAAATTAATTGTAACTTATGAAGATGAAGAAGAAGTCGAGGCCACTGGATTAACTATTACCCAAAATGCATCATCAATTCATGTTGGTGAAGAATTTACTCTAACAACCGAATTGACTGGCGGAAGCGGTCTCTATGAAAAAACAATAACCTGGACATCCACAAATCCAGATGTCGTAGCAGCGCCAGCAGATAGCGAAGAAGGGGAAGTCACTCTTTCAGCATTAAAGGTTGGAACAACAACATTAACCGGAACAGTAGTTAGCCCAGGAAGTGCGACCGCATCGATAGAAATAACGGTAGCCGCAGAAAGAGAAGAAACAGGCATAA
>CAVDXG010000020.1:0-18557 GCA_963612925.1 Coriobacteriaceae bacterium | reverse complement strand
AACAGATAGAGCAAAACCACTTTTATGAACATAAATAGGAAAACATTCTTTATCGCGCGTGCGCGCATTTCATTTATTAATAATTAAAGTTTGATTTTTCCACATTTATGAAAGCACTTTCACGAATTTTAAGCCGTAAAGTTGTCAACAAAAACCATTGAATTAACACTATGTGGAAAACGGTATGTCGATTATAATTATAACTAATAAAAGTGTTGATATAATCGAATAAAATGGAACTGTAAATATGTGTAAAACAATTTGTTGTGTGGACAAATAATTTATAAGTTTTCCACCAAATCCACAACAGCAACTTTTCAACACATTAAAAATTGTGGAAAACTAAGCTCTTGAAAAAGAAAATTCGGCATTTTTTCTACTCTTTTTGTGGATTATTTGTCTCACAAAGTGATTTTTGTTTATTTTAATATTTATACTTTGTATACTTTAAATACTAAAAGAGGGTAAATTTATGGTTGAGACTATTTCTGATTACGCTTCGACTTGGAAAAAAGTATTAGATAATTTATCGAGTAAAATTGACGATCGTCGTTTCTTCGATGTCTTCTTGTCCGGGTCAAGTATTTTTTCGATTGAAGGAGGGGTAATACTAATCGCAGTCACCTCCGGACTTGCTGTCAATATTTTATCGACTAAATATACCGCAACAATTCAAGAAGCTGTAAAAGAGGTGTTAAATCAATCTCTTAAAGTTAAATTTGAACAAAAAGATAATTTAAAGACTTCTTCTGTTAAAAAAGAAAGTGAAGAACCATCATATTTTCATCTATCAACCGTTAACAAAGCTCTTACTTTTGATAATTTCATCACCGGCGATTGCAACATCGAGGCAAAGCAGGCGGCGATTTTAATCGCTCACAATCCTGGAGCTAGGGATTATAATCCGTTGTTCATTTATTCAGATTCTGGATTAGGCAAAACTCATTTGCTTTCTGCTATTTATAATCACTTAACAAATTTAGCAATTCCTAAGAAGGTTTTGTACTGTTCTGGCAGCGATTTCCTTGAAGAGTTTTTAGCGGCTGCGACCGGTGAAACTGAGTTCGTAAAACTAAGAAATTTCATCGTTTCTCACGATGTTTTACTAATCGATGATATTCAAATGCTTGGAGGAAAAGAGAAGACGACCGATTTCCTCTTCCAAATCTTCCAAAAAATGTATAACAACAACAAGCAAATTGTCATCACAAGCGATAAGCATCCAAATGAATTAAAAGGCTTTGACGAGAGATTAAAATCTCGATTCGCGGCTGGCTTATCAATTTCCATAAGCGCGCCGAACGTCGAGACTTGCGTCGCTATTTTGCGTTCAAAAATCGATGCCGGGCCAATTGATTTATCTGCCTTTGATGATGATGTCATTCAATTCATCGGACAACGCTTTTGCAAAAATGTGAGAAGTATCGATGAAGCCTTGCATAAATTGGTTTATTACACCACTCAATTTAAACCAACAAAGCACATCAATATGGATACCGCTTTAGAAGCTTTGCAGCCTCTATTAAATGTTCGTGAAGAAAAGCAAAAATTAAGCGAACAGCGCATCATCAACACCGTTGCAGATTACTACGAGTTAACTCCATCACAAGTCACCGGAAATTCTAGACAAGGGCAAATTGCTCTTGCTAGACATGTATCGATGTATTTAATCCGTTCGATGCTTGATGTTCCATTCACTAAAATCGGCATGACTTTCGGTGGCAAGGATCATTCCACGGTGATGAATGGTGTAGAAAAAGTGGAAAAAGAGTTGAAAACTAACACCGCTATGCAAAAAGCAATAAGCGACCTTAAGCAGCGGTTAAAGTCATAATTTTATGTAATAAAAATCTATTATTCAAATAACGACTATGCTAGAATAATTACATCGTTGACGGACTTATCCACACAATCCGCAAAACATATTAATAAAAATAATATAAAAATGGAGAAATAAATAAATGAGATTTACTGTTAATCGCGAATACTTGCTCAAAGCGCTGGCTATGGTTTCAAAAGCTATATCTCCAAAAGTTGAGTTGCCAATCTTACAAAATGTCAAAATAGCTTTAAACGAACGTGGTCTTGAATTAATCGGAAGCGATAATAACATGACCATTCGTACAACTGTGCCTTACATGGTTAATGACGTTGAAACAATTAAAAACGCCAAACCAGGAGAAACTTTAATTCAATGCAAATTGCTTTTTGAAATCGTAAGGCGTTCCGAAAGTGAATTTATCGATTTTGAATTAATTGATAATTCGATTCTTAAAATAACTTATGGTGATACAGTTAGTAAACCAAATACTATCCGTGCAGAAGAATTCCCGGAGATAGATTTGACTTCCGATGGCGCAACCTTTGATGTCAAAGCTTCAGATTTCTCAAAATTAGTGGAGCAAACTGCTTTTGCGGCTTCTTTAAAAGAAAATCGACCGTTATTAACCGCGGTCAATTTATGCGCCTCAGATGGCGTTTTAACCGCAACTGCGACTGACACCGCTAGACTAGCTAAGAAATCGATTGATATTGAGAGCACCTCTTCTTTCAACGCAAATGTTCCGGCTAAAAAACTTCTCGACATCGTCCATTCATTTGATGGAAGCGATGAAGTTACTATTTCAATCAGCAATAAAAAAGCTTCGTTTAGCTTTGGTAACACCTTGATTTCAACTCGCTTAATTAACGGCGATTACCCGAGCACAAAAAACATCGTTCCGAAATCCTTCAATTACTATCTTGAAGTTAACGCTCGCGACTTCTTGCTCGCTATGGATCGCGTTTCCCTTTTCGGCGGGGTTGTTAAACTCGTTATGAGTGAAGATGAAGTCGAACTCATCTCGCGTTCCTCAATTTCGGGTTCTGCAAATGTTAAATTGAACACTTTCCAATTCTCTGGAGAGCGATTAGAAATCTCTTTTAACTCGGTTTTCGTTGCCGATGCGATCAAGGCGGTTGGAAGCGAAGATGTGACTATTGCGTTCGTTGGCGAAATGAAGCCGTTTGTAGTTAAAAATGTCAAAGATGATAGCGTCGACATGTTAGTCACGCCATTACGCTCATAAAGCTTGAAATTTGGCAATTTAGCCATATTAGAATAGAAGGGAATTTATTATTCCCTTTTTTATTTATATATGTTAAAATTCTCTCAAGAACGAGAAGCCATCTTTTTATGAATAAAAAACTTGTCGAAATTAAGCTCACTTCCCAGTTTATAACTTTGGGGCAATTTTTAAAATATGTTGGCCTAGTTGACACTGGAGGAGAAGCAAAACAATTTCTAACAAGTGAAAAAATTCTCATCAACGAGATAGAAGATAACCGGCGAGGCCGAAAACTCTATCCCGGAGATGAATTATTGATTAAAGAGACCGCTTATAAAATCAATTAAATCTCATGATTGTAAATCGACTCGTTCTTAGGGATTTCCGAAATTATGATAGTTTAGATTTAACCTTCCTAAAAGGCTTGAACATTATCACTGGTGCTAACGGTTCAGGGAAGACTAATATCGTAGAAGCAATTTACTTCTTATCGATAGCCCGCTCCTTCCGAAGCGTTGAAACATCTCAGTTAATAATGTTTAAACGGCCGTTTGCTAGGATTGAAGCTGAAGTCGAACTAGAAGCCACAAAGAAAAATATCGTGGCTGTATTGACGCCTAATAGCAAAAAGCTGTTGGTCAACAATAAACCAATTAGAAAGCTGAGCGAACTATCAAAGCTACTAAATGTCATTGCCTTCGAGCCAAAAGATGCCTTACTCTTCTTAGGCTCACCACAAAACAGACGGAATTACCTCGACATCAATTTATCGAAGAAGTCGCCAATCTATCTTGAGAATCTCATAAAATACGAGAAACTTCTCAAAGAGAGAAACGCCGTTCTTAAATGCGAAAAAATTGATGATGTTCAACTTAGTGTTATCACTAAGCAAATAATCGATGTTTCCTACTTGATTGATAAATATCGATTAGCCTATATCTACGAAATCAATCGCGTTCTAACAAAAATCATCAATTCATTGATGGAAAAGCAATATCAAGCCGAGCTTAAATACGAGCCGTTTGCTCAATTAGATGACAAATTTATTGAAAGAGCAACACGCGCGTACGAGCGCACACTTGCGAGCGATAAGAAACACAAAGCTACGCAGATAGGAATCCACCGGGAAGACATAAAGATGTTCATTGATGGAAAAGACATCGCTACTTCTGCTAGTCAAGGTGAAAACCGCATCGCGGTCATCGCCTTAAAACTTGCCCCTTACTTCTTGATAGAAGAAAAAGAGGCCAAACCAATCGTTGTTCTCGACGATGTGATGTCTGAACTAGATGAAGTTCATCAACTTAAATTGGTGGATTTCCTAAGGAAGTTTGAACAAGTATTCATAACTTCCACCAAAACCAATATCCAAAACGCTTCGATATATGAAGTTAAAGAGCATAAAGTTACAAGGAGGAATGCTTAATGGAAGAAAAAGATAAAGAACTATCTTCGCTAGATGATGTTAGAGATGACACCATCGAAGTCGATGTTCCTCTCGATGAAAAAGAAGATCGAGCAAATGAAAATTACACCGCGACAAACATTCAAGTCTTAGAAGGCTTAGAAGCGGTCAGAAAACGTCCTGGCATGTACATTGGTACAACTGCTTCACCAGGACTCCACCACTTAGTCTGGGAAATTGTTGATAACTCAATCGATGAAGCTCTCGCAGGCTATTGTAACAAGATTGAAGTAACAATTAATAAAGGTGACACAATTACCGTCGTTGACAATGGTCGTGGTATTCCTGTTGACACTGTTGCTAAATCCGGTTTATCAGGCGTAGAAACCGTCTTTACGATTCTTCACGCCGGTGGCAAATTTGGTGAATCCGGCGGATATAAGGTTTCTGGCGGTCTTCACGGCGTCGGCGCCTCAGTTGTTAACGCCTTATCTGAATGGTTAGAAGTCACTGTCCATAAAGCTGGTGGCGTCTACTACATTAAGTTTGGTCGCGGAGGCAAACCCCTTGAGCATTTGAAACGCATTGGAGATTGCTCAGATACTGGAACCACCGTTACATTTAAGCCAGATGATACCATCTTCACCGAAACCACAATTTATGATTTTGATGTCATTTGCGACCACTTAAAACAAATGGCTTATTTAAACCGTGGAGTAAAAATTGTCGTCAACGATGACCGCGGAGAAACTAGAAAAAGTGAAACCTACTGCTATGAAGGTGGAATTATTCAATATGTCAAAGACATCAACGCGAATAAAGGTCCAATCATGGAAGAGGTTATCTACTGCGAAGGCCGTGGAATCTATGAAGACGGCGGAGAAAATAAAGGTCACATCAAATGTGAAGTTGCTTTGCAATATAACGAATCTTATAACGCGACTGTTTTCTCTTTCTGTAACAACATTCACACCCATGAAGGTGGAACGCACGAAGAAGGTTTCCGCTTGGCGATTAGACGTGTGCTAAACGACTACGCTAGAAGCCACAAATTCTTAAAAGATGATCAAGACGACTTTGAAACAAGCGACCTCTTAGAAGGTATGACTTGCATCATCTCGGTTAAACATCCAAACCCTCAATATGAAGGACAAACTAAAACCAAACTTGGCAACAGCGAAGTAAGAAAGATTGTTTCACAAGTCGTTGGCGAGCACTTGAAGAAATTCCTCCTTGAAAATCCAAAGACCGCCGACATAATCATGAACAAACTTTTGACCGCCGCGAAGGCCCGTATTGCGGCTAGAAATGCTCGTGAATCCGTTAGAAGAAACACCGGTCTAGAATTAACCACTCTTCCTGGTAAACTAGCTGATTGCTCAAGCAAAGACCCGAGCATCTGCGAATTATATATCGTTGAGGGTAACTCCGCTGGAGGCTCTGCTAAAAACGGTCGAGATAGAAACACTCAAGCAATTCTTCCACTTCGTGGAAAAATCTTAAATGTTGAGAAAGCTACTATCGATAAAGCTTTTGCTAACGCTGAAATCGGCAACATGATTACCGCTATCGGCGCCGGCGTCGACCCAGAGTTCAACATTGAAAAAATTCGTTACCACAAAATTGTCATCATGACCGATGCCGATGTTGATGGTAGTCACATTCGAATCCTACTTTTAACATTCTTCTACCGCTATATGAAAGAACTCATCGAAGGCGGATATGTCTATATTGCTCAACCACCTTTATATAAAGTTGAATATCATGGCAAGCAATATTACGCCTATAACGATGAACAGTTAGATGTCATCAAAAAACAATTAAACCTCAAACCTGGCTATCCGTTCCAACGCTACAAAGGTCTTGGTGAAATGGATGCTCAACAACTTTGGGAGACAACTATGGATCCAAAAGTTCGCAAAATGCTTCGCGTTAGACTTAGCGACGCCATCGAAGCGGATAAAGTGTTTACCGACCTCATGGGCGATGAAGTATTGCCTAGAAAAGAATTCATTCACAAGAACGCTAAATTTGTGAAGAACCTTGATATTTAATAAGGAGGAAATTAACTATGTCAGATGAAGAAAAGAAATTCGATGGAGTCGACGAAGAGGCTCCAGTAGACGAAGAAAAATTGCAAAGAATCGAAGAAGGCATTGTTCCAGGACTTCAAGACACTGATTTGAGCAAAGAAGTAAAATCTAGCTTCTTAGACTACGCCATGTCAGTCATTGTTGCCCGTGCTATTCCAGATATTCGCGATGGCTGTAAGCCGGTTCATAGACGTGTAATTTACGATATGTACATTTCTGGAATTCTTCCAAACACTCCTTATAAGAAATGTGCTCGTATCGTCGGTGATGTTATGGGTAAATTCCACCCGCACGGCGACGCGGCTATTTATTCCACATTAGTTCGATTGGCTCAGCCTTTCTCAATGCGTTATACCCTCGTTGATGGCCATGGTAACTTCGGCTCTGTCGATGGCGATGAACCTGCTGCTTACCGTTACACTGAAGCGAGAATGACTAAATTAGCGATGGAAATGGTTCGCGACATCAAATGCGATACTGTCGATTTTATTGATAACTATGATGGAACCGAGCAAGAACCGAGTGTTCTTCCTTCTAGATTCCCTAATCTTCTTGTCAATGGCTCAAACGGTATCGCGGTTGGTATGGCAACCTATATTCCAACTCACAACCTTGGAGAAACAATTGATGCCGTCGTGGCGTTAGCGAAAAACCCTAATCTCACTCCGTTAGAAATTATGACCAACTATCTATATGGCCCTGATTTTTCTACCGGCGCGATGATTTTAGGCCGTTCCGGCATTAAAGAAGCCTATGAGACCGGCTCTGGCTCAATCGTAATTCGTTCACGTGCGGAAGTAAAAGAAAATGAACACACCGGCAAAAAGCAAATCATCGTCACTGAAATTCCTTACCAAGTGAACAAAGCCACCCTCGTGGAAAGCATTGCTCATTTAGTTAGAGATAAAGTTGTCGAAGGCATTACCGATATTCGCGATGAATCTTCCAAAGGAAAAGTTCGCGTTGTCATCGATGTTCGTCACGATTGCATTCCAGAAGTTATCTTAAATCAACTATATAAGCTCACTTCATTACAAACTAGCATGGGAGTCATCATGCTAAGCCTTGTCGATGGAGCTCCAAAAATCTTACCAATCAATGAAATTTTGCTTCACTACCTCAATTTCCAAATCGAAGTTGTTGAAAGAAGAACAAAATTCTTATTAAAACAAGACGAAGCTAGACTTCACATCGTTTTAGGACTATTAAAAGCCACCGAACACATCGATGAAATCGTTAAAGATATTCGCGCGGCTGACACTCCAGAAGATGCTTCTCATAAATTGATGGAGAAATATGGTTTCAGTGAAATTCAAACTCAAGCTATTCTTGCAATGACCTTAAGAAGACTCACCGGTCTAGAAGAAGAAAAACTTGAAGAAGAAAAAGCTACATTAGAAGCTAACATTGCTAACTATCACGACATTCTTGCATCTAGAGAACATGTCACCAACATCGTTGTCAAAGAACTTCTCGAACTCAAAGAGAAATTCGCTGATGAAAGAATGACTGAAATCAGCGATGATGCAGCAACTATTGAAGATGAAGATTTAATCCCTCAAAAGGATATCGTCATCGTCTTAACTACGAACAACTATGTTAAGAGAATGACCACCGAAACATTCAGAACTCAACACCGTGGAGGCCGTGGAGTTAGAGGAATTTCCACCAACGGGGAAGATTCGGTTAACCTCATGGTTCACACTAGAACTCACACCGACATCTTGTTCTTCTCAAATTTAGGTAGAGTATATCGTCTACGAGGATATATGGTTCCTGAAGAAAGTAGAACTTCAAAAGGTCTACCTATCCAAAACCTTCTCAACCTTGAAAAAGGTGAAAGAATTGTCTCAATCTTACCGTTAGATGATTACAACCCTGAACACTTCTTATTCTTTGCTACTAAAGAAGGTGTTGTTAAACGAACTAAATTGAGCGAATTTGAATCGATTAGGAAAAACGGCAAGATTGCCATCATTTTAAGAGAAACCGATTCATTGCTCGATGTTAAACGCACAGACGGAAATTCCATCATCGGTTTAGCTAGCAGCAAAGGCAAAATGGTTAAATTCCACGAAAGCGAAGTCCGTCCAATCGGTAGAACTGCCGCCGGCGTTAAAGGTATGGATTTAGAAGATAATGCCTTTGTCATCGGATTAACCACCTCACTTGAAGGTGACAACATCTTAGTTATCACTTTATATGGCTATGGCAAGATGTCACCTCTTGAAACATATCGACAATCCCACCGAGGCGCAAAAGGTGTCATCACCTTAAATGTCACTTCTAAAAACGGCAAAATTGTCGCGATGCGCGCGGTGAAAGGCGACGAAGATTTGATGATGATCACCAATGGAGGCACAGTTATCAGAATGCCTCTTGAACAAATCAAGATCGCCGGAAGAAACACTCAAGGTGTCCGCGTGATTCGCCTTGATGATGAAAAACAACGCGTATCTTCAATTACCATCATTCCTCACGAAGACATTTCTGGAGAGGATGAAGTAACTGAAGAAGTATCGGTTGAACCTATCGAAAGCGAAGAAAAAGCTGAATAAAAATGAAAATCTGTCTTTATTATCGTCCAAGAGAAAAAAATGACAATTTTGAAGGCGCGCGTTTAAAAGAAAATATTAGGCAATCACTTGAGCTTAATAATATTGAATACGCCCTTAACTTAATCGACCAATACGATTTAATTCATTTTATTTCTCTTGACGATGAAAAGAAGATCTATGATAGCTTAAGCGAAGGACTCCCAGTTGTCTTTTCTGCCTTGTATGGCGAAATGGATGAAACTGTTAGAATCCTTCCTTTAAATCAAAAAAAATTAAATGTTCTTAATTCGGTAGATGCCATACTTGTAAGCGATGATTATTGCTTGCAATTGTTAAAAAAACAAGGCGTCAGCAAACCAATTTATATCGTTAGCCCAGGTGTTGATGTTTCACGCTTTAAACTTAAATCGCCATTAGAAGAAAATATTTTCTATAACTATTATCAGCTCGAAAAGGATTCTAAATTCGTCGTCGCAGTTGGCTCATATGAAAATAAATTCGTTCTTCGTCAACTCGAAGAAATAGCTAAAAATGTGCCACAATATAAATTCTTTTTCTTTGGAAAAGGGAAAATATCACACACGAGTAAGATGAGTTTACAAAGCCCAAAAAATTTAAAGTTCTGTCCTTTAGCAAACGATGAAATCTACGCTTCAATGATGAATAAAGCTTCAATTTATTTATCAATTGAGAATAATTATCATTCTCCGTTGACGCTTCTTGATGCTGGAGCGAGCAAAACGCAGATTATCGCTTTATCTCCTTTAGAGAGTAATAAAGAGATATTAGAAAAATTACATGCTTATGTTGCTCAAAGTGAAGAGGAAGTCATAAAGCTCATAGTTAAATATATGAACGGAAAGATTAAATCTAATGTTGAAGAAGCGTATAATTTTGCTAAAGCTAATAGCATTAAAAAAACAGGAACAAATTTGAAAAAAATATATCAAAAATTGATAGATAGGAGCAAAGATTATGATTGATCAAAAACTTATCATTGAAAACCCCACCCTCATCGCGGAAAAATTGGCTAAAAAAGGCTGTGTAGTCGATTTTTCTCCATTTTTAGAACTTGTTGAAAAAAGAAAATCACTGCTTGTAAAAGTGGAAAAAGCTAAAGAGGAAAGAAACAAATTATCCGCCTCGGTGCCAGAAGTTAAAAAGAATGGCGGCGATGTCAAAGCGATATTTGAAAAAGTTAAAGAAATATCCGCCAACTCAAAACTTGATGAAGAAGAACTCGTAAAAGTTGAAGAGGACATCAAAAATTTCTTGATGCCTTTACCAAATATACCTGATGATGACCTTCTTCCTGGTGGAAAAGAAAATAATAAAGTCATCCACGAATTCGGAAAAGTTCTGAAATTCGATTTCCCGATGAAAAACCATGTGGAATTATGCGAATCTTTAGGTTTGATCGATTATGAAAGAGCTGCCAAGATGAGCGGACATGGAACTTGGGTTTACACCGGACTTGGTGCTCAACTTGAATGGGCTTTGCTCAATTTCTTCATCAGTGAGCATTTAAAAGACGGCTACAAATTCATGCTTCCTCCTCATATTTTGAACTATGAATCAGGCTATGTCGCCGGACAATTCCCGAAATTCATCGATGATGTATTCTCATTAGAGAATGTTACTCCTAGAAAATTCATCCTTCCAACTGCTGAAACAGCTTTGGTCAATTTCCATCGCGATGAAATATTAAGCGAAGATGAACTTCCAAAGAAATATTTTGCTTATACACCTTGCTATAGAAAAGAAGCCGGTGCATATCGAACTGAAGAACGCGGAATGATTCGCGGCTATCAATTCAACAAAATTGAAATGTTCCAATACACCACTGAAGAAGGTGATTTACCAGCTTTTGAAGAATTAGTTAAGAAAGCTTGCTCACTTGTTGAAAAACTTGGACTTGTTTTCCGCGTTTCTAAATTAGCTGCCGGCGATATATCTGCTTCGATGGCAAGAACTTACGACATTGAAGTCTACATTCCAAGTGTTGGCATCTTTAAAGAAGTATCTTCTGTTAGCACTGCTCACGAATATCAAGCTCGTCGCGGAATGATTCGCTATCGCGATAAGAAAACTGGAAAAGTTAAATACGCCCACACATTAAATGGTTCAGGACTTGCGACTTCTCGAATCTTCCCAGCTCTAGTTGAACAAATGCAACAACCAGACGGAAGCGTTAAAATTCCAGAAGTTCTTCGTCCATATATGGGCGGACTTGAATACATTAAGCCTATAAAAAAATAAGATAAAGTGTTAATCTAATAAAGCCATCGCGATACGTTTACTACGAACCAGGTCAGGATAGGAATATAGCAGCCTTAAGTATCTAGACTATGTGCGGTGGTTTATTATTATGATTAACATCGATGAAAAATACATGGCTTTAGCCTTAAACGAGGCTAAGAAAGCTTTAAAAGAAGACGAAGTTCCGGTAGGATGCGTTATTGTAAAAAACAATAAAGTTATCGCTAGAGCTTACAATCGAAGAGAGTCTACTTTCGACCCGACAAGTCACGCTGAAATTAACGCGATTAGAAAGGCGAGCAAAAAAGAAAAGTCCTGGCGACTTGTTGGAGCAACACTATATGTAACTGTAGAACCTTGCTCGATGTGTGCAGGTGCTATTTTATGGGCTCGAATAAAACGCGTTGTCTATGGAGCGAAAGATTTAAAAGGCGGAGCACTAGGCACAACATACAATATGTATGAAATAGATAATTTAAATCATTATCCGGAAGTTACTTCTGGAGTTTTAGAAAAAGAATGCAGTGAAATAATCAAAAGTTATTTCAAAAGTAAGAGAAACAAATGATTTTCTGCAATTTACTTTTACAGTGTATGAAATTATACTTATAAAGTATTTATGTCCAAAATTAACAAAGAAAATAAGAAGGTTGAGGTTATTAACACTAACCCTCTTTTAGGTTTAAATGCTCAACAAATAAAGCAAAGAAATGATGATGGCTTGGTCAATAAAATACCAAAAACTGTCACTAAGACATATTTCAAAATCTTTTTAGATAATGTTGTTAACTTTTTTAACATCATCATTTTCGCAATTTCTATTTACATGATTATCGTTGGAGCGGGCCCAACAAAGTTAATTTCACTTTATTTACTTTTATTGAATATAGGCATCGGCTTATTTCAAGATATTAAAGCAAGAAGAAAAGTAGATAAATTAAAAGTTGTTTCATATCCAACCGCGAAAGTAATTCGCGATGGCGAGGAAGTCGAGATTCCAGCCAATGAAATCGTCTTAAGCGACATTGTTGTTTTAAAGTTAGGCGATCAAATTGTCGCTGATTCTGTAGTGGTCGACGGTAATATCGAAGTCAATGAATCACTTCTTACTGGTGAATCGCTAAATGTTCATAAAGCGTATGGCGACACTCTCTTTTCCGGCTCATATGTCACCAGCGGTACTGCGAAAGTTCGAGTTATTAAAGTTGGAAAAGATAATTATGCAGCTTCACTTCAAAGAAAAGCCAAAAAATTCAAAAGGCCTAAATCTGAAATTCTGCGTTCGATTAAAAAAATATTTTTAATCATCGGCGTTTTCGTCTTAGTTTTAGGCATCATGATGCTAACTACTTATATTCTTCAAGGCAAATTTGAAGGAGATCTCTATCAAGACACCGCTATCTCCTTTGCAAGTTCAATTTTCGCCATGATTCCTATTGGAATGTATTTATTAACATCTTTAACTTTGGCGGTCGGCGTTATCCGTTTGGCTCAAAAGAAGATGCTTGTCCAAGAACTTTATTGCATTGAAACTTTAGCCCGAGTTGATACGCTTTGCTTAGATAAAACTGGGACTATCACTGATGGAAGCATGTCGCTTAAAGATATTTTTGTTCTATCTAAAACTAGCAAGGAAGAAATCGAGGAGATTTTAGCCACTCTTGTTGCATCAACAAAAGATGAAAACGCAACAGCATCGGCGTTAAAAAATGCTTTAAAAAATAAAAAGATTATTGATTATGCTTCAGCTCTTCCTTTTTCTAGCACCCGAAAATATTCTGCGACCATGTTAAAAGATGGCCGATGTTTTGCTTTAGGCGCCAGAGAATTCTTAGAACACGATAAAAGTATTGATAAGAAATTTGAAGCATATGAAAAGCAAGGTTATCGTGTGCTCTTGCTTGGCTATTCCTCTTGCGGTTTAGATGAGACATCGTTTAAGCCAAAAATTACCCCTACTGCGATCATCGTTTTAGAAGAGCATATCAAAGAAGATGCTTATCAAAATATCGCCTGGTTTAAAAATAATGGCGTTCAAATAAAAATCATCTCTGGTGATAATCCAATATCTGTGAGCGAGATCGCAATTCGAGTCGGAGTTGATAGAGCGGAAGAATACATTTCTTTAGAAGGAATGTCTTTAGACGAAGTTAAAGAAGTTGCTAATAGCTACACTGTTTTTGGTCGTGTTACACCTGAGCAAAAAGAAGCTTTAATCAGTGCGATGCAAGAAGCTAAACATGTTGTAGCAATGACGGGCGATGGGGTTAACGACATCTTAGCTCTTAAAACTGCAGATTGCTCAATTGCTATGGCTAATGGTAGCGACGCCGCCAAAGCGGTATCTCATTTAGTGTCGATGGATTCGAATTTTTCTTCTTTACCAAATGTTGTTGCAGAAGGAAGAAGAGTTATTAATAATCTGCAAAGATCGTGTTCAATTTTCTTAGTGAAAACCATTTTCGCTATTCTCATGACCTTTACATTTTTACTTGTCTCTTGGATTGGTGTTAAAGGTGATACTCGTTATCCGTTCGAGACAAACAATATGTACATTTGGGAACTTCTTACTATTGGCTTTGCTAGTTTCTTCCTTTCACTGCAGCCAAATGAAGAAAAAATCGAGAACAAATTCTTTGATAACATCATGACGATGTCTCTTCCCGGCGGAATTATTCAATATGTGACCGCGTTGTGCTTATTTATTGTGAGCTGGACCAACCAAACTCTACTTTCTTTTGAAGCCGCGACCTCTATTTCCGTCATCACATTCACCATTATCTCCTTCTTCACTTTATTAATTATTTGTTGGCCATATGATATCTATCGACGAGTCTTAGTCGTGGCAATTGCTTTATTAGTTTCAATATTCTTCCTCATCGATTATTTTGCAATCTATGATCCAGCGAATAATCGCGAAAGTTTCTTTGCTATTGAATATAATTCAATCAACTCAAATAATTGGTATGTGTTATTGCTTAGCATTGTTCTACCAATTCCATCATACATAGGATTAACTTTTCTTGCTCAAGCAATTCAAAATAAAATAATTTTAAGAAGGAAACAAAAATATGCGAATCAATAAAGAAGTACAAGAAGCGTTGTTGGCTCATAAACCAGTTGTCGCCCTTGAATCGACAATCATTTCTCATGGCATGCCTTATCCTAGAAATGTTGAAACAGCCTTATTGGTGGAAAAAACAATTCGAGATAATGGAGCAATTCCGGCCACCATTGGAATTATTGATGGCGAGCCAATCATTGGAATGAGCCCTGATGAAATCGAAGAATTTGGCAAACGAAAAGGTATAAAGAAAGTTTCTCGACGCGATTTAGCGATTGTCTACGCCAAAAAATATTATGGAGCTACAACGGTTGCTTCAACGATGATTTTAGCTGCACAAGCCGGAATTGAAGTCTTCGTCACCGGCGGAGTCGGAGGCGCTCATCGAGGAGCTCAACAAAGTTTTGATATTTCTGCTGATTTAGAAGAGCTCAGCAAGAGCAATGTTACAGTTGTTTCCGCTGGAGTTAAAGCAATATTAGATTTGAATCTAACTTTAGAAATTCTTGAAACTAAAGGTGTTCCTGTTCTTTCTTATCAAAGCGATGAATTCGCCGACTTTTACACCCGCCAATCCGGAATTAAAATGGAAAATGTTGTCAATTCTCCTTTAGAGATTGCTCAAATTATTAAAGCTAAAAGAGATAACAATCTTCAAGGCGGAATTTTAGTTGCTAATCCAATTCCTGAAGAATATTCAATGGATCCAGTTCTTATCAACAAAGTTATTGATGAGGCTTTAGAAAAAGCTAAGGAAGAAAATATCTCCGGAAAAGATGTCACGCCATTCTTACTTAAAACAATCGTTGAATTAACGCATGGAGATTCATTAGAATCTAACATCAAATTAGTGCTTAATAACGCCAAACTAGGAGCTAGTATCGCCAAAGAACTTACAAAATTATGAGAATAGAAACAAAATATCGCGAAGGATTAAAGCATTTGATGAAGAAAGTGCCACTTGATGACATCAATGTGGTGATGCTTTCTAGTAGCGTTAAATCCAATCGCCAAACTTTCTATTATCATTTCCGCGATATCGGCGATGTTCTTGAATCGATATTTTTAAAAGAAAAGATTCCTTCAAATAGCAAACCTCACGATTTTGATTCGTTGATTAAGCCATTAATTGCTTATATCAACGCCAATCGTTCATTTTTGCTCGCGGTTTCTAATTCCTATTTAAGCGATAAGATAGAGCAATTTTTCTATTCTTATTTTTATCAAAAAACTCTTCAATATTTAAAAGCGTATAAAAACGAACAAGTTCTAACATATTTGAATTATATCTCAAGATATATTGCTTCCATTTTTTCAAAAGAGATGGCTTATTGGCTAAACAATTCTAATAAAGAAAAGCAAACTCAATTGATAAAAAGACTTTCTCCTATTTGGACTTATTTTGTGGATCAATACCCACTTCACGGTAAAAGCAAATGATAGATTTCGATTTTATTTCACCAACTAAAATTTATTTTGGAAAAAACAAAGAGCTTTTAGTTGGCGAAATATTAAAGGAAAAAGGCGCTAAAAGAGTTTTACTTGTCTTAGGAAAAAGTTCAGTCTTTAAAAGCGGGCTATTTGATAGAGTAGCGAAATCAATACGCGAAAATGATATTGAATTCTTTACTCTTAAAAATGTCCGAGCAAATCCTAGTTTAGATTCTGTAAAAGAAGGTCTTGCTATAGCTAAAGAAAATAATATAGATTTCATTTTAGCTATTGGAGGTGGCTCAGTCATCGACTGCGCAAAATCAATCGCGGTGTCATTTTTCTATGATGGCGATCCTTATGATTTTAATAAATATATCGCTAAACCAAATAAGGCATTACCTATTGGAGTTATTCTCACCTTAGCAGCTTCCGGAAGTGAATTATCTTCCTCTTGCGTCATCTCTAATGATAGCGAAGGATTAAAACTAGGCTTTAATAGCGATTTAATTCGACCTAATTTTGCAATCTTAAATCCTGAATTAACCTTTTCGGTTTCAAAATATCAAACTGGCTGCGGAATAGTTGATATCATTTCCCATTCTTTGGAAAGATATTTTTGCCCAAGTGGAAAATATGAAATATCTGATGAGTTAGCCTTAAGCGTCATCAAAGAAATGGTTGAAGTTGGCCAAGCTTGCATTGCTAATCCTATGGATTACGATGCTCGAGGAGCAATGATGATACTTGGCTCTTTGTCGCATAACGGACTTACTTCAATTGGCAAAAACTACATGTTGAGCATTCATCAACTTGAACACGCTTTAAGCGCTTATGATAATTGTATTGCTCACGGAGCTGGACTCTCGGTTTTAATTCCAGCTTGGATGGAATATTGTTATAAGTCTGACATTAATAAGTTTGCTCATTTCGGCGAAGTGGTTTTTAAACTTTCTAGTGATGAAAAAAATAGAAGTGCTAAAATGTCTATACAATCTTTGAAAAATTATTTCAAAAAGATTGGTATGCCCACTTCCTTAACTGAACTAGGTATAAACAAAGAAGATATCCCTCTTATCGCGGATAGATTGACTCATAATGGCACACGTTTGGTTGGTCAAAAGTCAATCCAACCATTAAATAAAGAGGATGTTATAAAGATATTTAATCTTGCCCTCTGAAGGAGTTTTTTATGAAAAAAGAAGATATTGCTAGTTTGATTGTTTATGTCTTGATGATTGCTTTAGCTCTTATCATTGGCTTTACATTAGTAAGCGACATGTTTAAATCTTATAATCAATCATTTGGTTCGACATTCCTTAATCCATATGTCTTTGCAATTTTAACTATTGTGGTTGGAATTCTTATCAACGCAGTTGGCTTAGAACTTGGACATGTTTTAGGTGCTATCATCGGAGGATATTCGATTGTTTCCTTCAATATTTTTGGTTTTTGCTGGACGAAAAAAGATGGCAAATTTAAATTCGACTTTAAAGATTTTGATGGTCTAACTGGTGAAACAGTTATTGCCCCTAAAAAAGAGAAAGCTAATCCAAAATTATATGTTTGGTTCCCGTTATTTTTATATGTTATTGAACTCATCGCCTGCGTAGTGCTCTACACTTTAGGTTCAAATAAAGGAATCGACTCCACAAGTCCATTAATTCCTATTGGCACCGCCGCAATCATCATCATCACTCTTTCATCGATGATGGCGATTTACAATTTTGTGCCAGTTAAGCTTGACTCAATGACTGATGGATATCGTTTAACTTTAATTTCAAAACAAGTCAATGTCGAAGCTTATAATGAACTTCTTCGCATTGAAGATGCCCAAAGAAATGGACAAGATTATGGCAAAGTTAAACTCTTCGATGAAATCACCAATTTCACCGCTTCTCTTAACTTGATTACTGTCTATGAAAAATTAGGCAACAAAGATTATGAAGAAGCATTAAAACTTATCGATAAAATGTGCGAACAACCTGAAAAAATATCAAAGGCCACGCTTTATAGATTAACCGCTCAAAAGCTATACATAACTATCGTTACTAAACCTCTTGAAGAAGCTAAGAAATATTATGATGAAGAAGTCAATGATGCAGTGAGAAGATTTATCTCTAACGATCTATCGATGGAATCCATTAGAGCTTATATCTTAATTGCTGGTATGCTTGATGAATCGCTTGGAGAAGTTGAATTTGCTAATTCTAGAAAACCTAAAGCGATGAAAAGAGCGTTAGCTTCCAGAGCAAAAGTTGAAGAAGAATTATATGTTGATGCACTTAAAATTGTCGATAATGCGCATAAAGATTGGAAGCTTAGCGAACTTGATAACTTCAAAAATTATTTCGCTTAATTAATTATCGATTTGAAAATAGCCAGCCTCCTTGGCTAGCTTTTCTATTTCTATGAAATCTATCGTGGAGCAATATGAGAACATGCTCCACGTTGATTGATACTTTGGATAGGCAACAATAAGTAAGACATGAAATATATTTAATTTCTACAAAAAATCGAACATGAATAAAACAGAGTGCCCCTCTTAAATGGTATCGTATGAGCAATTAGATATTGCCTTTTCATGCGGTAATAAAAAAACTGGCTATTGAAAGTCGCCCCCCCCTCTTTCAGCCAGTTCGTTTAACTGGCTCTCTACAAATAAAGGGGGAATAAAAATTCGCTGTCCCTTTTAAAATG
>CAVDXG010000019.1:0-19902 GCA_963612925.1 Coriobacteriaceae bacterium | reverse complement strand
AAGTTACATCAACTTTTTCCACATCAGCGCTAGGCTCGGCAGGTTGTCCATTAAAGCAAATATCGTAAGAATATGATTCTTCGTTTCCGGTAAGATTAATCGATGATGCTTTTTCCCATTTTTCCCAAGTTCCATCATCTTTATACGCTCCATATTGATATGCCCAATCTGCAGCTGCTGATGTTCCTAAGGTTGGTGTGAATTGGAACGCATCACCAACATAATCAGTAACTTGGTAAGTCCAAGTATTGCCTGTTTCATCTTTCGTTAATTTCGCTTCATTACTAGAAGAGCACCACATCCAAACATAGGTGTCGCTATTAAATGCTTCATCTTCGGCATCTTTTGAAGTTTTGATGTGAGGAGTTAAAACAAGTTTAAAGGTGTGTTTTGTTGTTGGAATGTTAAACGAACAAGCAACTTCATAAACTGTCTTATCTTCAGTTATAGTAACTGTAATCGGTTCATCACCGCTTCCTTCTTTGTTGAAGCCGTTTGCCCAATCTGGCTCTTCATCGCTTCCATAGATAATGTTGTATTTGTATCTAGATTCTACTTCGATTTGACTAAATGTATAAGTCCAGATGTTCTCATCATCTGCGCTCTGGCTCATCTTATGTGTCAGCCATTGATCTGGGTCAGTGCAATCAAAATTGGAGTTGATGTATAGCTTAGAATGATTGCCAGTATATTCATCGATTCCAGAGGCTGTAACTTTAATGGTTACATCAATTTTCGCAGGCTCAACTGGTGTTGAGCTACTGCTAGAAGTTGCTTCGCTAGATTCAGACGTATTCGAAGTAACAGATGAAGATGGCTCTTCTGAGCTATTATCTTGTTGCCCGCATCCTGTTAATAGGAATAATGTGGAGAACAAGATCAGTAATTGTTTTTTCATTTTTCTCTTCTTCCTTTCTTTGTGTTAATAAAATGAAAATTAAGTTGTTGGTTGCATTTTTTTGTAAACTTCAAGACTACCTAGAGCCTTTCCGTTATAGGAAAATAATGCTTGGTTTGCCCATGAACTGGCGCTATTAATATCAGCCCAGCCAGAAAATTTAGTTGGGGTCCATGCTCCTTCCCAATAAAAGAGTCCAAAGCCATTATCTAAATTAGAAACAACTTCAGTCGCGTCTCTAATTATTTTGGCTTGTCCTTGAATGGAGGCATCATAGCCAGAAATCGGATGGGCTGTTCCGCTTTTGGAAAAGGTATTTTCTGCCCAAGAATCTGTTTCATAGGTAAAACCATATGAGGTTTCCGCGATGCAGATTTTCTTGGTTGGGAAGGCTTTTGAAATGGTAGTTAATCCTGATTTTAAGGTCGATAAGTTAGACCAGTGGTAATAACAATAAGCACTGAGTCCATAGACATCTATATCAAGATCGTCAAAGGTGTTAAAAAATTTGATGCTGGTGTTAGGATCTAGGAATCCTTTCACAAAGTGAATCATTTTTAAAATTGAGGAATCCACCGCATTGATTCCATCGATCGCGGCTTTAAAATATTTTCTTAAATTGGTGTTACTATCTTTTGAACCGGTGAAATCATATTTGGCTTCAGTTCCATTATTTCTAACTGTTTTATTTTTGCTATAGTTTGGGCTTCCTCCTGTTGGAGAAGTACTAACTCCTTCTGGGTTATGTAAGAATAATCCGCCATAGGTTTCATTACCGATCTGAACCATATTAGGCAAGGCATCATTTTCTTTTAAATCGTTTAACACTTCTGTGGTGTATTCTTGCACCTTTTTAGCGAGCTCATCAGAGCTAGAAATATCTTTCCAAGCTTTCGGGATTATTTGGTTAGTTGGATCTGCCCAGAAATCGCTGTAATGGAAATTTAATAAGATTTTAAGTCCAGCTGCTTTCGCTTCATGAGCCATCCAACGCACATTGTCTAAATCGCAGTTTCCTCCGCCGTATTGGAAAGTTTTAGTTTCCCCGCCTTCAATATATTCATCCTTAGGATCATTCCAAAGTCGAAGTCTAATCCAATTAACTCCGGCTTCTTTTAAGATGTAGAAAAGCGATTCTTCCACTCCATCGGAGTTATAGAATTGTTGTCCGTTATCATATAGCTGTTTAACGCTAGAGATATCCATGCCATTAGCAAAAGAAGATGTTAAAGAAGCAATAGGTTCAACAGAGACGCTAGAAAACCAGCCTTCATCTTCTTCCGCCTCTTTATGTTTAGAAGTGTAAGCTCTATTTTCAACATTCACTTTAAAGGTAGTTACTCTTCCACTTGAGGTAGTAAGTGTCACTTCATTATTAGTGTTAGCTTTAAAAGGAATAATCTTTTTACCTTCAATGCGAATGCCTTCGCCATTGCTAGCTAATGAATAATCTTCATCATTTAAATTTTGAATGTCTAAACTAACATCTTCATAGACATGACTTGCAACATCCTTTACCGATAAAGGATTTACTACTTCTTCACTACTAGATGAGCTAATAATAGGCTTACTAGAAGAACTAATAGAGCTACATGAGGCTAATAGAGGTAGAAATAATAAGAAATTCAATAATTTTCTTTTCATGATATTAGCCTTTAACCGCTCCGGCGGAAATGCCTTCAACAAAGAATCTTTGTAGAGCAATATATAACGCCACAATAGGAATAGCGACAATAGTCGCCCCGGCGGCAAATAATGTGAAATAGCTATTTATCTTGCTTGTATCCATCCAGCCATAAAGTCCGACTGCGACAGTTTTTGAAGTATCGGTGGTAAGAATTAATCCCGCCAAAATGTAATCAGCCCATGGAGCCATGAAAGCCATCAAGGCAGTGTAGATAATAATTGGGGCAGCAAGAGGAAGGAACACTCTTATAAATGAGACGATATGAGGAGAGCCATCCACCATCAACGCTTCATCGATATCTTTCGGAATAGTATCAAAATAGCCTTTGCAGATGAAAAATCCCAAGCCCGCACCAGCGACATAGTAGACTAAAAGAGCGAAAATCGAGTTTGTCAAATTAAGTTCTGCCAGGATGAAATAGACTGCAACCATCGACATAAAGCCAGGGAACATTCCTAAGATTAAAGTGATGTTTAAGAAAGTCTTTCGCATTTTGAATCTAAAGCGAGAAAGCGAATAAGCCGTCAAAACGGTAAATAAGGTTGTAAAAACAGTATTCAATAGGGCCACAATCAAGGTGTTACCAACCCAAGTTAGAAAGTTAGTTTCACTAAATAGTTTTACATAATTATTGATAGTTAAGTTTTCAATAGATGGGAAAAACGTTGGAGAAATATAGCCTGTTTGATTAGAGAAGCTAGCCATGATAATCCAAAGAACTGGCATAATCCAAATTAAAGCGAGCACAATAACCAAAGCATTCGACCAAATAGCCTCGATGATGCGAGACCTTTTTAAAGATTTATTTCTATCTTTTTTCATCGATAAGCCTCCTCGTTTTTATACGATCCGCTGCGGCGGAAAATAATAAGAGATAAAGTCGCAGTTATCACAAACATGATGATGCCGATGGCCGCGCCAAAGTTATAATCTCCGCGGTTCATAGTTAACTGGTATAGCCAGGTGATTAAAATATCGGTTTTCCCAGCTGTTCCTCCAACATCTTCATTGGCTGGTCCACCTTTTGTTAAAAACCAGATGACATTGAAGTTGTTGATATTGTTAACAAATGAGGTGATGAGTATAGGAGTGGTCATGAACAAAATATTAGGGAAAGTAATCTTTTTAAATTGTTGCCATTTCTTAGCTCCATCGATAGTTGCTGCCTCATAATAATCCTTTGGAATATTGATGAGTAAGCCGGACATGAGAAGCATATAGTAGGGAATACCAACCCACATGTTGATAAAGATGATTAAAGCTCTAGCTAGATATTCAGTTTTCCAATATTCAATAGGCCCACTAATCCAACCTAGATTCATCATCAAAGTGTTTATCGGACCATAATCTTCAAACATCGTTCTCATAACAAGTAATGAGACGAATTGAGGCATAGCCATCGCCACCACAAATAGTGAACGATAAATAACTTTTCCTTTGATGCATTTTTTGTTTAATAGCATCGCAAGGAATAATCCTCCAAAATAGCAAGTGAAGGTAGCTAAAAGTGCCCAGATGATCGTCCAGGCAAAGACTGATAATAAGTCTTGGAAGTTCGCAGTTTCGTTAAATATTCTTTTAAAGGTATCCGCGCCAACCCATTCAAGGAAACCAAGCTCAGCGGTGCTAGAATAGCCAGGAGATACCACTCTAGAATAATTTGTGAAAGCGATAGCAATCATAAATGCTAGAGGGATGATTGTAAAAACGATTGCTCCAATAACCGGGACAACTAAAGAGCTAACATAGAAGTTCTTGTTGCCTAATTCTTTGATTTGAGTTTTAAAATCAGAACCATATTTATGAACATTGTAATCGTTGACCGCGATTAGAGTTTGTCGAATATTAAGGATATAGATAAAGGCAAATAGCAAAATGATAACCATTGCGATGATGCCATAAATTAAAGGCGCTTGATATTTGTTTTCCGCTCCTAAGAGGAAGAAGGTTTGAATATCAGCAAAGCCTCGAGCAATCAAATAAAGAATCGTTAAGACTTGGATGAGTAAAAAGATAATTCCTTTAACATATTCCCTCATCATCATTAAAGGTATGCCACAGGCAAAGAAAGATAATACAAGTGAAGTCTTTCCTTTAGCGTCGCTCGCTTTATATTGAATGTCGTATTCTTTCCACCAGTTAATAAAGGAGGTGAAGAATTTTGTTACTCCGCTAGCGATATAAGAGAAAGTATATGATTCTCCTTTTATTCTTTTTCTGGCATCAACAACGGTTCTATTGAATATGAAGTACCATAAAGCAATAGACAAGGCTATTAAGATTATAAGAACTACAACAAAAGTAAAGACAGATATGCTAAGGCTATTATTAAAGTAGCCATAAATAATGTATCCACTACCGAAAAGTAGGAAATAAAGCACTCCAAAACAAATAATTCCTAACTCTAATTCCCCGCTTAAAAGAATACCAGGACCAAGAAGCACACATTGAAGGATTAAAACAATCTTCATGTATGTATTTGATGAATTAAAAGTATCTTTAAAAAGAAGGAAAGGTCGAAGCAGTGAACTAAATTTGGTCTCTCTTTTCGCCGGATTCATGTTTTACCTCATTATGAAAGCAATGTTTTAGAAGCTTCTTCTAACGCTGATTTAACCGCATCTTTAGTTAAGGAATCCTTTTCGTTCCAGAATTTGGTAGTCGCGTTATTCATTGGTCGCCAATAGTCTTGCATCTTTGGGATGTTTGGCATTGTAAAGGAATCAGCAAGGGAAGAAGCAAAGATTTGGGCTTCCTCGCTTTCACTGATGGATTCTTTGATGTCTTCAGTCGCATCAAGTGGACAAGCTGGAAGATAACCAGCTTTAACAAGTCTCCAATTCATCGAGTCATAGGAAGTTAAGAAATTGCAAATATCTTGAGCGATAACGCCGTTTTTGGAATAACGGGAAACCGCATAAGCTTTATAGCCAGAGAATGGCCTTTGCGATTCGCCATTGATGGTTGGAAGTTTAGCGATGCCTAAATTATCACCTAGGGCCGTTTTCATGCTCGCTAAAATGAATGGCGAAGACACAAGAGCCACAGCACCAGCGGTGCCGTTACTAACATATGAGACGGCTGCTTCAGGCGTTGCATCGATAAAGCAAGATCCATAATCGTGGAAGAAAGAATAGACATTATCAACAGCTTTGCTCGTCGCTAAATTGACTTTGGTAGAATCTTTTCCATCTTCTCCAAAGATAACAGCATCGGTATAAAGTCCGGATGTGTAATAACCGACATCATCTCCAGTCATCTGCCAAGCAATTTTCTTTCCGCTGGCCAAAAGTTTATCAAAGCTAGATAATTCTTCGGCGCTGATCTCGCGCTTATCATACATGATGCTCATCGATTCAGCAGTAATTGGATAACCATAGACTACGCCGTTATATGTGACAGCGTTCATCGCTTCTTTGCTCATTCGATAAGTAAGTGCTTGATCATATGAGACAGGGGCTAAAAGTTTATCAGCAACCCCGGCCGCGATTGTATCATGAGTGATCGCGGCGATATCTGGTCCTTGCCCAGCCGCGGCCACAGTCGACATCTTTTCAACTGCGGATTTTTCAGTTTGCTCTTCAAAGACGATTTTAAGAGTTGCTGCGTCTGGGTAGTTGGCTTTATATTTGGTTAAATATTCATCGGTCAATGTTTTCACCATCTCGATGTTGGATTCATCTTCCCAAATAGTGATGGTAATTTCATTCGATGAGTTGTTCGCACACCCTGCTAAAGTCAGCATAAGTGGCACGAGAGTGAGAGTAATTAAATTCTTTTTCATTAGTTATTTCTCCTTAGATTTTGAATTTATTAAGAGCTTTTAAAGCGTTACCTTTATAGTCAAATAAGCATTGGTTTGCCCATTCATTTCTTTGAGATTTTCCAACCTCATTGATATATTGCTGGCCGACTGATGATGCCCAACATATATCCTCACCAGGAATCCATAATGGTTCCCAATAGAAGACGCCTTTTACATCGTGGCTCTTACAAAGCAATAAGAATTCCTCGATGAATTTAGCTTGTCCTTCCTCATTAAGGGGATAAGGCAGAGCTTCTTTCATCTCTTTTAGCTTTTCTTCATTTATCACAAGATGAGGTGAGCCATTATTAGTTAAGATGTAATCTTCTAATGTGAAGCCATAACCTAACTCCATTATCATGATTTCTTTTTTAAATCTTTCTTTGCAAGCATCTAAGTTGGCGAATAATTGTTTAAATGAGCCATGCCAATAAGGATAATAAGAAGCTCCGATGACATCATAATTAACGCCGTGCTTTTCCATCTCTTCAAAGAACTCTTGGTAGACTAAGGCGTCGCTACTTCTTTCTAGATGAAGAATGATTTTCGCGTTAGGATAGACCTCTTTTGCCGCGGCGATGCCGGATTTAAGAAGTCCACATAATTTATCGTAATTACCGCGCCTTTTTCCTTCGCCATTATCAGTGAGCTTTCCAATTGGCCAAAGCATGCCGTTAGTTATCTCATTGCCAATTTGAAGCATATCAATATCGATGCCTTCTTCTTTTAATTTAGTAAGAGTGTCTTTTGTGAATTCATTGACTTTATTAACTAGCGACTCATAGCTTTCATTTGCCCAGGCTTTTGGAATGAATTGCTTTCCAGGGTCAACCCAGAAATCGCTGTAATGGAAATCAGGAACAACTTTATAGCCATATTCAGTGGCTAACTTAGCAAGTCTAAGGAAATTAGATACATCGCAAGTGCCACCTTTATAAGGTTTTTTATCTTCGCTATAAGGATCATTCCAGATGCGAATTCTAAAATGAGTTACTCCGTTATCTTTAAACACTTTTAAAGGATCGATTTCTTTTCCAGCTAAAAAGTAATGAGCGTTAGCCTTCTTCTCTTCAAAATATGTAGATACATCAATGCCAAGTATCACTGCTCTCCCCTTTCGTGGTCTTTAAGAGATATTGGTTCGTTATCTTCATTAAATGAGACCACTCTTTTTTTAAGATATTTGTAGTTGCATTTAGCCATTTCGTTATATTTAAGGACATCTTCTAAAGTCCCATGAAAACCACATCTTAGACAGTAATATTCTTGTTTTTCTTCATCGAAAAACATATCCATATCAATATCTTTCATAAAACAAGAAGGACATCTAAAATTTAGTTTACCCTTGCTAGCTTGAGCCATGTTACAAGACCTCCTTTTTTAAGTGTTTTAGAAGCGGAAAGTTTATAGACAGGTGAAAAGGCGATTCCTTCTTCAACACATAATTTTGCATCTTCCCCTTTTAGTTCGACTCGCGTCTGAATAGGTGGAATATTTACATAAGCAAATTTGCCTACTTGTTCAATTTTTCGACCTAAATATCCGTATTTAAGTGAAGCATCATCAACCCCGAGAGTTAATGATGTCATATCATCTTGATATTCATTTAGCCCAAAGGCTCCAGTCATATATTCTTCAATTGTGACTTCTTCACCATTAAGATCAGTTAATAGATTTCGAGAAACTTTCATCTCACCTGAGCCTTCCTCTATTTCAAAGACGGATTGAATTAAGATATCTTGCCCAGCGAGTTTTAAACTAACGGGATTAGCAGTAACTTTAATTCCGTTAGAGGTTTTCTCGAATTTAGCCATTGTTCGACAAAGAGCTAAATCAGTTGTTTCACCCTTATAGCTCACCTTGCAGGATTTAATTGTTCCCGCGCCGGCATAGTGAGTGAAATATCCGGCCCGATAATTAGCTTGAATGAGATATGGATAAGAAGCATCGTAGACATGTTTTGTGCCGATGCCAATTTTTTGTTCAATTCGCGCGGCATAAGCTCTAAGGTCAATCATCGCTCCGCCTTGATTGAAGTCAAGGCAAGTTCTCATATATGGATCAACATACCAAAGATATTGTTTATTTGAGCCATATAAGATGTCTTTCCATAAAGCAACTTCCCCTCGAGCGTAATTTGGATGTCTTTTTCGATAATAAGTGGCGAATTCTGACATCGTGAGGTCTAACAATTGACCAGCTTTTTTAAGCTTTCCATAATAGGCCATTCCATCTTCATAAGATTGGGCTAATAGTTCATATGAGCATTCCCATCTTCCGCGTTTATTTAGCCATCCTGGTCCGACAAACATCATATTGTAGGAAAAGCCGTCATTATATTTTCCAAGATGTCGATATTCATCGATTAAGTTATATAGATAAGGATATTCAATATGTCCATTATCATCGTAATAAATCATCCCTCGTAAAACATTTTGAGGATGGGTGCCAAAATTCGATCCATTTCCGTTAAAACAAGCTAATAAGTCTCTAGAGAGATGAGGTATGCAGACAATGCCGCAGTCATCATCTTTATTAAAGGCTGGACAATGAGAATTAATTTTCGAAGGAATCCACGGATTCCATGGTCCTCCATCTAGGAAGGTATACCAAGAATTATTGCAGGTGTGATAAGCTTTTGGACCTTCTTCCCAGCATGTGGCAACTGCACATTTCACGGATGGATATTTTTTATGGATGTAATTGAGTGAAAAAGCATCGAGGAAATAAGAAGAAGTCGATTCTGGATAAAAGCCAAATTTCTCGTA
Organism: Coriobacteriaceae bacterium; assembly: GCA_963612925.1. Lineage (GTDB taxonomy): Bacteria > Bacillota_I > Bacilli_A > RFN20 > CAG-826 > Fiminaster. The sequence goes on along the minus strand of CAVDXG010000019.1, from coordinate 10,744 downwards.
GAACATTTGGAAAACATCATCGATAATTTCCATCTTTCGCTCTTCATCAAACATCCAGATGCAAAAATCTTCAGTGTGATATTTATCTCTAAATTGTTTGCAAGGAAGTCCTAATAAGGAAAGTCCAATTTCATCACCATATTTTTCATGATGCTCTTTGGCAATCTTGATGCTTTCATCAGAAAACAAAGAGGCATATGTTAATTGAATAGTCGTTTTTAGATTATTTTTATGAGCGCATTCTTGTTGGAAAAGGAAAATATCAAACGATTCATTGCTAACATTATTAGCTTCCTTTTTCCCAAGCGCTTTTTCGGCATATTCTGGAGAAAGTTCTAACCGATGAATAATATTTACTACAAATTCATTTTTCATATTATTAATTACTTGTATTCACAAGCTCCCAATCATCGTTATGAGCCCAAGCTTTCGCTTTAGCCGCGCCTTCTAAGCCAATTTCAGCTGTTGCACCTTCTGGAACGACAATGTTACTAATCGTGCAAGCTTGATAGCCAGATGACCAACCTTTTAGATAGTCAGCATTTGCTAAATCAAGAAGCAACGGAGTTCCATTATTAATAGAAATGTAAAGATTAAGTTTAGTGTGAGCTACTTCCTTATAAGCGATAGCCATGATGTAGGTGGTCAAGGTGTAATTTCCGGCTGGAAGATTAGCTATTGTTTGTTTCACTTTGAAAGTAAAGTCTTTAGAAGAGTGATACCAGTTGAGGTCAGTTTTTCCACTTCTAATGTCTTTCTTTCTATCAAGTTTCACCACTTTATCATTCTCTGGGGTGGAATATTCAACAGCCCAAGGATCTTTAACAGTGTCAGTAGTTCCTTGATTTTCAAAGCCCGGATCTTTGACAAAGTTTTCAATGCAATGAGCGGTCGCTTTGATTTCATATTTTCCATCGACAACGCCTTTTAAATCGGCATATGTGCCTTTAGTTTTTACTGTTTCAATAGCACTTTCATCCCAAACGACAGTAGCGTCTCGAATCGCATCGAAATCAGTCACCACTTTGGCAGTGGATGGAAGAGTTTCTTTTTCAGCCAGATTTAAAGTGTATTCAACGCTAGTGTTTCTAGCTTTAATTGACACTTCTTCATGAGGATTGAATCCTTCTTTTAAATATTTAAAGGTATACAAAGAGGAAAGAGCTTTTCCGCTATATGAGAAGAGTCCTTGATTTGACCAAGTCGCTAACCCATCTTTATAGTCAGCATGTCCGCCGTCTTCGCCATCATATTGATATGCTTGTCCATATTTGGTGGCCCAGCAGGCTCCTTCTAGAGGAAGCCAGCCTGGTTCCCAATAGAAGATTCCAAGACCTTTTTTATTTGGAACATTAGATAAGATATTGACGATATCTCTAATTTCAGTCGCCTGCGCTTGTTCGGAAGTTAAATATCCTCCAACATCTTCATCTTCACTTGTGTATTGATTCGCGGTGTAATCGTTGTAATCAGTTGTAAATCCCCAGGAAGTTTCCGCGACGATAACTGGTTTTCCTGTCTTTTGAGAAACATTATCTAAGTTTGCTTGTAGTTCGCTAAGATCGCCAGATAAGTTTGGATAATAAGAGGCTCCGATGATGTCGTAATCGACATTGCGTTTATCCATGGCAACAAAGAAGTTTTCGAATTCTTCTTTGTTTCCTCCGTTGGCGAGGTGAATTAAAGTTCTAACATCCGAAAAAACGGATTTAGCTCCTTCTATTCCACCTTTCAGCATTTTTGACATCTCATCATAGGCGGTTTCAGAATTATTCCAATCAATTTCATAACCGCACATACCGTTGTTGATTTCGTTGCCAATTTGGACAGCATCGACATGGACACCAGCCTCTTTAAAGGTCGTTAAGGTGTTAACTGTAAATTCCTTAATGGCGTCAGGTATTTCACTTTGCGCAAGCGTTCCCCAATCTTTAGGTCTATTTTGTTGATCTGGATCAGCCCAGAAATCGCTGTAATGGAAATCGATCATGACATTTAAGCCAGCTGCTTTCGCTCTTTTGGCTAACGCTAAATCGACGTCGACTGTGTTGTTTCCTCCGCCGTAGGCTTTGCTATATTTTGTATAAGGTTTGTTCCATAGGCGGAATCTAACAAAGTTAATACCAGCATTTCTTAAAATCTGGAAGATATCTTGCTCTTTTCCATCTTTGTTGAAATAGACGCCACCACATTTTTCGACTTCTTGAGTCATCGAAGCGTCGACTCCAAAAGCAAAATCATCTCTAAGTTCGGTATCGACTTTATTGACATTTAAAGTATCGTAAGCATGCGATTCAGTATTGGTTTTGCTCCCAAATGTTTCAGTGATTTCACTATTGTCGTATTGGAAGAGAGCCCCATCATCTGTGTTAGAATTAGAACCATCTCCGCAGCTAGAGAGTAAGCTAAGAGCTCCCATTAAAACTAGTAGACTTCGTTTTCTCATTTCTTCGTTCCTTTCATGTATTGTTTTGGAGAAACTCCGTAATATTTTTTAAATTCTCCAGAAAAATGGAGTTGATTTTTATATCCGACAAGAAGAGCAACCTGTTGAATGTTATATTTAGAGCTCAACAATAAGGCGCTGGCTCTTTCCATTCTAACCTTGGTCAAATATCCTTTCGTGGACACGCCTAAAGTTTCTTTGAATATGTTGGCGAGATAATTAGCTGAAACATTCACATTTTTAGCAACATCGGTGATTTTGATTTGAAATTGATAATTGTTATTGATGAATTCTTGAGCGAGTAAAACAAGCACTCTTTTTGAAGAAGCGTTTTCCTTTTCGCTAGCGAGTGCATCGATAAGAGTCGATAAGAGTTCATACATCATTCCTAGACATTTCAAATCTAACTGTCCCTTATCGGCGTATCTAAGATATATAGAATTAAAATATTTTCTAAGGTCAGTATTGCTACAAGAAATAATGGGATTTTTAGATGAAAGATTGATGCCTTCAATAACTTTGTTGGCGATTGTTCCGTTAAAGCCAAGCCATTCATAGACCCAAGGGTCATTTGGATCAGGGTAATAACGCGCGGACACGCCATTAGGAATAAAGAAAATAGTATCTTTAACTAATTTATATTTAACGCCATCAAGTTCGAAATATCCTTTGCCATCTAAAATATAATGAAATAAGTGATAAGGCTTAGCAGCGTTAACAATTTTTTTATCAACTCTGCACTCTTCTTTCCCGCATTCAAAAAGAGACAAATCTTCTGAATATGCGGCGTTAAATTTATTTAACATACCATAATTATAAAACCGCTTACATTTATTTAAAAAACTATTAATTTTAATAGTGAGATTTTATGTAGTCGGCTTTGATATAAAATTAGTTTTTTATATATTTATGACCGATATTTAAGATTATTTTCCTTTTATTGACATTATTTAGTTAATATTTTTGTATAAGCCACTGAGTAGATTTTTATATACTTGTAATAAGAAAAATGAATATAATTACGCATTGAATGATACCGCTTTTATTAAGGCAAAAAATTAGCTATATTTCATCAAGATTATTCATTAACTTTTTCGCTTTAAACTATAGTAAAAGCATCTTGAAAGATACTGCTTTGAGCAATGAATAGATTAGATTAATCTCAATATGTCAATTTTATTAGAGCATTATTTTCTACTATCTACACTTTCAAGCAAAAAGTGACAACATCTTCAATAGAAAAATATCATTCATCTTAATCGTCTATACGAGAATTATCATCTATTAATTACTCCGAAGTTTTTAGCATGGCTTTTAATAGTTTTATTTCCGATTCTTTTGAGTTATATTTCTTGGCTAGCTTTTCAAAATTATTATTAATTATTTCTGACATCTTTTTAATTTCTTTATCAACATCTACATTATCGAAATTAAAATATTTAGCCGCCTCGTATATATTAGTGATATCTCCTTCATCATCATTAACAAATTTCAAAGCATGTATCGAACTATCAAGTGAGATATTTACATCAAACATCGGAGAGAGCGACCATTCACCATTTCTATAAATAAATCCATGATTTCTTAAATGATCATCGCAATTATTAATTAAAATATTAAAGATTATTCTTTTAAATAATTCCTTTTTGTTTTTACAAGCATCTTTACAAATTAAATTTATTAAATTGAGTATTTCAAGATATGAATGCTTTTCTTTATCTGCATCATTCGCACCGAGAAGAGTCATGGCCGAGGCATAATGAATCCTTTCAGTTTTGTTTCTGTCAAAGCGCTTAGATAAATAGATTGAACCATATTTATTTTTCTTCTCTTCTAATAAAGAAGATGGAACATTGATATCGCACATTCTAGCAAGTTCATTTACTACCTTTTCAAAAAGAGCAACATCGTAATCGTCTTTTTTTGATGGGAACTTAGCAATGTATAGTTCGCCATTTGTGTCGTAAATATTTGCTTTTGGTCTTGCACCGCCTAATGAAGAGGCCGGCGTTAAAAGGAGTTGAATTAAATCATCGTTATAGAAATCGTCTTCGTAATCTAGCGATGCTTGCTCTAATTTTCTTAGCGAAACATAAGGGGGAATGCCTTGTTCGGGTGGTGCTAGAAAATCTTGCCCATTTTCTTCTTTTATTCTAATTGAGCCAGTTCTTGAAACGTCTAAAGTTTTTATTAAATAGTCGATTTCATACAGCCTTTTGGGGTTTTGATTTAATTTTTTAGTTTTTGCTCTTTCGCTTCTTTCAAGTAATGTTCTTCCCCATCTATCCGGCATTAAATCAGATATAAAACCAAACATTAATTTATGATTTGGATATTGTCTGCCTTTGTAAGTATATAGATCTGGATCAAGAAAGAAATTTAGATATTTAGATATGAAAAGCTCGTTGTATTCAAAAGAGTACACTTCTTTTTCGCTATCAAAATTGGCATACAGTTTACCTATAGGAGTGCTCTCATCGTCTAAAAATAAATCGTAAATTTTCTCCATAGTTTATCTTTTCCCTCTATTTTTAGTGATGATAGCTAATTCAGTTAAAGTTTTCCCTAAGGCATCGTCGCTACAAATTTTGGCGAAATCTTTTTCAAATCCTCCGATAGCATGAGCAACTGAAACATAATTGCCAATAGAGACTGATGAGTCGCCTTTTTCTATTTTCCATAATGTAGCGCGAGAAACATTTGCTCTTTCACACACAATCGACATTGCTAAATTTCTTCTTAGACGAGCCAACTTAAAATTTCTTCCCATTTCTTGAAGATATTTTTGTAGAGGCGGCAATAATATTTGATTATCTTTCATAAATTCACCTAACGATTAGTATTCTAAACATTAATAATAGATGTGTCAATAATACTGAACATTATTGATATTTATAGTAAATTGTAATTATGATGTACTTTGTGCTGGCTAAGTAATTAAAATTAAAATGGCTAAATTTGATTGTTTTAAACAGCTACGGAAATTTAATGGACTTAAGAACTTAGAATTCATCATTAAAAATTAATTTTCCAGTATTAGTTAATTAGATATTACCTTTTTCAGTTACTAGCAGCATAATCCAAAAAAACGCAAAATTTCCTTTGTATCAGTCTAAAGAATTTATGTTGAGTAAGAAATCGAAGAGATTGAGATGAAGTATTCCAAACTCATCATAGTTTCCAGCCCCATCATATTTAGTAATCAAAACTTTCTTATAGGCGTTATTGACTAACTTTAGTGGTCTAAGCTCTTGATTCATTTTATCTTCATCTGGAATGTACATCGCGGATTGAATGTAGATAATTTTGTCAAACTTCTCAGCGATGAAATCGACTTCAAAATTCATTCTTGCTGTTTTACCACCAGAATGATCAAAAGCTACTATGAGTCCTATTGAGACATTATAACCCCTGTAGATGAGCTCGTTATAGATGATATTCTCCATATAATGAGATTCTTGGTCCTTTCTAGCAAATCCAGCTGCTGCATATCTTAGCCCCATATCTTCGAAATAGCATTTGCCAGAAGCTCCAATGAACTTTCTGCCATTGAGATCATATCTTGAAGCTTGACTCACCAAAAATGAATCCTTCATATGTTCAATGTATTTGCTAACTGTGACAGGTTGAATTGAGGATTTTAACTCAGCTTTGAAGGTGTTTGCAATCTTAGTTGGATTGACAAGAGAACCAACATTCGTAGCCATCACCTTCAATAAATCTCTGATGGCTGAATTATTTCGAAGAGAATATCTCTCAATGATGTCATTGATGTAGGTACTATCGAACACAGTTTTAAGATAAGCTCTTTTTGATGGCTCATCAGGAAGAAGTAAGACTTGAGGTAATCCACCATAGAGATAATATTCCTTCCATAAGGCGAGGTTATCGAGCCCTCTTAGAAGATTTGCGTCCTTGAATTCTTTAAATGTAAGTGGATGAAGTCTAATCTGCCAACCTCTTCCTCTGAATTCGGTTGCGATATCGCTTGAAAGCATATGGGAGTTGCTTCCGGTAACAAATGTTTCAACATTTTCTAGGTGAAGAAAGCCGTTTAAAACATCATAGAAGGTAACTAGAGGAATAGAGCCGTCAGCGGTTTCAACGCCATCGAAGGCAGGGTTCTTAACTTTCTCACACATTTGGATTTCATCAATGAGAAAGTAGTACTTCGAATTCTTGTCAGCCACCATGCTCTTGAAGTAGTTAGAAAGCTTTAGAGGATCCCGGTAGGCGATGTTACTATCGTCATCGAGTGACATCTCTATGATGCACTCATCCTTTACTCCGATGGAAAGAAGGTAGTCCTTGAATATGTGAAATAGAAGAAATGATTTTCCACATCTTCTAGGACCTGTGATAATCTTGACCATTCCGTTACCTATGGAACTCTTTAGCTTCTCTAAATACGATTCTCTAGCAATATACATAAATACCAACTCCTTATTACATATTTTTGTGCAAACGCACACTTTTATGTATTAAGTATACAATAAAATTTAAATTGGTGCGCAAAAATGTGCAGAATAGCCATTGGTGGCGGTAATCTAAATATAAACAATGCTAGTGAATTTTATTTCCCCCAGTATTAGTTAATTAGATATTGCCTTTTTTCACTAGCAATAAGAACAAGTATATTAAGTTAAAGAAAAACGACTGAGAGCACCATTATAAATCCTATTTGCAAATATGTCTTGAAACACAACATTTGATGTAATTTCGCACCCCTAAGTCTTGAAGAAAAAGCGTCTACCATTACTGACAGAAGCTCAATTTGTTATTTAAAAGAATTACTAGGAACTAAATACTACATTTCAACTTTCTATTTCTTCCCATTAAATGTTAAAGAGTTAAAAAACTCTCTGATTTTCTTATCAAAGAGTTTAGTTGATTGGTTGTTAGTCAAGAATTCGAAGTGTTATGCCTCAACTTTTGGGAATTCAAAACTTGTTGTCCCAAAATCGTGAACGCTAACGGTTTGAATAACATTTATTATTTCATCGGAATCGGATTTAAACGAATATTGGTATTTATAAGCAACTGAATATATTTGATTTTCCTTTAATGAAACTTTAACATCGGTTACTTCTACTACATTAATTCCATTAAATGTGAGTGTAATTGAATTAGCTTTGTATATTCCATCAGAATAAGTAAATGAGCTATAGTAAGTGTTAAAATCGAAATACAATTTATAAACGTCATAATTATCAAGACAAGTTTCATCTTCTCGCTTAGTCCATTTTCCATCCTGCTCGGTATACACGTATGCCTTGTCATCAACTATTTCGACATAAACCTCTTGTTTGAGTCCGGGTTGTTCAATGTAAATGTAAAAACCGTTTTCTGTAATTTTTGTCTCACTAACCATTCTAGCACATGGTTCAGTTTCATCTTTATTATAAAAGTCGTCCTTTTCTGTAATAGAACAGTTTTTAATGTTAGCAAAAGCAGCTTTCCATGTTGTCTCATCTACAGCAACTTGTTCTTTTTTAATTTTACTTTCATCAGGAAATGTAACTACAGTCTCTCCTACTTTGTCACAGACATAATGTACTTCAACGTCACTTTCCTCGATGTCAAATACAACTGATTTAATGTTTCCGTTTTCAAAAGAAACTTCAACATTATTGAATTCGTGAATTGTGCCTTGAATGCTTCTTGTCACCGTAGCGGCAGAATATACCCCTTTGACAGAATCAAATGTGAATGAAGAATAGGAATCTCCAAAGGCTAACATTGAAGTGTAATTTTCAAAAACAAGGTCAAAATCATCATCAGTTTTCGTTTTCCTCCACAAATCCTCAGAAGAAATATAATCGTAACGATAAGTCCCATCGCTTTCTTTAGACGTGATGGATACATAGTTGCCTGAAGTCATCTTTAGGGCGTTTTCTGTCACTTCTAAGACACGGACATTAGAAGAATCTTCTTTTTTCGTTCCTACAAGTGTAATGTTATTGAGTTTTTCAAAAGAATCCTTCCATATAGTCTCATTTACTTCGTGAGTTGTTTCTTCACCGCTAGGGATGGTTGTTGTTTCATCATTTGATGAGTCGCTAGTTACTGATGAAGGGGGCACCTCTCCGTCTTTTGAAGATGAACTATTCTCTTCCCCACACGAGACAAGCATGAAAATTGAAAGGGCAATTACAGCGAGATTTTTGATTTTTTTCATATGTTTTTCCTTTTCCTTGTGCTGGGATTTTAGCCCAGTTTTTATTACGCCTAGTAGGCATATGAAGTTATTTTACCCCCCCCCGCAAAAAATCAAGACATACTCAAAGTTATCGATGTATTTATGTTAAAGCCAAATTGAAAGCTATTCTAAAAATGCTTTGATTGATTAAATCTTGGCAATATTATTGATATGAAATGAATTTTATAGCCTTGCTATAACACTTAAAAAACCTATAGAGGTAAAAATAGGGAATTCTTTAGTTTTATATATTTTCCGCGACATCCTCATGCTGCTAATGTTAAAAAGAATCAATTATCGCCAAAAAGTTAATCAAATTTTGGTGATAAACGAACTAGTTTGGAGATTCATATACCTTTTAACTAATGAATTACAGAGGTATTAGAGGAGCTTTCTTAAATGATTATAGATATCTTAAATAATGTATAAGTCTCCTAAAATGTATTTAGAACAGACATTATTTTAAATGATAGAAGGTGGCTCTACCGCTTCCTTCCATCTTGATGATGCCTTTTTGGCAAAGCGCCTTAAGCGATTGCTCGACAGAGCCTCGTCCGATTTCAGGGCATAGCTCCATGATGTCATTCTTGGTGAATTTCCCAATCTTGGATTTCACGGCTTTCTCAACCATCTCTAAAGCCGACATCTTATGTCCGACCATGTCGACTCTTTCTTCAAAATCTCGATAGGCGGCAAGTATTGTGCCTAATAGATATTTGATGAATGGCGTGTTATCATTCTCTGATTCTATCCAACCTCTAGAACTTAACTGTAAGGCATCGTAATATTCAGGCTTCGTAATCTGGATTTTCTTTTCAAGCGAGATGTATTTTCCGATGACGTATCCGCTTCTATAAAGAAGAAGAGTTGTTAGCAATCTAGACATTCTGCCATTTCCATCATTGAATGGATGGAAGCAAAGAAAGTCATGAATGAAGACTGGGATAACAATCAAAGGATCCACATTGTATTTGTTGATTGCCTTGTCGTATTCTTCACAAATATCTTCAATGGCTTCTCTAGTCTCATATGGCTCTAGAGGCTTGAAGAGAATAACTTTAGTCCCATCAGGATATACAGCATCAATCTCATTAGGAGTATCCTTGAATCTTCCTCCGAACCTGACATCGAGAAATTGGTACATTTCCTTATGAAGCTGAAGGATCGTGCTCGGCTTAATTGGGATAAATTCAAAGCTCTCATGAACCATATTTAATGCATAGCGATATCCTTGAATCTCCTTCTCACTTCTATTTCTAGGAGTTGTCTTATCCATCATCAACTCTTTAAGTCTTTGATTGGCAGTGACGATTCCTTCGATTTCATTAGAAGCCTCGGTACTTTGAACTTTCGATATCTCGACGAGCTTATCTAAATCTCCTTTCTTTTGTTCAAGGTAGAGCTGTTGCCTTCCTTTGAACTCATGGATGAGACCGATGTAATTGATGATTTCCTTGTCAAATTTCCTATCAACAAGCTTTGAATAATCGAAAACCTTTCTCATAAAAAACACCTCATTTCATAATTATCACCAAAATAATACGATATTTTTGGCGATAAATAAAGTAAATTGGTGATTATAAAGATTTCTAAACCATTAAAGTTTTTAGGGACATTTTTAAAAGCATCATCAAGGACATTGTTTGTTACACGCTCTGCAACATAGCTCATGAGATTATCATTTACAAGTGATATCGTAGCAAATTTTAAGCCCATTCATAGCCCAACTTGCTTTTAAACACAATGCGTGCGCTAGTCTAAAAGTAGACCATTTATTAACCCGCGCCGGTTGAAAAATGAGCCACTCAAAATTATCCTTCTTTTATTAGGAGGATTTAGAAAGGTGTTAAAACTTATGGGCAAAGCGGTAATCATCAAATTGCACAATTCTGGCTGTTCAAAAAGAATGATAGCTAGAGAACTTGGTATCTATAGAAATATTGTCGATAAATATCTCGATAAAAGATCTCTTACCTTGGCCAGAAAGCCTGCCAAGCAATTTAAAGATAAAATAAATGTGCCAACTTTTAGACTAGCGCTTGCAATTTTAGAAAGATCAATCATTTTATGACCTCCAGTACATCTTTAAGATTCGAGAT
>CAVDXG010000018.1:0-21345 GCA_963612925.1 Coriobacteriaceae bacterium | reverse complement strand
AGGTGTCGTCAAACAAAGATTCAGTAGTTACTCCAACACCCTTTGTTTGACAAAAACATTATATCATGGTTAAAAATTACCAACTTTTTTCTTTACTCCTAGAACTTTAGTAAGTTAGTGCTTGACAACGGGTCACATCATAACAGTTTTAGACCATTAAACGATAAACGATAACAGGAAAATTTTGTATGATTCTCCACTCAAATATGTAAAAACCGAAAGATAGTGTCTAAGACGCTTCTTTTCTTATCTCTGAGTACCCTTCATTCCATCAATGAAACATAAAGTGAGAGTATTTATGTTATTTCTTTTGAGTAGTGGATCAGGTTTTATGAGTGAAAATCACCTAAAAATACTTCATTCCATGGAGACTATGATTGCTTTAAGGGACTAGAGAGGACAAACTTCAGTGCTGAAAATTTTGAGATCTCTATTGATAATTGTTCATCAAAAAAATGCTAACGACTCACTAATTCCACTTTATTCACTAACCTCATAGCAGAAAATCCTCGATAAATTCAACACTTTCACCAAGCGAAAATGTGGAGAAACAAAAAATCCTCCATTTCATCATGCTTCCTTGGGCAAGATTTTGGGGGAAATTTCATCAATTTTGGGGCGAGTAACGAGATTCGAACTCGTGAGTGACCGGTTCACAGCCGGCTGTGTTAGGCCTCTTCACCATACTCGCCAAGCGAAGTTAATTCTAACTATTTAGTTAGCTTTTGTAAAGCAATTTTTGCTCTTTTTAGAATTGGCAGTTCCCTTTGTTTTACAAGTCGACCAACCAACACATTTTGCATATTGCTATAAAGGGAAATAGCTTTATCAATATCGACCCAAATAATGCTTTCGATGCGCTTAATTTCATCTTCTTCTAAAGCTTGATGAGTTTTTTCTTTTCTTCTCGCAAGAAAGAAATAATTTATATTTCTTCTTTCAATGAGATTGTAATAATCTTTCACCTTTCCGAGTTCAGAAATTATTTCGATGTGATAGCCCACTTCTTCTTCGATTTCTCTTTTTAAAGCCTCTTGCAAAGATTCTCCCTCTTTTACTCCTCCTCCCGGAGTTTCATAATAATCGCGCGGTCCAAAGCCATCATCGTCATAGACATGTTCTAAGCAGACATTGTTAAATTCATCTAAAAGAATGCATCTAACAACTTTACGGACATGATTAACGCCGGTAAAGGGATATTGATCATCTTTTAAATCTAGAAGCGTCTTCATCATTTAACCTCAACTACATTGTTATGTAATATAGAAATTATATACATATTTATCTTTTTATCGCTCACTCTAGAAATATAATTTTTATACAAACGAACTTGTCTAATGTAGGCTTCATCATCGACTTTCGATAATTTATAATCCACGATGTCGATGTGATCGTTATAGATAAGAAGTAAGTCAATTACTCCGTTGACATCTTCAAGTTCATCGTAGAAGGCATATTCATGGCATACCTTCGCTTTATTAGCCTCTTTAAAGATATCATGTTGTAAGAATCTATCGATGATAGCCTTATCTTTTTCATTTTTAATAAATGAGGTGTCTTTATTAGAGAAATCGACGAGTTCTAAATAATAATGGAACTTGTTTCCTAGCTCTAAAGCCTCATTAGAGGCATCGTCACTTTTAGATTTAGAAATCCTTAATGGAGAATATTTATCCTTTAAAAACTTGTAGCTATCTAATATTTCAATATTAAAGGTAGTGTCGCTATGCACTTTATCGAGTTGCTCGTTATTAAAGCTAATAGTTCGACTCGGAAAAGACGCTCCAGCATATTTAAGGAAGTCCATATAGGAATTGATTTTAGAAAAACTATCTTTAATTTTGGCTTTTTCATATTTAGGGCCATTTATTAGAAGAATGGCTTTTTCTTTTGCTCTAGTCAAAGCGACATAAAAGACGCGAAGTTGCTCATTGATTTGGGCGAGTCTTTCCTTTTTCGAGATGAATTCATGGAAATAGCTTTCTCCAGATGCTCTTGAATATAAATCAAAGCCATAATCGACATCAAAACCTAATTTAGAGCTTCCATCGTTAAAGCGGAAGCGATTAGCTAAAGCAACATAATAGACATATTTAAATTCCAAGCCTTTTGAGGCGTGAATGGTTAAAAGGTTGACGCTATCGATGCTTGAGTCGCTGCCTTTAAAGGTTTGCTCGATATCATATTGCTTAAGCTCTTCATAATATAGCGAATAATCAGATAAAGAATAATTAAGCGCGTCCATCATATCGGCTACATTGTAGAAATAATTGATTAATTCTTTATTGTTAGAAATATCCCCTACTTTGATAAGCTTCTCATAGAAGTCAAAGTCGATGATAATCATCTTAGTGATTTCAACTAAATTGTGCTTCTTAGCCTCTTTAGCAATGCGCTCAATAATAGAATACGCCTCAAAGTCAGAATAATTTTTCTTATAATAGAAATCTTCAATATCTTGATCAGCAATCTCAAAGAGGAATGAACGAAGAATGGAGATAAAGGAATGATCAAATGTTTTATCAAATTTATTATCTAGATATAAGGCGATGCATTTGATGATGTTTTTAAATGTTAAAGTGACATCATTATCGCTTAAGGATTGATCATAATTAGCATATAAAGGAATGCCATATTTATTAAATACTTTCTGATAGATATTAAAATCGGTTTTCGCATAGCTAAGAATAGCAAAATCACTGTATTTGATATCTCGCATAGATGAACCATCTTGCACTTGGAGATGACTTTTTATTTTGCTGATGATGTCTAAGCAAATTAAGTTTGCTTCAACTTCTCCGCGAAGCTTAGTTTTATCTTGCATCTCATAAAGAAGGAATTCGTGATTGTAATTGGCGTTTTTATCGCTTAACTGACTGTATGATTTCTGAGCAAAATTCATCGCGTGGTCATGAATATAATCTAATCCAGTGTTGTCAATATTCATCAGTTTAGAGAAAAGGGCATTATTATCATTTATCACTTCTTCTCTAGAACGATAATTATCGTATAGAGTAATTAGCTTTCCGCCTCTATTCTCTTTATAATTAAGAAATTTTTCTTGGAAAAGGGTGCAATCAGCATTTCTAAAGCGATATATCGATTGCTTGACATCGCCGACGCAGTAAAGATTATCATTTGCAATGCAATTGATAAATTCTTCCTGTAAGGAGGATGTATCCTGATATTCATCCACCATGATGTATTTATATTGTTTCTTTAGCTTTTCATTGATTGAAGGGATTTTAACAATCATCATCGCCATCTTAAAAATGTCAAGGAATGTGTATACTCCGTGCTCTTTTTTAAATTTATAGACTTCCTCATCTAATTCATTTAATAGTCTTAATATAGTCTTAGTAAAATTCTTTGATGAAAGAATCTTATTAACGATGGCCTCTTTATTTGGATAATTTAGATGAGCAAAATAAGTATTTAAATTGTTCTTCAAATTGGTGTGAAAGTTTGTGATATCCTCATCGACATTTCGAGGTTTTTTAGGATACTTATATTCTTTTAGATAATCATATAGCTTTTCAATAGAATCATATTTAGATAATTCCTCTAAGAAAGGAATCATCAATTCAACATATTTGATGTTGTCAAAAAACTTCACCGTTTTTAAAGAATCATTAAGATATTTTCGATATTTTAGAAAATATTCATCCACAAATTTATGAGCTTTATCACTATCATAAAAATTAGCGATGAAATTCAAAAGATAATTATCTTTATCAGCAATATTTTCAATCCTAGAATAAGTGCTTACTAGAAATTGAATTAGATTATCATCACTTTTAAAACAATATTCATACGCTAATGAAATAACTTCATCATCTTCAGCTTCATAATGCTTATCGATGATGCGCCTCAATGCTTTTTTTATCTCTAAGTCGATAAGAGCTTTATCGACAACTTTAATTTGCCCATATACTCCGATTTTATTGCCATATTTTTTAACAAGCGATAAAGCATAAGCATCATAAGTTTGAATGTTGACGGCGTCGACATTAGAAGCCATCTCAAATAGCTTGGCATCTATAAGTTTCCCTCGTATTCTATCGCGCATCTCTTGGGCGGCAAGATTGCTAAAGGTCAAGACCAATAATTCATTTAAATGCACATTGCTTTTTAAAATGCGAAATACGCGTTCGGTTAAAACAGCTGTTTTACCGCTTCCCGCGGAGGCACTTACTAAGGTGTTGCCCTTACTAAAAAGGAGGGCTTCTTCTTGTTCTAGGCTAAATTTAATCGCCATCATTTTCTTCCTCCTCACTAGATAAAACGACAAAATTATTATTATTTCTAAAGCAGATATCGCGATATGAGCAATATTTACAAGCAATATTATCTCCCTTATAGATTTTTGGATTGATTGCGAAGTTGTTATTGAGCACGCTATAACCGACATCTAGAAGAAATTGATGCGATATCTTCTCTAAATTTTCATAGAATTCCTTTTCGTGAATATGAGAGATATTTCTCGCGGGATAATTAGCTGTGTCCGCATTAGATAGATATTTAAAATATTGACTATTTTCACCTGGAAGCATATTAGTATCAAGTGAAGTTAAAGCATCATTATTCTTTAAATATTCGCCATATATTTTTAATCCGGCTTTATATTTAGAATCGCTTACAAATTTATCGGCATCTTCAGAAAATATTCTTTCAATGCAGATAGCAATTAATTCATTATCTTTAAAGCGAGAATCTTGACTAAAGATATAAGAATAGATAGGTAGTTGTAGCGATAAGCCAAACTGGACATCTTCTTCTTTAAATGTTTCTGAGCCACTTTTATAGTCAAGAATGCTCACTAAGCGATTATCAATTCCGCTGTAGATGATTTTATCGATAACACCGACTAATTTGATATTATTTGAAACATCAACTGAGAAAGGCTCTTCGCGTAAAAATGAGCCGTTTTCAACATGACTTTCATATTCTTTGACGAATTCAAAAGTCTTTTTTAAATCATCTTTAAGTCGCCTTAGCATTATTTTGTCGCGGATGGAGAAATCTTTTTGATAATATTCGTAGGCTCTATCATAGATTTCCTCAAATGAGGAATCGCTATCAATATTAGCCAATATTTTATGCGTTAAAGAGCCAAGAGTCAGATTAAATGGAGGCTCTAAATCATCGAGCTTAAGGACATAATCTAAATAATATTTATAGGCGCATTTAAGATAGCTAGATAGACTAGAATAGCTTAGTTTAATGACATTGATATCGCTATAATGCTTTACTCCTTTAAAGAACGGGTTATATTCCATGTAAGGAATAACTAGTTTAGAGGCGTAACTACTTAAAAGAGGATGCTCATAGATGAATTTACGCTTAATGTCTAATAGATTGGCATATTCAAGACGAGCTTCCTTATAGGAATATATTTCATCTAAATTTGTTTTAAAATCGTCTTTTTGATCTAATCTAGTCGCTAGAGGCGAGACCATTAATTTGTTCGCATAATTTTTCTTAGGATAGCATAGGCAAATATGTCCTTTATTCGCTAGATATAAGACAAATTCTTCGTTAGTAGCAACATTATTTTCTTCGCTAGTTGGAATGCCAAGCTTCACTTTATCAACATCATCGATAACATCATCATCTTTTTCTAAAACTGGTATCACTCCTTGGGCATAGTTAACAATGAATAAATATTCATCCTCATCTACAATTGGCTTAGAGATGACTCTCACCGCTTCTTTAAAAGAATCGCTTTTATAAGTTAGTCTTCTAGAGGCTTCTAGATAGACTTCTTTTTGTAGCTCTATTGCGATGCCTTCCACAAAATAGTCTTTTAAGAAAGAAAGAATAATCTCGTAGTTTTCATCTTTGTCATCTAAAGCAACGATGCTCTTTTCTAATTCGCCATCAAAATTAGCAATCACCTTTTTTAAAGGAAGTAAATCGATAAGGTGCTTTCGATAGGCATTATTTAAATTGAAATCGTAATTATAATTAAGCCTATCGATAATGGCTTTATCTTCCTCAGTTAAGCCATATAAGAAAATCTTGTTGGCTTTAACTCCTTTTAAAAGCAATTGTTCGATCTTATTGTAGACATAAATGTATTGCTCATCGTTAGAGCTAAATACTTTGTAGTTCAATTTCTGGGCTTCATCTATGTGATAAATAACAGAATAATCTTTTAAGAATTTCTTTAAGAAAGGATTATTCTTAGAATAATAATAGACTTCAATATCCGCTTGAGAGAGCTCATAGCTAAATAATTCGTTTTTAAGAAACAATTTCTTTTCAATTAATTCCCTTTTTAAAGAAAATAGAAAATCATAACCTTCCACTTCTTTCTCTGGAAGCATGGATAAAATTCTCAAATATGAAAGCGCAACATTTAAAGGCAAATTGAGTTTCTTAATAATGAACTTAACAGCCTCTAAAGAATAAGAATAAGTTAAGCCTTCGACTAATTCATCAAGGGTTATAAATTTAGTATCAGAGAAAACATCATCTTTTCGAAAGAGCGAAAATAAGATGCGATGTGCTTCGTATGGAGCGATAACAATTTTTCTTTTCACACTGAAAGTATAAAAAGGATTATTTTCATTTGCAAACAAATTTTATCAACAACTAAAATAAAGAGAATATATTCTCTTTAATTTATTAATCGTTACTTCTTAAAGCAATGACTGGGTCTTTATGGGCGGCTGCACTAGCAGGAATAAGGCCACTTATTAAAGTGAGAAGGATCGAAACTGCTAAAACGGCAAGGGCGTAATTCCAAGGGAGAATCATCAAAGTACCAACATTAGCGAAGGTATTTATAATCGCGTTAACAATGCCGCAGAGAATATAGGTAACCGCTAATCCGAAAATTCCACTGCTCGCGCCGATGATAAAGGTTTCCACATTGAAGAGGTTAGAGACATCAATCTTTCTTCCTCCAAGCGAACGGATGATACCAATTTCTTTAATTCGCTCGATGACTGATACATATGTGATAATGCCAATCATCACTGTTGAGACTACAAGTGAGAGGGAAGTAAAGCAGATAAGAGCAATCGTGACGATTTCAATCATCGTGTTGATCAAATTGATGACCACCTCTAAGTTATCGGTGTATTTAATCTCGTTTCTTTCGCTAGCAAGGATGACTTTATCATCAATAGTTAAATTCACATCTTCATTCCATTTATCTAAATAATTGGTGACATAATGCTTATCGTTAAACGATAAAGGATAAATGGAGATATCGTTAGTAAGTGAATTGCCTCCAACTGAGCGAAGAGCTTTAGCAAATTGCGATTCAATCGAATATTGATCGCCAAACATCTCTTTGATGACATCGCTAAACGCACCTAAACCAGAGGCGCTGCTAGCGAGGTTAAAGATAGTTAAAGCATAAGAAGTCGCTTCTTGGCTATCTTCTCGATAGGAATAAGAATATTTATAAGGCGTTACAAAGCGATAATTGTTCTTAGTTTTAACGCTTGCATCATCTGAGCTATCCGGCAAAGAATCATAATATTCTTGTTCGCTTTTAACAGCTTTTGTAATATTTGACTCTTTAGAGTCATTTAAAACCATCTCTTCAAAAGCTGGCGAGAGAATAAAACCAGTTTTAAGCGAACCGTATTCCACATTTTCTTTCGCACGCAAAACCGCGGTGATTTTCATCTCAACGCCATCAGAGAGATTTTCACCATTTTTAACTTCGCCAGTATAGGTGTAAGGCGCGCGAATTCCCATCATCTCTAAAGCGGCTTTTGTGTAAGCGTCAGTCTCTTGATAGACAGAATCATTTGGATAGTAGATGAATTTCTTATTAGTTAGCTCATCATAGCTAAATTCAGTCTTAGTGAGCTCTAAATCTGGATGATTCTCGGCGTCAGCATATTTATCGATGATATCGACAAATTCATCTTCGCTTAAATAGCCAACTTGTCCTAAGAAGATATCAGTTAAGGCGGTGTCTTTGCTCACCACGATCATCATCTCGTTTTTCTCTTTAGCGATATGTCCGCCTTCGTTAAGAATATCGTATTGACTAAGTAGATAATCTTCATTATTAGGCATTGAATAGAAAACATTGGTAAACATTGAAATCATCGAAGCAAATTTACCAAAAGGAGTCTTTTCGATGATGGAAGTGTACATCTTTTCAACTTCCTCTAAAGAGACTTGAGAAATCTCTCCTTTAGGAGATGTAAAAGAGAAATCAGTATATAAATTTAATTTTGGATTGATGCCGTATTCTTTTTTTATGGCTGAATAATAATCTTTTGGCATCTCATCGATATATTTCACATAGTCTTCAGTAATGGTATTTTTAATCGAATAACCACTTAAATTGTTTTGCTGCTCCACAAGATATTCAATCATGTATTGAATGTTGATAACGCCAGTCTCTTTGTCGGTGGCATTAGTTATTGAGCCACGAATCTGCGATTCACTACTCGCTTTAAGAAGAGCACTTAAATCTAGACCAGTTTCAGTAATTTCTACTGGGTTGCCAGAGAGCATATCATCTTGCATGTTGGCAATATAGCTTTTAACTCCATAGCTAACGCCTAAAACTGCCGATATACCGATGATACCGATAGAACCAGCCACAACTACTAAGGCAGTTCGCTTAAATTTAGCCCATAAGTTTCTACTAGATAAAGAGAAGGTCGTAAACCAACTCATCTTCGATTTCTTTTTATAGCCTTGATTTACTACTTCGCTCTTCTCTTCTTTTGTATATGGTTTAGAGTCGCTAGTGAGTAGACCATCTTTCATGGTGATGATGCGGGTTGAATATTGCTTCGCTAAATCCGGGTTATGAGTGACCATGATGACTAAACGATCTTTAGCAACTTCTCGAAGAAGTTCCATGATTTGAATGGAAGTTTCGCTGTCAAGGGCCCCGGTAGGCTCATCGGCAAGAAGGATTTCAGGATCATTTACGAGCGCTCGAGCAATCGCAACGCGTTGCATCTGACCACCGCTAAGTTGATTTGGTTTTTTCTTGGCGATATCAATAAGTCCTACTGATTCTAGAGCCTTTAAGGCTTTCGCGGTGCGCTCTTTTTTAGGAAGTCCTCCAATTGTTAAAGCTAGTTCGACATTTCCTAAAATAGTTAAATGAGAAATTAAATTATAAGATTGAAAAACAAAGCCAATTGAATGGTTACGGTAGGTATCCCAATCGCGGTCGGTAAAATTTTTCGTGGAAACATTTTTGATAATTAAATCGCCACTGGTGTAGCGGTCTAGTCCACCGATAATGTTTAGTAAAGTAGTCTTTCCACATCCCGAAGGACCTAAAATGGAAACAAATTCATTTTTCCTAAAGGAAACATTGATTCCTTTTAAGGCATGCGTCACAAGTGATGCACTTAAATAATCTTTTTTAATGTCTACTAATTTAAGCATAAAAATAACCCCTCAACTTTTTTAACAATGAAATTATAAAGAAAATGATTCTCTATTCAATAATAAATTTACAATTTAATCTAGAAGATTTTCAAGTATAAATTTCGCGCAACCATCATCATTACAACTAACAGTTTTATACTTAGCTATTTTAAGCACTTCTTCTTTACTATTTTCCATCGCTACACCTAGCGCAACTTTCTCAATAACTTCCATGTCACCAAAGTCATCGCCAAAATAGCAAACTTCATCTAATTTTCCATTAACCAATGATAAAAATTTCTCTAAACCAGTAAATTTGTTGTTACCTTTCTTAGATAATCTATGCCAGCCAGAATTGAGATAATTTTGATGTTCAAGATTATATTTAAAAGCTATCTCATCGACATAATTATTATCTAAAGAAAAGCAGAGAATCTTATAAGCATCTATATTTAAACCATCTTTAAAATCAGTCCAGATAGCGTTTTGCCCTTTATATTCTTTATCCGAGGCATAAAAATTATCTTTGCCTTGAACAGATATTTTTTTCATCACAGTATTAAGATATTTAGTAATCTTTTTAGTCTCTTCTTTATCGATAAAAGAGGCATATAAAATGTTACTTTTGCTATCGCTAATTTCGCATCCTCCGTTATAGATGCCATAACTTGGATGGACTAAATCGATATATCTTTGTGAATTCTGCCTACTTCTAGAAGTATCAAAAACGATGATGTAGCCTTGCTCTTTAGCTCTATTTAAAACATCATGAGAAAAAGAAGAGATCGTGCGATCTTTTCTAAGGAGTGTATCATCTAAATCGAACACTAAATATTTGATAAATGGGAATTTTCTCATCTATCAAATTTTAACAAAGTTAATTGAAAAAGAAATTGTTATTTTCCGCTGCTGTGGAGTGAGACAACAACAATGATGACAATAATAGCAATAACAATTAAGGCTAATGAAGAGAAGACGATGATTTTAGTGATTTGTTTTTTGCTATTCGCTTGTCTTTCTAAAGCAAGCTTTTTCATATATTCTTCCTCTTCGTGAAGATAGAATTCCTTTTCATCGATATTCATCTCCGACCAATCTTTATTAGATGAATGATGGCTAAAAGGATTGTATGTCGCTTTTCCAGATGAACTACTTCCTTGATAACGTCTTGGCATAATAAATACTCCTTAAAAAGTGCGTTTCATCTCTTTTGGAAAGATAAACGGAAATGAGAAGATGGAGAAAAAGGCACTTACTGCTACAGCAAGAAGAAAGACAAACACGCTTAAGGCAAAGCTTAGAATCGCAAGGAAAATTTTCACCACGATCAAAAAGGCAACGCCTTCAAAATCTAGAGTGAAAATAACACCTGGCATTCTAATCGACCAACTAGCAATTGATTCAAATATTTCTCCAATATATGAATAAGAGAAGATGCAGAAAATCGTGGCAAAAATCGTATAAGATGAGAATATTGGCACCAAAATGGCAACAGCAATTGATGGTCCAACATTGTTAGAGTCAAAATAGACAATGCTTAAAATTAAAGCGACGATGAAAGCCACCACTCCTCCGATGATTGAGAAGGTTAATAAAGTATTTTTCTCAAGACTCACCCGCGATTGAGTACTCGAAGATTTCATCCTCTTAGCTAGTTCATCTCGTCTTTTATCAAGTTCGTGATGTTTAGCTAAGCAGTCATCACAAATAGCCACATTTTCCACAATGCCCATACCAGTTTTTCTAGAGATATTGTGTAAGTCGCTATAATCAGTAATTTCTTTTCCACATTCCACGCACTTAGCTAAAACTACTGGAAGAGTTTGAGTTGGAATGCTTTCCTCTTCTTTATTATTTTTATCATTAGTAGTTGTAACATCTTCTTCAACCTTATCGCTAAAAAGATAATCGATGCTGCAGTTAAATAATTGAGCTAATTTCTTAATTGTCTGCAAATCTGGTTCATTAGTATCATTTTCGTATTTACTAACAGTTTGAAAAGATACATTCAGTTTTTCAGCCAAATCTTTCTGCGTTAAATTAGCCTCAGTTCGAAGTTTTTTAATCTTTTCTCCAAATGTCATTTCATCTACCTCGCATATCGCTAGTGTTATTATTTCATCTTTTCGGCGAATTTTTAAATAACCGAAAAAGCGAATTATATATATGTTTTGGCGAAAGAATAAAACTTCGATTTAATCTAAATTTTAAATCTTATATATATAATTGCTCTTTCTAGGGTGAAGCACTCCATCCATTTTAGCATAACCTAGAGCAATTGAACCAACCCCTCTTAACGATGAATCTAGTCCCCATTTCTTCAAAAGTTCTTTACCAGAATTAGAATCAAAGATTTCTCTTTCTCGATGCACCCAAACTGAAGCTAAGCCTAAAGAATGAGCCGCTAACATCATGTTTTCTAGCACTAAAGAGCCATCTTCTACATAAGTGTGAACGCTTGGATCAGCTAAAACAAGGATGATAACTGGCGCGCCATAATATGGATCGGTATCGCGATTCATCACCTCAGCATTTAATTTAGAAATCAAATCACGAGTTTCTTTATCTTTAACGACTACAATTGTCGATGATTGTTTGTTCATTCCACTTGGCGCATAGCTACCAGCTTCTGCTACTTTATCGATAAGTTCGTCGCTAACAGGTTTATCAAGATATGAGCGGACGCTTCTTCGCGTCTTTATATTTTTAATTACTTCGTTGTCCATAAATGATGACCTCCGTTATTTAAATTATAGTTAAAAACAATAAATCTAAGCATGGTTTTTAAGGAAATTTCACTTAATTGCTTCCGCTTTATCGCTAGGATTAGCTCTATTCCAAGGAAGATGGAAGTCTCTTCGCTTGATTTTGCATTGAGGCTCATCATCTTTCCAAAATACGATACCTTCGATGTAGTGCTCTTCTAAATATTTCTTTATGCCATCAAAACTTCTTTCTACTTCGATGATTTCACTTCCATGTCTAACAAGAATATCTTTTTTTAGATGATAAGGATTTCTTTGAAAATGTGGGCCAATAGCTTCATAACTTCCATCTGCTAATTTTGTGCTTCCAGAATTTAGATAAGCCTCGTAATGCCATAAATCACCTCTTGCTAAAGGATCAACTTTCACCCAATGTGGCCAGTGTCCGGTGATAGGATCAGGATCTGAGCAAGCTATTGCGCCTATTGGAGGCTTTTTGCCTACTTTTGCATCATAACGCTTATAAAAAACTCCATTAATAATAGCAGTGCAACTGCCATCAATTTTAACAGTTGCTACTCCTTTTCCTTCAAGAACCCATTCAAGTCCAGGAGTAACTTCCCTTTTTAAAATGAAATTATGTTTGTCTAAGAATTCTCTTTGAAATAGTGTTGGTATTTTCTTCATTTCTTTCGCCTCCTTATTGTTTATTTTGAAATATTCAAAATAAACATTCAACATAAAAGAAAAAATTAGTCTCATAATTTTAAAAAAATCGTTAAAAAGAAAAAAGGATCGACATAATTCATCAATCCTAATTTTGTTTATGGCGCCCCAAACAGGACTCGAACCCGTAACCCCTTGATTCGAAGTCAAGTACTCTATCCAGTTGCGCTATTGGGGCATGAGATAATTATAAAATTTTTTGCTCTAATTTCAACATCAATAAAAAGAAGATAAAAATGGCTAAATTAACAAATAAAAATTAATATCTCGAATAAGTAATTTTGATATCTATTATTACGAGAATATTCGATGTCATCATATTTATTCACTCTCTTTTTGCAAAATGAACATGTGAAAACTACAATAATAATCATGAAAGAATTACGAGAAATTATCGCCAATAACTTAGTGGAATTAAGAAAGAAAAGTGGCTTAACCCAGCAGCAACTTGCTAAGCAACTTTCCTATAGCGATAAAACAGTCTCAAAATGGGAATTAGGCTATGCCACTCCAAGCGTGGAAGTCTTAAAAGAACTCGCCGATTTCTATGGAGTCAACATGGATTATATGCTTATCGATCATGAAACAGTCGCGGATATCGATAGAAAAGAAGTCAAGCGACCAATCGACAGCAAATTATTAATTCTTCTATTAGCTAATTCTGTATTTTTGCTCATCGCCACCGTCATTTTTGTTTGGACGTGTCTAGACAAAAACACTAATCCCTACTGGCAAATCTTCGCCTGGGGAATATCGACTTGCTTTTTTATCTCGGCTATCACCATCTGGAGAGTTTGGAAAGATAACACCATTGCTTGGTTAGTTATTTCTTCCTTATTCGTCTGGACAATCATCACGTCTTTCTATGTCACTTTCTTAAAAGACAATGTCTGGTATATCTACTTCGTTGGCATACCGGTGGAAATATCATTAATAATCATTTCTAAAATGAAAGAAGGGAAATAAAGCCCTTTTTTCTTTACTTTGTGATATTATAAGCCCATGAAAACGCTGATTGTGGGAGCTGGAGTCTCCGGCGTAGTTGCCGCTATATCGATTAAAGAGAAATGCCCTGATGAGGAAATTTTAATCATTGAGCAACTTGATAAGCCACTTAAAAAAATTTTGGCTACTGGCAATGGCAAATGCAACATTTCCAACAAGAAGTTAGACTATAAAAATTATCGAAATTATCAATACGTATTGCCACTTTTAAGGAAATTTGGCTATGTCTATCAAAAAAACTTCCTCCGAGAAATCGGCGTTGAAACAAAACTTGTAGGTGATCTTCTCTATCCAGTCAGCGAATCAGCAATTACTGTTCGAGATGCCTTACTTAGAAGAGTAGAAAAAGAAAACATCAAAATAAAGTTAGAAGAGAAATTAGTCGATTATAAAGTCAACCCCATCAAGATAACTGTTATAACCGATAAAGAAAAATATTGTGTTGATCGATTAATCATCGCAACCGGAGGAAAGAGCTCCCCTAAATTAGGAAGCGATGGTTCCATCTATAAAATTCTTGAAGAGCATGGCTATTGTATAAATGCCTTAGAGCCTGGACTATGCCCGATTAGAACGATAGAAAACACCAAAATCTTAGAAGGAACTCGCGTTAAATGCGCTGCTCTATTATATAAAAACCATCAATTGATACATAAAGAAAGTGGCGAAGTGCTTTTTAAAGCTCACGGTTTAAGCGGTATACTCATCTTTAACCTCTCAAGCATCATCGCTAGAAACTTAAAATACAACTATATGATTGAATTAGATTTATTAGAAGATTATAAAGACTATGAAATAAACGATTACATCCATTCAAAAGGAGAGGAAGCCTTCTTAAATGCTTTCCTTCATCCTAATCTCGTCAAATATTTTAAGGAAAACAAAATCAATCCCTCCTTTGCTAAAAGATTGACCTTTAAATTTGAATCTTTATCTAGCTTTGACAATTCACAAGTAAGCGTCGGAGGAGTTGATTTTATCGACATCGATGAAAATTTGATGAGCAAAAGAGAACGCAATGTCTATTTTATCGGAGAAGTATTAGATATCGATGGACCATGTGGAGGATATAACCTCTCTTGGGCTTTAGCCAGCGCATTGTCTTTAAAGATAATGTAAATACGGCAATAAAACCTCACACGAAGGCGAAACTCCTTGTGAGGCTTTTTAAATGCAATCAAATTATTGCTTTTTCAAACAAAAGAAATAAGCACTAAATTTTCATTGCCACATCCCAGGCCCGCCAAATGACAGTCCTAAGATTGCCAACAGCTAAACAATCGCCAACTAATTTGCCTTTAGTTAATGGTTTAGGATTATAGCCGATTGAAGAGATGACATTATCGCACTCAACGAGTTCTTCTTTGCCGTCTTTAGAAGTGATGATTACACCTTTATCAGTTATTTCTTTAACCCCGCTTTCAAGATGAACTTCAACTTTATTAAGTGCAAAGAAATCGCGTAAATAGGATGAATTTGCTAAGCAAACGCCTCGAACAGCAATTAAATCGTTTTTCATTTCAACGATAATAGGAGTTTTACCCTTTAAATATAAATCGTAAGCAATTTCACATCCTGTTAGACCACCGCCGATGACAACAACTTTTTGACCGACTTTTTCTTTTTCAAGCAAATAGTCACATGCTTCAATTGCTTTTTCGCCACCTTTAAGGTGAAGTCTTTTTGCCACCGCTCCGGTAGCGATAATTACCTCATTGAATTTAAAGATTTCGCTAGCTCCTTCAACAGCAACTTCTTTAAATTTGCCTTTCTTAGAAATTGAGGAAACAGTTGAGCTTAACTTCACTGTTATAGGAAGTTTAGATATTTCATTTCGATACCAAGCGATGAGTTCGCGGTCTTTTTCTTTAAATGATGGTTTGCTCGCTGCGATAAATACTCCGCCAAGTTTATCATCTTTTTCAAAGATGGTTACTTTGTAACCGCGCATCGCTAATACCCGCGCGGTTTCCATACCACCGATGCCGCCGCCGATAACAGCGACATTTTTCATTCTTTTAGCAGGTTTAATCTTATATTTTTTAGATTGCATGGTCGTTGGATTTAAGGCGCAACGAGCCATGTGAGTGGCGTCGCTAAGCTTTTGATCGTTAGCTACCCCTTCATAATGACAAAGGTTAAAGCAACCATTATGGCAACAAATGCAAGGCATAATCTCATCTTCTTTATCATCCATGAGTTTATTAACCCACTTAGAATCAACTAAGAATTGTCGAGCCACACCCATCGCATCGAGTTTTCCTTCTTCAATAGCTTTTGCAGCCACCTCCGGAGTCATTCTACCGGCGCAGACAACGGGAATATCAACGAATTTTTTAATGTGTTCAACTTCTTTTAAGTTGCAGTTAGTTGGCATGTAGCCTGGCGGATGAGCCCAATACCAGGCATCATATGTTCCATTGTCGCAGTTAAGCATGTCATATCCTGCATCTTGAAGATATTTAGCAGCTCTTTCACTCTCTAACATATCGCGACCAACTTCGACATAGTCTTCGCCTGGAAGAGCACCTTTTCTAAAGCCTTTAGTTTTGCTAACTACTGAATAACGTAGCGACACCGGATAGTCATCTCCGCACATTTTCTTAATGGCTTTGACAATTTCAACTGGGAAACGATATCTATTTTCAAAGCTTCCGCCGTATTCATCTTTTCTGTTATTGGTGTATTTCATCGTGAATTGATCGAGAAGGTAGCCTTCATGAACAGCATGGATCTCGACTCCATCAACTCCGGCATCTTTGCATAGCTTCGCGGTCTTAGCAAAAGCCACCACCATCTTATTGATTTGCTTCTTGCTCATCTCGTGAGTTATGACCTTATCAGACCATCTATTCGGCGTTGCGCTAGCGGACATCGTCAAAAAGTCGATATCTAAAATCGGTTTGATTAAAAAATTTAAGAAACGATTTTTGCTGGCAGTTGCCATTAAATCATTGACAGCAAATGATCGACCAAAGCCGGCGGTGAGTTGAACAAACATTTTGCTCCCCGTTTTATGGAAGATTTCCATATATTCTTTCAAAGATTTAAACATTCTTTTATTGCTGTATAGCCATCTTCCTAGCATTGGGTCGCGGATTGGGGCGATGCCAGGGAGAACTAACCCAACATTATTTTTCGCCTTATCGTATAGAAATTTCGCGGCTTCCTTATCAAAATGACATGGTTCCATCCAGCCAAAAATTGAGGTTCCACCCATCGAAGTCATGACGATGCGGTTTTTGATTTCGCAATTGCCAATCTTCCAGGGAGTAAACAATGATTTGTAACTCTCTTTCATAAATTCTCCTTCAAATTGTTATCTTTATTTTATAAAAAAGATGGCTAATTGTATATATTGAATCGACGGTTTTACTAACTGCTATAAAATTAGTAGCAAATAAATTTGCTTTCTTAACTCTACATCACTATAATTGCTCTTTATGAAATGGTCATGGGGCGTATTTATCTATAGTCTAATCTGCAACATTCCGGTATGTTTCTTTTTGTGCTTAACTAGTTCAATTATCGCTGCAAGCAATATCGAAGGAAGCACTTTATACATCAAATTTGACACCATCTCTTGGACGATGTTTTTAATAAAT
The DNA here is from genome assembly GCA_963612925.1 of Coriobacteriaceae bacterium. Taxonomy (GTDB): domain Bacteria; phylum Bacillota_I; class Bacilli_A; order RFN20; family CAG-826; genus Fiminaster. The sequence goes on along the minus strand of CAVDXG010000018.1, from coordinate 3,938 downwards.
TATGCTATCTCATTTGTCCTAGCGATGTGCATCGGTTGCTTTATGCCTCTGACTAAAATCGGTAGATGGTTCACCGCCCTATTTCATGTCGAAAATAAAACCTACACCGGCAATGTGCCATATCGCTTATTAGCTACGCTTATAACATCGATAATTTATTATCTAATCATCACTCCGACTTTATCGCTCTTCAATTTTTTTGTTTTAAAGAGCACAACCATCGATCAAACCTTATTAAATATGGCGATAAGCGCCCCATTAATGCTACTTGTGGGCTTTACCTCATCGCTTATAAGCGATATCTTCGCCTTCAAAGTGGCTCATAAAGTAGATCCATCATTATAAAAAAGAGCTCTCAGAGCCCTTTTTAAATATTTTAATAAACAACTATTTTTTAACCGAATAACTAGTGACGGCGTGATAGGATTCCCCGTCGATTTGTAAGTCGGTTGGTTTTGAATAAGTCATCGTGATATCTTTTCCAGTTAAGACGGTAACTTTTTTAGTCTTTTTAACATGCTCACCGGTAAAGATTTTAGGGAAAGCCATCAAGGCAGTCACTTTTCCAAAATCGTGCCAGATGATGACGCTGACCTTATCGCTAAGGCGATCTTGATTAGGTGCCTCTTTCATGCCTCCGCCATAATATTTACCATTCATGGCTGAACCGATGTAGACTTTTCTAAATTTATAAGTCTTTCCATCGACTGTTACTGTTGCATCAACCTTTTTAAATTTAGTGAGCAATAATTTAATCGATAAAGTTGTGTAATTAATTTTCTTTTTGCCTTTAGCTTTTAATTTATCGCTTTCAACACACACCATTCCATCGATTCCAAAGCCGACACCATTGAGATATTTGGAAGTTTTGCCGTTTAAAGTTACCTTTGGTAAATGCTTTAAATAAGGAGTGATTTCAACAAAGTCTTCTTTAAGTTCATTTAAATCGCGGAGAAAGTCATTTCCATTCCCGGCTTTATGAAGGAAAATCTTATTCTTTGCTTCATCTAAATCGAGAAAATTAACTAGTCTATTAAGCGTTCCATCCCCGCCGGAGATGATGATATCATCATCTTTTACTTCTTTATAGAAATCTTCTTTGCTTTTAAGTTTGGTCACATCAAGATATTTGACTTCACCTTCTACATATTTTCCGATTTCCTTTTTCAAAGTGTTTTCATCTAGACAATGCGATGAAAAGGGATTAAATAAAACGTATTTCATTTGTTAGCCTCCTTGATAAACGTTTCGATTTTATTCTTACAATAATTAGCTATTTCCTGAACATCTTTATCTTTATATTCTTCAGGAGAAATAACTTCAATAATATCTAAATAAACTCGATGTCTTTTTAATAATAAATGGTTGTTGACTTCTTTGCTACCTCGAATTGCGATTAGAACTATCGGCTTCCTAGAATTTTTAGCTAAGCGGAATGAGCCAGCTTTAAAATCGAGAAGTTCATCCATCTTGCCATCTTTATTTCTAGTCCCCTCAGGGAATAGACCAATCGATAATGGCGAATCGCTTCGAGTGAGCATTTTTAAAGCTTGCTTATAGGCTAAGAATTCTTGGTTAATATCTTTTCTATCAAGCTTGATATAGGCACATCCATGAATGATATGTCCGACAAAAGGAACTTTAAAAAGCGAATCCTTAGTGATGAAAGTAAGTGGAAAAGATGATAGATATTTATCGATTAGTAAACTATCTAAATTGCTTCGATGATTAGATATAAAAATGTATTGCTGTGAGATGGATAAATTCTCTTTTCCATGAGCGATGAATTTCACATTGAATAAAGAAAACAATAGCTTATCCATCAAAAGAAGAAACTTTCGAAAATATAGACTAGGATATTCTCGCTTAAAATCCTTCTTTTCAAAGAAAGTGCATAAAAATAATAGAATAAAGAAAAGAATGACGATAGCTAATATAGTTCCAATAAAAATGCCAAATGAGGCTAATATATCTAAAGGAATATTGTTGATAGAAGGATATAGATAAATCCCTAAAAAAATCGATAAGGCTAAGGCAATCAAAAGAACAATAATCTTAATCATCTTTCACAACTTGCGTGCCTTTATCATCTACTTTTTCTTCAATAGCAATCTTTTCTTTTCCTTGTTTTTTAGCCTTATAGCTATCTAGATTAGCTTTCAGGTTTCCATAGATAAAAAAGAATGGCTTAGTTATCTTATCTTTCACCTTATTAAGATGAGAGTTCTCACTTTTCGCGTGCTCTTGGAATTGCATAAAGGAAATGACGACTTTATTTTCCTTAGCAAATTTAGAGATAGCTGATGCCACATGCATGGAGTAACAGAAGTCGACAATGATCATGCCGATGATGATGCCGACGAAGAAATAATAGATGTTGTTATCGCTTAAAAAGTTGACAAATTCATTTAACGGAGTGCTTAAAAAGAAATAGTATAAAGCACCTCCTACTAGCCAAAATAAAGAATACAATGGACAAATTATGCCCATAATATTGCCCTTCATATTTGAATAATCCCAAAGCTTAATTTTTAAACCTTTGATAAAGATAAGCCCGGCGATAAATTCCACAAGTGTCAAGGCTATAGCGATTAAAACAATCGAGGTAATAACTTTTAGCCATAATAAAGAATCAGGGAAAGGAATGAGTCCTACCAAATAGTTAAGGGTGTATAACACGACGGTTCCAAAGCCATAAATTGGCAGATATGGTCCGAGTAAAAATCCAGGATTCACCCAGTGATGTTGACTTACAAATCTTCTCCAAAAAAGCTCGATAACATAGCCAACAACTGAGCCTAAAACAAACAAAGATATTAAATTGAGAATGACTTTAAACATAATTATTTTTTTACTGATTAGACTTCTTCTTTAAGGATAGATGCTGCGCATAGATTATAACATTGTTATCAATAATTTGCTGATGTTAGCTAATCTAGTTAATTTAGTATTTTTAGCTATATCCTTTCATGAATTATTTAATTATATCTTTAACGACTTCACTTGCTAAAAGAAGCCCGGCACTTGTAGGGGTAAAGGCATTGCTTCCCACCGCTTTTCTTTTCTTAGAAGGAAGACATTTATCTTTACATATGTCCTTATAAGGACAAAATTCATCTTCCTCCACTTCTTTTATAGCAATAGGAGGCTCTTTTGAATAAATAACTTTAAGTTTCTTTATTCCTAATTTTCTAAGTTCATGACGAAGAATTTTTGCCAAAGGATCCATCTCGGTTTTATAAATATCAGAGACGATGAACTGATTAGGATTCATCTTATTAGCAGCCCCCATCGAGGAAATGATAGGAATATTGAGCTCATAAGCCAATTTAATTAAGGCAATTTTCGATGAAACTGTATCGATGCAATCGAGGATATAATCAAAATCAGCAAAAGGTATTTCATCGATATTCTCTTTTGAAAAGAATATAGGATAACTGTGGACAATAATGTCTTCACTTATCGATTTTATTCTCTTAGCGAATTCATCCACTTTGCTCTTAGAAATATTATCGCGAGTGGCGATGATTTGCCGATTGAGATTGCTAAGGCAAATAATATCGTTATCGATAAGGGACACTTCTTTGATGCCGCTTCTAACGAGCGCTTCTAAAGCAGCTCCTCCGACACCGCCTACACCAAAAATAGCAGCATGAGAGGATGCTAATTTCTTTAATCCTTCATCACCTATTAGTAATCTAGTTCTTGATAAATAATCCATCTGACAAATTGATAATAATACAAGAACAGGTTCTTTTAAAGAACAATCCTTTGCTGATAAAAGCAAAAGTGCCTCATATAGATATAGATAAATCACACATCCTCTCTTATTGAAAAGGCTTTTAACTACATGAACTATTTATTTTCGATTCTATCAGAAGATTTAGATGAGAATTTATCTATTATCTGTTATGATGTGACCCGTTGTCAAGCACCAA
>CAVDXG010000017.1:0-21638 GCA_963612925.1 Coriobacteriaceae bacterium | reverse complement strand
TAAGTTCTTACAAAATTAATCTATTTCCAAAATTTTCTAGTGTTAAATCCTAAATACGGGAATAAGCACTTTTATACATTTCTATCCTCTCTTTCCCTTTAAACTTAAAAACAGCTCTTATGAGGCTGCTAAATAAGTTCAAAGAATAAATGATAAAAGCATATCGACTAATTACACTCTATCACTTATTAATACCACTAGCAATCAAAAGATGTAAGCGATTACATTTTTTCATCTAATTAAAAATTAGAAACTGCTATTTTTTCTAAAAGATTAGAATCCATCTATATATTTAAAAAAGAAACGCTTTAAAGATGATAAAAATCAAATCATAGATAAAAAGATGAGCAAAAATATAAATAGCAATCTTTATTTTGTTATAGCAAAATATTTACTGCATAGAAGGATTATGGATAGACAACAACGCACCAAAAAGAAATTCGAATCATTCTTATACGATCACATTTGGGTAAAAATACTCATCGAATATAGCATTGCTTTTTTCGTCTCAGTTTTATCCGCTCTCATCTTTGCTTTTGGCGTTGTCTGCTTCATGCGACCAGGCGAAGCTATCGCTCCTGATTTTGTTTCTGGTGGCTCATCTGGCTTTGCTCAAACTATCGCCCTCATCTTTGATATATGCGGTATCAAAATAGAAGATAACCATAACCTCATTTTTTCCTTATGCTATTTGGTGGTTAACATTCCTTTAGCTATTCTAGCCTTCTTTGGCATCGGCAAAAGATTTACTCTTTTTACTGTGGTCAATGTCGTTTCTGTCTTTATATTCACCAACATCTTTAAAGGCGAATTCTTTGAACAAATTGCGGAATTTATCATCATGAATGGCGGAATACTTTCTCGCGCCCTCTTCGCAGGTTTAACAACTGGTCTATCAAGTGCACTCGCCTTCAAGGTGGATAGCTCGGCTGGAGGCTTTGATGTCGTTTCATATTATTTATCGCTTAGAAAATCTAAAAATGTTGGCCCTTATGGAGCGATTATCAACGGCACAATCATTTTAACTTTCTATCTATTAACCGCGACTAGAGGTAATCCCATCCAAGTAAGCGGAGAAACAATTGATCCATGGGTGTTTGCCATATCGGGCTGTTTATTCTCACTTATCTATTTAGTTGAAACGATGCTCATCATCGATGTCATCAATGTGAGAAATAAAAAAGTTCAACTTCAAATCATCACTTCCAATGAGAATTTGCCAAAATTATTGTTAGCAAATGTTCCTCACGGAGTGACCCAGCTCACTGGAAAAGGTGTCTATTCTAACACTGAACGCTTGGTATTATATCTAGTCATCTCCACCTCAGAACTTCGTGGAGTCATCCACTTCATCAAAGAAGTTGATCCTAGTAGTTTTATCAATGTGACAAGTCTAATGCATGTATATGGCCGTTTCTATATGAAACCAATTAAATGATATGAACTTCGTTTTTATCTCCGCGAACTTTCCAAAGATTTATTCTCATTTCGTCAAAGAATTAAACGAAAGAGGAGTAACTGTTTTAGCAATCGGAGATGAACCATATGAATGCATCAATGATGAGCTTAAACATAATGCTAAAGAATATTGCTATGTCTCTAATCTAGCTAACATTCAATGGATGAAAAATACCTTGGATTATCTAGAAGCTAAATATGGTCAATTAGACTACATTGAATCCAACAATGAATTCTGGCTTTTCAATGACTCTATCTACCGCGAATATAAGCATGTTCCTAATGGCTTTTATCCTAGCGATATGGAGAAGATTAAATTCAAAAGCAAGATGAAAGAATATTTCTTAAAAGCCGGCGTTAAAACAGCGCGATATGTTTTAGCTAGCGATATAGAGAAAGTAAAAGAATTCGCAAATACAGTTGGCTATCCTTTATTTGTTAAGCCTGACAACGGAGTCGGAGCCTCACATTCTCATAAAATAACTAATGAAAATGACTTAGAATTCTTCTTTAAAACGAAAGATGATAATAATTATATCGTTGAAGAATACATCAACGGAACTATCACTTCCTTTGATGGCATCTGTGATGATGAATCCAACCCCTTATTGATGTTTAACGAAGTCTTCCCAATTCCGGTCGCGGATGTCGTAAATGAAAATCTAGATGACTTCTATTATGCCTCCACGAAGATGGATAATTCTTTTTTAGAGATGGGAAAAAGAACTGTCAAATCATTTGGCATAAGGAAAAGGTGTTTCCACATCGAATTCTTTAAGCTCAACGCAGATAAACCTGGTTTAGCGAATAAAGGCGAAATAATCGGCTTAGAAGTAAACATGCGACCTCCAGGAGGAGATACGCCAGACTTGCTTTCTATTGCGATGAATGGGAGCTTCTATGAAGAATACGCGAATATAATTGTTAACAATAAGATAAGCAAACAATATCTATCAGATGACATCGCTATCTCAGTTAGTAGAAAGAATAGATATAAATATGTTTCAACCACAGAAGATATATTAAATAAATATAAAGATAATATAGTTCGTCATGGCTATTACGATAAAGCTATCGCTGACTGCATGGGCGATGAATTTTATTTCGCTAAATTTAATAATGTGAGTGACGCCCTCGCGTTTAAAGATTTTGTGATGGCAAAAATAAATTCCAATAGCCAACAATAAAACCATTATAAAAAGCCACCAAACCATTCCCTTTTAAAGCGGTAAAAGAATCTTTTTTTCTTCTTCCTTTTTCTTTTAGACAAGCAAAAGAAAACAGCAAAGATAAAGTTTGTACAGTAAAACATCGTCATTAGAATATTAGTAAATCGTAAATTACTAAATCATGAATTACTAAAAGCAGACTGTTATGAAATTCATTGGACGAGAAAAGGAAATACAGGCAATTAATAGTCTAATCAATAAGAAGGGCTATCAATGATGTCTAATCTATGGAAGACGAGGAATGGGTAAAACTGAACTTACAAAGCATTGCCTAGCTAATAAAGAAATCCCTTTGATTATGTATCAATGCAAAGAATCTAGCGAAGAGGAAAACGCTTCCTCATTAGTTGATTTAATTGAAAAGATTTTATCTATTAAATATCTCCATTTTGACCATTTTATGGACGCGGTTAATTTCTTATTTGAATATTCGATTAATAACGATCTATATTTTGTTCTCGATGAATATCCTTATCTTCGCTCATTCATCTCAGGATGCGATTCAAAGCTTCAAGCAATAATTGATAGATACGCAATGAATAGCAATATCAAATTCTTTATGCTTGGCAGTTCTATCTCCTCGATGAGTTCAATATTAGATCATTCAAGCCCATTGTATATGCGATTTAACTTATCCATCCTTCTTAAACAGATGGATTATTATGATGCGATGAATTTTTATCCTTCCTTTTCTAATGAAGATAAGCTGAGACTATATTCTGCTTTTGGAGGTGTGCCTTTTTATAATGCTCAGATAGATGAATCTATATCAGTTAAACAAAACATTATAAATATCATCAGCTCTCGCTTCTCTGGATTAAAAGATTTTTTAGATGTCTATATGAAAAGTGAATTAAGAAAGCTTAACTCCGCGAATTTAGTCTTTGAAGCCATCGCTCTAGGAGCCTTTCACTTCGCAACGATATTAGCCAAATCTCATCTTGAAAGTTCATCCGCGCTTGCCGCAATTTTAGCTAAGTTAGAAGAAATGGATTTAATAGAATATATCTATCCAATAAATGAGAAAAATAATAAACAAAAATCCGGTTACCGCATCAGCGATCCATGTGTAAGGTTTTATTATAAATTTATCTACTCTAATGAATCTGCACATAAGATATTAGATGATTCAACTTTCTATGAAACATTTATAAAAGATGATTTTGAATCCGTAGTGGTTCCTAAAACCTTTGAAGCAGTATCAAAGCAATTCCTCATCAAAGAAAATAGAAAAGGAAAAATAACTCCATTGCTATTAGATATAGGAACATATTGGTATGATAATCCAATTAAAAAAATAAATGATCAATTCGATATTGTTGGAAGAAGTAAAGAAGGATATATCTTCTTTGAATGCACATACACGAATAGCAAAGTAACTGATCAAGTGATAACGGAAGAAATAGATCAAGTTAATCAAACAAATCTAAAACCTATTCAATGTGGCTTTTTCTCGAAAAATGGCTTTAAGTTAAATAAAGACTATCCTTATTTATTCTATACATTAGAAGATTTGTATAAATAAAAGGACACCACCTGTAAGGGGAGATGATGTCCATAGTTAAACAACTAAAAAATTAATTAGTTAACTTTTCTTTTACGAATGATTAATGTTGTTCCAATGATAAGCGAGACGCTTAAGACTGAAACTAAAACAATAATGGTGATGGTTAAACTATTATTAGAAGCGGATAAAACACTAGGAGCGCCTGAAACAGAAGCTGCTAATGCTCTTCCGACAAAGTTGGCACCTTCTCCTAATTTTTCTTCGCCATAACGAGTCATGATGTGATCGTAGAGTTTAACAAATGCTCCGTAAGTTGCATCATCTTCAGTTGCAGCCTTTAATGTTCCTTTTGAAGTTTCATCAACATAAGCCCATGACGCTTTAAGGTTAGTCCAAACAGGAGTTAATGCTTCTAAATTATCTTTTGCTGGGTCAGCACAAACTGTTTCTAAAGATGAAGCGAAATGCGCAACATAAGAAGCAGCATCTCCAACGCAAGAGACAAGTGAAGTTTCAAAGTCAGTAGCGTAACCAATTTCATATTTTCCACTATAATTTATTACAGCACCTGAAACAACAACTGTCGCACCCTTAAACACATTAGTGGCTCCAGTAATTGAATAAGCTAAAATTGTACTGCTATCTTCACTAATATCAAAGGATGCGCCAACTACTGCTTCATCCTTCTTAACAAGAGTTATATCACCGCTAATTTTGCCTTTAACATAAACGACTTTTCCGTTGTTTTTGCCTTTATCTAGTTTACTTGCAATATAATAAGCATCGCTAACAGTATATGGATTCTCGATTGTTCCTTCGCCTTCATAATTATATTGAATTTCAGAAGTCTTTTTACAGCAGGCTAAAGGATTTTTGAATTCAGTATCATCAGTTGCGTAAATCCATGCAACTACATTGATTACGCCACCTTTAAGAGCGGTATATGAGCCATCATCTTTTAGAGTAAGATATTCTTCTTCTAAAGCTTCCCATTTCACAACAGAATTAGAAGGATTTGCTGTCGCAGTTAAAGTACCTGTTGCTCCTATTTTTAAAGATTCAGGAAGCTCAAAATTTACGCTTGGAACTGAAGTGTCACTTTCATATGTAATTCTAAATTGAACTTGTGAATTGTTAACATTTGTTACTTGATACCAAAAATATTTGGCATTTGCGCTTAGTTTTGTAGATGCATCATAAACGCTATCAACAGTTGATAATGTTGCAGTATATGTATTAGCGCTAGTACTATCATATGCTGAAATTGGAGAATCGCTAAAATTTACTCCAATAGAAACTTTGGTGGAAGCACCTTTATTAGCATAAATTTCAAATTTAGTAATTTTAGAACCAATCGGAGTTTTATTGTAGATATAAGCATCTAGTTTGCCAATTAATATGGCAGCATTTTCACTTATATTATTAGTGGCTCCATTACCAACTTTTTGCTGCTTAGCACCTAATGACATAACAACTGCGGTATTACTATAAAAATTAGTTGAATCAGCAGTTGTAGCAGTACTAGTAAGTTCAGATCCATCAATAATCAAAGTTGATGTAGCTGTGGCATCTTCAGCCTTAACGCCAACTGCGCTATGTTGTCCACCAGCTACGCCTACAGCTAAGGTTAAAAGCAAACCTAAAGATAGACCAGCTAGTCTTTTTGAAAAATTATTCATATTTTCCCCTTTTTTCTTCCTTTCTTAAAAAATATGTTTTGATTGTAAGAGAATACCCTTTACTTATTCTCTCGTTGATTTAATTCTCTTATAAGAGAAGCGAGAAAGCAACACCCATTAAGATAAAGCCTCGATTGTATCAAAGGAATGTTGCGTTATTAATTTTGTATTTTCTTTAGCGAAGTCTTTAAAAAGAAGGCACCACACAACTAAAGATCTTAAAAGAATAAAATAAAAGGCCTAGCAAGCTAGACCTAATATAGATTTTAAAAAGATAAATTAATCAACGAATGTAACAAGTACAACCGAAGCATTGTCTCCACGACGATTAGCCATCTTTAAGGCGCGGGTATAACCGCCACAACGAGAGGCGTAGCGTGGGCCAAGTTCATTGAAGAGCTTGTCGAGTGCTTCTTTGCTTCTTAAAACAGAGGCTGCTTGTCTACGAGCGTGTAAATCGCCTCTTTTAGCTAAAGTGACTAAGTGTTCAGTTAAACTCTTGAGTTCTTTAACCATTCCCGAGGTGACGCTGATGCGCTCATTCAAGACTAAAGTCGTTGCTAGATTTCTTAATTTATTTTCATGTTTTGATTTGGTATAAGCGGCTTTAAATCTAACGCCGGTTTTACCATGAACATTTTTACGTCCTTGTGCTGCCATAATTATTCTCCTAAATCAGGATTATATTCGCGGAAAGACAAACCGTTTTCAGTAAGTTTTTCTTTGACTTCCTTAAGTGATTTCTTACCGAGATTTTTAACTTTCATCATTTCATCTTCGGTTTTTTGAGTTAATTCAGCGACAGTTGTAATGTTAGCTCTTTTCAAGCAATTGTAACTGCGAACTGATAAATCAAGATCTTCGATAGGCATATTGTCGAACTTGTCTTCAACAATTGTTTCTTCCTCTTTAATCATGTTAACTTCTTCAACTGTTCTTTCAAGGTTGACGAATGGTTGAAGGTTGATGACGAGCATCTCGCTAGCAAGAGCGACAGCAGTTTGAGGAAGAATGCTTCCATCAGTCCAAACTTCTAATGTCAATCTATCGAAACGGGAATCGTGGCCAACACGAGTTGGTTCAACTGTGTAACTTGCCCGAGTCACTGGTGAATAATTTGAGTCAGTGACGATGTTATTTCCAGCGGAAGAAACGATTCTATCTTTGTTGTGTTCAGCTTTGTTCATGTCGCTTGTGACATATCCTCTGCCGTTACGGGCATAGACAGTCATATTGAGCACTCCACCTTCAGCGACGTGAGCAATTTCAAGTTCAGGATTGATGACGCTTACTCCGTGCGGCAATTCTAAATCACCAGCGCAGACAGTCTTAGGTCCTTTAACGGAAACCTTTAAGGCTTTAATCGCGTTTTCATCATCTTCGATGTGAAGAACTAAATCTTTTAAATTTAAGATGATGGCGGTGACATCTTCTTCAATGCCAGGAAGGGCACTGAATTCGTGTTGAGCGCCTTCAATTTCAACGGAGTAGACGCTGGCGCCTGGAAGAGAAGCTAAAAGAATGCGACGAAGAGAATTGCCAATAGTTATGCCAAATCCTCTTTCAAGAGGTTCAATGACAAACTTTCCATAATTAGTTGTTTCATCGATTTTAGTGATGGTGAAAGTTGCTTTTTCAAATGGTTTTGCTAAATTTGACATATTTTTCCTCCTATTAGCCGCGAGGTCTCTTTGGTGGGCGGCATCCGTTGTGTGGGACAGGTGTAGAATCGCTGATGGATAAGACTTGAAGTCCAGCGCTAGCTAGTGCTCTAACGGCACCTTCACGGCCTGGGCCAGGTCCTTTGACATCGACATCGACTTGGCGAAGTCCTTGATCGAAGGCGACCTTCGCAGCCGCTTCACCTGCGAGTTGGGCGGCAAATGGTGTCGATTTCTTCGCGCCTTTAAAGCCTAAAGCACCGGCGCTGCTCCACGAGATGACATTACCTTGTTCATCAGAGATGGTGACGATTGTGTTATTGAAGGTGCTGTGAATATGTGCGACACCTTTAGTAAATGCTCGTTTAATTTTTTTCTTACGAGCAGTAGTTTTTGTTGCCATAATATCAAACTCCTTTCATTAACCTTGAGTCGCCACTTTCTTATTAGCGATTGTTTTACGTTTACCTTTACGAGTACGAGCGTTCGTGCGGGTTCTTTGTCCTCTGACCGGAAGTCCGCGACGATGTCTCATTCCTCTATAACAACCGATTTCGGTTAAACGTTTGATGTTTAAAGCGACTTCACGACGTAAGTCACCTTCTACTTTGTATTTAGCGATTTCTTGGCGAATCGCGCTGAGTTGCTCTTCAGTTAAATTCTTGACGCGAATATCTTCGTCAACTTTAGCTGCTTTACAAATCTTTTTTGCAGTTGTGTTTCCAATACCATAGATGTAGGTGATTGAAACGACAACGCGCTTATCATTTGGGATATCAACCCCGACAATACGTGCCATAAATTAGTCTCCTTTATTAGCCTTGGCGTTGTTTGTGCTTAGGATTTTCACAAATAACCATGATTTTTCCATGGCGTTTGATAACCTTGCACTTATCGCACATAGGTTTGACTGAAGGTCGTACTTTCATAAAATTTCCTCCTAGTAGTCAATGCTACATTTTTAATTTTTGTATCTAAACGTGATACGCCCGCGTGTTAAATCATAAGGTGAGATTTCCACTGTAACTCTATCACCTGGTAAGATGCGAATGTAATGCATGCGGATTTTACCAGAAACGCAGGCTAGAATTACGACGCCGTTTTCAAGCTTTACCTTAAACATCGTGTTAGGTAAGGTCTCGACAACTGTCGCTTCCACCTCGATGACACCATCTTTACCCATCAATCAATTCCTCCTTATTTTGTAAGAATTTCATATCCATCCTTGGTGATAACGATGGAATTTTCATAATGGCTAGATAATTTGCCATCTTTCATTTTTGCAGTCCAGCCGTCTTTTAGAACTCTGACTGCAAAGTGTCCTTGAGCCACCATCGGCTCAATAGCTAGACACATTCCTTCTTTTAGAATTGGTCCAGTCCCGGCAACTCCATAATTTGGAATATAGGGATCTTCATGAAGATGAGAACCCACTCCGTGACCAGTGTATTCCCTAGGCAAGGAATAGCCGTTTTTTTCGCAGTAGCTTTGAATGGCATGTGAAATATCGCCAAGGTGAGCACCAGGGTAAGCGTGCTTCACTCCTTCAAAGAAACTTTCTTCTGTCACTTTGATAAGTCGAAGAGCTTCAGGAGAACATATGCCAACTGGATAAGTTCTACAAGCATCGCCGACATAACCATTTAAGGTTGCGCCGACATCGACTGAGACAATATCTCCTTCACGAAGAACTCGATGTGCGGAAGGGATTCCATGAACGAGTTCTTCATTAACTGAGACGCATACTGCACCAGGATAACCTTGATAATTTAGAAATGTTGGATAAGCTCCCGCATCGCGGATAATCTTTTCGCACATATTCGCCACATCAAGTGTCGTCATGCCTGGTTTGATTTTGTCCTTAATACCTTCGAAGACTAGACCAACGACATGGCCTGCTTCTTTCATCAATTCGATTTCTCGAGGTGATTTGATATTAATCACAATTAGTCCTCCAAGATTTTTTGGATATCTTCCATTAGAACATCAACACCTTTGATGCCGTCAAGCGTGTGTAGAAGTCCTTTTTGTTTATAGAAGTCTAAGAGGGGTTTGGTTTGTTTATCGTAGGCTTCAAGTCGCACTTCAAGTGCTTCCTTGTTGTCATCTTTTCTTTGAACAAGTGGTCCTCCGCAGATATCGCAGACGCCTTCAACTTTTGGTTTACGGCTATCTTTATGATATGGGGCTCCACAGTCTTTGCAAACTAATCGACCGGTGATGCGGCGGATTAATTCTTCTTTAGGAGTTTCAATTGATATCACTAGGCCAATTTCTCGATTGATTTCTTTAGCAATCTTTTCAAGAGCTTCAGCCTGCGGAATAGTGCGAGGAAAGCCGTCGAGAAGATAACCGTTCGCGCAGTCATCTTTCGCAAGTCTTTCTTTCACTAAGCCGATGGTGACATCATCTGGAACTAGATGACCGTCATTGATAAATTTTTGGGCGAGTAGTCCTAGAGGAGTTCCCTCGCTAATCGCCTCGCGGAACATATCGCCAGTTGAGATGTGTGGGATATTGTATTTCGCGATGATCTTTTTGGCCTGAGTGCCCTTACCAGCACCCGGAGGTCCCATGATGATCATATTTAATTTGTTTGCCATAATTATTAGCTCCTTCCTGCTGTCGCTTGAACTTCGTCGTAAGTTTTCCCTGCTAATAAACCATCAATTTGATTCATTATTTCAATGGAAACACCAACGGAGATGATAAGTCCAGTTCCTCCAATGGCTAACGAGGAATTGCTTCCAAAGATACCTGAGAGAGTAAGAATAACTGGTAGAGCAGCGATAAAGGCTAGCGATATCGCGCCGATACAAGTGACTCTATTAACCACTTTCCTGACATATCTTTCAGTTTCGTTACCTGGACGAATACCTGGAATGTATGAGCCGTTCTTGCGAAAATTCTCAGCGAGAGTTTCTGGATCGATTTGAATCGAGGCATAGAAGAAGGCGAATAAGAGGATTAAGGTGATATAAATCAATAATCCCCATGGCATCTGCCAAGTGGAACCATCAAACCACGGCATCGTGACAGTTTCACTATAGGAGAAGATTTTTAGCCATTCAGCATTTGCTCCATCGCTAGAGATGAAGCTAGCGATAACGCTTGGCGCCATCATGATCGATGAGGCAAAGATGACAGGAATGACACCGGCGGAATTAAGCTTGATTGGCAAGAAGCTCGCCTTTGCCATCGAGGAGGTTTGTCCGCCACTTTTTCCGCTGTGTTGAACGGGTATTTTTCTAACCGATAATTCGATGAAGACAACAAATGCAAGAATCAAGAGGAAGGCTAATAGATATAAAGCGAACTGGAATGAACCTTTGATGAGTTCAGGAGTTTCTTTATAATAGCCTGGGTTGACCCACATGTTGAAGGCTCCACTGATTTGGATAGGAAGACTTCGAATGCAACCAGCGAAGATGATAACAGAAATTCCGTTACCAAGACCTTTTTCAGTGATTTGATCACCTAGCCACATCACAGTCATCGAACCAGCGAGCATGATGGTGATGATGTAGGCATAAGTCCAGAAATTAAGATCCATGTTAATAGCAATATAATCGCTATTTTCCATTGTCTTAATAATGCCATAAGCTTGGACCGCTCCAAGCATTAGGGTTAAATATCTTGTCGCCATCTCAGTTTTCTTTCTACCATACTGACCTTGTTTTGTAAGTTCAGTAAGAGCAGGAAGAACATCCTTTTGAAGCAATTGGATGATAATCTGAGCGGTGATGTATGGAGAAACTCCTAGGGCAAAGATGGAGAAATTTGCAAGTGCTCCACCACCTAGAAGATCCATCAACGCGACCGCAGAAGCGTTAGAAAGCGCATCGGATAGGTCGCCTTTTGGTGTAACTCCGGGAACGGTAATCGCCGCACCAATTCGGATGACAAGGAGAATCATAATCGTAAAGAAAATACGATTGACGATTTCTTTGTTCTTGAAGATAGAGGCGATTTTTTTCATGATTAGATCACCTCGGCTTTACCGCCAAGAGTCTCAATAGCTTTAACAGCGCTCTTCGAGAATTTATGAGCTTGAACAGTAAGCTTTTTGCTCAATTGACCATTTCCTAGAATTTTCACGCCGTCGAATTCTTTTTTGACAAGGCCATTTTCAACTAAAAGTGTTGGAGTGACCACTGTATCATCCTTGAACAAGTTCAAAGAAGAGACATTGACAATCGCATATTCTTTGCGTGAACCATTTGTGAATCCAAATTTTGGAAGACGACGATATAAAGGAGTTTGACCACCTTCAAATCCAGGAGCTTTCACACCGCCTGAACGAGATTTTTGTCCCTTATTGCCGGTTCCAGCATTTTTACCATTACCGCTTCCAAGGCCACGGCCCTTGCGGTAGGCTTTTGTTGTTGCACCATCTGCATGTTTAAGTTCGTTTAGTTTCATTAACTGCACCTCCTTAATATTTAGATAGTAAATTATTTAACTTCCTTGCCGCGAAGTGCTTGGACTTGGGCATAAGATTTTAAATTGGTTAGACCATTGGTAGTCGCTCTAATGACATTGATTGGGGCGCGAGAACCATATACTTTTGAAGTGACGTTGCGAATACCGGCTAGTTCTAGAATAGCTCTAACTGGGCCGCCGGCAATAATTCCGGTACCTTCAGGAGCAGGTTTTAGAAAGACGTGGCAGGCTCCGAAATTGCCAATGATTTCATGAGGAATAGTATTTCCTTTTTTGACAATATGAACTTCAAAGGTGTTATGTTTAGCCGCTTCAAGAGCTTTCTTAATGGCGTCAGGTACTTCGCTGGCTTTGCCAGTTCCATAACCGAATTTGCCTTTTTTGTTGCCGATGACAACTAAGGCGCTGAAACGCATTCTACGTCCACCTTTAACAGTCTTAGCAATGCGATTGATGTCGACGACGACTTCTTCGTATTCTTTGACCTCTTCAGTGCGTGGACGACGAGGACGACGATCATCTCTTCGAGGAGCGCGTTTGTCGCCTTTTGGGGCTTTATCAGAGCTTTCAGGAGCTGGTGTGGCTTCAGACTTCACTTCAGCTGTTTCAACTTTTTCTTCAGTTGGATTTACTACTTTTTCTTGTTCCATACTCTTCTCCTTAGAATTTTAATCCGCCTTCACGGGCTGCATCTGCTAAAGCAGCGACGCGACCATGATATAGATAGCCACCGCGATCGAAGACCACTTTGCTAATCTTTTTAGCTTTGCAAACTTTAGCAAGTTCACTTCCAACAACTTTCGCAGCTTCTACATTGCTTCCGTTATCAAGCTTAAGCGAGACGCTAGAGACGCTTGCAAGCGTATTTCCCTTTGTGTCATCGATAACTTGAGCTTCGATGTGTTTGTTAGAACGGAAGACTACTAAGCGAGGGCAGTCGCTTGTGCCAGAGATTTTAGCGCGTACACGAGCGTGTTTACGAACGCGGACGACATTTTTAGATTCTTTATTAATCATAACTGTTTCTCCTTATTAGGCCTTGCTACCTGCACCAGCGCGTTTGCCTTCTTTGCGGATGATGTGTTCACCTTTGTACATCACGCCTTTGCCATTGTATGGTTCAGGTTCTCTAGTTCCGCGAATTAAGGCAGCAGTTTGTCCAACGGCTTGTTTGCTGATACCTTCGACAACGATTTCGGTTGGCGAAGTGCAACTCACCTTGCTATTAGGCACTGGTTTGATGACGATTTCATGAGAATAACCAACATTCATGACAATGTTCTCCCCACGCATCGCTGCACGATAACCAATACCGACAATGACGAGTTCTTTCTTAAAGCCAGTGGTAACGCCGACAATCGCGTCGTTAAGATTGGCTCTTGTTGTACCGTGAAGTTGTTTGGTGTGCTTCTCTTCGTTCTTTCTTGAACAAGATACTTCATCGCCATTAATCTTCACTTCGATGAGTTCAGGGATAACGACATCCAAAGTTCCTTTAGGTCCTTTGACATTCATCACGCCTGCATTTTGAGCAAGTGTAACCCCAGCTGGGACTTTGATAACTTTTAAACCAATACGTGACATATTAATTACCAAACGTAAGCTAACACTTCGCCGCCGACACCGAGTGTGCGAGCAGTTTTATCGCTTACGACTCCTTTGCTTGTGGATACAATCGCAATACCTAAGCCACCTAAAACGCGTGGAAGCTCATTGGCTTTCACAGTTACGCGGAGACCAGGTTTAGAAATTTTCTTTAATCCGGAGATGATGCGTTGACCATTGACACCATATTTAAGAGAGATGGTTAAAGTCTTTTTGACATCGCCTTCGACTTTGAAATCGCTGATGAAACCTTCATCTAAAAGGATGCGAGCGATTTCGATTTTCATTTTAGAGCTAGGCATACTAACAGAGGCATAACGGAGTTGATTCGCGTTACGAATTCTGGTGAGCATATCTGCAATTGGATCTGTCATCATAATAATTTTGCCTCCCTATTACCAAGATGCCTTTTTCATGCCTGGAATTTCACCCTTATAGGCTAATTCGCGAAGGCAAACACGGCATAAATGAAATTTTGAATAGACTGCATGAGGACGTCCGCAACGTTCACAACGAGTATATTCACGAACTTTGAACTTTTTAGGTCTTGCACATTTGACCTTCATACTAGTTTTAGCCATTGTTTATTTCCTCCTTATTTCTTGAATGGCATGCCAAGAGCTTCAAGTAAGCTATGGGCTTCTTCATCGGTTGTAGCAGTTGTGACCACAACGATGTCCATTCCTCTAATTTTGCTCACCTTATCATAATCAATTTCTGGGAAGATGAGTTGTTCTTTAACACCTAATGTGTAGTTACCATGACCATCGAATGAATTTTTGCTGACGCCTCGGAAGTCACGGACACGCGGAAGGGCGATGGAGACTAAGCGATCGAAGAATTCATACATGCGTAAGCCACGAAGAGTGACTTTGCAGCCGATGGCTTGTCCTTCTCTAAGTTTGAAGGAAGCGATGGATTTTTTCGCTCTGGTGGTAATTGGATGTTGTCCAGTGATCAAAGCGAGTTCATTGACGCTTTCTTCGAGAAGTTTGCTGTTGGTGATGGCCTCGCCTACACCGACATTGATGACAATTTTTTCAAGATGAGGCACTTGCATCACTGATTTGTAATGATATTTTTCCATCAAGGATTTCTTGATTTCATTTTCATATTTGTCGAGCAATCTTGTGCTTTCAACTCTTTTTGCACAGCCTTTAGAAACTTTCTTAGCGACTGGTTTAGTCTCTTTTACAGTTTCTTCAGCTTTAACTTCTGATTTTAGAGCAGTAGCTTTTTTAGTTGTGCTAGCTTTAGAAGCAGCAGGCTTCTTGACTGCTGCAGATTTAGCTGCAGGTTTCTTTACTTCTGCCATTTTGCTTCCTCCTAATTAAGTTTGCTGCCGCTGGCTTTAGTGACGCGGACTTTGACGCCCTTTTCAACTTTATAGCCTACGCGGGTAGCTTTTTTAGTTTTTGGATCGACAATAGCGACATTGCTAGCGTCGATAGGCACATACATTTCAACCACGGAACCTTCTGGGTTATTTTGGGTTGGTTTTTTGTGTTTTTTGTGGACGTTAACGCCTTCGACAACGACTTTATTGACTTTCGGGTAAACCGCTTGAACGATTCCTTCTTTGCCTTTGTCTTTGCCGGCGATGACGACGACTTTATCACCTTTTAATATCTTCATATATGTACCTCCTTATAGAACTTCGGTGGCAAGGGAGATAATTTTCATATATCCTTCACCCATATCGCGGAGTTCACGAGCAACAGGTCCAAATACACGAGTGCCAATTGGTGCTCCATCATTATCGATTAAGACCACAGCATTATCATCGAAGGCAATCGTAGAACCATCTGGACGGTTAATCGCATGTTTGGTTCTCACGATGATTCCTTTGACGATGTCGCTTTTTTTGACACGGCCATTTGGAATGGCTTCCTTGACTGCACAGGTGACGATGTCGCCGATGCTACAAGATTTGCGGTTGCTTCCACCTTTTAAGCGGAAGACGCGGACGCTTCTAGCTCCGGAGTTATCAGCGACCACAAGATTAGTTTCGTTTTGAATCATCGCTTATTCCTCCTTAGCAACTTCAGTGTTACTGACTTCTGAAGCGGTTCCTTCTTTTTCTTCAAGTGCGAGTTCAGCTTCGGCAGCCTTTAAGCTAGCAACAGCTTTCTTATCGACTGAGACGAGTCTGAATCGTTTGGTAGCACTTAATGGACGGCAACCCATGATAGTGACAGTGTCGCCTAGATGAGCGAGTCCTTTTTCATCGTGCGCGTAATACTTATTAGAATATTTCACGCGCTTAGCGTATTTGGCATGTTTTTTATGAGTTTCGACTTCGACAACAATGGTTTTCGCCATCTTATCTGAGACAACAACACCTTGTAGAGTTGTTCTTCTATTTCTTTCCATCATCTAATCCTCCTTATTTAATGCCTAGTTCGCGTTCGCGTTGAACCATGTAGGCTCTAGCGATGTCTTTGCGAACTCGCCTTACTTCCTCGCCGTGTTCGAGCTGTCCAACAGCTTTTTTACGACGGAGATTGAATAAATCTTCTTTGAGGGAGTAAATCTTTTCGTTTAGTTCTTCGTTAGTTAATTGACGAAATTCACTGACTTTCATTTACTTGACCTCCTTTTTAGCAACAACTCGGCATTTGCATGGAAGTTTGTAGGCGGCTAAGCGGAGAGCTTCGCGAGCGTCTTTTTCATTAACGCCACCCATTTCAAACATGACTCTGCCGGTTTTTACAACTGCAACCCAGTATTCTGGATTACCTTTACCAGATCCCATACGGACCTCGGCTGGTTTTTTGGTTTTAGCAAGGTGAGGGAATATGCGAACATAGACCTTTCCTTCTTTTTTGGTATAACGCGAGAGCACGATACGGGCGCTTTCGATTTGTCGATCGCTGACCCAAGCACCGGTGACTGCTTGTAGACCAAATTCACCAAAGCTTACTTCATTTCCACCTTTGGATAAGCCTTCATATTTAATACCGTGTGGACGACGATATTTAACTCTTTTTGGTTGCAACATATTATTTTGCTCCCTTCACGGCTTCTTTATTTTCTTTCTCGTCTTTATCAAGAACGTCCCCGCGACAAATCCAAACCTTAACGCCTAATCGGCCATAAGGAGTGACAGCTTCAGCAGTGGCAAAGTCGATGTTGCTGCGAAGAGTGGTTAATGGAACGATACCTTCTTTATAACCTTCGCTTCGAGCAATATCCGCTCCGCCGAGACGACCAGAGATCAAGGTTTTGCAACCCTTAGCTCCAGCTTTTCTCACATTTTTGATAGCTTTCTTTTGAGCGGTTCTAAATGAAGCACGATTTTCAAGTTCTAAAGCGATGCTTTGAGCGACAAGTGAGGCATCCAAGTCTGGATTCTTCACATCGATGACATCGATTCTTAAATTTGAACCTTTTAATAATTTAGCAATATCTTTTTTGATGCGGTTGATATTAGCACCGTCTTGTCCGATGACGACACCAGGTTTGGCGACATAAATCATCACCTTAACATCGTGTCCTTTATCGTTTTTGCGTCTTTCAATCTCTACGTGAGAGACTAAAGCGTCTTTTAAGTTCTTAGTAATGTAGTTACGAACTTTAACATCTTCTAATAGGAAGGTGTGGAATTCTTGATTGGAAGCGAACCAACGTGAATTCCAGTTGCGGTTGATGCCAACGCGCATTCCAACTGGACTAACTTTTTGACCCATTGTTTCTATCTCCTATCTTTCCTTGACCACGACTGTGACGTGGCTATTTCTTTTAACTAAGCCTGAAGCGCTTCCTTTTGCTCTAGGCAAGTAGCGTTTCATCTTGATACCTTCATTAGCATATATCTCAGCGATATATAGATTTTCTTCGCTCATGGAGAAGTTATTAATAGCGTTAGAAGCAGCTGATTTAATAACTTTAGCAACAACTGGAGCGGCGGCTTTGTTGAGATTGTCAAGAATTGCTAAGGCAACATTGACATCTTTTCCGCGAACTAAATCGATTACTAAGCGAACTTTTCGAGGGGTAACTCTTACATCATAGGCAACCGCTTTGGCGCTGGTGACGAGAGGTTTAGCTGGAGCTTCCGCTTTTTTAGCCTTCTTATCAACTTTAGTTTCTTTCACTTCTTCTTTAACTTCTGGAGCAGCTTTAGCAACTTTCTTAGTTGAAGTCTTTTTGGCTTTCTTTTCTTCTGCCATATTAAACCTCCTTATTTGGCCGCGGCCGCTTTGTCGGCGGCGTTATTGCCATGGTGACCCTTGAATGTTCTTGTAGGGGCGAATTCGCCAAGTTTATGGCCGACCATATCTTCAGTGACATAGACTGTGATGTGTTCTCTGCCGTTATAAACAGCGAATGTATGTTCGACAAATGATGGGAAAATGGTCGAACGACGAGACCAAGTTTTGATGACTTCTTTTTTGTTAGCAGCATTTAATGCATCAACTTTTTTAAGAAGGTATTCATCACAGAATGGTCCTTTTTTAATGCTTCGTGACATAATTCATTTTCTCCTTTCATTATTTGTCATTTCTTCTACGGACGATTAATTTAGTAGAAGCTTTTTTATTGCGGCGAGTCTTGACTCCGAGAGCGCGTTTACCCCAAGGTGTGCGAGGCGCATCGCGTCCGACTGGACACTTACCTTCACCACCTCCATGAGGGTGATCGTTAGGGTTCATGACTGAACCGCGGACGGTTGGACGAGTGCCCATCCATCTTGTCTTACCAGCTTTTCCTTTATTAACAAGAGCGTAATCTTCGTTTCCAACAACTCCGATGGTGGCTCTACAAGTGGCTAAGACTTTTCTAACTTCGCCAGAGGCAAGTCGAAGGATGACATATTTTCCTTCGGCACCGAGCACTTGCGCGCTTGTGCCAGCAGCTCTACACATTTGTCCTCCCTTGCTAGGTGATAATTCAACATTGTGGATGAATGTACCTTCAGGGATGTTTTTAAGTGGAAGAGCGTTTCCGACTTTGATATCGACATTCTCTCCGGAGACAATCTTATCTCCGACTTTGAGTCCTGATGGGGCTAATATGTATCTCTTTTCGCCATCTGCATAGACGACAAGAAGAATATTAGCGTTTCTGTTTGGGTCATATTCGACCGCTTTGACTGTACCGACGATATCATCTTTATTTCTCTTGAAGTCGACGATACGATAACGACGTTTATGACCACCACCGATGTGACGAGTAGTAATAACACCTTGGTTATTTCTTCCGCCAGTCTTGTTAAGTTTGACAGTTAAACTTTTTTCAGGAGTGCTTTTGGTGATTTCTTCGAACGTCAAGTTAGTCATATTACGACGAGACGGTGAGGTCGGTCTGTAAGTTCTGATTGACATATTTTTCTCCTATATTTTCTAATCCTATTTCAGATTATTCTTTGAAGAGGTCGAGCGCTTCGCCTTCAGCTAAGGTGACGACCGCTTTTTTATATCCGGAGACTGTACCTTTGTATCTTCCGCCTCTGGATTTAGCCTTGCTAGAAACGTTGATAATGTTGACGTTGGTAGCTTTTACTCCGAACACTGCTTCGAAGGCTTTTTTAACTTCGGCCCTGTTAGCAGTTCCTTTCACGCGCAACGTAACTTTATTTTGTTCTTGCATGAGGGACATGGTTTTCTCAGTGATGACTGGTTCGATGATGAGATCTAAGTCATGAACTGATGCTTTTTTGACATTTGCTTTAGCAGCAGCTTTCTTTGCCATAATTATTTAGCCTCCTTCAATGCCTTTTCTAGAGTTTTGAGAGTTTCCTCATCCATCACGATGTGATCGAAGTAGAGGAGATCATAGACTGAGACATTGTTAGCTTCAGTGACAACAAGGTTAGCAATGTTTTGAGCGCTTAATAGCAAGGTTTCGTTGTATTCGCTGATGACAACAAGGACTTTGCCAGTCGCATTAAGTTTCTTTAATGTGGCGGCGAATTCTTTGGTGGAAACTTTTGTTAGATTCCATTTGTCGACGACGACCAAGTCATTAACTTTGCTAGAATAGGCACTTCTAAGAGCTAAGCGATGTTCTTTGCGATTTTGTGAGAGCTTATGATTTTGCTCACCAGTTGGACCCCAGACGGTTCCTCCGCCGACCCAGATTGGGGAGCGGGTGCTACCTGCACGAGCGCGTCCAGTGCCTTTTTGTCTCCAAGGTTTTTTACCACCGCCGCTGACCTCATCGCGTTTTTTGGTCTTGGAGGTGTCTTGACGCATATTGGCTTGATAAACTTTGACGGCGTCATAAATGACTTGCTTATGTTCATCAACTCCGAATACAGCATTATCAAGAGTTAAATCTGAGACTTTTTCACCTGCTAGGGAATAGACAGGGACACTAATTTTCTTATTTGCCATAACTATTCTCCTTTCTTCTCAGTTGCTTCTTCAGTAACTGGGGCAGTTTCTTCTACTTTTGCTTCTGCGGCTTTAGCTTCTGCAGCAGCTTTTTCAGCAGCTACTTTGGCCTCTTCTTCAGCAGCTTTAGCTTCCGCAAGAGCTCTGGCTTCAGCATCTAAATCAACAAGTGGTTTGATTTCTTCTGGTTTTCCAAGTTGAGTCTTGATAGCACTTCGAATGGTGACTAAGCCTTTCTTTGGTCCAGGAATGGCACCTTTGATTAAGATGTAATTCTTTTCCGCGCTGACTTCGACAACTTTGAGGTTGAGAATTGTCGCGGATAAGTTTCCGTGATGACCAGACATCTTCTTACCTGGAATGACGCGGGCGTTGTTACGACCATTATTAGCAAATGATCCTTGTCCTCTGTGATAGCCAGATCCGTGACCTTTTGGTCCAATCTTGTGGCCCCAGCGTTTGATGGTGCCGGCATATCCACGACCTTTGCTTGTGCCGATGACATCGACTACATCGCCAGCTTTGAAGATATCGACTTTGACTTCATCACCAACTTTGTAGTTAAGAAGTTCATCGCCTTTAATTTCATGAAGAGTCTTTGTAGCTTTGACATTCGCTTTTGCAAAGTGACCGCGTTCAGGTCCATTGACTTTGTTGGCTTTCTTTTCTTCGAAGCCAATTTGAAGAGCGTCATAGCCATCTTTGTCTTTGGTTTTGACTTGGGTGACAACGTTTGGTAAGACTTCAACAACGGTGACTGCATACATCGTGCCATCTTTGGCAAAGACTTCTGTCATGCCCATTTTACGACCAATGATTTGTTTCATCTTGTCTTACCTCCTTATAACTTGATGTCGATATCCACTCCGCTTGGTAAGTCGAGACGTCTTAGCATTTCGATGGTTTCCTTAGTTGGACTTGTGATATCGATTAATCGTTTGTGTGTTCTAATTTCAAACTGTTCACGAGAATCTTTGTACTTATGCACAGCACGCAAGATGGTGTAAACCTGTTTTTCCGTCGGGAGTGGAATTGGGCCAACAACACTAGCCCCAGTATCTTTTGCCGCTTTGATAATCTTTTGGACACTAGCGTCTAGTATCTTGTGATCATAAGCTTGCAAACGAACCCGAATCGTTTTTACATTTGCCATGAATTTTCCTCCTATTTACTTTTTTCAGGCTTTTTAACAATTGCTCCATGCGAATTCCCTGACCACCCTTCATAGCAACGCCTGTCAGTGTATCAGCAACCTCGCATATCAACGCGACCGTTAACATGCATAAATATACGCTTATATTACATATCGCGCAAGAAAAAGATGACTTTTTTAGTATTCATCACGCTAATTTTTGATTGAGAATTGAGAAAATTTAGTTAATTTTTCAATCAAAAAACCTTAAATTTTTGAATTTTGAAGGCTTTGGAAATAGAACATTTAGAAGAGAGAATATCTTCACGATTTAATGCAAAAATAGTTTCGATGGAATGTGGATTTTAAAAAATAAGTTTCGATGATTTTAAGGTTTTAAAAAAATAGCAATTTTTCACAAAAAGAAAAGGCACAAGCTTGAACTTGTGCCTCTTAAAACAAGAGATAGTTTTACCAATTAAAGAGGGATTTGCCATCCACTTTAACAACAAGATTCTCAGTTTTGTATAACGGAAGTTTTATAGTTCGTTAGCATAATCTACAACAAAACTGATACATTTATGAG
>CAVDXG010000016.1:2061-24113 GCA_963612925.1 Coriobacteriaceae bacterium | reverse complement strand
AAGTGATTACTTCTACAATCCATGATGCGGCGTTGAAATTGTCACAAGAACAATCGATTATTTAATCTTCAAAAAGCTTAACACTAGAAATTTGGGATACATCTATGTTTTCTAGTGTTAAAGAATATTTAAATTGAAATTTTACAGTAGCATTTACAGTAGCGTATATCGCGATAAAAAGGTTCTCGCAATATTTCCATCAGTTTTTGAATAAACGCTCCTACAATCCTATAAGGGTGAGAAAAATTACCGAACAAATTTCAAAAGCAATGAAAAGCACCATAAAAAGCATGGCAAAGACGATCTTTTTTTGGAGAGAGTAATGCTTATTTATTAATTTTTCGTGGTGTTCGTCTAATGGTTAACACTAATAAAGGAATTAAGGTAGCAAATATTGCTAAGGATATAACTAATATCAATACAGCGTTATTAGAAGTAAGATTCAAAACATTATTATTATTAATTAAATTACCTTCACCATCATTAACGAAATTATCATTGCCTAAGGAGTCATGATATTTTGAATAAACCATTTGATAAAGATTTCGCGCTTTTTCGATAGTCGCATCATTTGAATTAACAAATTCATATTTAGAAGAACTACTCATAAATGAATATTCTTCTTTTAATGCGCTCCATTTGCTTGCGATTGCTTCAACATCGCTATTGATGCCTTTCGGGTCGCAAGGCTCATTTAATTCGTTTATAAAGTAAGTTGCCCAGGCACGAGCTTGATCAGTAAATGAAGCTGGATATGAACTAATAACTTTTTCAGTTTTAGTATAAATAGTAATGCTTTTAATGTAGATGCTATTTGTTGTGCATGTAACGGAGATTTTAACTTTGCCCGATTCAACATTTGAAAAATCAATGGTAGCATCGCGGAAAGTTGCCCCTCCTGAGGAATTAACAGAGAAAGAATGTTCGGTGTTAGATCCAACAGTTATCTTGATCGCGCCGGCACCATTTCTAGAGTTTGTTTTATAGTTAACGACCACTTTATAAACTCCATCAAAGGAAGTCTTACTAGTGGCATAAGCTCCAGATTGCCCAGTCGCAATTTGCACCGCATTATCTACAAAACCTGTAGCGGCTTTACCATTAGTCCATTTGTTTTTACTATCACCCCAAGAAGAGGAGGTAAATATAGTTAAATCTTCATTCGTAGTAATTTCACTTGTGGATTCGCCAACATTTCCGCTTGCCCCGTTATTGGTGACTTTAACGATGATAGAACTAGAAACTTCATAACCGTTTTCAGAATATGTAGCAGTAAGTTTTTGCTCTCCTAACAGTGATGTATCAATCTTAGATAGACTCACTAGTGAAGAGGCATCAACAATCGAACCATTGCTGTATGTTAAAGTTGCAGTTAACTTCGAATAATCATATTCACTCATATAAGGAATTGAGGTTACTCCATCAAGAGACAAAGAGACTACTTTAATTCCTTCTTTTACAGTTACCATACATGTCTGAGTTAAATTAGATCCATCTAAAGTGCTAACAGTAATGTAGCAATCTCCCACCGCTTTCGCACTGACTAAACCAGTTGAAGAAACAGTTGCAACATTGCTATTAGATGAGACATAACTTAATGTTTGATTTGTAGCGTCACTTGGCGAAATAGTTACACTTATCGACGCAGATTTATTTTTAATTAAATCAAGTTCTAAAGAAGAAGGAGAAATGCTTAACGAGGTAATAGATACCGGTTCAGGAATAGAGTATTCACAGATGATTTTATAGATGACCGTTTTATTCGTTGAAGTAAACTTCAAGGTATTCGTACCACCTAAATTGTCAAAAAATAAACTGCTTTCGCAATTATCTAAAGCTGTTCCCGATGCATTTAAGCTACCTGTTCCAACTTTATCGTTTAGCTTTAAAGAGCCATTATTATCAACTAATGCCCCGATGATGGTGACGCTATAGATTTGATAATCACTATTTGTGGTTAATGTTAAGGTACCATTATTCTTATTGCTTGAAAGAGCCACACCACCTTTTCGCAAAAAGACGCTAGATGCAACGCAACTCGCAAACACTTTGTCACTGCTTACGCCATCTAAGGAAGTCTTCCCGTTAAATGTATCTACACTTGGCGAGGTAGACGAAGAGCTATCATTAAGCGTGCTACTGTCATAGAGATTAACCACTATTTCTCCCATCCCTTCAGGGCGAGAGACAACAATGTGGTATTTACAATTTATTTCGGTTCCATCATAAAGGTAGCAAAACATCGTTATATCGGTTTCACCAACTCCGACTGCACTGACTAAATAAGTGTCCTCATCAAGTATGGCTATTTCTTCATTTTCACTCATCACAAGGAAATCAGCGTTAGAGGCATTAGAAGGCTCTAATGTTGGGTAAAGCTGTACAGTTTCGCCGCGATATAAAGAAGAGCTAGTATTTCCATCTTTATCCACTAAAGATAATGAACTAATTTCAACATATTCGCTTACCGTTACTTTACATGTTGCTGAAAAGGAGCCATCGGAGGTTGAGGCAGTTATAATTGATTCACCAAAGCCTTTAGAAGTTAAAGTGATTTCTTGTTTAGATAGCGAAGTAGAAGAAGATAAAGCAACAACTTCTGGATTAGAAGATGTCCAATAAACATTCTTATCTTCAACATTAGCAGGCGAGATTGTCGCCGTAATTGTAGTTGAATTAAGCCCAGAACCATAATTTAATGAAATATTATTCTTAGAAAGGGTGATTCCGGTTGCTTCTTTAGTGCTTAAAAGCAAATTAGAAACATTGACTTTGCCATTTTGAATATTTGAAGGGCCGACGTCTTTATATTCACTCCAACGCACAGAAACTGGAACTTTCTTATCAGCGAATTCGCCGATGCCATCTGCACTTTCCTGAAGTTCACTTAAGAATTTATCCGGCGTACCTGTTGGGTTCTTTTGTTTCCATAAAGCAGCAGTTCCTGCGATGATTGGTGAAGAAAATGAAGTCCCTTGCGTAGCAGAATAAGTTGCGTAGTGGGAAGAGCTATACTTGCCATTAACGCCTGCCGCATAAACATAGCCTGGCGCTAAAATATCAACATTTATTTCGCCAGTTTGAGTCGAAGAAACATAATTTGTGAAAGCCGCAAGAGTGTCGTCCGAATTTTCTTCTAACGCTCCAACACCTATGACATGACTATTACAAGCTGGATAAGACTTATGGTATGTGGCCTCGTTTCCGGCGGCCGCCACAACGATAACACCGTTATTGTAGGCATATAAACAGGCATCATCAAGATATGTTGCAACATAGCTACTACCTTTTTGATAAACTCCAAATCCATCAGTGAAATTTTCAGCAAAAGCGCCTAACGACATATTGATGACATCAGCGCCTTTCTTAACTGCGTAATATATTGCCTCTTCAATAGCTACAAAAGACATATCAATCTTTAAAGCTAGAATAGTAACTTCTGGAGCAATGCCAACAATTCCTTCATTGTTCATCGGTGCAGCCGCGGTTGAGGAAGTATTTGTACCGTGGCTGTCCCATTCTTCACTTTCTGAATTGTATTCTTCATCGATACAAGTTTTATCATCCTTGTAATATTTAACACCAACACCAGTATAAGTTTCGTTGACATAAAAATAAGCGGAAGCCTCTGATATGGCACTTGTGCCATCGCTTCTAGTGTATTCAGGATGGTCATGATCAAAGCCATCATCGATAACAGCTATAGTTGTCCCTTTGCCTGTATAGGTGCTCCAAACAGATTCGATATCTCCGATGTTGCTCATCGAATAATTCTTTTGCGTGCTGTAATAGTTATCAGAGGGAGTAACGCTTTTATGAGCGTAAACATTTCGAATTTCTTTTGGCACTTCGCCTAAATATTGTCCGCCCGTGGTGATTTCAAAAGAAAAAGCCGGTGAAAAGAAATAATTTGGCGTTGCTGAAGTAAGCAATAAGAAACTACTAATTAGTAGTAGAGGTCTTTTAAATTTATTCATAAACATTATTTTACATGAAAAATACTCTATTTATCTATGCTACTTATAGATATCTCATCATAATAGACATCTAATAACGACAAACCATTCGCGTCAGCTTTAAATGGAACTGGCTTTCTATCTTTATTATTTAATATATTTTCAACTTCTTTTATTTCTAATTTATTTAATCCAACTTGAATAAGGGTTCCAACAATCATGCGAATCATGTATCGCATGAATCCCTTCCCAGTAATTTTAAAGGAAAGAATATTGTTTTCTTCTGCTACTTCGAAATTAGTAATAATGCGAACAAAGTTATCTTTATCTTCTTCTTTAGAAGTAAAATTTTGATAGCAATGTTTTCCTATAAATAATTTAGAAGCTTCTTTAATTTTATTGATATCTAGTTTTTGGTGAACTTGAGCAACATAGAATCTAGTAAAGACATCTAACTCGCCCATATTAAGTCGATATAGATATGTTTTTCCTATCGCTGAGAAGCGAGCTGAAAAATCATCATTTACTCTAATGATTTTATGTATATGGATATCATTAGGAAGTAGACAATTAAGAGAATATCTAAATTTATCTAAATCTTTAATTTCTTTAGAAGTGAAATCAAATGTCTGATTATAAGCGTGCACCCCGGCATCGGTTCTACCGCTTCCAAATATCTTTGTTGGGGCGTTTAAAATCTTCGATAAAACTTTTTCAATCTCTTCTTGAATGCTTCTATCATTTGTTTGAATTTGCCAGCCGTTATAATTGGTGCCATCATAGGCAAGAAAAGCAAGATATTTCATCCTTGAGCCTTTCTAATTTCAACATCAAAGATGCCAAGTAAAATGATATATGTCGTAAGGGCGCACACAGCGAGAGATAGCCAGGCTAAGAAATGTTCAGTTTGCAAAGTGAAATTGAAGTGCGAAATGATGATTATTCCGCTCATAAGGGAGGCGCATAAGATAAAGGCGAATAAATCAGCAACATGAAATCTCATCTTGTGGTATCGCGTTCGCTTCGCTTTTGGATCATATCCTCTAGCTTCCATCGCATCAGCGAGTTCCTCGCTTCGCTGAAAAGCGCTGATGAAAAGAGGAACAATTAAAGAAATCAACGCTCGGATGCGATTAGAAATCTTGCCGTGAGCAAAATCCACCCCACGGGATTCCTGTGCTTTTTTAATGCGATCAGTTTCATCGAGCAGAGTTGGAATAAATCTTAAAGCAATCGAAATCGTCATCGCGATTTCATGAGCTGGGAATTTAATGACTTTTAATGGAGTCATAAACCATTCTAAAGCGTTAGTTAAATCCATCGGTTTTGTACTCGAGGTTAAAATCATCGTCCAAGAAATCATCAAGATTAGGCGAAGTATAATCTTTAAGCTTTGGAATATAGCTTCATAATAGACTTTGAAATCGCCGATAGAAAAGGCAACATTTTCTGCGTTTGATGGAGGAATAAGCGAATTGATAAGAAGCAAGAGAATGATAATAATCCAAAGCGATTTAAGGGAAGAGAATAAATCTTTTATTGAGATATGAGCAATCATCATCGCAATCAAAGTGAAGACTAATAAAATTCCTCCGATGATAAAGGTGATTTCATAACTTGAATAAGAGATGAAGATAGCCACCATTAAAAGAATGAGGCAGACAATTTTATTTCTAGGGTCAAGCCGATGCAAAAATGAATGATGAGGAACATATCGCCCAAAGGAAATCTTAGACATGCTTAATCTCCTCTATGAGGCTATCTAAATCATGAATCTTTTCTAGATTAAGATGATATCCTTTATCAATTAATTTATGGACAACTTTAGCAAGTTCGGGAGTCTCAAGCGAATATTTTTCAACATCTTCTTTAAAGAGCTCTTTTGGTTTAGCCTCTTTAATGACTTTTCCATCATCCATCACGATGACATCGCTACTATATTTAAAGACAATATCCATATCATGAGTAACTAAGATGATGGTTTTGCCTTCTTCATTAATCTTTTTAAATAAAGAAAGCATTTCAAATGAACCAATCGGGTCAAGCCCGGCGGTTGGCTCATCTAGGACTAAAATGTCTGGATCTAAAGCTAAAATACCGGCGATAGAAACGCGACGCTTTTCTCCTCCTGAAAGTTCAAATGGCGATTTTTTATAATATTCTTCTTTAAGGCCAACTTTTTTAAGTGATTCATGGGCGAGTTTTAAAGCTTCTTCTTTCTTCACACCGAAATTAAGTGGCCCAAAGGCAACATCTTCTTCAACGCTTTCTTCAAAGAGTTGATATTCGCTAAACTGGAAGACAACGCCAACTTTCTTTCTGAGTTTTTGAAGTTTTTTACTTCTCTCTTTTCTTTTGCTAGAGACAATAAATTCATCGACAATAACTTTCCCTTTCGTTGGGAAAAGTAGTCCATTTAATTGCTGGATGAGCGTGCTTTTTCCGCATCCAGTTTTTCCAACAATACAAGTAAAAGAACCAGGTTTTATGGTTAAATTAACATCATTTAAGGCTTCATATTCAAAAGGAGAACCTGGTGAATAAGTGTAAAAGACATTCTCAAATTTAATCATAAATATCTTTAAGCACTCCTTCTAAATTGTTCTTCTTTAACATGTCGATGAGTTTATATTTAAAAGGAATATCTAAGCCGATTTTAGAAAGCTCATCTTTGTGTTTAATTAATTCATTTGGCTCTAAATCAAAAGCAATTTTTCCTTCATCAAGCACGATGATGCGATCGCTAGAGAAAGCTTCTTCAACATCGTGAGTTATCGAGATGATGGTGAGATTAGGATTTTCTTTTCTTAAAAGCTTAATCGTATTTAAGATTTCGCTTTTCCCTTTTGGATCGAGCATTGAAGTAGCCTCATCAAAGATGATGACATCGCTTTTAAGGGCTAAAACCCCAGCGATGGCGACTCGTTGCTTTTGTCCTCCAGAGAGGTTTTCAGGTTCTTTATCTAAAAAAGGAAGCATGTTAGCCTTTGAGGCAACATCGATGATGATATCATCCATCTCTTCGCGAGGGATGCATCTATTCTCTAAGCCAAAAGCAATATCATCACGAACGCTAGAGGCGATAAATTGATTGTCAGGATTTTGAAAGACGATGCCAACATGTTCGCGAATTTTAGATACGTTATCTTTATTTAAAGGCAAATCAAATATTTTGATGTCGCCTTTTTTCAAAGGAAGTAGACCGACTAATAGCTTTGCGATGGTGGATTTACCAGAACCGTTTTTACCGATTAAGGAGACATAACTTCCTGATTCAACAGAAAAAGAAAGGTCATCTAAGACTTCATGATTTTTCTCGTAAGAAAATGAAAGATGATTAACTTCAATGATTTTCATTGATGATGATTTCTAAATCTCGTCCTTTATATTCTCGAAGTTTAACTCCCGCCAGCTCGAGCATAAGTCTAGAGGCTTTCGAGGTGACTGAGTCGTGGTATTTATCCGAGCAATAAACGATTTCTTTAATGCCGGTTTGAATGATGGCTTTTGTGCACTCATTGCACGGGAACAAGGTGACATATAAAGTGCAACCTTTAAGTTGCGAACCATCTCTAGTATTTAAAATGGCGTTGAATTCGGCGTGGCAGACATAAAGATATTTGTTGTCTAATCCTTCGCCTTTGTTCCAAGATATTTTGCTTTCATCAACTCCGCGAGGCATGCCATTATAGCCATTTGAGACTACTTTATGATCTTCATCGACGATGCAGGCGCCAACTTTGGTATTTGGATCTTTACTTCTTAATGAGGATAATTTAGCCATCCCCATGAAATATTCATCCCAACTAATTTGAGCTTTATTTTCCATAATAAATTTCTCCAATGCGATTATTTTATGCTAATTTTTAAATTTATTTAACATTAACTATAACGATAATACAAATAATCATCAAAATAATGATGACTCCGGAGACAATTAACGCCGACCACGGGGCGTGAAAGCCTTCATTAGATTCATCATCTTTAGCTTCTATTAATTCAGTTTTATCTTCTTTTTTATTTTCATCCATAACTAGACTCCATAAACATTTATTTTCTTTGTTAAAGAAAGCAAAAAGCTTACCACTAATGTATTTAACGGCACATCGATGAAAAAGACAATCGTTTGAAAGAAAAAGATGACCATAAAATCAATTTCAAAGAAAAATGATTTAACAATCGAATTCAAAACGAGCATCACTACCAGTTCAGTTAATAACGATGTAAGAGCAATAGGATAGACTTCATCATTATTTGGATATTTCTTTTTAATAAAGATGATAGTTCCAACTAATAAAAGCGATAAAAGAATTAGACATATAAAGGTGATAATTTTAGTAGTTAAATCATAACTCTTCCCGAATATCTCTTCTTCTTTAAAACCATATATCCCAGTAAATATAAGAAGCGATAATAAGATTAAAGAGACAATTAATATCGATATCTTCTCATTTTTCATATATTTAATTAATTTATAGATAAAGTAAGGCAATAGTCCTAAAAGAGCATAGACTAAAGTGAACAAAGGATTTATTCCATAGGCTGAATTAGGGACTAAAAGTATCCCTAAAATGTCGCTCGCCCCTCCGACAAGGGCTCCATAAAATGGACCTAAGAATATCGAAGAAAAGATAATTAAAGCCGGTCCTAATGAAAGACGAACAAAAGGTAAGGCTGGAATATTTTGTATCGAGATAAAGCGAGTGAAGATAATCGTTAACGCCAAAAAAAGACCGGCCAGCGACATCTTAAGCACCGTGCGCTTTACCATTTGCTTAAAGCTCCTTTTTAACTAGATAGGCAAAGGCTAATGAACCGGTAACTAAAATTAAATCATCGCTAAATTCATTAACTTTATTTTTAATTAAAGAAAGATAATCATCTTTAAATTTATAATCACCTAAATATAGGAAATAGTCTTCTTCTTCTCGGGATCTTTTATGAGGAAAAGTGGTCAAAGTTATATCGCTAGAAATATTGCCTAGAAGAATGAGCATTGACTCAATATTTTTATCTTTAAAAGAAGCAAAGACGACATGAATTGGACGTGTTTCATTCTCTAAAACTTTGCATAATTTAGCAATGCCATCTGGGTTATGAGCCCCATCAACTAGAAGATTTTTACCAAGATTTTCAAATCGACATGATAGATTTTTGCATTCTAGACCTTTTCTTATTGCCTCTTCACATACACTCAATTTATCCTTGAGCATTCTTACAGCTTCAATAGCCAAAGAAGCGTTCTCGCATTGATAAGTTGCTATAGTGTTTAGCCTTAAATCTTTAAAAGGATAATAGTCAAAAAGTAAATGATCAGAAAACACTCTTACATTGTGGTATTCATTAACTCTAGCGACATTCACTTTCAAGGCTCTGGCGTATTCTTTAACCGCGTACATGGCGTTTTCATCTAGATTTCCAACCAAAGCAAGTGAATTTTCTTTGATGATGCCGGCTTTATTAAAAGCAATTTCGCTGACTGAGCGTCCTAAATAGGAAGTGTGCTCTAAGGAGACATTAGTGATAATGCTAAGTAAGGGAGTAATAACATTTGTCGCATCAATATAGCCGCCCATCCCGACTTCGATGATGACTAAATCTAAATTAAGAGAAGAAAAATAAGTGTAGGCGATAAAAGTTTGCATCTCAAAAGAGGTGAGATGATATTTTTCAAACTTATCATGATATTTATTAAAGATATCTAGCAGTTCTTCATCAGTAATATTTTCATTGTTAGCTAAAATTGTTTCAGTAACTGAAAAAGCAAAAGGAGAAATATAAAGACCAACTTTATAACCTTGAGCTAGATAGATGTGATAAAGATAATTAGCTAATGAACCTTTTCCATTGCTTCCAGTGATGTGAATAGCTTTTGTAGAAAAAGAAAAATTGACATCGTGTAAAAAATTATCGTAATTACTTCGATTATAACTCGATAAATTATGTTTTAAGAAATATTCATTTAATTCAACAATATTCATAAATCGCGACCACCACTTTTCTTAGCTTTATCCATCATCCGCTTATCATCGCGTTCTTTGATAACTTGTCTTTTATCAAATTGCTTTTTGCCTTTAGCTAAAGCGATTTCCACTTTGGCTTTACCTTTTTTAAGATAAATCTTAGTTGGAACAATAGTTAACGCTTTCTCTTTCGCTTTTTGCTCATATTTAAAAATTTCTTTTTTATGAAGAAGCAACTTTCTTGTTCGATTAGGCTCATGGTTAAAGATATTTGCAGCTTCATAAGCTGATATATGCATGTTAAGAAGGAAAGCTTCCTCATTTCGAATGACAACATAAGCATCAGTTAAGGACGCTCCATTGTGGCGAAGTGATTTGATTTCACTTCCTTTAAGTTCAATTCCACATTCTAAAAAATCTTCAAGGAAATAATTGAAGTAAGCTTTGGAGTTTTTAACAAGTATCTTAATGTGGTTCTCCATGCCATTGATTATATATTTTTGTTTCGCCTATTGCATTAAATATAATGCATATAGTGGACACATCAATAAGTCATATTTACTAAAAAAGATGAATTCATTATCTAAAAATAAATACGAATATATTCGTAATTTCTGTTAAATCTTTGTAAAGGCTTACATAAATGAGAGAATAGATTTGTTAATTTTATAGGACAAAGATTATGAAACTCCGCAGTCACATATTAAAAGCTATGCCTTTTCTTCTTCTAACGGCATCATTTTCTTTTTTAAATCAAAATGTTGATAACAATAACGCGAATGAAGTAGTAGAAACGCAAGCGAGTACCCATGTAGATAATTTTGCTAGTTACGCTTATTCAGGAAATTATTACAGTTCAATAACTGCTTCTGGCGAAGGACTTGATGGCAGTTTAAGAGAGCAATTATCGAATAAAATAGTGCCATCTTCTTATCCAACTTACTCCGGAAGTAGTGGCTCCACTAAATTAGCTGAACTTCTTCAATATGCTGATGAAGATCCAACAAATTCTGAAAACATGATTTATTTTTATACTAGAGATTCCGTCAAGAAAAACGCCGCGAGTAGTTGGAATAGAGAACACGTTTGGCCGCAATCCCTATCAGGAGGCAATTGGGGCCAAGTGAAAGCCGGCGCTGATCTTCTTCATATTCGGCCAACTTACAATACTACTAATAGCACAAGAAGTAATAATAAATACGCCGATTTAAATAAGTCAGGAAAAGAGTTAAATTACAACGGGATGGCTTACGGATGGTCAAGTGGCGATAAATTTGAACCATTAGATTCGGTAAAAGGCGATGCAGCACGCATTGTTATGTATTTATATGTTGCTTATCAAAATGTTTATTCTTCCATTCCTAATATAACTAATGTTTTTGAATCATATGACACATTACTAAATTGGCATATTAACGATGCGCCTGATGTTTTAGAAGGCAACCGCAACGACTTCGCTGAATCATCTTTTCAAAACAATCGCAATCCATTTGTAGATCATCCAGAATACGCTTGTAAAATTTTCGGAACAAATGCTTCTGCAAGCGTACGCCAAGCTTGCTTTGATAAATATGGAAGCGAGATTACTTATGATGATCTAGAATCTTTATCAATAAATAAAGCATCCTTGTCTTTAGAAGTTGGACAAAATGAAAACTTATCTGTAATAGCGAACCCATCAACTGCTTCTTCCTCTGTCACATGGACATCAAGCAATAGCAGTGTGGCAACTGTATCAAATAATGGCTTAGTAAAAGCGATTGGCAAGGGAAATGCCACAATAACTGCCACTTCAACTGTGGATACAACAATCTCTGCATCTTGCTCTATAACAGTAACTGAATCCGAAACACCAATTGTCAATAATTCGATTAAAGATTGTTATTCAATAACTTCTGGCACCGCAGTGAGTGATATTTATGGCATATATGTTGGTTCAGGCGATGGAAATAATCCAATAATCATGAATGGTGAATATGGAATGCTTTTATATGGAGTTTCTATCGATAGCTCGTGGGTGAAAAATGAAACAGTGCTAAAAGTAAATGGCACTTTAGATATTTACAAAAACTTATACGAGTTGAAGAATTGCTCAACTACTTTAGTAACTGATATAGATGAGATAGCTCAGAATGTCTCCTCAGTTGTTAGCTATAACATAACTGGAAACGAAATAACCTCTAATAAGGATTTAGCAAATAGGCTGTGCCTAGTTTCTGGAACTATCGTCACTGCCAGCGCGAATAATAATGATTATATGGCCACGATGACTTTGAGCAATTCAAAGACTGTCAATTTGTTTGTTAAATCAACATATAAATCCGCACTTGAAAATGTAATTGTCGCTGGAGCATCGTTGACATTAAAAGGCTTCACTAGCTTTTATAATAATTTCCAAATCCAAGTTTTCGAAAATGTTACAGTAGATGGTAACTATACCGCCGAAAATTTTGCTGCTGATTTAATGAATAAAACTAACTCCATCTGCGCATCATCATTAAATAAAAAGAATGAATTGTCGCCGGTATGGATTGATTTAGAACAAAATTATTATTCAAAGCTTTCATCAACTGAAAAAACAATACTTATAAATAGTAACGCCTCATATAAAAGTGGCACCGCAATCGAACAAGCCATGGATCGATATGACTATATCGTTAGTCATTATCTCTTAAACAATTTCATAGCAAGAGAAATTAATAGAACTGATTTCAAATTTGATTTATCAAGTTCAGAAACTAGCCTAATAATAGTTATTATTGTATCTATCTCTGCTCTTTCACTAATGGCTATATCCTCGGTTAGTTTAATAATCAAAAAGAAGAAAACCACTAAATAGAATTACATCAAACTAAAGAAATAAGAACTTTCGCGATTTCTTTTCCGCTGGCGGTTAATTGACCTTGCGAAAGCATCACCATTAAAATTTTAGATGCTTTAGATCTAGACTAGTTAGTTAGTTATTTTGCGTTTTCAAATGAGTATTTTGAAAATGTGCATTTGAGTTATTTCGTTAAATAAATAGCGGATAAAAACGACCTGGCAATGACTATTTATCTTTATTTATTAAGACAATATGATGTGATCCTCACTAATTCGCAAATCTCGTGAATTCATGTAAAGTTATTGCTGCTAACTGAAACCTACATTTAGCACATTACGACAATAGGAGGATCACAATGAAAAGTTTAGTTTACGTCGGGATGGATGTCCATAAGGAAAGTTATAGCCTTTGCTGCTATTTGCCAAACAATGGCGATTTTATCGGAGAAACAAAGGTTGATGCAAAGCCTATTTTAATCAAGCAATATCTTGAAGCCAACAAGAAGATGCTTGTTGAAGAGAAGGGTATTGAAGATGTTAAATTTATCACTGCTTACAAAGCAAATAGAAAGATGAATAATATGGCGCGGTCAATGTCGAATTTAGATAGCCTATATTTTGTGATGTAAGTTTAATAATGCCTTCAACCTGAAATTTTTTGTCGTTAAAAACAGTTTTGCTAGACTTTGTGTTTCCGCTTTTTGCTTTAGCTTCAACTAAATATATTTTTGAATCTATACGAGTTACAAAATCTATTTCTAACCCGCTTGGTTTCCTATAGCAATATATTTTCTTGCCAATTTTATGAAACGCGTCCGCGATAAGATTTTCATATAATGCACCTTTACCAAACGATAAATCATTTGTCAGTATTTTGGATTGTATATCATCATCTAGCATTCCGACAAGCAAACCTATATCAGAAATATAGACTTTAAATTGATTTTTTATAGCGAAAAAGTCAAAAGGCATCAGTATAGTTGAAAGATTGTGCGAAATATCAATTAATCCATAATTACAGAACCATTTAAGAGAGTCTTCATGGGTTCTAGCTTTAGCTTTTTTATCTACTAAATTGTATTGAAATTTCTTATTTTCTTTAGCCAGTTGCTTTGGAAGCGTATTGAAAACATCTAATAATTTAGAACGTTCATTATCATCGATATAAAGTTGATTATTATCATCAAGATGTACTCCAAAATCAGCTTTGTAAGTATCTAATAAGCGTCGAAGAACTTTTCGAGTTTCTTACATATCATTCGTGGATATAAATTTATTAGCCGCTTCCGGCATCCCACCAACGCAAATATATTGTTTAATTAATTGTAAAAACCGTTTATGGATAAGAGGAGGTATTTGCTTTTTTTCATCAGCACATTCTTTCACTTTGCTAATGACAGATTATCCACATTTAACGCCCGTAAAAATTCTTCAAAATCCATCGGATACATAGTAATTTGTTCTTCTGATCCAACAACTATTCCGCGACTTGCTTTTTTGCTCCTTCTATATCCTTCAATTCCTAAAAAAGAGCCAGTGCATATAACATCATATCTTTTATCTTCTTTAAAATATCTAAGTGCCGATCTAGCGTTAGATCAGTCTTGAACTTCATCGAAAATGAGTAATGTTTTATACGGCACCATTTTAGAATTTTCGATAATTCTATTCTCTTTGTCTAAAGAAGATATTGATAATGTAATGCTATCGATATCAAAATCGCCTTCAAAAAGTAGATGCAAACTTGTTTGTTTTCTGAAATCAAGTAAAAAAGCATTCTCATAATTGCTTTTAGCAAATTCTTTAACAATAAAAGTTTTACAACCTGACGAGGGCCTTTAATAACAAGTGGGGTTCTATCTGAAGTCTTTTTCCAATTTAACAAGTAATCAGTTATTTTTCTTTTTAGCATGCAAGCACCTCTACACCATAATTCATTGTCTTGCACTTCTTTCAATGGAGTTTTTGACACTCATTGCACTTTTTTCAAGGGAGTTTTTGATTAGACAAAACTAATTCTTCAAGCATCCAATTGGGACAACAAGTACATTGTCATCACGTTTATAAGCATATTCTCCAATAGAGGTTAAAACCATTAAAAATGACGGTTTTTTCATTTTCCCCGTATCGATTTTTGAAGCAAGTTTTTTAAGTGAAGTCGCGCCGGCATCGATAAGTTTTGCGCCACCGAGTTTAATTTCTATTAAACCATACGATCCATTGCGACAGTGAATTATAGCATCGCATTCTAGACCAGTTTTATCTCGATAGTGATAAACCGAAGCGTCGATTGCGTCGGCATAAACCCTTAAATCTCTAATTGCCATAGTTTCAAATAGAAGCCCCATTGTTTCTAAATCGTTAATTAGATCTTTTGGACCTAAACCGAGTGAGGCGACAGCTATAGAAGGGTCAACAAAGTATCTAGTATCACTAGTTCTGATTGCTGTTTTGGATCTGAGATTAGGATTCCAAGCACAGAGATTTTCAATAACAAATATTTTTTCAAGAGCTTTAATATAGTTGTTTATTGTTTTGCCACTTAAATAAGAAGATTCATACGCGCTTAGTTCTTTACTAAGTGTTTCAATAGATGCTTGGCTGGCTTGATTCCTTGCATATGAATGTATAAGTCGCTTTACATACGAACTATTCTTTTTTATTCCGTCAATGCGTGAAACATCTTCATTGACGATTGCATCGTAATAATCAAAAGCCTGTTGAAGCGCAACATCAGATGGCAAATCCAAAGACATTGGCCAACCACCTCTACAAATTAAAAAAGCAATATCTTTTAAAGATAGTTTTGATGTTCCTCGTATCGAATTTGTACCCTGGTCAAATAAATCAAATAAACTTACATCCCCTGTCGACTCACCAGATTCGTATAAACTCATTGGTCTCATTTTTAACCAGCTAAAACGTCCGGTTCCACTATGATGTATTTCGCTTGTATCCACTCAGACAGCAGAACCGGTGAGAATGTATAGGCCAAATTTTCGTTTATGATCAACGGAAAATCTAACAGCATCCCATAAATTGGGCGAAAGTTGCCATTCATCAATAAGTCGTGGATTCTCGCCTTCAAGTAATGCAAGAGGATCGGTGCCTGCGAGCATTAAGTTCTGATTAGAACCAGAAGGATCATCCATATAGATTATGCTTTTAGCAGCTTGTTCAGCAGTTGTTGTTTTCCACACCACTTCGGGTCTTCAAGCAAAACAGCCCCTTTACTATCTAATTTTTTTCGCAAGAGAATATCAGCAATTCTTTTCTTATATGTGGGCATATAAAATACCTCGCTTTTCTAAAACAATAATGTCATAACTTCCTAATTTGGACATTTGCCGTTAAAAAAGACGATTAAATCGAAATATTTCACATAGAAAAAATTCAACGATGAGGTTATTTATTTATGAAACGCTAAGACGTCGCTTAATAGAGGTATAGAATCCGCAGAACCTTTTTTTGTGGTTGATAATCCTGATGCCACAATAGCAAGATCCATTGCTTTTATATGGCCAATGCCTTGCATAATCGCACCGACAAAATAGCCAACAAAAGTGTCGCCGGCTCCAACAGTGTCAATGGTTTTTACATTAACTGAGAGTTTTTCAATGCGTTCAGTTTTAGAGAGGAAAAGTGCACCATCTTTGCCAAGAGTGATGACGATATTTTTAACGCCTTTATTCAATAATTTTCTCGCACCTTCTTCTACATTAGTAGAGCCAGAGAGCTGTTCCATCTCAAGTTTATTAACAAATAAATAATCAATTAATGGATAATATGCATCCTTTAATTTCTTCGCCGGAGCAGCATTATAGAAAATAGTTTTTTCTTTACCGAATTGTTTGAATACAAAATCAACTAAGTCTTCACTAATTTCATTTTGTAAGAGGATGGAACTATATTCTTTAGAACGATAGCTAAGGTTAAAACTAATGGCATCGTTGAATAATTTGTTGCCACCACCTGAAACGATGATTTGGTTGTTGCCTTCTTTATCGACAACTATATGAGCTTGTCCAGTTTCCTCTTCTTCGCTTTTATAAAACATGATAGATAAATGATATTTATCAACGATGTAGCGTTCATATTTTTTCATCAAATCAGAGCCATGCATGCAAAATAATTCCACCGCATTGCTCACCCTAGAAGCCGCGACAGCTTGATTAAAACCTTTTCCTCCAAAAGAGGTAATTGTTTCAAGCGCATCTACCGTTTCACCAGGAAGAGGAAGCTTGTCTACATAATAAAAATGATCAAAATTGAATGATCCGATAACTAATAATTTGTTTTTCATATTTCTAATTATTAACCAATTTGTAGCAAGATGCCACTTACAAGTTTATTAACAAATCATATGTGATCCATAGTGAGCAAAAAATGCTTAATTAACTTCAGTAGACTCGACTGAATAACTATTTTCCTTTCTCAAGTGCTGATGTCAACTAGATTTTGATCCACTTCGATGATTGAAAAGTGAGCCGCTGATATAGGCGGTGATTACTATTTCACATTATCATTCCCCACTTGCATCTTTCTTTTGTTGTTCTATTATTTCTAATGTTTTGCAATCTAATTCACCATTAAAGAACTTATCTAATACCTTTTTAAAGGATATTTCTCCTTTTGTTGCAACATAAAATAAGGTCATGCATGACTTAAGTTTTAAAGCATCTAGACCACCAAAGATCTCACTCACATCATTTGTTTTAAGTTTAGTTAAAATAATGCACAAATCAATAAGTCTATCTCTTAATAATTCATGGCTAAAGTACGCTCTAGCTTCATCTATTCCATCCAAGCCATATACATAACTCATTGATGAATGACCAAGCCCTCTAATTTGAGGAAAAATGTACCACATCCAATGCGATTCTTTTCTGCCATTCATTAATTCTATTTTTGCAGTTTCATATGAATACGACTGTGCTTTAACGAATCTATCTAAATTGTAATGGGATAGAGAAACAAGCGGTTCATTAGCCTCTTTTACAGGAAGAAAATAATTAAATTCACTAATAACATGTTGAACGTCCTTAGGAAGCTTATTCCAAACTTCATAAATTAGTTTTTCCGGAATATCTTTGTAATATGCCTCTGCAATCGCACAGCTCATCGCCAATAAAGTGTCCATATCTCCGCCAATAGAAGCCGATGTTCTCACACAGTCTTCAAAATCAGTAGAGATTAAGAAACAATACAATGCTTGAGGACATGTAGTTTGGCTAAGTTCATTAAAGTGATAGTTCTTCACCAAATCTTCATAACTAAATTTTGCTATTTCTGGATACATAGAAATAGCCATTTTTTTAATTTCTTCTTTGGAAGCACCATGAAGTGCCATATATGTAGCTAAAGCAATTAATCTAGCACCTTT
Organism: Coriobacteriaceae bacterium; assembly: GCA_963612925.1. Taxonomy (GTDB): domain Bacteria; phylum Bacillota_I; class Bacilli_A; order RFN20; family CAG-826; genus Fiminaster. The sequence continues at coordinate 5,988 of CAVDXG010000016.1, read as the reverse complement.
TAATCCTTCTGGATGGTTATGTGTAACACCGGTAACTAAATCAGAAAGAACCAATAGTTCTTCTTTTGAATTTGCTATATATGCAACAGGAGAAACTCTCATGCCGCTACCATTACCAAAACTTCCATATGGTTTTGGGTTATCTTCCCACAGCCACTCAGAAACAAAGCGACCACCAAATCCACTATTAGAATACTTTCTTGCCCACTTTTGAAAGTATTTTGTTACAGATTCAGCATTTCTAAGTTTAGCATGTAAAGCCCAATCCATGAGTGCCACAGTTAGAACTGTGTCATCAGTGAAACGACTATTTTCTGGAACCAAAGTAAAGTCTTTTCCAACCTTTGGAATTCCACGATATTCATTAAATTCACGTGTGCTGCCAACGACATCACCAATAATTGCGCCTATCATTTTGCTACTTCCTTATTATTTTACTGAATAACGCTAATGTATCAGCGTTTTCTTTTAATATTATGAGCTTTTAAGAACTCATCAGTTAGTTCGTATCCTAGCCAATTAACCATGAGCTCATAATCTTCAAAGCTGCACTTGTTAGTTACGAATGTTTGATAAAGAATTCTCATGATTTTGTCATCATCTAGCCCTTGCTCATGCATTTGTTTAACTAGTAGACCAAATTCCTTCTTATCCATTGTTCTTATCACCATTCTTATTTAATTCCGCGAACTTTTCTTTCATCGTCGCGTTGCCACGAGTTAGTTTTCTAACTTCAAGATTAGGGAGTTGATTCTTTGCTTTCTCTATCCAGCCTGTAGCCTTTTTAAATTCAGATCTAAAGGTCTCAACTTTCTTGACAATGCCATCGCACATATTATCGACTTCGTTATAGATTGCCGAGGCTTTATCATAATCAGTATTTATCTTGTCAGCGACCGCTTTAACGGCGGCTTCAAAATTAGTGATATCAAGGTTTTCTTTTTGATAGGTGTCAACTTGTTTCTTATAAGCATATGAATTTAAAGCCATATTTCTAATTAAGCCGATGATAGGCAAGAAGAATTGAGGTCTTACAACGAACATCTTAGGATAGCGATAAGAAACATCAACAATTCCTGAATTATATAATTTGCTATCTTCTTCTAAGGTAGAAACCAATACAGCATATTCACATCCTTTTGCATTTCTATCTTTATCAAGTTTCTTAAAGAAATCTTCATTTTTATGTTTGTGTTCAGTATCGTCCTTTTGGTTTTTCATCTCGAACATAATAGAGACTGTTTCAATGTTGTCATCGCTATAATCTTTGAAGATGAAGTCACCTTTTGAACCATCTGATGAATCATTATCTTTTTCAAAGTAGGCTTTAGGATAGGCAACTGCTCTTATTTCATCAAAAGCGTCGTGGCAATATTGTTCAAGCGATTCACCTAAATCTTTCGTGGAATCGCCCATTCTAAAGTCTTTATATCTTTGTATTTCTTCATCTTTTGCTTTAATTAGGAATTCATATTTCTCTTTAAGTTGCGTTTCCGATAACTTATTAGCGTTCTTAGCTTCTTTTACATCGTTTTTAAGATTATTAATTTCCTGCTCTTTTTTAATTAGTTCTTCTTTAAATGAGCCTGTTGCTTTATTGACGGCCAAAAGAGTTTCATTATCATTATTTTTAAGCTTTTCTTGTAACAGTGAAATCGTAGATTTAAGTTCTGCAACTTCTTTTTCTTTGCTAGAAGCAACTTTATTTTGCTCTAAAGCAAGTTGCGCTTTATAGTTTTGCTCCACTAATTTAATTTGCTCACTTACTCTTTTGCTAATTTCTTCTTTTTCAATTTCTCCTAAGAGAGCATCGTAGCTGCTCTTATCGAGTTTGATTATTTCCCCACAATTGGGACATTTAATTTCTGGCATATTAATTTCCTTCCTTTCTTTGTAAATAATTTAATAATGCTTTTAATTTATCAGCTGTAAGTTTTAAATATGCGATGCTGTCATCTTCTGGGATGAACACAAGATTGTCATCATATGCTGTATATGTATATTTTTTTGGCACAGCATCATAGATGTAATCAACATAGTTATATACATCATTTAATAGTTCATTCTTTTGTTTATTAAGCGAATCTATATTCATAGCCTTTAAAGATGCTTTAAATGAATCTATGTTTTGATAACCATTTTGCTGAGTGTTACTAGAGCCGTTTAATTGAACATCTAAATCTAGAAGATATTCAAAGTAGGCTTTCACATCTTTTGTTACTGCTATTCTATCAAATAATTGCTTGTGATCCTTCTTTGATAATTTGATGATGATTTCATCGTTATTAGTTTTAACTTCCATTATTCAATCCTCACTTTCTTTTCCGCTAGATCGATAACATCTAGCATTTCTTGAGTTAATTTACTTCTAACTTTTTTAATTAGTTCTTCATCTATTCTTTTATAGAAGGCTTCTGCGATTGCACAGCTTATTGCAGATGTCGTATCGCAATCCCCTCCTATAGATATCGTTGTCCTCAAGCAGTCTTCAAATGATGTTGATATTAAGAAACAATATAACGCTTGAGGGACGCTGACTTGGCATTTCGCAGGGCCATGAACATAAGTTCTTCTTAGCTCTTCATAGTCAAGTTCTCTTACTTCTGGATATTTAGAGTAGATATATTCTTTTAACTCTTCCTTAGATGATCCATGAAGAGCTTTGTAAATGCACATCGATGTCACTTCCGCGCCTTTAAGACCTTCAGGATGATTGTGAGTGATTTCACTGACCGCTTTCGATAAGCTAATTACTTCTTCTTCACTCCTAGCGAACCAGCCGACTGCACTTACTCTCATCGCCGAGCCATTCCCACAGCTATTGTATGGTCGAGGATTTTTCATATCCTTCCAGCTAATGAACTTGCTTCCATATCCGGCAAAGGGATACTTCCGAGCCCATCGCTGCATAACTTTGATGCAGTTTTCATATGAGGTGTCGCCGCTATTAAGGATATCCATCACCGCAACTGTTAGAACACTGTCATCAGTAAATTCAGATTCATCGGTTATAAGTTCAAAATCTTTTGTCTTGATGTTGTTAAATTCAAATCTTGAACCAGCAACATCGCCGATAATTGCACCTAGCATAATTCTCTTTTCCTTTCTCTAGTGTTTTTATTAATAAAGTTGAGATGAACTTCTAATCCCATTAAGGAAGCAAGTTCTTCTAAATCTTCTTTGCTCATCTCACCCAAGAGGAATTCTTCTAAAAAGGAATCAAATGTTACATTGATTATTTCTTCTGGACATGTTACGCCATACTCCTCAATAAGCTGTTGTTTTCTTGTTTTAATTAATTTTGTCATTTCTTCTTTTGTCATATTTTTTCTCTCCTTTTTAAGATTATTTATTGAATCTACCAATACTTTTAATTCGGCTTATAAATTCTTTCGTAATTACTAAGCCCACAGATTCTTTAAAATATTGATAATCGAATCCTGATATTTCGCCATTTTCCCATTTAATATCTAATTCCAACGCTAAATCGCTAAGATTAATTCCTTTCTTGATTTTGTCTTTGCAGTATGCTCGCACTTCAAGAAAGTTCATCGTTTTAAGATCTTCTAGCGATAAACCTCGCCTGATGATTAATGGAATATCACTTTTAAGAATTAACCATTCTAGTTCCCTATCGTTGCAAAGCAGGAATTTAGACAAGCATTCTTTAGGTGTGATTTCCCTGTTTATAAGTCTTAATAACATTTCTTTTTGCTGTTCCATTTTATGTCCTCTAATTTATATTTATTTTTTTAATAAGCATTTGAATGGTAGATGTGGAGAAAAAAGGAGAAGGTTCTGAGTTAATGAATCCCCATCTACCAGTGAAATTCTTAACTCCAAATTTTAATAGTTACTTTTGTCTGGTTTTCTTTCCCGACATCCATATTTAAACAAATAAAAATAGGCTTGTGAACATTTGTAAGC
>CAVDXG010000016.1:0-2051 GCA_963612925.1 Coriobacteriaceae bacterium | reverse complement strand
ATTAACTTTAATTCTTATATAATATATACTTTAGTATAATTATATAAATGATTTAGACATTCACAAAAAATAATGTCTTCTTACTATTTAGAGGACATTAAATAAAAGCGAATATCCATATAGATATGTTATCTCAACACTTCTTTTATATTTATCTTTAATATGTGCAAGTGCAACTTTATCAATTTGTTTAAGATAATTATTTAATTTCTTAGAAAATGAAACATCGTAATATTTCCTATCGCCTCGTTCAAAATACATTTTAGGAGCAATGCCAAACGCTACTTTGATTGTGCCGACTTTGATATAGCCTTTTTTGGGATCAGCCCGCTCAATTGTCCATAGCAAATATTCCATATCTAACCAAAATTTAAAATATGAAAGTCTCGTATATTCAAAGCCTATCTTTTCAAGGGAGTCAATCAATAACTCAGAGGCATTCTTATCCTCACTAAAAGATTTAAACAATAGATCTCTAAAGTTATTATTTAGATGCTTATTAATATATTCAGAGTTACTAGGCAAAATTCCTAGCTCAATCAAGAACTTAATCTTTAATGAATAAATAGATGCAAAAGAGAGCCGATAATCTTTTATATCATTTAAGTAATTTATAAGTGTGGCGGTTTTGTTTTTGCTTTTAGAAGCGTTAGTTATTAAAGATGTATATTGTTCTAAATCAAATTTGATTTTTCTTTCACTCGGAACTTCAAACTGAAAACAATAACCTCTATTATTAATAACATCATTAACGCTATACATGTAATCTCTATCAAAGTTATGCTTCTTAATTAAAAGTAAACATCTTTGATATATTTCACTTTCAGTTAGCCTCTCTTCATTTTCGTAGACATCAAATAAAGCGGATATTTCATTGTAATAATTAATCATTATTCATCATCCTCCGCGATAAAAGCATAATAAAGAGCCATATATCCATTGGGATACATCCCATCTAATAACGAAGGGTTTGCTTTTATATGATCATTTAATGCTTTAAGAGCTTTTGTGCCAAACACTCCTTTAGCTTTATAGTCTTTAAGAATCCGTTTCGCTGGTTTATCTAAATCAAAATAATCTAAATCACCTCTTAGATGTTCTTTCCCTAAAATAAGAAATTTTACTTTTAAGGTATTGGTCTCTTTTCTAGGCAATACATGAAGTAAATTTTCTATAAGAAAGAAGAATTTTGTTACAGGATTGTATAAATTTAGCCCGATTGATTTATCGCTTAAAAGATATTTAACCAAATAGTTTATAAATTCAATTTCTTCTAATTGATGATGAGGGCTGCCGACTAAATCAATTGTTAATTCATATAAATCATTAATTCCCTTTTTGTCGGCGTATTTCATGAGCTTATCATTTAACCTTAGTTTCGTATTTTTAATTTTGATATATTGCATGCCTAAAAAAATGAGATTAATTTCATCTAAATCATAAACATATCGAACTACTTTATCGGTATAAACGACAGTCTTTCGTGCGCGTTCAATTAAATCATAAAAGTAATGCTTATTAAAAGTAACATTAGTGACCGATTCCTCATGCTCTTTATCGTAATGAATTCTTACCGCGACATGTCTACGATATCTTTTTTGTTCGCTCTTACTCAATTTAAAAAATTCATCAGGTAGTTCTATCCCTTCAACTTTTAAAATTTCGTTTAGTTCATTGACATCAATCTGGTTATCAATGAAATATTGAAAAGCACCGTCAGCATATAGTTCGCTCTGATTGGCTTTTAATATATTGATGATATATTGAAGTTTTTTTATCATATTGTTTGATGGTTTTAGAGCGCCCTAACAGATTGTAGTCAGATAGAAGAGGAGATGAAATTGTTAACCTGAACTCTACAAGAAATTCAAGTTATATTTAATGTGCTTGCTCTACATCTATGGCTCTATTAAACTCATATTTTATTTTTCTGTAAATATTTATTGCTCTCTTAGCTTTCCAAAAACAACTAACTTACTTTTAATGTAAATGATTAATCATTACATTAATAATGAACAAATTTGCCATTGTATGTTTTATCGAATTCAATG
>CAVDXG010000015.1:0-26255 GCA_963612925.1 Coriobacteriaceae bacterium | reverse complement strand
AAGATTATGAAGAATAAACCAGTGCCTTTAGGAATAGAATTTTACGAAACAGTATCGATTGATTGTTATTATGTTGATAAGACAAACATAATCGATACAATCTCTAGATTTCCATATGGAACATGTCTACTTTTTACTCGCCCTAGAAGATTTGGAAAAAGTTTAATGCTTTCAATGCTACAAACCTTTTATGAACAATCTAGCATCGACAAAAGTAAATATTTTATTGATAAAAATATATGGGTTAATCAAGCGCTTATTGCTAAGGAGTTTCAGCAATACCCTCTTATACATATAAATTTAAAGAACGCGATTGGGTTAGATTTCTCTTCGATGCTTGAAAAAATAAAAGAATGTGTCCGAAAGGAATATGACCGTCATAACGACATTCTATCTTTAAACACTTTAAATAAAGAAGAAATAGAATATTTCAATTTGATATTATCGAAAAAAGAAAATAGCAATGATCTATCAAGCTCTTTATCAAGACTATCAGAATTTTTATTTAAAGTTTATAAGAAAAAAGTTGTAATTTTAATCGATGAATATGACTCACCTGTGCACTACGCATATGATTATGATTACTATGATGAAGCAATAATGTTTTTTAAACAGTTCTATGGCGAAAGTCTCAAAGCTAATCCAGTAATTCGACTCGCCATCTTAACCGGCATTCTTCAAATAGCTAAGGAATCGCTATTTTCAGGAGTAAATAATCTAGTGGTCAATTCTGTGCTATCAAAAAATATGGACGAAGGCTTTGGCTTCAATGAAAAAGAGGTTAAAGAATTGCTTAACTACTACAACTTTAAAGAAGATTTTGAAATAGTTAAACAGTATTATGGAGGATATAAATTTGGCGATGCCTATATATACAATCCATTATCAGTTTTAAGTTATATTCAAAATGGAGGAGATATATCCTCTTACCAGAACAATACCGGTGAAAGCAACACCTTAGAAAAGTTATTATCAATCAAAAACTTAAATGCATTGCTGCCATTATTAAACGATGAGTCAATTCAATCTGAGATTGATATCGCGATTAGTTATAAGGACTTGGACAATTCTTTTAATTCTGTATGCTCATATCTTCTTTCAAGCGGATATTTAACTATTAAAGATAGATATGATTATTTCTATGAATTAGTTTTGCCAAATAAAGAAATTAAGCAAGTCTTCAATCGAGAAATCCGTTCTAGATATCTAAAAGTCGAGCATCTACCGTTAGTAATAAAACTCAAAAAAGCTTTCGAAGAAGCGGATACAAAATTGCTCGAAAAGCTCATTGTTGAATATTTGTTATCGACTTTCTCTTGCTTTGAAATGAATAGCGAGAAAAACTATCAAATTTTATTAGCTACAACATTAGCCATCATCTTTGATAATGCTTATGTTAAAAATGAATTTAATGCTGGAACTGGAAGAACTGACATTGTGCTAATACCAAAAGAGAATAAAGAATTTGGTTTAATAATTGAAGCAAAGCACTTAAAGGCTAGAACAACAAAAGAAAGGCTAGATAATTCATCTATAAGTGCTTTGAAGCAAATATTATCAAATGGATATGATAAAGAATTAGCTAAATTAGGCATTAAAAATATAATTCTTTTTGGCGTAGCCTTTAATAAAAATAAAGTATCAGTCACTTCGAAAAGATTAACAGATAATAAATATTAATTTTCCTTTTTTCATCTAGAGATAAAAACCCCAGTTTTGGCGGATTATCCATCGAAAATAGCAGGATATCCCGCCAAAAGAGGGGTGGCGAGTATCGTTTTGGCGGATTATCTCAATGTTTTGTTGAATATGATTATCAATAATTTTATAATTTTTACTGAAGGGAAGAGCAAGAAATGACCGGCAGAAAAAAAGAAATCGAAACATTGCTTCGCTTATACAATAGTAAAGAATCGCAATTCGTAGCTATCTATGGTAGACGCCGAATCGGCAAGACCTATTTAGTCAACGAAGTATTTCAAAATAAAATAACTTTTAAGCATTCAGGGATCTCACCGCTAGAGATGAGTGAATCCAACATTAAAAGTCCTTTAAAATTTCAATTGAGGAATTTCTATAACTCAATGATTTTATCTGGGCTAACTGTTAAACACCTTCCAAAGGATTGGATGGATGCTTTTCTAATGCTTGAACTAGCGCTTCAAGAAAAAGATGATGGATCTCGGCAATTAATCTTTATCGACGAACTTCCATGGCTAGACACAGTTAAGTCAGGGTTTATAACTGCTTTTGAAACCTTTTGGAATAACTGGGCTTGTGCTAGAAAAAATATTATGCTTGTTGTCTGCGGTTCAGCAACTTCCTGGATGAGCGATAAACTAATAAACAATCATGGAGGACTATACAATCGCCTTACTTATGAGATGAAATTAGAACCTTTTACTCTATCTGAATGTGAACAGTATTTTCTCGAACACAATATCAAGTTCTCTAGATACGATATCGCCACAAGTTATATGATATGTGGAGGCGTGCCTTATTATTTAAGCTATTTTTATTCTGGGCATAGTCTAGCTCAAAATATCGACGATATATTTTTTAAAAGAAATGCTCCATTATCTAATGAATTTAATCGCTTGTTCAATTCAATATTTAGTAATGCTGATTTTATAAAAAGCCTTGTCAAAATCATAGGCAGTAAACGCATCGGAATTTCTAGAGATGAAATAATAAAAAAATTAAATATCTCCTCCAATGGTTCGCTTAGCGAAGCATTGAATGCGTTAATATCTAGCGATTTCATCTCTAAATATACTTCATTTACTGAAAAATCAAATAAAGAGTTATATAAACTAACTGACCCATTTTGTAATTTTTATCTGAAGTTCATTGAAGGAAAAGATAGATTGGATGAGGATTTCTTCACTTCTAATCTATCTAATCAAAACATTATTTCCTGGCGAGGTATCGCTTTTGAAAATCTCTGTTTTAATCACATAAAGCAAATCAAAAGAGCCTTAGAAATAACAGGCGTTAGCACAAATGAATCTCCTTATTCAATAATTGGAGAGTCAAAAGATGGAACGCAAATCGACATGCTAATCGTTAGAAAAGATGACATCATAAACATGTGCGAAATCAAATTCTACAATTCTGAATTATTGATGAATAAAACTTTAGATAGACAAATTAGATATCGAGTAGCGCTACTTGAAAAGAAAATATCAAAAAAATACGCAATTAGGCCGACATTAATTACTACTTTTGGACTTATGCAAAACGAATATAGTTCCTTGTTTAGTAACATCATCACATTAGATGATTTATTTGCTTAATCAATAAAAAAGGCTATCCCCTTAAAGAGAGGATTTAGCCTTTTTAAATATTGATTAAATTAGAAGAACACACCCCGAGCGGCTTGTTTAGTTTCTTTGCTGGCGGTAAATGGAATGCGAGTTGTATAACCTCTTTTCGCTGCGACGATTTGTTTGGCAGGCCACTCATAGATGGCTTGATTCCATTGAGCTACCACATCGTTATAATGCTCTCTAGCCGCGGTGATTTCGCGTTGAGTGTAGCTATTTTGTTGCATGACATCAGCAATTTCTTGATGTGCTTTTAAATCTGGATAATTTTCTAAAGCCACATTGATCTTGGCGTTCACATTTTCAATTTGCTCGGCAGCTTTTGAGAAGCTATCGCCATCTTTTGAACCGCTTCTAAGTTTAGCGATTTCGCTAAAGGTTGATTTATCTAAATCAATGCTTTTATCAAGAAGCTTGGCGGCGTTTTGTAAAATCATCACGCGTTGCTCAAGATAATTATCAACTTGAGAGGCAGCTTGTTGCACCTTTTGCTGTAATTGGCTTAGATATTTCCCGGCGTTAACTTTTACTAATGTAAAGATAAGTCCTGGGATGATTGCTAAGCACCATAATACGACTTCAAAAATCACTGAGCCAACACCTACTTTGATCGGTATTTGCTTTTCGATGACATTAATGTCGCGTCCTTCTTCGTTGACTGGTCCAGTCATTTCGTCTAATTCATTAGCCATGTAATTTGTCCTCCTTATTTTTTAGACATTTTATCTTTAAGCGTAGCAATGTCAACATTTAAAGCTTTATCCATTGATGTTGTTGAGAATAAGCCTCTTTCATAGACACATGCCTTGCTTGAAGTTCCTTTACTTACTTCTTTATATCTAGCTAAGTCGCCTCCGAGATAGCTCATCGCCACCACATTCTTTTTCATTAATGGTTTATATTCATACCAGTTGACTGGTACATTATGCATCTTTCCATCTCCGCCTAACACTGGCACCAGGGTTACTCTTGGAAGCGAATCAAAGCTATGGGCAGTGACTTCCACGGTATCGACATCTTTATTTTTAGAAATGCAGTTAGTCTTTAAGATGATATCGGTCTTAGTTTTCTCATCCGCGAATTTAGTTTTATCGAATCTATTAGCTAGTGATTCCTCTTCAAAGGGAGTTAGATTGCTATTAATCGTTCCTTGATAGATGTATTCATGAGCTTTGTGTTGCTGATATAAAGGAATCGATAATAACGGAGCAAAATCAAAATAGACAGATGTGAAATAATTCATGTTGTAGCTAATAAAATTAGCTCTTGCCTTCTCGTAGTCAAAATGAGTAAATTCACTTATCGGTTTAAACATATTAAATGTTTGAGAATGCTCACTTGTCACATAGTTAATGCATTTAGCTTTCTTAAAATAGAAATCATCGCCATATGGCTTCGCTTTAGTCAATAATTCAATAAGTGATTTTTGAGATAAAGGAGTAAATAAAAGACGATATTCAACTTCGTTATTGCGATCAAGTCCCCCAAAAGTGAGCTCAAATTCGCTGTTACCAAGGGGAGTATAACTCTTTCCCTTTCCTAAAGCTTTCTCCGCCATCTCAGTCAATTCTTTTTCATGTTTTCGAACATATTTAGCCCTAGCATCATCATTGAGTTTGCTCACTGAAGATGGACCTCGACTAAAAGATAGATTTGGCGCAGCTTCGTTGGCGTATATCAGCCTTTGAGCGATGAAATATTCTGGCTTAGGTTCAGTCACTGTGGCCCTTAATGTTTGAGTGTGAGTCACCGGATAGCTATTGCCTTTGCTGTCTCGATGATATGTCACCCAAGAGATGAGCAATGTTCCTTCATAAATAGTTGGAACCATGCGCATGTTAAAAGTTCTTTCAAAGAGGAAAGGATTACCTAAGATAGTGCCAGATTGAACATAGATGGTAGATGAAGTCTCATCCTCATCTTTTTTAAAGAGATATTTTTTAATCATCATCTCATAACGGGATACATCAAAATATTGATCCATCTTGATAAGAGGAATAGTTTTAGAGAATAATCTAGAAGCCATATTCTCTTCATATATACTATTAAGTGCCTCCATCGAGGCAAAAGCCTCCGATAAAATCGAAGATAAAATATCTTTTTCCTTCTTTAAAGTTTGAGTTAAAGAAGCAATCTTCTTGCCGATATTTTTAAGCCAATAGATTGAAAAGCCGAATAAAGTAGCAAAGCCTAGTGAGAGTAGAATGCTAACAACAATGCTAGCGGTTCCACTTTTATTGATGATGGAAAAGATGAAAACAAGTAAAGAGATAATAGAGACAACAATTGAAAAGATTAATAAAAAAATTAAAAATCCTTTCTTCCCTTTAGCTTTTCCTAAAGTTGTTTCAATTAATTTAGTCTTTTTCTCTTGAGCGTAATATCTAGTGCATATCTCTTTATTTTTATTGACATCAATCCCGCTTCTAGAGGTGAGCTCATCAAAATAAGCATTCACATTTTTTAAATGCTCATCTTTTAAAACTTGATTGTAAATTTTTAAAGGTTCAAGCAAATCAACTTCGTTCATGAATTAAATATATGAATTTATTTTATAAATTACAACAAATGTTTAATTAATTTAGACTCGTTAATTGAATAAGCAATAATTTTTATTTAGTTCATATTAGTTAAGCAAGTCTATTAACATGCAAGCATAAAAATTAAAGCTATTTCATTGTGATGATGATTTTAGTTACTTTATTTGATGAAACTGTTGATTCCTTAAGAATCACATTATACGTGCTACTTCCTCCAAATGTGTCTAAAAAATTATTGCATATAACCAAGTTAAAAAATTAGAACAAAAGTTCGATGAGCATATTGTTAACGGTGTGTGTGCATTGATATGGCTTAACACCTTCTTTAGATATATCTTTCACCGCTTTACCGCTTAATAGTTTCTTAGGAGTATCCTTAGGATAATAAGTCAATATACCTTTCCAACGCTCTTTAAACATCTTAAAAACAATATTCATGCTATTTTTCGAACTATGAATCATTTTGGCGTTATATATAAAACCATTGATTAAAAGTATGATAAACACAATCAATCCAACAAAGACGAGGAGAGTGGTAGATGAAGCTGCATCCATAAATCCGTAACTGCTAATAATAGCATTAGAGATCAATATTGCTAAAATTGTACACATAATGCTATAGAGGAGCACAAAAATATTGGTTTCAATTCCCGCCAATTTCAATAAAGAAAAGCGAGGCCGACGCTTTCGATTGCGATTGAATTCCAAGTAGTTATTAAGTTTAGTAATAGTTGTTAATCTCTCTTTAGGAGTTAGAGTTTCTTTAATCGCTTCACTAGCTAGCATTTCTCGGCCATCACTAAGGCGGACTAAACGGTCATCCTCATAGATATTGGCAAGCATATAAGCGAAGTCATAAGAAGTATCATAATTTTCAGTGCATTGGTTGATAGTCACCATTCTCGCGCCAAAAGGGGCGAGGAAGAATTTAGAGATTTTAAACCATTGTCGAGCAAGTGGATAACCAACGACAGTGATAGCAAGTAGCAATGAGAATAGCATACAAAGTAGATACGCTGAAAGCCCGCCGAAGATTAGACAAACGCTATTCCAAAATGGTCGATATCGATAATTTATCATCACCTCGCGACCAGCTGGTTTAAAGACAATATGTAAATATTTAAAGCAGACAATGCCAAAGGGGATACCAACGACAGGAACGCATAAAGAAATGCCATAAAGAACGCTGAAGATGCAGGAAGGTAACCCTACAAGAATGATCCAAAAAGCATTAAATACTCCGTTTATAGGCCGACTTTTCTCTTCTTGTTCTACTTGGCTAGGAACAACAAATAAAGTGTTATTAGTGTTATAAAAAGTTCCATTATTTGGCGGCATATAGATGTTATTAACAGGAGCAATAACTGGCGGTTTAGTTTCTTCCACCTTTATTTGAGGGGCATTGCTCTCCTCTTTTTGAACAGATTTAATTTCTTCCACCTTTTTCTCAGGAACAGTACTTGTAACAACAGGAGGTTTATTATCTTTCACTTCTTTTTTGGGATAGACAAAGCGTTGACCGCAGTGAGGACAACTAGTCAATTCACCTTCAAAAATGTTTTCACATTTAGGGCATTTATATTTCATAAAGTGTTAGTCTCCTTTTCAATCTTCGTCATTCGAGCATCTAGAATTGTTAAATCAAATTTGATTTGAATAAGACCAAAAATCCAGTTCACACAAATATGCACTGGAATAAGGAATAAAAATATCGATAAGATAATTGCGAAAACTAGTATAGTGTCTGCAATTGCTCCATCTAAACTAGAAAGAATTGCTCTAGCAACAATAAATAATGCTACAAAGAAGAGGACAAATAATATTGGAGCAAGAATAATAAGAATTCTTTTTGCTTTAATGGTATTTTCAATTTTTCTTTTAATTATTGTGTTATCATCAGTCGGCAACGCCCTAAAACTAGCTAAAAACGACATAAGTGCCCTCCATATTTTTTTAAACTAACTACATTTTACCGAATACAAAGGAAACATAAAACAAAAATCCCAATTTAATGATGAATTTTATACTTAGAGCGAAACAACTATTAACTAACATTATGTAAATTAAATCGATGAAGCAATTACTCTTTTGCTATATTCTTATGCCTAATCAAAATTAAAGCAGAGCTTATAGTTACCGCTTCTAAAAATAGTATCGATGCAAAATAAGAATTTCTTTTTATAATGATCAAATCATTCATAACTAAAGAAAAATCTCAAGGAACGAAAACTTCACAAACTTTTTCATAAACATTAAATTTATTCATGATGTAATCGCGCCTAAACATTGCTCTTGCAACGCTTGTCGATGCGTCATCTATGCTGATATAACCGTTTAGCGATTTACTTTTGCGTGCACTAGTCTAAAAGTGAGCCATTTTTCTACCCACACCGGTTGAAAAATGAGCCACCCAAAAGTATCCTTCTTTTACTAGGGGGATTTAGAAAGGTGTTAAAACTTATGGACAAAGCGGCAATCATCAAATTGCTATCCCACATAATCTCATCCTTTCTTATCTAATTAAAAAGTTTCTCCACATTTTTTGCGGCTTAAGCAATTTTTAAAAAGTTATTATTTTTTTGCGGGGTCGAAAAGCTAAAAAAATTAAGTTTTTTGATTAAAACCCCACTTTTACCCCATAAATTGCGGAGAACCAAAAAGAAAATTTATTGCTAGGATATAAGATGTTTTTTCATCTTAAGTTTCCTTAAGCGTGGTCATTACTTCTAAAGCCCCTTTGGGAGCTCCCGCTAATATAATCAGGTCCATAATTTAGGTTCGCAATTCGCAAAAGAATTTCTTTGATGTCTATATCTTAGCTAGCGAAGCAACCGCATCAAGATTTTGCTTCTTCTCCTTAATTGCGTTAATCAAAAACTATTTTCATATTTAAAACCGCTCAGCTACATCAACTGCTTCATAAACAAATCATCTATTTCAAGATATTTGAAACTATTGCTCTTGCTAGCAAAACCAGAAGAGCAAACAAAACCTATTTCATCAATATTTAAGCCTTTAATTAGCTTTATTTGTTCATATTCTTCTTGTTGCTTTTGAAGCGACATTTTCTTGCTAATGAATTTAACTTCGTATATTGAATATTTATTGTTTTTCTTTTTAAGCACGCAGTCGAATTCATTTTGAGATGCAAAATATGAGCCAATATCTATTACATCGGGATATTTTCCATAAGCAATAGCAATTGAAAAATAATCTCTTACGACATTTTCAAATCTTCTTGAGATAAACTGGTTGATGGAAGGTTCTATGTATAAATCATAATATTGAGATGGGCTCAATAATCTAATTCGATTATCTTGTCTAAAGACATAGGCATAATAAAACTTCAGTAGATTATCTTTTATTTGATAATATTTTTTAGTTCTATCGCTTTCTCTTCCAATAGGGAATTTTGCTTCAATGATGTCTAATTGAAGAAGTTTAGTTAATCTTTTATCTAATAAACCAGATGTCTCAATATGGGCTTGAGATTCGATTTCTCGATATTTCTTTGAGCCATTCTTGATAACATCAAGCACATTGTGCAAATCAGCTTCATTATCGAATTCGTTAATAACATTACTAAGTAAATGTCCTCTCAATTTCCCATCTTCACTTAAGATGAGTTCACAAATATTTTCTTTAAGTGTCTTCTTAGTGTTTATTCTTTCTAAAACATAAGGTGAACCTCCAAAAACGGCATAAAAAGATATTAAATCGACATTCGATAAATTCGACAGCATCTTTTTAGAATCAATATAGTTGAATTGCTGTAAAGATATTTTATCGATGAATCTACCATATAAAGGATTCCGATAATCAGTTAATTGCTTCATTATATTGATAGAAGAGCCAGAAATAATTAAATTAAGATTGCTTGTATACTGATCAATGATGTTTTGAAATTCCGAATCAAGTTTATCGGCTTTTTCGTTTATATGTGATTTCTTGCTTTTGAAATAATAATTTTTCATCAAAGAATATTCATCGATAGTAATAACATAATTAGGAAAGTATTCGTTTAACACTTTAAATACTGAAAGAAATGAATCAAATTTAGCATCAATAAAATCCAACTGTTCCTTTAATAGATCAACAAATAAAGAAACATTAGTTTCTTCATCTGTTAATTGGCATTCAAAATAAATATAAGGTCTATTAGAGTAGGAAACCGCTTTATTAATTAGAGTTGTCTTTCCAACTCTTTTTAATCCGTAGACTAATAACGCTCCTTTACTGTCATTAAGAAAGTCCTTAATTCTTGCCAATTCTTTTTCTCTTGCTATAAACATAAACTCCAACTCCTAATTATACTGAACATATCTTCACTGAACATATCTTCACTATGTTTATAAGATGGTGATATCACTAAATCAAGGGGATATATCCGGCCTAATTTAATCACTTAATTTGATTAGTCTTTTGTTATCCTTTTATGTCTGCTAATAATCAAAACAGAGCTTATAAGAGCTACTCCGCATAAAGAAATAACGATTGATAATATCAATTCGTTGAAAAAATAGTTTTCTAGAAAAGTTACATTATGTTTTGAAGTAGATGTACTTCGAGGGATGAAAGCTTCATAAACTACTTCATGAGCATTGTATTTGTTTATGATGTAATCATATCTATACATTGCTCTAGCAATATTTAAGGAGGTTTCCCCAATTGGCGTAACAGTGGTGCTACTTCCAAAACCATAAACCTCATATTGAGCGTTTATCAATTTATTTTTTTCTTCATTTGATGAAATGCTTTCATATAAATTTTTCAAATCGTTCCATGATTTTCCATCATTAAACGATGGTTTATTCCTTCCTAAAGCATCGCAGTTAATATTGTTATAAAATTCAGTGGCAAAGTCTTCCGCAGCATAAGTGCCCGCGTTAACAAAATAGATTTTAATTTCGCTTAGATAAGCTCTTTTCGTAGATGTTTTTATCGTTAACGATGATAAAGAAAAAGAAGACGAAGCGGTCCACAAGTTATCTTCTCCTCCAGGAGTAAAGGATTTAGAAATAGAGGCGTTATCATTAACATATAAATCAAGTGTTGTGTTATCGCTACTATACTTGGTACTCTCTAAGCCAATTCCTGAAACTAAACTATTCTTGATATCCTCATTTAGCGTCAAAGAAAGCATTCCACCATTACTGCTTGAACCGATTTTGATGCCTTTAGTTCCAGCGTAAATTTTAGTAGCAGTGGTTACACTGCTTATGTATTTTTTAGAATCTTCTTCGACTAAATTTGAGATAACGTAATTAGCGCTAGTCGCACTAGAGGCATCGCTAGCTGCACTTTTAAATTTTATCGAAACTGAGTCATCTAAATCTGGCGCAGTCTTCTCAGCAATTGTTATTAAGCAAGTAGTATCAAGCTTTTTAACGCCATCTTGATAAGCGGATATAGTTACGATTGTGCTACCTGCTTTTTTTCCTGAAACTCTGCCATCCTCATCAAAGCTTACATAATTAGCGTCATATTCATAGCTATATGTCGGAATAGGATAGGCATTGCTAGGCGAATAAGACTTGTCTAACATCTTACTTTCCCCTACTTCCAAAGAAATATCTGAAACGCTTAGCGATTCAAGAGTGATATCTATCGGTTTATAACTTTGAATGTTGCAATGGGCAGAAATTGAGCTATCTTCAGTCGATGTCGCACTTATTAGGGCATAGTCTTCAACATTTTGAACTGTAACTAAGCCATTAGAATCAACAGTTGCGACATTTTCATTACTTGATTTCCAAGTGACACTTGAAGAAGCATTTTCTGGATATGGAGTAACTGAAAGCTGAATAGTTGAGCCAAAAGGAAGATATTCGCTGTTGCTATTCATTATGAGTTTCTCAAGTCCAACACTCTGATAATTGGTGCCAAATATTTTGTTAGCCCATTCCGGATAGTCGACAAATGGGTTGCGGTTTCCTTGCACTTCTTCAATCGCGTTATTGCGGTCAATTTCTTTTTGAGAAACTGGATCTTGCTCATGCCATTTCTTGATAAGCGCAAGTCCATAGCTTGTAAAATATGGATAAGTACTTTTAAAAGTAGTTGAACCATTTCCAGATGTGGCAACGCCGTTATACCGCGTTGCAAAATACATATATATACGGGCAAAGTCACCTTTATATTGATCATCTGGCTCAAAGACCTTTCCTGGAGCGCTTACTCCATTAATCGCTTTTCCAGTTCCAAGTTTAGAAATGCCTGTAGTTTGATAAATTTCTCCTCCAGCACTTCTTTCCGGAAAAGAATATGACTTATCTACATTATCAACCTCACCGAAAGCATAATTGCTTCGCCAATTATTGACATAGCCATCCGTGGGCACAAGATGAACAATATCTGAATACATCGGTGTTTTTTTATCAAACCAAGACTTTGGAACTGAATGCTCTCGATTGTAACAACTTCCAACGCCAGAATAATTCCCACATTGTCCTGAGCTAAAGGTGAAAGGATGACCTGCATACATATCCCAAATAGTGGATGAAGTGCCTGGCACAATATCAGTTTGTTTATAAGCGGTCCAAAGTCCGTCGTAGCTGATACTATTAAAATTAGAACTAATCTTACTGTTCAAGGCATTTAAAAGCGATTCTCCGCCTTTGGTTAATTCTGAAGTATGACTAGATATAAACGAAGACCAATAACTCGATTTTGTAGCCTCGGTAGTCAATATCCTGTTGCTGCTATAAGATGAAAAGATGCTAAGTGTTAAAGAAAAGAACACCCCTAATAGAATAGATGCGCGTCGAAGTTTCTTGTTTTTGTGATTTACCATTTCAGTATAACTTTAAAGGATGTTTATGAATTTGTTGAGAAGTTAAATTTTATTCGCAAATGATAATAATTTGGCGTATGAGCATAAAAGTTAAGACTCTAAATAGAGCATTTAATCCACTTATTTGAATCTTGATCCCATTTTTTGATTACTTTTGCAGGATTGCCAACTGCTATTGAATTTGATGGAATACTTTTTGTCACAACAGAGCCAGCACCAATAATGCATCCTTCGCCAATTGTCACTCCAGGTAAAATAATAACTTTTTCACCTATCCAACAATCACTTCCAATTTTAACAGGCTTTGCAATTAATGTGTTAAATCCAACTCTTTTATCAGTTGAGTGATTGCTATCAGATATAAATACATCCGAGGCAATAAGTGCGTGATTCCCGATTTCTATTTTCTCTTTGCATAAGCACGAAAAGCGATAGCCTATAAAAACGCCATCACCAAATAAGATTTTAGATTTTGAATCTATGCATTGTATTCTCGAATAAGGAAGAATTTTGCAATTATGTCCCAATCTAATGCCCCCCCCGTGTCGTCTAATGATGGCATGTTCTCTGATATAAGAATTTTTACCAAAACGGATTCCGTGCCTAAAAAGAGGGTTGCCAAACAAAATATGGAAAATGATATCTTTTAATTTTCTCATCTATTTTTTTCCTTTTCGTTTATTAATCATCCTATTGTAACTAGTTAATTAATTAACTAACATTTAGCCATAATAGTCCATTAGCATTCGATGCAATAATCTAACAAAGTGATACATTTATCGCTTTTAAGACTCTATACAAACCCAAGACTTAATAGAATCATCCCATTTTTTTATCGCTCTGGCGGGGTTACCTACGACTAAAGTATTTTTAGGGATTGATTTAGTAACAACCGTACAAGCGCCGATAACGACATTTTCTTCAATATTTACATTTCCAAAAATTGAAACGTTTTGACCGATGAAGCGTGGCTTGTTGATAAAGATGTTATAATTCGAATCTTTTTCGTTATTGGATAAACTATGTTTATAAGTTCCAATAAATAAGTTAGGCGAAGCCACTCTCATTTCTCTAATGATTAACCCCCCCCCGCTTGATAGATATGATCTATCAGCCAGATAGCTATTTTCAATATCCATACAAATTTGCTTTTTATAAGTTGGAAAAGCTTTTAAAGCTGAATATCTGCTAATAACGGAGTTAGTAATTTTTATGTTCTTGGCGTTCTTAAGGATCACATGAGGATAAATAACTGTACCTTTAAAATTCTTGTAATAAATAAGTGATGATGGGTGGGCAACAAATGTAAATAATCTCAATAAAAATTTCTTTGATTTGTTCATATCTATCCATATTATTCAGTTGTGAATAGTTCTATGACTGAATAACTTTTCTCCTTTCTGGGTTTTAATTTTAGCATAATGTTGAACCGGCTCATATTTCCGGTACAACATAGCAATAACTTCATGCATGCTTCTTTTTTTCTTAAGCTAAGTACCATTAAAGGCTTTATCATTTGCAATTATATGAGAATAAAGAGCATGTGTTAACAGACACTCACTATGGAGGCATATACTAAATTAGCTCTTCTAAACCATATAAAGTTTTATTTATCTCCATACATTTTTTCATAATATTTTTGATAATCACCGGAGACGATTTCTTCCCACCACTCTTTGTTATCTAAATACCATTTAATAGTTTTCTTAATACCATCTTTAAATTTAGTTTCAGGTAGCCAGCCTAAATCCTTATGAATCTTTTCAGGATCAATCGCATATCGCATATCATGACCTTTTCTATCGGATACATAACTAATAAGCGATTCATCTTTTCCTAATTCTTTCAAAATGAGTTTAACAATATCAATGTTTTTCATTTCATTATGTCCGCCGATATTATAGATTTCGCCGACTTTCCCTTGATGGATAATTAAATCAATTGCTTTGCAATGGTCTAAAACATATAACCAATCTCTAACATTTATGCCTTTCCCATAAACTGGCAAAGGTTTATCTTTTAAAGAATTAATAACCATCAAAGGAATTAACTTTTCAGGGAATTGATAAGGGCCATAATTGTTACTACATCTAGAAATAGTAACTGGCAAATTGTAGGTTCTATAATAGGCCATTGCTAATAAATCAGCAGCGGCTTTGCTGCTGCTATATGGGCTAGATGTATGCAAAGGCGTATCTTCATGAAAAAATAAATCAGGGCGATCTAATGGCAAATCGCCATACACTTCATCAGTGGAAACTTGATGAAATCTTTTGACATTATATTTTCTCGAAGCATCCATTAAAACCGATGTTCCAATGATATTTGTTTCTAGAAACACTTGAGGATTTTCAATGCTTCTATCGACATGTGATTCTGCGGCGAAATTAACAACTATATCAGGAAGTTCATTTTTAAATATTTCATCAATTGCCAATCTATCGCATATATCAGCTTTATAGAATTTAAATCTAGGATTATTCAAAACATTCTTTAATGTTGATAAATTGCCTGCATAAGTTAACTTGTCAACACACACTACTTTTGCATTCAGATATTTATCTAAAATATAAAAGATAAAATTAGAGCCGATGAAACCAGCTCCTCCGGTGATAAGCAAAGTCATAAGAAGAGCTCCTTTTTTATATCTTTTAAATAAGGATGCTGAATATCCTTTTGAGAAAGGATGACTTTTTTTAGCGGCCAGCATATTCCAATGTCTGGATCGTTGTACATAATTCCACCTTCATCTTCAGGATGGTACACTTCATCGCATTTATAAGTAAAAGTGGCGGACTTACTCAAAACTAAAAATCCATGAGCAAAACCACGAGGTATCATAAGCATCTTTCGGCTTTTGGAAGATAAGATAATTCCAAACCACTTACCATAAGTCGGACTGTTTTTTCTTAAATCGACTGCAACATCAAAAACTTCGCCATCTAAGACACGCACTAACTTGGCTTGAGGGAAATTCTTTTGAAAATGAAGACCTCTTAATACACCTTTTCTAGATTTAGATTGATTGTCCTGAACAAAATTATAAATAAGACCGGCTTCATCAAATTCGCTCTTTTTATAACTTTCAAAAAAATAACCTCTTTTATCTTCAAATATTTGTGGTTCAATCACAACTAATCCTTGTATGCTGGTTTTAATAAATTTAAACATAATTTTATAATGACAATAAATATTGTCCGTACTCTGTGTTTTCCATTTCTTTTCCTAACTTATATAATTGCTTTTTATTAATAAAACCTTTTCTCCAAGCAATTTCTTCAATGCAAGAAACATAGAAACCTTGTCTTTCTTGAATAGTTTGAACAAATTCACTAGCTTGAATCATACCTGCAGGGGTTCCCGTGTCGAGCCAAGTCATTCCTCGCCCAAGTTGAATTGTTTTTAATTTGTTGTATTTAAAATACATCTTATTAATTTCGGTAATTTCTAGTTCACCGCGTTTCGATGGCTTGATTTGTTTGGCGATATCAATAACATCATTGCTATAAAAATATAGACCAGGAATAGCGAGATGCGACTTTGGATTCTTTGGTTTTTCCTCAAGAGACAAAACATTCCCATGTTTGTCTAATCCGACAACACCAAAACTAGTTGGATCCTTGACCGGATAGCCGAATATAACACCTCCGTTAATATTAGACTTGGCTTCTTTTAAAATTCCCGACATGTTTTGACCATAAAACACATTATCCCCAAGAATTAAACAAACATTATCAGTACCAATAAATTTTTCACCAATAATAAATGCTTCAGCCAATCCTTTTGGCTCTTTTTGAACGGCATATTCAAAATGTATGCCTAATTGTGTTCCATCACCAAGCAACTTTTCAAACAAAGGTATGTCATCAGGTGTAGAAATTATCAATATATCTTTTATCGAAGCAAGCATCAAAATAGAAAGAGGATAATAAATAAGAGGTTTATCATAAATTGGCAAAATTTGTTTAGATATTGCTTTTGTCATCGGAAAAAGTCTTGTTCCTCTTCCGCCCGCAAGAATAATACCTTTAATTGATTTCATCCTTCTATCTAATCTCCATTCCTTCAAATTTAACTTTAACATCGCGTATATTTTGATTTTGAAACCATATTTCAGGAGCAAGAATAATGCTATCTTTTTGATACGATCCTAAATAACCTATCCACCACGAAAAAGTGCTGTTTGACAAAATGAAATCGCGACAATGTTTCATTATTTCTAATTGTTCAATAGCGGAACAATTTTCAATATAAATAACATCTTTAAAACCTTCAAACCATTTTTCTTTTCTAATTTTATCTAAATTATTTGAAGAAATAACAAGTTGAACATTTTCTTGCCTTCTTTTCATAATTTCATTAGCCATCCTAGCATAATCATTTTTATTAGAATAAATATATTTTTCACCATTATCTAATTCTTCTTGTCTTGCTAAACGTATATTTATTGAAACGCTATTAGGTTTTATTTTATCTAAATAGTAATTAACATTTTTAGTTTTTTCAGCCAATGTAAAAATTGAACATAAATCCGACCTTATTGGCTCGTAAAACGAAGCATTTTGAAAATAGCCAAATAGATATAATGTGGCAGGCAAGATATTTACATCAGGCATTTCGCAGCATTGTCCGCAAAACAAGTAACCTTTTTTAATTAAGTTCTTTTTTAATCTTGTTGGAGATTTATGATGCAATTTTCGGTAAATGCCTTGATAAAAGAAATAACTCTTTATTTTTCTGTCATAATCTAACTTATCATGAGAAATAAGATAATTTTTCGGCAAACAAAATTTGTCTAATTCAAAAGGCCAATAGTAGTCAACGAATTCTCTAACATCAAGAATTATATCGGATTTATCAGAATATTTAGAAAGTAAATATGCAAAAGCATATTGAAACATTTGATTTCCAAGTCCGCCTCTTACTCTCACATAGATTTTGCGATATTTCATTGACAATATTTATCTCCGAATTCTTTGATTTTAGACACAATTAATTTTAAGTCATTTTCAGATAAACTCTGATGAATCGGCAAGCAAAGAGTGTGATCAGCGGCATAATCAGCCCCTGGGAAAGAGTCATCTTGAACGCCAAAACCAGGAACTCTATGAAGAGGAAAATAACGGTAAGTTGTATAAATGCCGTTATCGCGTAAAAATTTGGCGAGTGAATCTCTTTTCCCGTTCGTTATTTGAATATGATAAAAATAATAAGAAGTTTCACAACCCTTAGGCAATTCTGGCGGCAAAGCAATCCATGGCATATTTTTTAAATTTTCATTATAAAAATTATGGACATGTTTCCTTTTTTCATAAAACAACGGCAGTTTTTCAAATTGAGCTAGTGCGATAGAGGCTGTAATGTCATCCATAATAGCTCGATGTCCGAAACAAGAAATATCAAATTCCCACCATTTTTGAGCAACGCTATTCTCATAACCAGATTTTGTTTCAAGACCAAAATACATTAATTTTTCGGCTTTGCCTCTAATTAAAGGATCTTTAAAATGCAGCATAGCACCGGAACCACAAACTAATATTTTCATCGCATCAAAAGACCACATTCCCATATCACCAATTGTGCCTAAGTGTTTTCCTTTATATTTGGACCAAATGCCTGGCGCACAATCTTCTATGACTATTAAGTTATGTTCCTTTGCTAAAGCCATTATTGGATCCATATCACAAGGAATGCCTCCATAATGCAAAAGTAAAATTGCTTTCGTCTTTGGTGTAAGTACTTTTTCAATGTCCTCTGCTCTTGCGTTTAATGTATGAGGATCGACATCGCATAAAACCATTTTAAGTTTATGTGCGCAGACGCTAGTTCCCGCGCCAATAAAACTTATGGTAGGGACAATTACTTCATCATTTTCTTTGAGGCCAAATAAATCAGGCCAAATAAACAATCCTTCGGTACAGCAATTTGTTGAAATGACATTTTTAGAGTTGCTACCAATATGAGAGGCAAAGCAATCTTCAAACTGTTTTACTCTAGGCCCTTTCCCTAGCCAATTGGACTCGAAAGTTTCTTTTAATTTTTGAAGTTCTTCATCACCTAAGGAAGGTTGCATAACATTAATCATTTGATATTCACTCCTTTTTTATTTAACTAAACGAAACACGAATGATAATTTTCAAAAATAAACAAGATTTTTTACTTCTTATTGAAGAAAAAAACATTAAATAATTTTAGCATTATACAAAAAGATATGTATAATTTTTTCGTTAAGGTAAATTAGAACAAATTATTTTTTGAATTTTTAAATTGCAATTGAAATATGAATAATTACAAAGTCTCAGTCATCATGCCTAATTGTAATAAAGGCAAATATATAAAAGAAACCATTGAGTGCGTTTTAAACCAAACTTATAAAAATATTGAGCTTTTAATTATCGACGATAATTCAAATGATAATAGCCTCGAAATCATTAACTCTATAAAAGATGAGCGAATAAGATTATTTCATAATGAAAACAATGAAGGCGCGGCATATTGTAGGAATTTAGCTATTGCAAACGCTGCTGGAGAATACATCGCCTTCCTTGATAGCGACGACCTCTGGGCTAAAGATAAAATTGAAAAACAACTCAATTTCATGACCGTTAATAATTATGATTTTTCATACACAAACTACCAATTCATGAATGAGGATGGCACATTAAGGCAAAAATATTTAACTGGTCCGAAAAAAATAACCCACCGCAAGTTTATGCATTATTGCTACTGCGGATGCTTAAGTGTGATGTATAAAAGAAGTATCTATCCAGATTTAGCAATTCCAAATAACATCAAAAGAAGAAACGACTACGCTTTATGGCTTAAATTGTCAGAAAAGACAAATTGTTATCTCTTAAATGAAATATTATGTTTCTATAGATGCTTTACCGATAATTCTTTATCTTCCTTGTCGAAGTTTAAATTACTTAGACATCATGCATTTTTATATAAAGCCCTATATAGATATAGTGACTTAAGAGCCTGCTTTTGCTCTTTTAGAAA
Organism: Coriobacteriaceae bacterium; assembly: GCA_963612925.1. Taxonomy (GTDB): domain Bacteria; phylum Bacillota_I; class Bacilli_A; order RFN20; family CAG-826; genus Fiminaster. The sequence continues at coordinate 6,594 of CAVDXG010000015.1, read as the reverse complement.
TGGTGTATATTATTTTTTAAGAAGACTCCGTTATTTAAAAAAGGTTAAAAGCAACTAAAGAAGTAGTAAGTTCGATAAGATATCAAGGTTTGCAATAATACTCTTAATTTTTATTGGCCAAGCATTTGCACCATGAAATTAAATTGGTGTTTTGATTGTATTTTTCTTCCCATTTTTCCCTTGAGTTTTTTCTTAATTGAAAATAATAATTTTTATCCATATTAAGGCATTTTTCTAATGCATTAGCTAACTCTTCAACACTTATATCTTTATCGATAAGCACCCCGTTAGAATTATCGACAATTTCAGAGTTCCCACCAACATTAGTGGCCAATATAGGCACGCCAAAAGATGTAGCTTCCATAATTGACACCGGAACGCCCTCGGATGAAGAAACATTGCAGAAAAAATAAATCTGATTCTTCATATAGAACTTATAAACATCTGTATTAGAAATGCTACCTAGGAACGAAACTTTATCTTCTACTCCTAAGCTTTTAACAATGTTTTTAACATCATCAAGGCTTTCCCCATTACCTATAGCTAGCCAATAAACATCATTTCGCTTTTTAGCAACAATGCTAAAAGCTTTTGCAAAAAGATCAAGTCTTTTAACCGGCCTAAAACCAGAAACGGTTAAAAAATGATAATTTTTATTGCTAGGTGAATAATACTGTATTCCGTGATCCTCACTAAACAGTCGAGAAACATGGATTTTATTTGCAAAATTAGGGTATCGATTTAATAGATAATTTTTTCCATGCTCACTGCAACTATATACAGCATCAAGATAATCGATACTTTCTTTTTGAAATGGAATAAAATTGAATGGGTGTAATTCATTATAGATGTCATATCTATGACATCTAGATATAACATTTTTCACAACAAATCCGTGCATTTTTATGTAATTTGTTAAAATAACAGCTGACATCGCTAAAGTTAACCAGTATGAATAAATATAATAATCATAGCTGGAGTCATTCATTCTTGAGAATATTGTTATAGCATTCTTAGCGATGAAATAGCTTTTCCCTTTCATATAATAACCAGTTATTCTTTTTTTGCCTTTTAAGTCATTAATATTGAATAATTTATTAGAAGTAAAAACACCTCTAATTACATTTTTCAAGCGATTATGTTTAAAAGAAAGAGGATAGACCAAGACATTCTCTTCAACTTGACGCGTAGGCTTTAAATGTTTATTTCCGCAAACAGAAAAAATTACAATTTTTTCAAACTTAGTTGATAAAAAAGGTAATTCACGTTCAAAAAATGGTTCACCGCTATCGAAAGGGAAGTCATTTATTAATAGAATTAAACATTTTTTATTAGCCATTTTTAACTCCAAATAATTTTAAATATTTAGAACCACAATTAACAATTGATACACCATTTCTATTATCTTCATAACAAGCATCAAGAGTGTGAGCTATCAAATTTTGGTTGTAAACACACCAACTCATCTTTTTTGATAAATCTTCTAGAATTTTATTCGAATAGTCAACTAAGATTCCGTTATTTTTATTTACAACATCCGGAATTCCACCTACATTGGTGGCTAGAACAAAGCATTTAGACGCTATCGCTTCATTAATCGTAATAGGATTGCCTTCATATGATGAAGATAACACCAAGAATTTTGAGTTTCTTAAATATTTTGAAACATCGTTTGTAAATCCAACAAATTCAATTCCTTTGCAACCATTTTCTGCTGCAATTAATTTGCATTTTTCTAATAATTTTCCTTCGCCAAGCATCACCATTTTCAGATTCGAATTAATCTTATACAATTTTATAAACGAATGCACAATTGTTGTTGGATTCTTTAATTCCGTAAAACGACCGATAAATATAAAGTCATATTTTCTGTCATTAAAATGTATGTCATTAATAAAGTTGCATAAAGGAACACCATTATTGATAACTGGAACAGTTTCTTTGCTCAAACCATAATAATCGCATATTGAATTTTTAATAATCTCAGATATACCAACAGGTATTATTATTCTTTTTTTAAAAAGCATTCTATACAATATTTGCATTGGCTTAGTTTTCTTGCCGACAACAGAACAAGTAATTAAGGTATGAAATGTGTATATAATTTTATATTTTTTGTAAATTTTTGATAGCCAAATAGTAACAAGTGAATTTAAATGAGAATGAACGACATCAGGGTGCAATAATTCAATTACCTTTCTAAGTTGCTTAGCACACTTAAAATCAACACCTCTTTTTTTGTTTAAGAAAACAAGATGTATATTCTTTTTTTTCTTAAGATCATTAACTACTACATTATCCTTATTTGAATATAAAGAAACAATAGTTACATCGTTATCTGTGTCAACAAAAAAGGACGCTAAATCGCATACAAGTCTTTCAGCACCGCCTAAAGGGTATAAAGATGGTATAATTTCGACTATTTTCATTAAATAAATACCTCATAATAATGTTGTCTAGCAAAGAAAAAATCAAACTGATAACCTGATAAGCAAAAAGTAATAGGTAATAATATAGCCTCAATTTTCGCATTATATGAAACCAAAAACAATTGAAACATAAATATGTAGAAATTAATGAGTATAATCTCTACCTTGCTATTGCCTCGCCTTTTAAATAGTGGTAAACATATCATCAATTCTTCGACGATCAATCCAATTATACCGAAACTCGCCGCTACTTCGGATATGTTGTTGTGCGACATAATAAAATAATTTCGATACACGGATTTGTACCCATTGCCAAAAAAAGGGTTTTGAAGAAGTAATTTGAAACCATATAGAGCTCCATGGAACCTAGAAATAGATGAATTATCTGTCGATGTACTTCCGTCGTTGTTAAATAAAGAATTAAACATATTTGTTATTCTGGTTTTAAAGTAAGAAAAAGCCGGCAAATTGATAACAATTGTAATAATAGCAACTGATGCAATTGTAAGTAAGACAAAAATCCATTTTTTGTTTTTAGGAAACAGCATGAAAATAAATACAGCCAAAGAGAGCAAGGCGCAAATTGTGTTAGAAACAGATCCTGTTAATAATATAAGGTAGAAAGAATAGACTGCTAGTAGCGAAAAAACAATTTTAAATATCAAATTTTTAAACTTCCAAATTAAAATTAGCATGCAAAGAAGCACAAATGCAAAATGTCTAGCAACATCGTTTTGATTGCCAAAATAATCGCCAATACGATTTGAAAAGTTTGGCGAAATAATATCATTAAAGTAGTAAATTGAAAAAAGAATGATTAGAAATAAAGATGATAAGCATAAGCAATTAAACAATTTATCTTTTTCTTTTTTATTTAATTGAATAAAGAACTCATAAACAAAGAAAGATAAAAAGCACATTAAAGTAGGAGTTTTGGTGTAGCACGCAAAGGCATTAGCAATAAAAGATATATATTGAATCAATAGAAAAAATGATAGTAGAAAAATATAAATATCAATGGTGAATGACCCATAAATCAATATGTAGACAATCGTTGCGATAGCAAAGATAGCCGCAACACCGATTGCTATGTAATTAAAAGGAACGACTGATTCTAGACTTAGCGACAAAACAAACACAATAATCATGCAAATCGAACAAAAATTTTTTAAAAAAACTTCAAATTTTTTGTTGTTAAACATACTATTAAAAAATCTATATTTGCTTAGTTTATTGCTAACAGTAATAGTCATGATAATCTACCCTTCATCAATAAAAACAAATTAAAAACAAAATAGAATAATAACGGCAAATTAAATAGAAGATTATAAATAGATAAGAACATCAACGAATTTGATAAACATGTGGCATATAAAAGTTGAATTATAAATTCAAATATTAAAATTGGGGCGACACTAAAAGATATTATTTCTATTGGTTTTAATAATTTATAAATGCGATAAAATACCAGCAATGATGCTAGCAAAAAAATAAAAGCTAGAACAATAGCAATTATATGAACTGGATTAATCGCAGTTAAATTCTCATTATCAACGGAATATATTATGTCATGATTTTTGTAATCTTGATTTTCGCTAACTGTATGAAATTTTAAGGAAAATTCGCTGCCATCAGAATAATTAATGTATTTGTTAATTTCGTTTTCAACAATAAAACGTTTTGAATCAACATATGAAACTATTCCTTTTTTGTATGAATTTAGTTTACCGGTACAACATATTGCATAATTACCTAAATATGCCTTAAAAATCGAGCCAGCACCACGATCAGTGTACTCATACAATTCATCGGAAAAACCATCCACATGAAAAATGTTGGCTATTTTAAATCTACCAAGTGTTGCATTAAAGTCACTAATTACTATTGAATATTTGTCTAAAAAGAGTGTCCTTTCATCACTTGTCAACAATGAAAGGTTTGGAAGCAAATCAAGATAGTTGTTTAAATTTTCATCATTTTTAATTATCGCATCTGCAAAATAATCTGGAATATAAATAAATCCATCAAGGCCATATGAGTTGCGCTCTTCGGGATCAGGGGTTTTATACAAATTAATATTAATTGTCTCGAAACGCTTTAAATTGACATTATTAGAATATGTTAATGCGTTGCAAATGGCAACATCACTAATAGATGTATTAGCGCAACCAAAATTAAATCGTGCAAGTGTGTCATCTTGATTGTTATACGAAATTAATTCGCCAAAATAATTAGAAAAATTATACGAACGAGTCGAGCCAAACAATGTTTCAGCACTTTTTTCTGAAGAATAATAAGTTAAATATGTTTTAGATAATGAATTATTTTTCGATTTGTTAGCAATTATTTGCGAAATCGAGTCAATTTGAACAAATTTAAAACCTGAAAAGCCGTATCCTAAAGCAAAAGATGAAACAATCGATGCTAGGACCGAAATTATAAGACCATAATGCAATTTCCTTTTTTTATTTGCTTCCATACATATAAGATTAATTAATAATTAAAATCTAATTGATTTTACAGTGTTTTTGTGTGTGTTTCACCATTATTTTATTTTGCATGATAATAGCATATTTACAATAATCTGATTATCAAAGCACAATTGAAGTATTGCTATTATTTCTTGTTTAAATCTTTAAGATTTAATCCTAACATATTACACAGTTTTAGATCATAATAACCATCGCTTTCTGTCAGCTTATTGTAATTAGCATGAATTAACATTTCATCCTTAACTTCAAACTCTATATCGTATGTTTTTGAATTTTTAAACTTCTTATTGCAACTATCACATATTGGAGTTATATAGACATCTCCATGAGGTTCATCAACCTTTCTAACATGACCGCCAACTGCCCCTCCATTATTTTTCATTTCGTTATGGCAGCACGGGCAAATATCGGGTTCATATTCAAGACAATATACATTCCAATAATCAATCCAAGAAGAATATCTACCGTCTTTTGGCTTTTCCCATCTCGAATCAGATTTAACATTTCTAACTATTACCATATTACTTTGCGCTCCTTCCATAATCTTTATAACATTCAGTTAATTTCCATAGCCCAACTCTCAAAGAGAGCGGTGGACTAAAATTAAATTCTTTGTCCAAGTCACTTTGATCTTCATATGTAACATGTGTGTCGCCTTTTCGCGCAGGAACAAATTCTTTTGAAAGAGTGCCCGCTCGCGCAAACTCTTCTGATAATATTTGAACTAAATCCAAAAAATACTCAGAAGGATCAATGGAATATCTCGTTCCTACCTGGGCGGATAGATTAATCACAATAACAAATTTATCTTTATCAAATAGTTTACCAATAATTGTTTTATCTAGAATACCACCTTTAAAGAAACTAAATCTCTTAAAAGGCTTAAGCGAATCTGATATAGATTCTTTTAGAAAAACATCATAATAGTCGTTAAGCTTATTTAAGCCAACAATATCATCATTCATGGTTTCTAAGATTCTTTTGAAGAGAAACGCTCCGATGAAACCTGCTGCACCTGTATCTAATATTTTCATGTTATTTTATATATTTCCCAACTTTGAAAGTAAATGTTTCCAAAAAAGAAAGAAATGAAATCAAATCATACTTATCACCAGTATATGAAATTTCATCTTCTAGGCAAGGAACAAACATGTAGTGATTTAAGGTCTCAAGGTAAGTGTCAATCTCATTGTGTGAATCATTCTCTTGTCTTTTTTTTGTATCTTCGTCAAAAATAACTTCTGTTGCAATGCCTAGTAAAGAAAAAAGTTTTTCGAATACTGGCATAAGGAATTTACCAAATGTTTGAAAAATGCAATAATCATTAAAATATTTCTCATCCGCTCTTAAAGCATCTAGAATGAAAATCTTATCATTGATGCCTTCACATAAATAAACTTTATTTGTAAATAGACATTCAATAAAGTCTTTATAGTAAATATTTTTAATATTTTCTTTCAACGATTTAACTGAATAAAAACTTTTTTCTTTTAGTTTCATTGAGTTAAGATTCTTAAAATGTAGCGAACCGATAACACTGCTAAAATCTATACGTTTTTTATTATGAGTCGAGTCATTAATAATATACAAATTATCAAAAGAGATATCGAGCATTGAAATGAGTTTAGGAGAATGAGAAGCAATGAATACATTTTTCCCGGAGGCATCTAGTT
>CAVDXG010000014.1:0-29820 GCA_963612925.1 Coriobacteriaceae bacterium | reverse complement strand
GGTGCTCGAAGAGGGACTTGAACCCTCACATCCTCACGAACAATAGATTTTGAGTCTATCGCGTCTACCATTCCGCCATTCGAGCAGAGCCATTCAATATTTTAGTAAATTCTTACTCGCTTTTAAATAAGGAATTTTTTTAATGAAAAAGAAAATAATCAATAAATCATAAGCGTCACTTTTATTTGTTTCTTATTTTCCTAAAAGAATACCTTTCTTTATTAATATAAATAATAAGGAAAAAGAGATAGCTGATTAAAAGAACTTACTCATCATAATTGCATGAATATTTTTAGCAACAATATCATTCAATCAAAAAAACCACCTCTTTAGACCAATTTTTCTTTAATAGATCGGAATAGAAGGTGGCATTTTCTCATCAATTAGTAGTTAAGAAGAGCTCTTCTAGTAGAAGAAAGCATTAAGAGCACAATTGAGTTAGAAATTAAAGATTAAACAACTTCAATTTCTTTAATTATTTTTTCATTGCCTTTAAGCAAATAAGTTTGATCACTGCCGCAATGAGGGCAGATTTTCGCATAACGGACTGTTTCATATGTCTTGCCACAGTGCGTGCAATAAGTGACAGCTTTAACAACTTCAATTTTTAAAATCGTATCTTTTAAAACTGGTCCTTCTTTATGAACTGCCCATTTCCAGCAATCTTCAAGGTAGGAAGGAATTAATGTTGAAACCTCCCCTACCTCTAAAGTCACTGAATTTATATGCTTCACATCATTTTCTTTAGCTAATTCTTTTAGCTCATCAATGATGTGAAAGATAATGCCTAACTCATGCATTCTTTTTAGCTAGTTTTTTGGCTTTCTTTTCTGCTTTTTTAAATTGTTTATGTTTCTTTTCAGAAGCTTTTTCTTCCGCAGTGTGTTTGCCAAATTTAATCTTTAAGCCACGTTTAATGGCGTATGGAAGAATGTATTTAAATTTATCTTCAGATTTGACCATCTTGGTGCATTCAGGGTGATCGCGATGAAGTTTGATGGCGTCAAACATACATTTGGTGGTGCAAATACCACATCCAATACATTTGTTTTCATCGACAACTGAAGCACCACAACTTAAGCATCTTGCAGTTTCAATCTTCACTTGTTCCTCAGTTAAGGTTAAGTGAGCATCTTTGAAGGACATCTTATCGACATTCTTATCAAAGCCAGCTTCTTGTCGGCCAGCTTCATCATAGCTAGGAATCTTGATGTTATCTTTATCTAGCATGATGAAATCGCGTCTATTTCTACCGATGGTAAGCGAAGCACCTTCGTGAACGAATCTATGAAGTGATTCAGCTGCACATTTACCTTGTTCAATGGCGTCGATTGCAAACTTAGGTCCAGTGTAGACATCGCCTCCGACGAAGATATCATCTTGGGCAGTTTGGAAAGTGAGCTTATCAGCGATTGGATAATTTCCATGCCAGAAGGTGACTTTACTATCTTTTAATAAATCGCCCCAAACAATGCTTTGTCCAATAGCGAAGACCACTTTATTAGCTGGAACTTCGATAACATCATTTTCGTCATATGTAGGATTGAATTTTCCGTCTTTATCAAGCGTGGATAAGCACTTTTTAAAGATAACGGCAGTCACATTACCTTTGGAATCAACTTTAACTTCTTTTGGACCCCAAGAGTTATTGACTTCAATGCCATCTTCAAGTGTCTCGGCAATTTCACCTTTGCTAGCTGGCATAGTGTCGCGACTTTCAAGAGCGAACATGCTAACTTTCTTAGCTCCGAAGCGAATGGCTGTGCGAGCGCAGTCGACGGCGACATTACCGCCACCAACGACGACGACATCACCAGAAATATGTTGATTTAAATCATCGTGGGCGTGATGGAGGAAACTAACCGCCACTTCGACGCCTTTTGCATCTTGTCCAGGAATGCCAGGAAGTTTTCCGCCTTGGCAACCGATAGCAAGATAGAAGGCTTTGTAACCTTGTTTTCTTAATTCATCTAAAGTGACATCTTTGCCAACTTCAACGCCAGTTTTAATTTCAACACCAAGTTCACGGATGACATCGATTTCAGCTTCGATGACATCTTTTTCTAATTTATAAGAAGGAATGCCATAAGTGAGCATACCACCACATTTTTGATTTTTCTCAAAGATGGTTGGTTTATAACCTTTAATAGCTAAGTAGTAGGCACAGGCTAAACCAGCTGGGCCAGAACCAACGATAGCAATCTTTTGATCCCAATGATCAAGTCTATTAGAAGCGATGACTACTTTTGGAATATATCTAGTCTTTTGATTTAAGTCTTGTTGAGCAATAAATTTCTTAACCGCATCGATGGAAACGGCTTTATCGATGTTGTTACGAGTACAAGCTTCTTCACAGCGCTTATTGCAGATGCGACCGCAGATAGCTGGAAGAGGGTTATCTTGTTTAATTAAGGCTAAAGCTTCTTGATATTTTCCTTGTGAGGCAAGTTTTAGATAGCCTTGAACAGCGACGTGGGCTGGGCAAGCAGTCTTACAAGGCGCAGTGCCAGTTTCATAGCAGTTAATTCTGTTGTTATCGCGATAATTTTCATCGTATTTATCTCTGCCCCAACTCATATTGTCAGGAAGTTCGTGCTTAGGATATTTAACTTGACTACCATCTTTCTTACAAAGTTTTTGGCCAAGTTTAACAGCACCGGCAGGACAATATTCAACACACTTTCCGCAAGCCACACATTTAGAAGGATCGACATGAGCAACATAAGCACTTCTAGATAAGTTAGGAGTGTTGAATAATTGTGATGTTCTTAAGGCGTTACAAATGTTGATATTGCAGTTACAAATACCAAAGATTTTATTTTCGCCATCGATGTTGGTGATTTGGTGAACAAAGCCGTTATCTTCAGCTTTTTTCAATATTGCCATCGCCTCATCATAAGTGATAGGATGACCTTTTCCGGTCTCGGCGCAGTAGTCAGCAAAGTCGCCAACGCCGATACACCAGTTATATTGGTCGTCCGCGCAGCCATCATCTAAAACAGCTCTACTTGCTCTACAAGAGCATTGGCCAACGCCGATGTGTCCTTCGTATTTCTTTAGCCAGTAAGAAAGGTGCTCTAAATCCAAAGATTTATTTTCCATCTCAATAGCTTTTTCAACAGGGATGACGTGCATTCCAACGCCAGAGCCTCCTGGAGGAACTAAATGAGTTATTCCATCAAGAGGAATGAATGTCATTCTTTCAAAGAAAGAAGCCACAGAAGGATGCTCTCTTAATCGAGGGTTATCAATGCTCTTTCCATCAGGCGACATGATTTCTTCCATGTTGAATAGTTCAGCGCTACCTGGGACAAACAATGGGAGAATATATCTCTTTTCAGTTTTCGGACCACATCTTCCGTTATGGTCATAGTGATAACCAAAATCGTATTCAATAAGTCCGACATAAGCCATGTCATCCAACAATTTTTGGAATTTGACTTTATCCTTGGCTTTCTCTTTGTTCTTTTTGCAAAGTTGTTCGAAAGTATATGGGGTGCGAAGCTTCATCGTCAAGGCAACATCGGCCATATCATCGGTGACGATTTCAGCGAGTCCCCAATATTCTGGATCTTCAACTTTGACTGTACCAAATTTATGAGCTACAACGTCAGTAATCTTTTTCCCTAATTTTACAATTTTAGGATTAGCGACCTTATCGCTCATGTGTGGAGGTACAACTGCTTTAGACATCTCTGGCATAAATTTACTCCTTTAAATTTTTAATGGCTGTGTCAAACCATTGTATTAATTTATCTATTCCTTCATTCTTTTTAGCAGAAATCGGAATAATAACCGCATCTTTGTTGCGGTATTTAATATTATTAGTCGCTCTTTCTAGCGAGAAATCAAAATATGGGGCAACATCCATCTTATTGATAATAAACAACGAACACACCTCATACATAAGCGGATACTTCAAAGGCTTATCATCGCCTTCAGGCACGCTTAAGATATTGATGTTGATGTGAGCGCCGGTATCGAATTCAGCTGGACAAACTAAGTTGCCAACATTCTCAATGATGATTAGATCTAAATCTGGACTTTTAAGCGATTCAATTCCTTGTCTAGTCATATCCGCGGTTAAATGGCACATTCCCCCGGTATGAAGTTGAATAGCTTCCACATTTCCAAGTTTAGAAATCGTTTCTGCGTCGATCGCCGAATCAATGTCTGCTTCCATGACAGCAATTTTATATTTGCTTTGTAATTTAGATAGAACCGCCATTAAAGTAGTAGTCTTACCACTTCCAGGCGAAGACATTAAATTCACTAAAAGGGTTTTCTTGTTCTTAAGTTCATTTCGAAGCTTTTGGGCTTCTTCTTCGTTAGATTTAAAGATATTCTCCTTAATCTCGATGATTCTTACTTCGTCCATAATTTAAGATAAATAAAAATGTGATTAACGCTATTTTACTCGCATTTATTCTCTTATCAAAGATAAAATTGAAAAAATTTATCTATCGTTAATTGAAAAATTAAATGCAATATGTGCTTAATGGTCGTTCAATTTAATTTTCTTTTGGTAATCTTCACCATTATCAAATGTCTTTTGCCTCCATGCCAAAATAGATGGCTTAGAAATATTAATATTTCTTGAGACATAACTAACGGAATATTATAAGCTGATAAAAGATGAAATTATTAAAGGCAGGAAATCCTTTCTGGTGAGATTAGATATGGAAGAAAAAGGTTATTAATGCTCTCACCGCACATAAAAGCGCCATTGCGGTGAAGTGACTACTGAACAGGTGTCGTCAAAAAATCAGCAGTTGTTACAACGCTCTTTGTAATACAAAACATTGTTTCACTAAAATGATTTACTGGATAGGTAACAATAAATGAGACCACTTCTAATTAGACTATTTAGAAAATATAGAAGGAAGGTATGTAAACCCATAGGGGTTCGCGCCGGTCAGAAAGGACTCACTTATGAATGAAAAGCATGACCAAGACTTTTGGGAATACATTGTTAAACTTGTTGAAGATGGTGGAATCAAATTATCAGTTGTTCTTGATCGGTATCAAATTACTCGTTCATCTTACTACTATTGGCGAAAACGCCTTCATAGAAACGAAGAAGAGATAGAAGTAGAAGAAGATGAGCAAGCGAAAAAGAACAACCAGCTTCATTCATCGCTTGGTTGCCTTTCACCATGTGCTTATAAAAACAAATATATGTTCGTTCAAATCTAGATGGTCTCAAAACCTCTTGCCATTTCTATATATATATATATATAATAACGAATATAAATACCAAGGAGATTAAAACTTTAATGAAAAACAAAAAAACTCTAAGCTTATTATGCTTAGCACCACTTCTTCTTACTAGCTGTTCAAATTCTAGCAAAGAAGAATACATCGAATGGCTCGAATCACACGATACAAACATTGTAGATGTAAATTTGTATCTTACTTCTTACTATGATAGCGAGCTAGACAAATATATGATTGCTATCATGTACAATGCGGATAAATCTGTATATGAGGGCACAAACCAAGGGAATCATAACTTTTTATATGCTGTCGGACCTCAAAAAAGCAAAGATGAATTCGCTATCGACTTTACGAGCAAGAACTCCAAATACTATTTATATTCCGGGCGTATTTCATATGGTCATCTTTTTTCAGCACCTAGTCCAGATAATAGATCTCACGAAGTTCTTGAGGATATTTATTCATCACTCCCATATATTACTCATAGTCTAGTCTTACCAGAGTTTTATAGCAAATTTGAAGTTACATTCACTAAACGCAGTTTTGATGATAGCAAATCTTATGAAGTAAATAAGAATAAAAGAGAAAATGATTTTGCCGAGCAAACATGGACAATTAAGTGCGACGATGTAACTTATGTCACTCGTTCTTCTGGACGCATCATTTCTAAAACCGCCCCGAAAGAAAGCATCTATACTTATCGTAATAAATCAGGCGTTTTGGATGACATTAATAAAGAATCCACCTTTGATGATGCTACTGATTTAATAAATAAAAAGCTAAAAAGTGCTCTTAAAACAGAAGAAGAGGACGGCCTTGTTAACGTTTGGGCAAATAACTAATCATTAATCTGATAGTAAAAAAGCTGGCAATACATTTTGCCTCCCTTTTTATAAACGCCGGCAAACTTTGAATCAAGCATTAATAAAGGCTCAATATTCTTGTGTTCTTCATTCCAAATATAAACTTAAATATCGTCGGTGGTTCATCATATTTGTATATCCCAAATATAAATCTCTTTAACCGCGATCGCAGGCTATAGAATAGCCATCATTTTTTGTTCAAAATTTTTAACATTAATGCATGACTTCTCATATTCATCATTTAACTCACTGCTTTTATTTATTCATCATATAATTTTACGATTTCATCAAGAAATCTTAGTCTTTCTTCTGCTGCATCTTTAAGTGAGTAGAGTATTGCTTTTATTGAAGCTTTTCATTAGCAAGTAATTACCGCTACTGGTTTTTAATCTATCGTTTACTAGCTTAGCTTGTAATAAATAACAAGTGTCGATTTAATCAAGGTTTTATATCAATAATTCATCTAAATCATGGAGAAATTAAATATTTTAGAGGAGTTATAATGCGATAGTTCATCTAAAAAGAGAAAAAAATAAGCAATTTAGACGAGTTATAAATTTTAACTAAACTATAAAAAGTGGAAAAACAAACGAAAATATCTTATTAGAGCAAAAAGAAGAAGTAGAATTGCTTTGCGACAATCTTAAAGCAAAATAAACACCGCTAAAGATCGTTAATGAGCAACGACAAGCAAGAAACATTTTTAAAGTTCAACAGTCGACTTGTCAAAAAGAAGGAATTTTCTAGGTTTAAGTTTTGAACTTCTATGCAAAAGCCATATTCGGCAAATCAAAAAAGCCCTTGGTATATCTGATGTTTCTTTCAAAATTTATTCACTTAATAAAAAGAGGGAATTTCAAATTGGTGGTGCAGCGGATGAGACTTGAACTCATATGTCTTGCAACATAAGATCCTGAATCTTACGCGTCTACCATTCCGCCACCGCTGCAACCTTAAAAAGTATAACGGATTTAATCTATCTTTTATATTTTTCTTATTTATTAAGCGAAATTCTTTTCTTAATCCACTTAACAAAAACAATGATTTCATGGGCAATTAATGGCGTTACACACATCGAAGCAGTGATGAGCCATTCTTGCCAAGACAAATTGGCTGTAGAGAAGACTTGCTGCATAAATGGCACTTCAATGACAAGAAGTTGTAAGGCTAGACCAAATGCAAAAGCGATAAGCATCATCCAATTCTTATTTTTAAAGACATGAATAAATGAACGATTTTGATTGCTCATGCCAACCATGTGAACAAGCTCAGATATAGCTAAGGCGACAAACGCCATTGTGCGAGCTTGAAGCAAGATTGCCTCTCCGTTAGTTTGTTCAGTGATATTAACAATGTCCATGTAGTTAAAGACGCCGTTGAGCCAAAATGCGCTGAAATAGGCTAATAAAACAGAAATAGTAATCAAAGCACCATAGCCAATTGTCGTGGCATAGCCACCTTTTGAAAATAAAGTCTCATTGCTTTCGCGTGGCTTTTCATTCATATTGTTTGGATCTTTTGGGTCCATTCCTAATGCAATTGCAGGTAAAGAATCAGTAACTAAATTGACCCAAAGCAAATGAATAGCAATAAATGGAGAAGGGAAACCTAAACAAATGATAATAAACATGGCTAATACTTCAGCAATATTGCTAGAGAGAAGGAATAAAACTGTCTTTTTGATGTTCGCATAAATTCCGCGACCCTCTTCCACCGCTTTTTCAATGGAGGCAAAGTTATCATCGACAAGCACCATGTCTGCGCTACTTTTAGCAACATCAGTGCCAGTTATGCCCATTGCAATTCCGATATCAGCAGCCTTAAGCGAAGGAGCATCATTAACTCCATCGCCAGTCATCGCACAGATATTTCCGTTAGCTTTAAAAGCTTTAACAATGGAAACTTTATTTTGAGGTGAGACACGAGCAAAAACCCGCAAAGTCTTAACCTTTTCTTGTAATTGTTCGAAAGTAAGCTTATCGATGTCTTTTCCCATCATACATTGTGAAATATCATCAGCAATTCCTAGTTGTTTCGCGATTGCGAAGGCTGTATCGATGTGATCGCCGGTAATCATAATTGTGGTAATTCCTGCATTTTTGAATGTTTCAACAGCAGGCTTAGCTTCTTTACGGGCTGGATCGATCATTGCCACGAGTCCGACGAAGATCAATTCATCTTCACTAATCTTTTCATCACTATATTTATAAGCTAGAGCAAGCACGCGCAGAGCTTTATCCGAAAAGCGCTTATTCGCTTTATAGATATCTTTGACATCACTATCAGTAATAGGACGAACTTCCCCATTAAGAAGAATGTATTTGGTGTGAAGTAAAATGCTATCAAGCGCTCCTTTGGTATAGACAACATATTTATCATCTTCTTTATGTTTGGTAGACATCATCTTGCGTTCGCTATCGAAAGGAAGTTCATCAACACGAGGCGAGATGGCTTCAATGTCTTTTTTATGCATATTAAATTTATTGGCTAAAACAACTAAACAAATTTCGGTAGGATCGCCATAAAATCCATCATCCACCGAAGCATTCGAACATAAAGACATACCTTTTGCTAATAAGGCTAAATCTTTTTCTTTATATTTATTAGCTTCATTAAAATCAGAATCTAAGAAATAACGATTATCAGCATAAGCTTCAACAACAGTCATTCTATTCTCTGTTAAAGTTCCGGTTTTATCGCTACAAACAACGCTGACAGCACCTAGAGTTTCGACACTTGGAAGTTTTCGAACAACAGTGTTTGCTTTGACCATGCGTTGAACACCGATTGATAAAACGATTGTAACAACTGCTGCTAAGCCTTCCGGGATAGCGGCCACCGCCAAAGCAATTGCACTTAAAAGCGATTCAATCCAGGCGCTAACATCATTTTGATTGTTGTGAACAAAAATATAAATGATATCGACAGCAAGAACTAAAACGACGATGCATAAAGTAAAAAATCCCAATACTTTCGATAATTTTGCCAAAACTTTTTGTAGAGGTGTTTCCTCATCTTCTTCTTCATCAAGAGCTTTGGCAATGTGTCCAATTTGGGTGTTCATGCCTGTTGAAACAACGACGCCTTTACCTCTTCCATAGGTGACAGGCGTGGACATAAACGCTAGATTTAGTTGATCTGCAAGAGCAACTTCTCCTGAGAAAGTTATATCTGCATCCTTCAAGACCGGAACTGACTCTCCAGTTAAAGATGATTCATTGACTTTTAAATTTATCGATTCGATTAAACGAACATCCGCTCCGATGGTGTCGCCTTCTTCTAGAATTAAAATATCGCCAGGGACAAGTTCTTGAGATTTAATTTTTAGTCTCTCTCCATCGCGAATGACATGGCATTCCGGAGCCGCCAAATTCTTTAAAGCATCAAGTGAAGTCGCTGCTTTAACCTCTTGAATTGTCCCAATTAATGAATTGAGTAAAATGACTGCTAAAACGATGACAACATCAGGCCAATCACCAACCTCTAAAAAGGAAAACCTTCCCGCTTTGATAGTCTCATAAATTGAAACGCCTATTGTAACAGCAATCGCAGCAAAAAGAACGAATATCATCGGATTATTCATCTGTTCAAAAAAGATTCTAATCCAAGATTTTTTCTTCTTTTCCGCTAATTTATTTAACCCGTTAACTTCAAGTCTACGGGCAGCTTCTTCTTTACTTAAACCTGTTTCGTAATTGGTATCAAGTTCTTTTTCAAGTTGAGAAATAGTTTTGGTTTCAAACATACATATGCTCCTTAACGATATCGTCTCGCGCATAATTATATGGTAAGGTCCCGGATACTTTTGTATCGTGATGTCGGTTCCCTACTAAGCTACTCCCGATTGTTAGACATTATAAAATATTTTTGATTAATAGTTAACTAAAAGTGTAAACTTATCTCATGCAAAAAGAACATCATAGAACAGCACGTGGATCAATGGATTTTTTCTACGATATAGCCAATGATTTATTAAAGACAAAGAAAACTTTAGAAGATATTTTTATAATCTCGGCAGTTAAATGTAAAAAATATTCTAATCGAGCAGCTTTTATCTATGAAGAAAACGGCAAAAAGAAGACTTTAAAATATAAAGATTATTATAAAGAGGTATTAAAATACGCCTCTTCCTTATCAAAAGAGCTAAACGATATTGAAAAAGATTCTTTTGTGGCATTAAAAATGGCTAATTCGATTAAGTGGCCTTTGCTTTTTTGGGGATTATTAGCCTCTGGATATAAACCTTTACTAATAAATTCAATTTTAGATAAAGAAGCAACAGAAAAACTTCTTAAAGAAGCTGATGCAAAAGCTATCATAATAAATGAAGAAAAACCATACTCGATAAAAAGCATAAATGTCAACAAATTAACTATACGTATAGAAAATTTTGAGCCTATTTGGGCAAATGAAGTAGCGTTTTGCACCAGCGGCACAACCGCAGATTCCCGCATATTTGTCTATGATGGAGAAGCTTTAACTTATCAAATATATTCAGCTTACTGCATGCCTTATAGCACCGCCGACATTATGTATGTGGGCAATATCAGATTAATTGCTATCATTCCTTTCGCTCATATCTTTGGCTTTGTCGCCGTATTTCTATGGTATACATTCTTTAAAATGAGCATTGTTTTCCCAAACAGCTTAACGCCAAATGATTTGCTAAGCGCTATTAAAAAATATAAATGTACCCACATCTATGCCGTGCCTTTATTTTGGAATACAGTCGCAAAAAAGTTTGACCAAGAACTAGTAAAACAAAACGAAAAGAAACGTCAATTAGTAAAACGCTTCATCGATTATAACAATGATGTCATCACTGTAAGCGAAGCTGGACTAGCAAAAACTAATCTAGTAAGAAAAATTATTCAAAAGAAAATATTAGGCCCACAAGTAGTCTATTGCATTGCTGGAGGAAGCGCTCTATCGAGAGAGACTTTAGAAAAAATCAATGGTTTAGGCTACCACTTATACAATGGCTACGGAATGACAGAAATCGGCGTTACATCGGTGGAATTATCTCCTAATGTAATTCAAAGAAACAAAGGCAGCGTTGGAAAAGCTCTCACAAATGTCGAATACAAAATTATTAATAACGAATTATTGGTGAAATCTCCATACTTGCATAAATATCGCTTGATAAAAGGTGAAAAAGTAGTCCAGGATGTCGATAAGGAATCCTTTTTCCACACCGGTGATATTGCATCAATTGATGAGGAAGGCAACGTCTATATTAAAGGAAAATGTAAAGATGTTATCATCACTTCCAATGGTGAAAACATTTACCCTGAAGAAATTGAGACTAAATTCAATTTAGTTGATGGAATTGAAAATTTAGCTCTTATTAGCAATAAAGATAAATTAATTCTTATCATTCAATTGAGTTCCACTTCAAAGAACGAAAACCTCTTAAAGGATTTACTTAGTATTAATGATTCTTTGCCGTTAGCTTTTAAAGTCAATGAATTTTATATTTCAAAAAGTGCCTTACCAATTAATTCCTCGCTAAAGATTAAGCGATATGAACTAGAAGATAATTTCAAAAATAAGTCAGATGATTTCGTTTTGTTATCAAATAAAGAAGAAATAGTTACTAATAATCTCGATTCAAAAGAAAGCAAAGAAGTAGTAAATAAATTGCTTGATATCTTCTCATTAGAGCTATCCATAGAGAAAGAAAAGATAAATTTAAACGATCACATCATCTTAGATTTAAATGGCGATTCTTTCTCATATATGTCAATAATTTCAGATATTGAAAATCAATTTAATATCCAAATTGAAAGTGAGAAGATTGGAAAACTAAATAGCATCAACGAATTTGCTTCTTGCATCTTAAAAAGTAAGAATTAATCGTTATAAAAATCCAACATCAATTTGAATATTTTTTCGTCTGGAATCGATATTTTTCGAAAGTCAACTGCCATATCTAAAGCTATATCAACTCCTCCTAAAAAGCCATATTGAGCCATCACAGTGTTTTGCATATTTTGCGAGTAATTGTCCACAAAAGGGGTATGACCTTTATTAGCTAAAAGTTCAACACGTACATTTCTTTTATTAACATTTTTAAATAAAGCGCCACTGATAGCTAAAGAAACAGTCGCATCATTTTCACCTTGTAAGAAGAGAACTTTAGAATTAGTTTTTTCTAAGCCTTCTAAAGCAGTAAATTTAGCGTATTTTCCGTAATGCAACAAATAATCAAGCATCAAAATAGGTTTTAAGATTTTAAGCTTTTTAGCAAACGATAAAACGAAATCAATTTCCGAATTAAAACCAGAAACTGAGATGACTTTTTCAATATTGTAATTGGAGAAATTTAAAGCGTTTAATACGGCGTATCCACCCCAAGAATGGCCGAACAAATACAAAGGATATCCTTGCAATTTTTGGCTATTCTTAACAAATTCTAAAGCAAATTCTAAATCAATGATGGCCCTTGTTAAACCTTTTATTCTTTTACCTTCGCTAATGCCTGAGGAGCTTTGATCATAGGCAAGAACTAAATAACCATTTTGGCAAAAATAGTTAATCAGGGGATATAGATAGCTATGTCCAAAACCGATTCCATGAACCATCAAAATAAGCCCTTTATTTTTCTTTATTTTCTTATCGGAATAAATATATCCGTGAAGAATGTTTTTTTGGCTAAAAAAGGAAATAGGCTCTATAACTAAATTAGGAAATTCATTAAAAAGATAGTAACGAATTGAAGGATGTCCATCACCACGCTTATAAAATAATTTATGATATAAAATCTCGATAAATAAAAGCGATATTAAAAATAAAAATACAGCAATCGAGATTATGATAATAAAGGTTAAAAGTACCGGATTCATCGAAGATATTCTTCTTTAATTTTCTTAAGAGTGGGAGCATCCGCTTTGGAGAAATTTAGTTTATCTAATTCATCTTTGTTAGCCCAAGTTTTAGCAAGATGTTCTGTTAAAACTGGCTCACCAGAAATAAGCTCGCATCTAAAAGTATCAATATGGAGAATTTGCGTTGGATATTCATCGACAATAGAAGTTATCTTTTCATAGACTTTGACAACTATTTTTAACTCTTCATTGAGTTCACGTGCCAAAGCTTCTTCAGAAGTCTCACCAGGCTCAATTTTGCCACCAGGAAATTCCCACTTAAAAGCAGTCTCACCATGGTTTCCTCTTTGAGCAGCAAAGACTTTATTATCTTTGATAATCGCTCCAGCGACAACATATACATCTCTTTTCATATATAACTCCCGCAAGTAATTATAAAAGTTATTGTTCTTATTTAGTAATATTTTTAAATAAAGATGAAAATTCATTAATTTGAAAATTAAGTGTCGCATATCTTAATTGATAGGTCCCCTTTCCTAACTTAAAGATAAAGTTACCTTGAAATGACTGCTTAATATGTTTAAAAGGAGTTGAGTTTTCCTATTTTTCATACGCATCATCCGTCACTAGATGAATAATTGAAAAAGGCAATATCTAATTAAGCAATAACATATAAAGTTGTCCGTTTTATTTATTTTTATTTTATATATATATATATATACTCATTTTAATCTTAAAAAAGGAATAAATAAGTATGAATAACAGAACAAAATTTTCTATAGCAATTCTTACAAATGTTGTTGCTTTTGCAACTATATTGACCGCTGCTAATTTTAACAATTCATTTAGCCCTGCAAAAATTCTTGCTAATGATGTATGCACTGGCAATCACTACATTGCTAAACATGAAACATTTTCAGAAGATGGTCTGAATGAAATGTGGATATGCTGCAAACATCATGAAGTATATAACTTTATCGACGAGATTAACGATTATGACTCTTCTAATTGGACTGATATTAACGAGTCGTTTCCTTCAACAAGGAAGGATGAAATTGAAATAGACGATCGCAAAGATAAAGCGTTTAGAAAAGCTGCATTTAGCGATGTAACTACATATGGTGATGCAACTGTTGATTTATCAACTAAATCTATAACTATTGCGAAATCTGGTTTTGCTTTAACCAATAAAACTTATAACGATGTCGAATTTAGCGTTAATTTTAGTGTCGCTAGCACTAATAATCCTTATTTTGATTACAAAATTAAAAATTCCCTCTTATTAGGGGCGGGCTATTCAGACAATAAATTAACTGGTTTTGTTATAGATGTTTCAAAAACGTATATCCAACTTCATTATCTTGATGGCGCACAAGATGATATTTATACATCAGCTGGATGTTTAAATAACAACTACAAAGATGGCAATTATTCTAAACAAGATTTGTCGATAAAAATTGCTGGTTTTCACTTAACTATTTCTAATGCATCTTCTACTTTAATTGATTGTGATTTAGTGTTTTCTAATAATATCGTTTATGCTGGCGGCGGAATTGGCTTTATCGGTAACGACGCTACTAATTCTCAATTATCATTTTCTAATTTGGTTTATAAAGATGCTCCAACATTTAAAGCATCAGCTGATAATGACTGGACATTTGATAAAAACACAAATTCATCGTTTAAGACATCATCTAAAAATGGGTATATTCTTTCTAGAGAAAAATATAACAGCTTTAATGCTCATATTTATGTTGATCGATGCAGCAATTATAACAGCTATCTGACTACGCAAAATATCACCCCTAGAAATGCTTTTGTGTTTGGTGCTAATGAAAATAGCGATGGAACATTATCAGGATATGCTCTTGATATTGAAGGTGCATATGCATTTCTACTTAAAATTGAAAATGGTATCGCATCAAAGCCGTTTGGAGAGAAATATGTAACCATCGATACTAATAATAAATCGGTGGAAATATCGTTTGTTAATAGTACCATAACTGTTACATCGAAAGACACGATTACCCAAACAATAGAATCTTATTCAAGCGGTTCTGTTGGGTATTTATCTAATCAAGTTGCTGCTGATAATGACTATGGAACTCCATATAATGTTAGAATAACTGGTTTCTAACAATTAAGTTTAACTTGAAAACAGCCGCTAATAGAGTGCTCTAATTGGCTCTCGATTTAGCGGCTGAGCATTGATAAGAGTTAAAATATTTTGTCTTCAAAAAGGCATAGATTTAGTGGGATTTTGATGTTTCCCTAACACCACCATTTTTTGAAAATATCGATGGCAATAAAGAATTGTAAATGGCCTTTACAAGCCGAAATTGATTTAAATGTTTTCTTTGATTAAAGGAATATCGCCATCAAATTCAACAGTCGCAGCATGGCCTAATACATATCTTTCTCCACGCGAGCAATCTGTTTCATAAGCGTGGAAAAAACAATAGGTTTTACCATCTGGTGCATTTTGAATAAATGAAGCATGACCAGGAGCATCATATCCATCCTTATTAGATAGTATTGGATAAGGCAATTTTTCCCAATTATCTTTATCAAGAATATCTCCACCTTTGAAAGTTAATAAGCCCATACAATAATGGTCGGTCCAACATCCGCTAGCAGAGTAAACTAATAAAATTTTGTTATTATGATATAAAGCAAATGGACCTTCATTGACATAAGGACGATTCGAACCATCACATCCACCTTTTTCCCAATCGTATTCTGACATAGACAATAAATGTCTAGGGAGTTCTAACGTGTATGGGTCCTTCATTTTAACGATATATAAAGCTTGATAAACTTCACCATAATATGTTCCAAAAGAGGAATAAGCATAATAGAGTTCGTTGTTGTAATGAATAATTGTTGCATCAATAGCCCATTTGTCATCGCCATTATTTAGATAAGCAGCAAGTTCATAATTATCAGCCGGGTTAATTGAATGATTTCTCAAAACGTACATATGTTGATTGCTAGAATGAGCATCACCGAAACAAGTATATATATGCCATTCATTATTTAAGAAATGAAGTTCAGGAGCCCAAGGTCGAATATGAAAATCACCAGTCTCAGCATTTAAAGCGTAAACTACTTTTCCCTTAGCTTCTTTTAAGCCATCAATTGTTGGAGCATACTTAATCCATAACTTATCTTCATAAGCATACACGCAATAATAGTTTCCGTTATGATAGACAACGTCTGGATCTCTAGCGCCTTCGTGACGATAATCAAGAATAATCATATATTTTCCTCCTCAATTGTTATATGTTTATAAATGTAGTATCTATGTTTAACTAGCAAATCTAATTTGTTTTAAATTCAAAAATATAGACTTCGCTTTTATAATTATCATTTTTTAAAACACCGACTTTTCCTGAAACATAATCATTCAATTCCACAGAAGCATTCCCATTAAAAGAAGCAGGAAGCGCCGTCCCATCGCCATAAGTAAGAGTCAGTATTTTGTTATTTATTGTTAGTTTTATATCCAGATCAGCGGCATTAACATTAAAACCATCAATAAATGTGGAATTAAAGCCATCTAATTTTAATATTTCAACCCAATCGCAAGATATGTGCAATGCGTACCCATTATATGTGCCGTTAATCTCGCTTCCTCCAAAAAGGAAAGCTTTGACAGCCTTTTTAGTAAAGAAAGGGTTATCAGCACCATCATTCAATTGAGAAATATTGGAAAAATTTAATACAGTAGAAAAATTAGAGTAACTTTCTAAAGATAAACAATATCCATTAGAATTAGTAATAATTTTGTTATCAATAAATGTCCAATCACTGTTAGTTGTGTTTTGTTTTATGCTATTAACAACGCCCTTCCCGGTATCAAAATCGTAATTACTATCGCTTCCTTTATCGTGAAATTCGTTTGGCTGATTCTTTCCATCAAACGCTTCATAAATTGCATTGCGAATGACGCTATAAGAAGAGGCGGTTGGATGAAGTCCATCAGTGAAGCAACTAGCATTTGGTGTACCATCCGCATTTAAAAATGCTTTATCAATATTTGCGTAAAGCAATCTATCTGTTTCATAAACATAATTCCAAAGCAAACGATTCATTTCGTTAATCGTAGCTTGTGAATTCGCATATTGTGGACAATTATTAATAGAAATTAAGCAGATTTTAACATTAGCTAATTTATCAAGAAGAGTATTGACATATTCTTTCACTTCTTCAATAAATTTTGAGGGGGTTTTTTTCCAACCGACATCATTAATCCCAATCATATAAATGATTTTATTTGGACAATAATCAACAACGGCGTTGATATGACTGGGCCAGTCATTCGCAGAAGTACCGCCAATGCCGATATTAAATATATCGCTATACCTAGATAGATCAGACTTATAATTGCTCCAAAGTTCCATATAAGAATGGCCAGTAATCAGAGTATCAACAGTCTTAAAATCATTACCTTCATTTATATCAATATTTCTAAAGTTACTTCCCTCGTTTTTACTAATTAAACCAACTCGGTTGCCTTCAAGAAGTTTATCTTCAGTAAAAGAAATAAATAATTTATTATCATAAAAACACTGAATTTTATTTCCGCTGATGATAACTTTTAATTCAACATTACTATTCGCATTATAACCAGCAGATATATAGCAACTAGATAGTTCACTTGAAGCTGTCCCATTTACTTTTGTTAGAGTAAGTTTGTTGCCATAAAGTGATTCAAGATATAGACAATAATATGAAGTTGCACTTACATCTGAGCGAAATAGCAATCCGGTTTGTTGTTTGCCGATAGATTGGACATCGGAAGATACTGTGCCTTCAGTTAAAAACTTATTTGTAATTAAACAAAGTGCATTTCCTTTGGATGTTGCTCCTTTGTCCAAGTAGTCAAACTTTCCTTTAATTGTTTGGAATTGATATTTCTCAATAATTGGTTCAGAAGTTGAACCTTCACTATCATAGGAAGATGATGACTCACTATTATCGGATAGTGATTGTTCAGTTATTGACGACAAAGATGAACTATCTGAACTATTTTCAGAATTGCAAGAAACTAGAAAAAGCGGAAACATTATCATAAATAATCCTCTAATTAATTTAAGTTGCTTATTAATCATAAGATCACTCCTTCATTCCTGATGTTAAAGAAATACCTTTGATAAGATATTTTTGAGCAAACATGTAAATAATCAAAACTGGTAAAGAAGAAATCAATGTAGCCGCCATAATGCACGGAATATTTTCTTCAAATGTTCTTTCAATGTTCTCCATACCGGCAGTAATTGTTCTAGCATCAATTGATGGGTTAATAACTAATGGCCATAGAATATCATTCCAAGCTGCTAAAAAAGTATTTAATCCAACGACAACAAGAATTGGGATCATTTGGGGCAAAATTATCCTAAAGAACAATCGAAAATAATTAGCACCATCGATTAAAGCGGCTTCATCGAGTTCTTTCGGAATCGAGTATAAAAATTGACGAATTAAAAACACATTAGTAACGCCACCTAACATCGGAATAATAAGAGCTGTCAAAGTATTCTTTAATCCTAAAGCAGAGATTGTCATATAGTTAGGAATAAGCGAGACAACGCTAGGAATCATCATCGTCAAAAGCAAGGCATTAAAAAGCCACTTACGGCCTTTGAATTTTAATCTTGCATACGCAAAGGCGCTCATTGAAGCGATAAGAATAGTTAAAATAGATGATAAAAAAGCTACAATAAGTGAATTTAATAACCACTTAAAGATAGGCGAATTCGCTGTATTAAAGATAGCGATGTAATTATCAAAAGTCCAAACGCTAGGAAATAATTTAGCGCCACCATCTTCCATGATGACATCTTGACTTTGAAAAGATAAAGTCACCATGAAAATCAAAGGAATAAGAAATATTGCACAAACAATACTCATGCCTGCGATAAGTAGGGTTTGACGAATATAATAATTTCTATTTTTCATTTTTATTCATCCGCCTTAGTAATTTTGAATTGAATGAAAGAAATAATAACAATAATCAATCCTAAGCAAACCGACATTGCTGAGGCAATCCCAGCCATCTGTTTTTCAAAAGCATAATCTTTTATTTGCATGATGATTGTTTCATAACTTCCTTTTGAAGCAACATATAAATAAGGTTGCCCAAAAACATTAAATGCAGCAATGGTTCCAGTGATAAATGTATAAACTAATGGAAACTTAAGAGAAGGAATCGTAAGTCGAGTGAATTGCTTCCATCTACTAATTCCATCAATGTTAGCAGCTTCATATTGAGACTTAGGAATAGAAGCAATAGAAGAAAGGAATATAATCATATTTCCGCCAATTCCAGCCCATAAAGTTAAAGTAAAAATAACAATCCAAGCATAAGGTTGCTTGTGCCAATTAGTGTCAATTTGAAAAAAGAGATTAAAGAATCCATTGTCATTATCCATCATATATTTCCAAATAAAGACAACTGTAGAAACGCTTAGAATTGTTGTTGAATAAAGTATCGTTTGAAATACGCTTCTAATCTTCTCGTTTTTAATAGCGTAAAGCCAAATAGCTAATCCGAGAGGAACAATAATTACTAAAGGTACGCTTATAACTGTAAAGAGAGCCGAGTGCGCTAAGCCCATTAGAAAATCTGTTCTAAAAGGCTCATTAGTAAAGATTTGAACATAATTATCAAACCCTACAAATTCCATCTTTCCGACTAAGTCGGTGTTGTAAAAAGAGAGGATGATACCGTAGAAAAATGGAAAAACGATAAAGACAGAGAAAAAGATAAGATGAGGAAGTAAGAAAAGCCAAGGGGTAATTTTTTTACCCAATGGTTTCTTGCTAGTAGAACACTCTATCTCGTCTAATCCTTTAACAATCATAATTGTTTGACTAAGTTTTTAGCCTCTTCAACGCTTTTATCGAGTTTAGATTGAATTTCGTCATCGCTATATCTACTACCATCGCTTTTTTTGCCTTCGCAGATTTCTGAAATGGTTTCTGCGGCGTGACTGACAATCGTTTGGAAAGAATAAGCTTTTCCAGGAGTAACTAATGAAGCGAAGCTATCCGAAACAAAGGCCCATTCAAGTGTTTTATATTCAGCATCATTGGCAACTTCAACAGTAGCAGCAACTTTACCTGATTTGCACCAATAAGATGAATTGTTTACAAAGAATTTTATAAATAAAGCAATCGCAGTGTCCCTATAGTCTGATACATTCTTATTCGTGAATGTAGCAAACATATGCATATCGCTGTATGTAGATTTATGGGCGCTAGAATCAACTTTAGGAAGGAAAGCAATGCCAGTATCGACTGTATCGTTGTGATAGACAAGTGAGGATGCAGAATAAATACCATCCATAGTAAATAACGCACGTCCGGAGTTAAATACTTTACGGTGATCGCTTCCACTTTCAGAGGCAACTTTATACCCTTCTGAATTTACAGTAAATGGAATTGATTCAATCGCTTTAACCGCTTTAAATGATTTCGCATCGTTATAAAGTGGTTCAGTAGGATTATTGTCGTCGACTGGTTTTCCATCCACGGCATAAACATTAGCAATATAAGGCTTTTCACAATACCCATAGTTAAATGCAAAACCATATTTACGTTTGGATGAAACGAGGTTATAAACATAAGCTGATTTCATCATTTCACACATCTTTTCGTATGTAAAATCATCAGAAAGAATATCGGCTTCAGTGTAGCCTTCAGGTATCAATTTCTTATTGTAGAACAGTAATGTTGGGAAATAATCTAATGTTAAACCATACATCTTATTGTCAAATATACCAGCATCCCAAGCGCCTTCTAGATATTGCGATTTATCAAGACCAGTTTGAGAGACAATACTAGTCATATCTCGCAATTTTCCCATTCTTTCATAGCGTGAAATACGAGATTTATGAATCAAGCAAATATCTGCTGTTGAATTGTCGTTAAAGGAAGTTAGAATACGTGTATAATGAGACTCTTCCTCAATTGGGTCGCTTTGAATCTTAATATAATTACCATATAAGTCATTCCATCCTGTGATGATATTTTGGAAATAACCAGCATCAGGGCCGACGATTGGGCTCCAAAAAGATAAAGTCAATGGATTGCTCTTATATGGAGAAATTTCTTCTTCAGTAATATTATTTTTGATGTCGCCTTCAGCTGGTTTAATAGTTGAAGTAGCACTGTCATCAGCTTTTTCTGAAGCGGAGCAACCACCACAACCTGCTAGGACGGTTGCCCCAACAAGGGCAATAAATCCGATTCTTAATTTTCGACTAAATTTCATAAATTACCTCCAGTTTTTATTTAGTTAATGTAAACGCGCATCGTGTATTTGCACCGGTGTTACGCATTGTATATGAAATCAAAGCTCTACGACTTCCATTCAACCAACTTGAAGGCGCGATTTCGTTTAAATCAACATCCCAACTATTACCATCATATTTAACTTCATTATCAGTTAATTTTTCGGTTCCCCAAGGATATGGTGGCAAAGATGATAATTTGCTATCTTGATCATTAGGATTTGAATTTTTATTAAAGACTCCATTATGCAAAGTTACAGATTCTGTATAAGTTTTCGTAGCGTCATCATAGAAATCAATGCGAACACTTAAATTAGAGAAACGATTAAGTGCTTTAACATTTCCGTCTTTTTCAAGATTAATTTTAAAGGATGTTGGTAAATCATCACAGGTCACCGCCGCAGAAGCAACAGCTTGATTTTTATATCTTCCATTTCCGTCGCCATTACAGCTTCCAAGTTCAAGATAAGTAGTCCAAGTTTTTTCATCAAACATCGAATAAGAACCGCTTAGATGGTTAACAAAATCAGAATATGTTTCTCTACTGCCAGTTAAGCCTCGATAACGATCTTCGTAATAATATTGTTTTTTAATAGTGTTAGCAAAATCGCTATAGCTTGTATCAATATCGAAATCTTCAAAATCATCTTTGTTGATAGTGATGTAGACAACGCCTTGAGCAGGAACATTGCCTTGCCAAATGTATTCTTCACTGCCAATTAATGTTTTCTTGTTTTGATAAGATGGCAATTTCGTTAATGTTCCGTCATAGTTACTGGCATGAGTTCTATCAATGCGATAAATCTTGCGAGTTCCTCCATTAAATTTAGGAGAATTTAAACTAACTGCCGCTACTCTATCACCAGTATTAATAGTGTTTCCGGCATCATCTCGAGCTTCATTTTCGTTCCAAATAAGTATAGAGATTTTTTCATCATCAGAAGAAACAACAGTCCTCAAACCAGAATTATCATCGCTTGATGAAGATGTGTATCTCCAAACAGGCATATCTTGATACATTAAAACCGAATTGAAAGCAGCTTTTGGATTGCCGTTTCTATCAATAAGGGCATAAGGCTCGTTGCTATATGTTGTACAAGAAATAAGTTGAGCCCAGTTGATTTGCTGGATTGATGTTCTATCAACAGCTTCAAAAATTGAATTTAAAATTTCTCCGGCTCCATAATAATAGTTGAAGTCTGCATTATCTCCTGCATACAAGCCATTATCAACATTGACGCAAGAATATTCATTAATATGCACTGCAGTTTTTAAAAAATGAGAATATTTAGATAAACCGGAAACAACTTTTTCAATTTCGTTCATACCACCAGCATCTCTTTGAGCATCGCTCATATACCAAGTATCACCATCTAGATAAGAGTGGAAAGAGTAAAAATCGATTGGAAGATTTTTGCTTAAGACTCTAGGAATAAAACCAACCCAATCTTCAACACCAATTTCTCCTAAAGCGAAGGATGGCCCACCAACAGTGGCGTCAGGATCAGCTCTTAAAATACCTTTAACACCGTATTCATACATATCAGGATAGCAACCTGCTGCAGGTGATCTGGTTACACCATCGCTAAGAATCGGCGCAAAAGAATCAATATCTAAAAATCCTTGAGTGTCATCAGAAAAAACACCAAAATATTTCAATATTTCTAAATCAGGCTCGTTATATATTTCGTGATAGCCAATCTTTACATTGTTATCAACATAATGTTTGGCGTAATTGTAATAAACTTCTTCAAATACCTCTTGCCAATTAGTAATATGACTATCAAGTTTTCGCCAATTCGAATTATCCTGCAAAGGTGTCGGAATATAACACCAAGATACATACGGAAGGGTATTCATCTCTTTGAAATAATCAAGAGTTTGATCTAATTCAGAGAAGTCATATTTTAAAGAATTAATGTCAACTTTATAGGTATCAGTTGTATCATCTTCATCATAGATATCATAATCATCGCTGACAAGAAATTCTCCAGCATTGCCATTAGCTTTACCAATTGAAGCATCAATGCGCAAAGAACGAGAATTAATCATTTTTGCATAATCCATGTCGCGTTCATAATTAGTGACAGGGTTAATGCAACCGGCATTATACATATCTATTTTCTTAATTAATGCCGGATCGCTAACTTTACTAAAATCGCAGTTGATTTTAACAGCACCATCCAACGAAATATTTTCATCATCGTCTTCATAAACTTGCTTAGGAGAAGTGTCTTGACTACTAGAATTATCGCCAGTATTAGAACTCCCTCCACCTGAGCAAGAAGCACATATAAACGCCTGAATGCTCACAAGAAATATCTTCTTAAATGTCTTCATAAAATTATTTTCCGGTTAACTTGATATGGTCTAGAACATAAGGTCTATCCCACCACGCTAATCCATTATTTGCGTTTGTGGTAACAACACCACGTCTATTGTTCTCAGTGCTACTATTATTTTCACCATCATTAATGGCAATCAATATATCAATCATCTGATTGTTGGCTACTTTCGATTTGAAATCATCCCAAGGAATCTTATATTCAACCGTATAACCAGTTGAAGTTAATTTGGTAGCTACTTCTACATTTAATGTTTTGGCAACAAAAGCCTTATCAAATAGCCAATGGCAACCACTTAATCCTTTTCCAAGGGTAGGTTCCATACCGGCACGAACTCTAAATAAACCTTCACCACAATATTCACCACTTGGACGATTATCTAATCCCCAACTCGTTGTAGATGTTGGAAGAGATTGACATGTCGATATCCAAAGTTCGACAGAATCATTTAATTCAGGAGAAGCACCGCCTGGATTTGAAGTTGAGTCAACATTAGAATCAACCACATCGACAAAGAGGTAGAAGTTATCATTATTAAATACGCTATATGCTTCACCTCTAGCTTGCACTTCACCGTGTTCAATGTATGTTACATTGTTAACATCGATTTTGAGAGATTTATCGTATGCTTCATCAAGATCGCCATCAACTGTAATATCATCATTCGTGAACTTCGTGGTAAATACCTTTCGAGATGATGGAAGATTATTTGAATTGGCTATATCTGTAATGTAATATTTACTGCTAACATCTTCGCCATTCGCGGTGTAACTTAAAGTAAATTTTTTATTAGTATCATCGACAACAATCTTTTTCGCAGTAGTAATGTCAAATGAAGAATCTGAACCTTCGAATGATAGTTTTAAAGATGACGAACTTACTCCAGGCTTTGCATAAATGTAATATTTATTATTACAATGTAAAATTTCTAGAGTGTTATCACCATCAGTTGTAACTTTTGCATCTTTATATAAAGCATCACGAGTATTGTCTGTAGAGACCTCAAAACAATCTCTAACAGCAACAGCAGAAATGCTTGAATATCCATCTTTTTCGTTGGCTTTATATTTAAAATTAGATAATCTTTTAGGACCAACTTCCGCTTCTAAATTGCATTCTTCAATTCCGACTTTTTTAGAAGCAGTTTGAGTTTGAGAATAGCCATCGCTATCTTGGTCATACAAAATGATGCCTAAACCAAATTCATTGCCAGCTTTTGGTTTATAGTCTTCAGGGATATTTCCATTAGTTAATTCAATTTTATATTCGACATTATAGCCAACATCAGTTTCCTTAGTTGTACCAAATGTAGATGAGCCATCACTCTTTGCAGATTCAGATAACCAACCACCAAAATCAAGCACGCTGCCAGCATCATCATTATAACGACCACTCACTGAAGCGTCATATCCACGACTAATCTTGTACCAGCCTTCAACCATTGGTCCAGGTTCGCCTCGATAGACTCCGCCCCAACCGGCTGTATAACCATCCTCTGCTAATAATTCGTTATGCATTAAATCTAAATAAAGTGCAATCGAATCGCATGAATTTACATTTTGCCCTTCTGCAATGTGTGCATACTTACTTGCATCAGTAACTTCAACCAATACATAAAGAGTAGTGTAGTCATACATTACATATGCTTTGGCGGATGCAGAAACAGAATCGCTTTTAATCTCAATCGCAGTTGTATCTTCATATGCTTCATCTTTTAAGCCATCGACTTCGATTGTATCGGTTGATTTTTTCGCTGTTGCGTCAAACACTTTGTCAGTTCCAAAACGCTCTTTCCAGATAGCTGTAT
The DNA here is from genome assembly GCA_963612925.1 of Coriobacteriaceae bacterium. GTDB lineage: Bacteria > Bacillota_I > Bacilli_A > RFN20 > CAG-826 > Fiminaster. The sequence goes on along the minus strand of CAVDXG010000014.1, from coordinate 4,464 downwards.
AAGTTGCGTCATCTTCATAAACTTGAACTTTGCCAGCAATGAAATCTGCATCGCTAACCCCAGTCCAACCGACAACTTTAGTTCTTCCTTGGTCTGCTAAAGTAGGAATATCCACTAATGTTCCTGGAGTTTGGTCCAGATATTCTTTAACAACAGTATCACCATCTTTAAAGACGACATCATATTTTTCTACTGGAACTTCAGATGTTGTACTTTCGGATGTTGAAACAGAGGAATCATCCGAAGATGAAGAATTGTTACCACCACAACTAGTAGCGAAAACAAGTGTCATCATTGTTAGTAAAGCTAAGAATTGTTTTTTCATGGGGTCTCCTTTCTTGCTTTATTTGCTTTCTATTAAATTCTTTTCGTTGAAATCGGATCAAAGAAATACAAAGCTTTCTTATCAAAGGAATAATTATTCCCGACATCAACAATATTTTTCGCGCTTTGTGATGAAGTTAATCGCACATCATCCTTGAGAAGATGAATTAAAAGGTCGTGACCTAATAATTCGGTTTCCTCAACCTCGAAATAAATAGGTGCGGTTAAATCTTTATTTAAATTATCGCTAGGATGTATTTCAGTTGGACGAATTCCAATTTTAATATTTTTAATTTCGCTAATTCGAGCTTGTTGAGCTTGTTCAAGCTTCTCAATTTTACTCTTTAATTGATTTTCGTAAGTTAAAGGATTATTTAAAAGTTCAGCCTGTTCTTTCTTCTGCTTTTTTGTGAAGGCCTTTTTAAGTTTTATTGGATGAGAAGTGATAAGTGCTTCTAATTCAGCGATATCTTTCTTAGTTTCAGCAATATAATCATCATAAAGTTTATTAAGTCTTTCATATAAAGAAGAACTAATACGTTCACTTATTCCAAGGAAATTAATCGAATTTTTAGTTAAAACACCATCAAAAATATTCATTGAAGGAGAACCGATAAATGTCGCAACAAATAAATTAGCTGGGTTATTATACACTTCTTTTGGACTGCCGATTTGTTGAATAATTCCATCTTTCATAACGACGATTTTATCCGCCATTGTCATAGCTTCAGTTTGATCATGCGTCACATAAACTGTCGTCGCATTTACGCGCTTATGTATCTTTGTTATTTCTACGCGCATAGACGCACGTAATTTAGCATCAAGATTGCTCAAAGGTTCATCCATCAAAAATACTTTTGGATTTCTTACAATTGCTCTTCCTAAAGCAACGCGCTGTCTTTGACCGCCAGATAATTCTTTAGGTTTTTTATCCAGATATTTAGTCAATCCAATAATTTCAGCTGTTTCTTCAACCCTTAAGTTTCTCTCTTCTTTCGGCATGCCTTGCATCTCTAAAGCAAAAGACATATTTTGTCGAACAGTCATATGAGGATAAAGAGCATAGTTTTGGAAAACCATCGCGATGCCACGATCTTTAGGCTCAAGATGGTTAATAACTTTTCCGTCGATTAATATTTCGCCTGATGAGATTTCTTCTAGGCCGGCGAGCATCCTTAAAGTAGTGGATTTGCCACATCCTGAAGGACCAACGAAAACCACGAATTCGTTTTCTTTTATCTTTAAATTAAAGTCAATAACAGCATGAACATTGTTTTTATATATTTTGTTCACGTTATTAAACAAAATTTCTAACATGACAACATTATATGAAAGCGGATACAAGCAATGGGATATAAGAAAGCGACAAATCAAATTAAAAAAATAAACAATAAATACCAATAGGAGTTTTTCTATATTTTTTAAAGCATTTTTTTACAAAAATAAATAAGTCATGGAATTAAAATTTAAAAATCAATCAAAAAACGTGTTCGGCCCAAGCGCCAACGAAAAATGGCATCTTTTTTTGCAAAACAAGGACAGTAAATTACCTTTTCAAATAGAGAACATTGGTATTACATACCCAAATAGCACGTATCATATAGAACGAGTAAACTCAAAACTATTCATATTTGAATATATAATTTCAGGAAAAGGCTACCTTGAATTCGAAGATAAAATAATTTCGCTTGAAGAGGGCGATTTTTATGTAATAGAGCCTCTTATCCCCCATGCTGACTATAGCGATAAGAAGGATCCCTATACCAAAATTTGGATTAATTTTACTTCCGATTGTTTCGCTGAAGTTTTTAAGGCTTACGGACTTAACGGAATCAATGTTTTTAAAGATTTAAATATTCGCCCGTATTTTGATGAACTACTTTTGCTTGCTGAAAAATCAAATCATTCTGATGATATCTCAATCGATGTGAGCAATATTCTTTTCCAAATGCTGCATGTGATAGCTAAAAAAGTTAATAGTCCCGCAAGTCATGTATCCTTTGAAGCTCAAAAGATTAAAACAATTTTAGATGGTGCAGTGTTTAGGGAGATTTCGTTGGATGATGTCGCTAATGAAGTTCATTATTCAAAGAAACAAATAAATAGAATTTTTAAAAATGAATATCATAAAACTCCTTATGAATATTATTTAGAACTAAAACTTAGCTTCGCAAAGAAGTATCTGTCGATGACTGATTTATCCGTTAAAGAAATTTCTGAACGTCTTCATTTTGACAATCAATACTATTTTTCTAATCTATTCAAAAGAAAAACTGGCTTATCGCCTCTTAAATATAGACAGGCAAAAAAGAGTAAAGCATCACTTTATATATAAATAGATAAATCTATATATATATATATATATCACTGAAATTTAGAAATTTAGGTATATAAAACTGGCAAATATCAGAACAACTATCTGATTTTTTATTTAAAGTCTATCAATTAGCTTATTTTGAATAAAATTCAAGGAAAATAACATTATTTTCTGACGGTTTTTCTTTTTTTATTCCTTTTTATTTTGTTATAATATAGGTATATTATAGGTATATTATATTGAGGCAAAATTTATGGGCAATTATGCAGTTCCAGAAAACATCAGAGCACTTAAACCAAAGGGGACAATGGTCAAAGTAATCAATGGTAAATATTACGTATACGAACATTCATTTGTAAAAGTTGATGGAAAATGGAAAACAAAAATGGGGAATCTTATCGGTTCTATTTCTAACGATTTAGGATTTGTTCCGAATAACAATTATTCAAAAAACGAGATGATCACTTCAATGAATTTTGGTGAATATTATATTTCATTTCAATTGGGAATGTCTGTTTTAGAATCACTTAAGGAATGTTTTAACCCAAAAGAAGCAACACAAATTTTTATCCTTGCAATGATGCATTTTGTCAACGGATTTACATATATCAAAAACATAAAACCTAATTATGATTTATCTTATATTTCTAAAAGATTTCCATCAGTCAAATTAACCGAACATATCGTTACAAATTTGCTTGATTCTTTAGGAAGACACACAACTTATGTAGAGAAATTTGAGCAAAAACTTGTTGATAATTCTAGCAACGAACTTGCAGTAGATGGCCACGCAATCAAATCATCATCGCACGATAATGATCTAGCTGAAAAAGGAAATAAGAACAAAAAATTTTGCGACTATCAAATGAATGCTTTAATGGCATATGACATAAATACTTCCCGTCCTGTTTTTTCAAGAATATTTCCTGGTGCAACCATGGATAATATTTCGTTTAAAGATATATTTTCCAGAATTAAGTTTAAAGACACTCTCTTTATTATCGATAAAGGCTTTTATGATTTAGAAAATATTAAATTGTGTTCAGAAAATGGTAATAAATATATAATTCCTTTAAAAGCAAACTGCAAAGCATATAAAGAAATTACTAATGATTTATCCTTTGATGGTGCTTTCACATATCAAAAAGGAAAGAAAAATACCGTCATACAATTTAAAGTGCTTAAAAAACAAGGACGATGTGTTGCTGCATTTAAAGATCTTAGTCAATACACATTAGAATCAAGTGATTATCTTTCTAAAATTGGCGATGAAGAAGGCGTTTATACTGCTGAAAAATATGCTCAAGTTGAAAAAAGTTTCGGACTTATCGTTCTTGAATCAAATTTAGAAAAAACACCAAAAGAAATTTATGAATTGTATAAGAAACGATGGGCTATTGAAACGTTCTATAGCTATTATAAAAATAAGTTAGAAGTCGATGCTGTTTATTCTTCAGATTATTATCAAACACAAGGTCTATCATTTATTCTTTTAATCACAAGTCTTATTCATTCTGAATTCGTTGAGAAAACCAAATTTTTAAAGAAAAGTGTAACCGATATTCTTCTAGACGCAAGATATGTTAAGTTGCATTTTAAACATAATAAATGGGAACTAGAAAATTTATGTAAAAGACACTATGAGCTCTTTTCATCCCTGGGCTTAGATCTGAATAAAGAAATAAAACATTTGAATAGCCAAAACAAAAAGTAGTTAGAAAAAAGAAGAAATATTCAAACCATGAGTTAAATTAAAGCACTTCAAAACACTCACTTTTTAAGTGTTATATACCTAAATTTCTAAATTTCAGTGATATATATAT
>CAVDXG010000013.1:2321-30345 GCA_963612925.1 Coriobacteriaceae bacterium | reverse complement strand
AAAAATTTTGCTTACATTTTGAAAGTGGAATCTTGATTTTGATTTCTTTATATATAAAAATATATGCAACCATGGCATTCGGATTACTTTACGATTACTTAATGGGACAATGCATCGATGCATATTCATACTTCGGTGCTCATTTTGTTAAGCAAGATGGCGTCTCAGGAGTAATCTTTAGATTGTATGCGCCTAATGCTAGCGATGTATCGATTATCGGAGAATGGAATAATTTTGATGTTCGCGTTCATAAGATGAATAAGATTGATGATTCTGGAACTTATGAACTATTTATTCCAGGCTTGCTCAATTATCAAAATTACAAATACCATTTCAAAAATTCTAAGGGCAAATATGTCGATAAAGCTGACCCTTTTGCCTTTTATAGCGAATATCGCCCAGGAACTTGTTCTCGCCTATTCGATTATGAAAATTTTATTTGGCATGATTTAGCCTACATGAAAAAAAGAACTCGCAATTTTGATAAAGCGATGTCGATTTATGAATTGCATTTAGGTTCTTGGAAAGGGCAAGTGGATGGTCGCAATCTTTCTTATGAAGAAATTGCTGATTATTTAATTCCTTATGTTAAAGAACTCGGTTATACGCACATTGAGATTATGCCGGTTGTTCAATATCCATTCGATGGAAGCTGGGGTTATCAGGCGACCGGCTTTTATAGCGTAGACAGTCGTTATGGCAATCCAAAGCAACTGATGAGCTTTGTCGATAGAATGCATAAAGCTAATATCGGCGTCATTTTAGATTTTGCACCTGTGCATTTTGCTAAAGATGATTTTGGTCTATATCAATTTGATGGAACTCATCAATATGAATACACGACTCCATCGAGAAGAATTTCCCCTTGGGGAAGTGCTTATTTTGATTTAGGAAAAGACCCTGTTCGTTCTTTCTTAATGTCGGCGATTAACTATTTCGCTACTTATTATCATTTTGATGGTATTCGCATAGACGCGGTCAGCAATATGCTTTTCATCGACGGCGATAAATCTAAAGGAACCAATGATGGAGCAATTGAATTTTTAAAGCGTCTTAATTATAAACTTCATGAAAGACATTCATCATTAATGATGATTGCTGAAGATAGTTCAGATTATTATGGCGTCACCAAACCTCTTGAATTCGGTGGAGTTGGATTTGATTATAAATGGGATTTAGGCTGGATGAACGATACTTTAAAGTATTATCATCTTGATCCAATTTATAAAAAATATGATCACAATATGATTACTTTCTCGATGGCTTATTATTTTAACGAGAATTTCTTGTTGCCTTTCTCTCACGACGAAGTCGTCCACGGAAAAGGAACCATCATCAATAAGATGTGGGGCAATTATGATGAGAAGTTTGCTTTGCTAAGGAATTTATACACTTATCAATATGCCCATCCTGGGAAGAAATTGTCTTTCATGGGAAATGAACTTGCGAGCTTTGATGAATGGAACGAGACTAAATCTTTGCCTTGGGTGCTTAAAACTTTCCCGAAGCACGATTCAGTTACTCGACTTATTCGCGATTTAAATTTGATTTATCGATATGAAAAGCCGATGTATTTAAATGAATACAATCCTAATAATTTCCACTGGCTAATGGTGAACAATAATAATGATTCTATCTTAGCTTTTGAAAGAAATTACAACGATGATAAATTAGTCTTTGTCTTCAATATGACGCCGAATTATTTTGAATATTTCGATATTGGAGTGACTAGTGAAGGAATATATGAAGAAATCTTCAATAGTGATAAAGATGTTTATGGTGGAACCAACCAATACAATGGCCTAGCTTTAAAGAGCGAAAAATTCGGCCCGGAAAATCAACCATTTAAGATTTCTCCAAAGATTGCTTCTTTTGGAGCAATGATTTTTAAATTAAAAAAAGATAATAAATAAAAAATAAAGAAAATTACTTTAATAAAAAAGGGAGTTTTATATATATATGAATATGTTTTCAAACAAAGAAGCCTTTAAAGAGTCTTTTAAGCGCCGTCTTGCGGAGAAATATTCCAACACAATCGAAGATAGCCACATCACCGAACAATATGACATTTTAGGTGAAATGGTTCGCGATTACGCCAACTACGACTGGCGAAGTGTTAGAAAAGAAGTTCGAAGCGAAGACAAAAAAGAACTCATCTATTTTTCAATGGAATTTTTGATGGGAAGGCTTTTGGTTAATAACTTACAAAATTTAGGAATTTATGATGTTGCTAAAAACGGTTTAGCCGATTTAGGCATTGATATTAACGCTCTTGAAGATCAAGAAGCTGATGCCGGACTTGGCAATGGCGGACTTGGTCGATTGGCGGCTTGCTTTCTAGATTCGATTTCTTCACTTGGCTATCCAGTGAAAGGAAATTGCATTCGTTACGAATATGGCTTTTTCCGTCAGCTCATTGAAAAAGACCGACAATTTGAAGTCCCAGATCAATGGCTTGCTAACGGATATGTCTTTGAAGTTCGAAAACCAAAGCATGCGGTGGAAGTCGAATTTGGCGGTTTCACCGAAACTTATCTAAAAGATAATGGCGAATTTGGCATGCGCACAGTTGACGCAACACATGTTAAAGCTGTGCCTTATGATGTCTCAATTGTCGGTTACCGCAATAAAGTGACCAATGTTTTGCGCATCTGGTCAGCCGAACCTAGCGAAAGCAATTTGCCAAAGGACACTTCATTTAACGAATATTTAAACACTTTAAAGGAATTATCTTTCGGCTTATATCCTGATGATTCTACTGAACACGGAAAATTGTTGAGATTGCGTCAACAATATTTCCTTGTAAGTGCGGGACTTCAATCAGTTTTAAGAGGTCATTATCGAAGAAAAGGCACGCTTTTGAATTTGGCGGATTATTTTGTCTTCCAACTCAACGATACTCATCCGATTTTTGCCATTCCTGAACTCATGCGTCTCATGATGGATGTTTATGGCTACGGCTGGGATGAATCGATGGAAGTGGTCCGTAAATGCATGGCTTACACCAATCACACCATCATGCAAGAAGCATTAGAGAAATGGCCAGTTAATTATGTTGAGCAAATTTGCCCTCGTTGTTTCATGATTATCGAAGAGATGAATCGCAGATTCAACAAAGAGATGATGGAGAAAAATGTCGATCCGGGCGCATTTTATGCGATGCAAATCATTAAAGATGGGCAGATCCATATGGCTAATTTAGGTATCTACGCTTGCTTCTCTATCAACGGAGTTGCTAAGCTTCATACCGAGATTTTAAAGCATGAAACATTTAGAGATTTCTACAATTTATATCCTGAAAAATTCAACAATAAAACCAATGGCGTAACTCATCGTAGATGGCTACTTTATTCTAATCCTCATCTCGCTAAATTAATCACTTCTAAGATTGGCGATGGTTGGATATGCGATATGGAGCACGAAATGGAAAAATTCGCGAAATATCAAGACGATAAAAAAGTCCAAAAAGAAGTGATGGACATCAAGCGCGAAAATAAGATTAAATTGGCTAAATATATCAAAGATAAGATGGATATTGATGTCGATGTCGATTCAATTTTTGATGTGCAAATTAAAAGATTGCACGCTTATAAGCGACAACTCATGAACATCTTCCATGTCATGTACTTATATATGCGACTTAAAGAAGATCCGAATTTTAAAATTCATCCTCGCACTTTCATCTTTGGAGCGAAGGCGGCGCCTAGCTATGTCTACGCCAAGCGCATCATCGAATTAATTCTTTGCGTTGCTGATGTTGTCAATAACGATCCAGAAATTAGCAAATACATTAAAGTAATTTTCTTAGAAAACTATGGTGTATCGCTTGCTGAACTCATCATCCCAGCTGCTGATGTGAGCGAACAAATCTCGACTGCATCGAAAGAAGCCAGCGGAACAAGCAACATGAAATTCATGATGAATGGAGCGATTACCTTAGGCACGATGGATGGGGCTAATGTGGAAATTCACGATTTAGTGAAAGATGACAATATCGTCATCTTCGGTCTTTCTAGCGAAGAAGTGCTTAACTTCTACGCTTATGGAGGCTACTCTGCTTACGATTGCTATAACAATGATGAAAGATTGAAAGCTATCATGGCTTCCTTGTTTAATGGTCCATGGGCAAATAAAGATAGATTCAAACTCATCTTTGATGAACTCATGAACAATAACGATACTTTCTTTATCTTTAAAGATTTTGATAGCTATGTAAAAGCTCAAGAAAAAATTGAACAACTCTATCTAGATAAATCTCGTTGGGCGAAGATGTGCATTGTCAACATTGCCATGTCTGGTTTCTTCACTAGCGACCGCACGATTAAAGATTATGTCAAAGATATTTGGCATCTAAAGAAAGTAGGGGAATAACCTTGCTAGATTTAAAGAATTTATATTCTTTGCAAAAGGAACTTGATGAAGAAATTGCTTTAAAGCATGGCGTAAGCTATCAAAGCAGTTTTCATCGCCGGCTTTTAGCCCTTCTTGTAGAACTTGCTGAACTTGCCAATGAGACGCGTTGCTTTAAATATTGGTCGAATAAAAAAAGTGGCGAAAAAGCTCGCATTTTAGATGAATACGCCGATGGACTACATTTTTCGCTTTCCTTAGGTATTCCTTTGAAGGCTACTAAATTTGAATATGAGCTTAAAAAGAGCGATAAAGACTTATCTATTCAGTTTTTAGAACTTTATTCATTAGCTACTAACTTAAAAGATAATTACGATTTAGAGCATTACACTATTTTCATGCAAAATTTCTTAAATTTAGCTTTATCGCTAGATATGAGCGAAGAAGACATTGTTAATTCTTATCTATCTAAACTGAAAGTTAATCACATTCGTCAAGATACGAATTATTGATGGATGTTGCATTAAAAGTAAAAGGATTGCATCGAAGCAATCCTTTTTAAAGAGATAAGATGAGATTAGTTCTTATTATTTTAAAAGGGCTGCTGCAATATAAAACGCCCCTGAAAATAAAGCGAAAATAAAAGAGAAAATTAAACCGCCATTCTTATTATCAATCGCTAATAGAAGGCAGGCCGCTAATAAGATGATGATTCCAAAAGCTAAAAGAAGTATTTTTCCCCAAGGAAATGTTTTAATGATATAGACGAGTGCTCCAACAACAAGTGAGATTAAATAAAGTGAGAAAGTAGCGATAGCAAAGCTGTTTCTATATTCTTCATTAAAGACTAACTTAAGCCCACTTATTTTTTCTTGATAAGGAAAGAAGAAAGTTAGTAGGGCAAATAAAAGGGTGACAAGACCTAAGATTAATAAGATGTTACCAATTTTAATAGATTGTTCTTTGGTTAATTTTTTCATAATAATTTATCGATTTCATCCTCTGAATAAACTTCAATGCCATGTTCTTTTAATAATCTAGCGGTGACGCCCATACCGGGAATTTTATTTCCTTTAAAGTTGCCATCGTGGATTGTATGAGTTCCGCAAGAGGGAGAATTTTCCTTTAATACAGCTTTATGGATGCCGAAATACTGGCATAGATTCAAAGCTTTTCTTGCACCTAGTTCAAATTGTCTTGTGACGTTTTTACCATCTTTACTATATACTTGCGAACCTTTTATCTCACTAGGAGTGCGAGGAGTTTTTAGTCCGCCTTCGCATTCTGGGCAAAATAAAAGTAGATCATATTTTTCTTTGAGTTTTTCAACGTTAGGATTGTATTTTCCTTCGCCTTTATAGTTCACTTTATCGCCTACTAGACAAGCTGAGATTAAGATTTTCATTGCCTTGTTATTTTACCTATTTCTTAAATTACATTAAAGAAAATGTTTTTTTATCGTTAATTGAAAAATTAAATGCTACACATGTTTATTGCCGCTACATTTATCTCATCAACTCGATTGTTGCAATGAATTTACTCTTTTAATGAGTTATCATTATTTCAATGGACACGGAAAAGAAAATAAATGAATTAACTAAAGATTATCAGCGTAAAAGGAGCAGCAAGTTTTATGTTTACGCTTTTATTACTACTCTTGTTTTAGCTTTAGCTCTTGCCATTATTATTTTCGTAACCTTTTTCTTTTGATGATTATGGAAAAAATCTTTCAAGTTGACACACTAGATAAGCATTATGAAGTAAAGATGTCACTTAAAAGGCAAAGAAATATTTATCTTCGCTACAATAAAGGTATCTATTCTGGAAGCGCTCCTTTTTTTGTAAGCGATCATAAGATTCAGGACTTCTTGAATAAAAACTTACCAATTTTAATTAGGCGAGTGGAGAAAAAATCCCAGTATAAAAGTACACCGATAGGAGATGGATATACTTATTTTTTTGGAGAGAAAGTGGAAGAGAATTTTTCAAAAGATTTTCTAAAAGCAAAATTGCTTGATGAATTGACTAAGATGGTCCGCTCTTTAGAAAAGGAAATGCAGATTTCTAAGCCTTATAAAGTGAAAGTTAAGGACATGTCTTCTCGCTTTGGCTCTAATTCTTTTAAAACTCATAGTCTCAACTTTCAACTTTCTTTAGTGCATTATTCACCTGAAATTATCTATTCAGTTGTTGTCCATGAGCTTGCTCATGAATTTTATCGTGATCATCAACGACATTTCTATAATTTGGTGCTAAAATATTGCCCGAATTATTATGAGCTAAATAGGAAACTTAAACGAGGAATTTATCGATGAAATATCAGATTAGTTCAAAGACAAATAACAAAATCAAAGAACTGCTCAAATACACTAATCCATCTTATAGGAATGAAAAGAAATGTTTTCTCGCGGAAGGTTATCATCTTTTAGAAATGGCTTTAGAAAAGGATTTAGTGAAAGAGATTTATACCTTAAAAGAAGTTAAAAATATTTCTAAAGACATCGATCAATACATCGTCAGCGAAGACATCATTAAAAAGATATCTAAATATAAAAGCAATCAAGGCATCGTTTTTCTTTGCTACATGAACGAGCCTAAAAAGATAGAAGGCGATTATGTTTTATATTTAGACGGAATAAGTGATCCTGGAAATATGGGCACTATTTTAAGGACAGCTTTAGCCTTTGGCTATAATGATGTGCTTTTATCTAATCAATGCGTTTCTATCTACAATGAAAAAGTTGTGCAAGCTAGCCAAGGAGCTATCTTTAAGTTAAATATTCTTCTCGATGATTGTAATGATTCTTTATTTGATAGTTTAAATGCCAAATATCCTTCGATTGCCACGGTGGTGGATTCTAATAGCGATATTTCATCTGTAAAAAGCCTAAAAAGAAATCTCCTCATCTTAGGAAACGAAGCGCATGGAATAAGGGATACAATTAAAGAAAAAGCTAAATATCGCGTGTCCATCAATATTAAAAATATTGAGTCGCTCAATGTAGCGATTGCTGGAGCGATATTTATGTATGAATTAACTAATTAGATTGGCTAGGCGTATTTTCTTTATAGATGCGTTTAAAGATTTGCTCTAATGATATAGCGAGTATTACCGCAACGCTTCCTTGAATTAAATCGAAAGCGGAATTGACTAGTCCAGCCACGCCATAAAGGATTAAATAGGCGAAAAAATAAGTCGCAATCATGAAGATGACTCCAAGTATATAACTGAGCCATTTTATTTTCTTTGGAAATATTTTATGGAGAAAACCGGCGAGCAATGCTTCTCCGCCTTTAGCAACAATGGTAAAAGGAATAAAAGCGAAACCACCAAGAGTTAAATCAGCAAGCGAACCTGCAATCATGCCGATAAAAGCTCCATAAAATGGACCTAATAGGAAGGATGAAAATAAAATGATGGCATCGCCGAAATTTAAATAGCCTCCTAGAGGATAGGCAATTTGAGCAAAAGCGGTAAGCAAGTAGGCAATAGCAATTAGCATTGCCGAATATGTCATATTTTTTACAATTGGATTTCTCATCGATGAGGATTATATATCTTTTAAATGCTCGTGACTATATTTTCGCGATGAGACAATTAAATAAGCGAGTTGTAATATTAAGTTCCGTTTTATAAAGCTTTCTTAAATTTTGAGAGGAAATTATAAAAAAATATCATGCGTTAGACTGGAGGTTTTTACCATTGCTTGGTGTCGGCCTATCTTAAAAAGAATTTTTAAGTTTTTTAGGCTGTGCTATAATATGCTCGCGTTGAAGAGAAGTAGTAACTTATCAACTTTTTAGATAGGGAGAGTGGAATAGTGGAACCCACTTACTAAAAAGACAAGCGAATTCAGCTCGGAGCAACTTTCTGTAATCGAAAGCGTTCATCGCGTTAAGATGTAGAGCTAAATTCAAAATTGAATGGAAAAAGGATGGCACCACGGAGAAATTCGTTCCTGAGTGTCATTTTATTTATTTTTGGGGAGGATATTTATGCTAAAAGCGATTGAAAAAGCTAATGAACTCAAAGAAGAAATCATTAAGGAAATTAATGACGCTAAAGATGCTTTATCTTTAAAAAGCGTTCAAGAAAGACAACTGTCTAAAAAGTCACCGATAAATGCGATGATGGCTTTTATTAAGGAGTTGCAAGGTGAAGACAAAGCTAGCTTTGGGCAGGCTCTTAATAATATCAAAAAAGAATTGCTAGAGCATTATCAAGCAAAAGAAAAAGCTATCAATGATGCTTTACTTAAAGAAAAGCTTGAAAAAGAGAAAATCGATATCACTCTTCCAAGCGTTAATTATCATTTAGGTGGCATCAACCCGTTTTATGAAATAATCGATGAAATGACCGATATTTTCGTTTCAATGGGCTATGAAGTCATTGAAGGTCCAGATGTTGAAACTGATTATTTCAATTTCGAAAGAATGAATATTCCGAAAAATCACCCAGCTAGAGAGATGCAAGATTCTTTCTATATCAGCGACTCTCTTTTGATGAGAACGCACACCTCTCCTGGTCAAGCGCATGCGATGGATATGGCAAATGGTAAGCCATTAAAAATCATCTGCCCGGGAAAATGTTTCCGTCGAGATGATGATGACGCCACACACTCGCATCAATTTGGACAAATTGAAGGCTTAGTTATCGACAAAAATATTTCTTTAGCCCATCTAAAAGCAACTTTAGAGCTATTCGTTAAAAAGATGTTTGGTGAGAAGCGCCAAGTTAGATTTAGAAGTTCATATTTCCCATTTACTGAACCATCCTTTGAAGTGGATATTTCATGTGCTGAATGCGGTGGTAAGGGTTGTTCAATGTGCAAAGGAACTGGCTATATTGAGATTTTAGGCTCTGGAATGGTTCATCCTCATGTCTTAGAGATGAGCGGATATGATCCAAAAGTCTATAGCGGTTTTGCCTTTGGCATTGGCATCGAACGTGTTGCTATGCTCCGTTATGGCATAGATGATATTCGCAAATTCTATCAAGGTGATGTTCGATTTATCGAACAATTCAAGCGAAAATAGGAGGAATCGAAGATGAAAGTCTCTTTAAATTTAGTTAAAAAATATATCGATTTAGATGGCATCAGCGTGGAAGAAATTGCTAACAAACTCACCTTCGCCGGTGTGGAAGTTGAAGATTTCTATTCTTTAGCTAAAGCCACCAATATCACTGTTGGAGAAGTTTTAACTTGTGAGAAGATGCCTGATAGCGATCATTTGCATCTTACAACAGTTGATGCTGGGAAGCACGGCGTGCTTCACATCGTTTGCGGAGCGCCAAATGTAAGAAAAGGTCTTAAAGTGATTGTCGCTTTAGATGGCGCCTCTCTTCCAGGCGGTACGATTAAAAAAGGAAAAGTGCGAGGGTATGATTCCGAAGGAATGCTTTGTTCTCTTCTTGAATTAGGTGTCGAAAGTAAATTCCTATCTGAAAAGCAAAAAAACGGCATTGAAGAATTAAGCGATGATGCAGTAGTTGGAGATGATAATGTTTTAGCTTTCCTTGGATTGGATGACACTATTTTAGATTTAAAATTATTAGCCAATAGAAGCGACCTCTATAGCGTGTTTAACATCGCTAAAGAACTAGAAACTCTATTTAATAGAAAAGCAAATATCCCTAGCTATGAGGCTATAGCTAATGCTGATTTAGATTTCAAAGTTGGCTCATTGACTTCATTGTGCCCTCAATTCTCTATCAGAGTAATTAAAGACATTGAAGTAAAAGAATCTCCTAAATGGTTAAAAGATGAGCTTTTATCGATGGGAATCCGCTCAATCAACAACATTGTTGATATCGGCAACTTAGTGATGCTACTAACTGGCCAGCCTCTTCATATGTACGATTTAGATAAACTTCCAAATAATGAACTCATTGTTCGAGATGATTTAGAAGGTGAATTCACTGCTTTAGATGAAAAGAGCTATCTTATCAAGAAAGGTGATCTTTGTGTCACTAGTGAAGGTAAGATAATGTGCTTAGCCGGCATTATGGGCTCTTTAGCCTGTGCAGTTGATGCAAATAGCAAAAATATAGCCATTGAAGCGGCGAATTTTAATTTCGCTTCTATAAGAAGAACTTCGATTAGGCTCAACTTAACTAGCGATTCTTCAATGCGCTTTGTCAAAGGTATTAATCCTAATCAATATGAATACGTGCTAAATTTTGCTTCAGAATTAGTTAAAGAACTTTGCTCAGCTAAAGAATTTGGCAAAATACATACTTATCTTAAAGATAAATATCAAAGTAAAATTGTTGCCACTAGTGTTAATTATTTAAATGCTCGTTTAGGAACCTCTTTTAGCGAACAAGAAATAATTTCTACGCTTGAAAAGGCGTTTATTCATGTTTCTAAGTGCGGTGATGAACTTCTTTGCAATATTCCTGATTCTCGAATTGATATTGATGGTGAAGCTGATTTAAGTGAGGAAATTATTCGCATTTTGGGTTTTGAAAATGTTCATAGCGAGCTCCCATCGATGCAAATAGTAGTTGGTGGGCAAGTTGAACTATTATCTAAAAAGCGATTAGTGCGAGATTTACTAAGAGGTTTAGGGCTTGATGAACAATTAACTTATTCTCTGATTAGAGAATCAGAAACAAAAGATTTCTGCTTCTTAAATAAAGATGAACCTTATAAGATTATTAATCCTTTAACTGATGAACACGAATATGTTCGCATTAACATCTTGCCTTCATTGATGAATGCTTTGCTTTACAATGTAAATCACTCCAATAGTGACACATCCTTCTTTGAAGTAAGCGATATCTATTCTAGCGGCGGTAGAAAGATTCATTTAGGAGTTGTTCTTTCAGGCAAAGAATATCGCCGACCTTATATGGTTAAGGAAGATTATTCTTTCTATCACATGAAAGGAATCGTGGAAGCTATATTAAATTTATTTAATATTGATGAAAGAAGATATAGCCTTGAAAGATCACAACAAGTTGAACTTCATCCAGGCAAAAGCGCGAATTTAAAAATCGATGGGAAAGTAGTGGCCTCTTTTGGTGAATTGCACCCTGAAACAGTTAAAAAATATGGCTTAGGAAATCTAAATGTAGTGGTTTTGGAGATGGATTTATTGGCTTTATTCAATGTGAAGACATCGCCTAAAAAGATGAATAAGATTTCTCGTTTCCCTTCTGTTAAGCGCGACTTTGCCTTCATCTTAAAAGATGGCATTAACGCGAAAGAGGTTATTAGCGAAATTAAAAAGGTTGATCGTAATCTTATTAAAAGCGTTGATGTCTTCGATGTTTATAAGGGAGAACATGTTGATAAAGAGCATTATTCTTTAGCGATTAGTGTCACTTTCTTATCTCAAGATAAGACTTTGACTGAAAATGAGATTAACACTGTAAGTGAAAACATTCTCAAAGCGATGAAAATCAAATTTAACGCGGATTTAAGAAAATGATTTTAGAAGTAAATAAATTATCCTTAAAACCATTCATCATTGAGGATGATGTTGTATTTGATGAATCTTTTAAATGCGTAAAGCCTTTGCTAGAAATAAAAAAGAATCATGTGAAAGTAGAAGCTACGCGTTATGAAGAACTTATTCGAGTCATTATAAGCGTTAAAGCTTTACTTTCTTTAGAAAGTTCGTATTCTTTAAAATCGTTTGATTATGAATTAACAACAAGTGAAGAATACCATTTCTCATCTAGCGAAAGCGAAGATGATGAAGCGATTTTATTTAACGGCAATAAGATAAATCTTGATGAATACATCTTTGAACTTATATGCGCTTCAATACCTTTATCACCGAAGATGAAAGGAGAGAAACTCCCTAGTGGCGGTGAAGGCTATAATGTTTATTCAGAAGAAGAATATGAAGCGATGAAAGAGGATAAAACAGACCCTCGTTTTGATAAGCTTAAAGACTTTGAAGTATAAAAATATTTAAAACCAGATTTATACTAAAAATATACTAATTATGTGAGGTTACTTTGTAAAATCTCACATTTTTTATTTTGCAAATTTTTGAATTTGGCTTGGAAAAATTAATTCGTGTTTACATATGCTCGTGTGCTCGAGTATAATGGAGGCACGAAAGTGGGACAAAGTGGGATATGTTATTCGGCAGTTCAAAACACACTCTAGACGAGAAGGGGCGATTAGTCATCCCTTCTAAATTTGCTCGTGAACTAACTTCGACGCTTTATCTAATAAAGGGCTACGAAGGAACTTTATGCATCTATCCCAAGGATAAGTTCGATGAATACTTAGCTCAGCTTGCTAAACTTCCGGAAGGTCAAAAGCTATCTCGTGATGTTCTTCGAACCGCTCTTTCTAGCGTCGTTGAACTCGAACTTGACAATAAAAACCGCATTCAACTATCGCCAAGTTTACTTGAAAGATATCAGATTTCTTCTCAAGTGGAAGTGATTGGAATGCTTAGTCATCTCGAGGTTTGGAACGCCGAGAAATGGGAGAAATATCGTCAGGAAAACGAGCCACTTTTCGAAGAAAAAAGTGAAGAACTTTTAGGTAAGAAAAATGGGTGAGCACGTTTCGGTTTTGCTTTCTGAAGCAATTGACATGCTAAACATTAAGCCGAATGGAGTTTATGTCGATTTAACATTAGGCCGAGCCGGCCATAGCTTAAAGATTCTTCAGCATCTCAAAGATGGAGAACTCATCTGCTTCGATAAAGACTTAGAAGCGATTGAAGAATCAAGCAAATTGCTTAATTCTACAAATAAAAAAGTTTCCATTTATCACGAAGATTTCCGAAACTTTAAAAAAGTTTTGTTAGCTAACGGAGTTAAAAAAGTTGACGGTATTATCGCAGATTTAGGAGTTTCTTCTCCTCAACTTGATGAAGACAAAAGAGGCTTCTCATACCGCAATGATGCCTATCTAGATATGCGAATGGACACTTCTAAAAGTTTAACTGCCTACGATGTAGTAAATAGCTATTCATTAGAAAGTCTCACTGAAGTGCTTCGCGAATATGGCGAAGAAAAGTATGCTTATCAAATCGCCAAAAATATCATTAAAGCTCGACCAGTTAACACAACCTTTGAATTAGTGGAAATAGTTAAGAGCTCTCTTCCAATAAAAGAGCTAAAAAAAGTTGGCCACCCTGCAAAGCAGACATTCCAAGCGATAAGAATCGAAGTAAACGATGAACTTAACGCCTTAAAAGAAATGCTCAAAGATGCCTTAACAACGTTAAATGTTAACGGAAGGATTGTAGTCATAACATTCCACAGTCTAGAAGATCGAATTGTTAAAAACATCTTCAAAGAAGCGAGTAGTGTCTCAGGAAGTAGACATAATGTCTACACCTTGCCAAGCGAAAAGGATGAACCTGCCTTTAAATTAGTTAACAGCAAAGTTATCGTTCCAAGTGAGGAAGAAATCGAAAAGAATCATCGAAGTAAAAGTGCAAAAATGCGAGTCATAGAAAGGATTAAAGATGAAGGATAAACTCTACAAGCATCACAAATCGCGAAAATATTTCATCTTCCGTAAAGCGCTGATCTTTTCAAGCATCCTTCTATTAATCGCTGCGACAATAGCAATTCCTGTCGGAATTACCCTTTCGAGAACTCAAACTCAAGAACGTTCAAAATAAAAAAATACCAATAATTTTTATAAGCCATTTACAATGGCTTTTTTAATTAATTAGTATTAAATTAGTATTTGCATTGATAAAACGAAATATATATTATATATTAGGTACTAGTTATGGAAAAACCTCAAGCAATCATTGAAATCGATGACTCTAAAGTCCGCTTATTAGTCGGAGGAGTGAGCAATAATCGCCCTTATGTTGTCTATCAGACTGAGCGTTCTACGACTGGGCTAGTTTCTCGCACCGACATTCTTGATGAATCTAAGCTCATCCAGATTCTTTCATCGATTTGTCATATTAAAAGCGAAGAAGCTCGACTTTTACTTAATATTTCTGATGCCAATTTGATTTTGCCACCTTGTGGTTTCCAAGTTTTTATTTGTGATAAAACGACCAATGCTGTCTCACAAACCGGAATTATTGAATCGTTAGACATTCGAAATGTCTTAATGCTCGTTCAAAAAGAACGCGTTCCTAATGAGTCGGTAATTGTTGATATCATCCCAGAATCTTTCATGTTAGAGATGGGGAAAATCTATTGCACACCTCCTATTGGAGAAAAATCAAATTTCTTAAGTGTTCATGCAGTTGTGCATACTTTACCTAGCAAAACTGTTTATTCATATAGCGAAGCTTTACGAGTTGCCAACATTCGACCTCGTAGAATGCTAGTTGCTCCATATTGCTTAGCAGAATTTATTAAGCACACTAAGGACATGCCAAAAAATTATATTTTAGTCGATATGAATAATGGCTATACATCGATTACTTTAGTGAATAACAACATGCCGTTTAATTCTAGCTTCTTTCTCTCTGGCTACAACGACTTAGTGCTCTCTATCAGCAGCGAATTTGAAATCGGAGAAGAAGATACCAAAGAAATATTAGAAAAATATGGTTTCTACGAAAGAAATATTGGCTTTGAAACGCCTTTATTCAACTCTGAAGATGAATTAGGTCGTACGAAAGCTTATTACCAAAGAGATTTGAATAAAGCGATTCAAAAATTCTTTGTGAATTATTTAAATCAATTCGAAGCTACTTACAATAATGTGATTGAAGGCTGCGTGGCTGAAGTTAAAAAATTACCAATGATTTTGTCTGGCAATATGCTTAAGGTCACAAATATCGATAAATTTGTAAAAGAAAAATTTAATGAGCCTGAGAAAATAATTTCTATCTCTAGCGATGTAATAGGTTGTAAAGGTCCAGAGAACGTCTCTTTAATCGGCGCTTTGTGGATCATCTCGCAATTTAAAGGCTCATATAGCGATGAACATTCGAAAATATCGCAATTATCTAGAGAAGATAAATAACTAATGGGAGGTCAATTATGAGTGATAGTCTTGATTCTTACGAAACGGTAGCTCGCATTGTAGTTATCGGCGTCGGCGGTGCCGGAAGCAATGCTGTTAACCGAATGATCGATGATGATATTTCGTCGGTGGAATTTTATGTTGCCAACACCGATAAACAAGCCCTTGCCACTTCTAAAGCTTATAATCGTTTGGTTTTAGGCGAAGAATTGACACAAGGTCTAGGTGCGGGCGGCGAGCCAAAAATTGGAAAAGAAGCTGCTGAAGCAAGTGAAGAAGAAATTCGCAAAATTGTTCATGGCGCGAACATGGTCTTTATCGCTGCCGGAATGGGTGGAGGAACCGGAACTGGTGCTGCTCCTGTCATTGCTCGAATAGCTAAAGAAGAGCAAGCTTTAACTGTTGCCATTGTCACTAGACCATTCTCCTTTGAAGGCAAGAAGCGAATTGCTAATTCTGTCGAAGGCTTAAATGAACTTAAAGATGCAGTAGATTCGATTATTATTGTTTCAAACGATAAATTATTGATGGTAAGCGGAACCGCCCCGATATCGGAAGCGTTTTCGGAATCAGATCGCGTTTTAGCTCAATCTGTGAAGACGGTTACTGATTTGATTTTGATGCCAGCTGTTATCAATCTTGATTTTGCGGATGTTAGAAATACTTTGAAAGAATCCGGAATCGCTTTGATTGGCTTTGGCATGGGAAGCGGTCCTAATAAAGCTCAAGATGCCGCCCAAAATGCGATTAATTCGCCTTTACTTGAAGCGAGTATCAATGGAGCACGTCGAGCAATATGTGCGGTCACATGTGGCAGCCAAGTCTCTTTATACGAGGCTCAAGAAGCAGTTAACCGCATCATCGAAGCTGCCGGCAATACATTAGATATCAAATTTGGTGTCTCGATTAATCCACAATTAACTGATCAAATATTGGTCAGCGTTATCGCTAGCGATTTTACTGATGATTTTGACTTTACGGTTGTTCCTACATACGAAAAGCCATTATTTAATACTACTTCAAGCCAAAATAGTGTTGAAAATAGCGAAGTTCATAATGAAGGAAATGAAGATGGAACTACTAATAGTAGTTTGAATGAGGAAGCTAATGGAAATAGCGACGATGATTTCCTCCCGTCATTTTTAAAAGATAGAAATATCGAATAAATATATTTGCTTTGACGAAGACAAGTTTCTTTACCTCTTAGCGAGATGAGGATGGTGAAAGCTCATCGAATTGTAAAGAAATATCACTTCTGAGCGTGCTTTCTGAAATTGAGTAGGAAAACCGGTTCACGCCGTTATCGTGAAAAATAAGTGCTACAAAAATGTAGAATTAAGGTGGTACCACGTTAGTCGCGTCCTTAAGATGACGCTTTTTATGTATCGAGGTAAAAGATTATGGAACTGAAGAAAACATTATTGATGCCAAAAACCGGCTTCGAGATGCGAGGCAATCTCGCCAATAAGGAGCCGTTGCTTGTTAAAAAATGGCAAGATGAGCATTTATATGAAGAAATATTAAAAAACCGCAAAGGCAATAAAGAATACGCTTTTCATGATGGCCCACCTTACGCAAATGGTGACATTCACTGTGGTCATATGCTTAACCGCATCTTAAAAGACATGATTGTTCGTTATAAAAGCATGTCAGGTTTTTATGTTCCATTTATTTTTGGTTTTGATACTCATGGTCTTCCGATTGAAGTGCAAGTCACCAAGTCAGGAATTAATCGAAAAGCTACTCCTGATGCCATCTTTCGTGCGAAGTGTCGCGAATATGCTTTGACGCAAGTTGCTCATCAAAAGCAACAAATCCTTCGCTTAGGAGCGTTAGGCGATTATGAACACGCTTATAAAACGCTTGATAAAGATTTTGAAGTTCAACAAATCGAAGTATTTGCCAAAATGGCTCTAAGAGGATTGATTTATAAAGGCTTAAAACCAGTTTATTGGTCTTGGAGCAGCGAATCTGCTCTTGCGGAAGCCGAAATTGAATACAAAGATGTAAATTCTTATGCCATCTATGTCGCCTTCGATGTTAAAGATGGAAAAGGTGTTGTGCCTAATGCTTCTAAAGCGGTCATTTGGACAACTACTCCTTGGACTCTTCCAGCTAACTTAGCAATTTCTGTCCATCCTCGCTTTGAATATGGACTTTATCATACAAATTTAGGCGATTTAATCCTGCTATGCGAATTTAAAGATCGACTTGTCAGCGAACTAGGTTTAACTGAATGCGAATTAATTAAATCCTTTAAAGGACAAGAATTAGAAGGTGTTATCACTAAACATCCTTTCTATGACCGCGATTCTGTTATTTTAGTTGGCGAACATGTCACTAATGAATCCGGAACTGGTTTAGTTCACACCGCCCCAGGACATGGTGTTGATGACTATAATGTCTGTCAAAAATATCATATTCAACCATATTGCCCAGTTGATGAACACGGACGAATGGCGCCTGAATGCGGTGAGAAACTTGCTGGGCTTTTCTATGAAGATGCCAACAAAGTGGTTTTAGATATTATTAAAGAAAATGGCTCCTTACTTAAATGCGATGAAATTGTTCATAGCTATCCTCATGATTGGCGAACGGGAAAGCCAGTCATCTTTAGAGCAACACCTCAATGGTTCTGTTCAATTGGACTAATTAAAGATGAACTTCTTGAGGAAGTTAAGAAAGTTAATTGGTATCCTTCTTGGGGTCTTGATCGAATTTCTAACATGATTAAAGATCGAGCGGACTGGTGCATTTCTCGACAACGAATTTGGGGAGTACCAATTCCTATTATTTATGCTGAAGACGGCACACCATTAATTGAAGATGCTATTTTTAATAGCATTATCGAGAAATTTAAAGAAAGCGGCACTGATGTTTGGTTTGAAAAAGATGCTTATTATTTCTTGCCTCAAGGTTATAAAAATGAACATTCGCCAAATGGAGTGTTTAGCAAAGAAAAAGATATCATGGATGTTTGGTTCGACAGTGGTTCTAGCTTTAACGCTGTGATGGTTAAGGGCAATCATCCATTCCCAGTTGATTTATATCTAGAAGGTGCTGACCAGTTTAGAGGTTGGTTTAATTCTTCCTTAACTGTTTCTGTTTCTTTATATGGAAAAGCTCCTTATAAAAATGTAGTCACTCACGGATGGGTTCTCGACGAAAAAGGCGAGAAGATGAGCAAATCTAAAGGAACTGGTGTTGATCCTAATAAGATGGCAAACATCTATGGCGCGGATATTCTTCGATTATGGGTGGCGACTGTTAATTATCAGCAAGATGTCAGAATGAGTGAAAATCTTTTAAAGCAAGTTGCGGAACAATATCGCAAGATTCGCAATACCTTTAAATTCCTTTTAGGAAATCTTTCAGATGGCGAAGATGCGCATTTTGATCCGAAAAAAGATATGGCAGAGAGCTTTGAAGTAGTGGATAAATTTATCCTCGCTAAACTTGAAGAAGTCAAAAATAGCGTCATCGATTCCTTTGATAATTACGATTTCGCAAGTGCGGTCACCAAAATTATGACCTTTATGTCGACTGATTTATCTAGTTTCTATCTAGATATAGCTAAAGACATTCTTTATTGCGACAAAAAAGATGATCCTAGAAGACGACAAATTCAATCGACTATTTATTTAGTATCATCGACTCTTATGAGACTATTAACTCCAGTGCTTCCATTCACAATGGAAGAGGTGCATGAAAATATGCCTGATTACAACAATAAATCAGCCGCTTTGCTCGATTATCCTAGAAAGAGCAATGAATACGCTTCATCCGTTTTAGATAATTATGCATCCTTTATCGAATATCGAAACAATGTCAACAAGAAGATTGAACTTCTCCGCGCGGAAAATATCGTTGGTTCCTCTCAAGAGGCTTTAATTAAAACTCCTGATGTTGATGTATTAAAACTCACTGGACTAGATAAAAATCTTAATGAATTAGCCAAACTATTAATCGTTAGCAAAGTGGAAATTGATGACTCCATTGAAGAGGTTGAAGCGAGTAGAATTGAAACTCATAAATGCCCACGTTGTTGGAATTATGTCGATAAATTATATGATTTCGATGAAGAGACTCATGTCTGCGCTCGTTGCTTAGAGGTGTTAAAGCATGAATAAAGAAAAAGTTTTAACTTTTTTAAAGAAATTCTATTTTTCATTTGTCTGGCTCATCGTCTTAATTTTTGGGCTGGATTTATTGAGCAAATGGCTTATTCAAAATAATTTAGTTGAAAACCAACAAATTGTCGTAATCGATAACTTCTTTTGGATTTGCAAAACATACAACAAAGGAGCGGCTTTTAGTTTAGCAAGCGATGGCGAACTATGGCAACGCATCATGTGGATGTCAATTTCAGTTATCATGTCCGCGGCTTTAATTTTCTACTATGTCAAAAATTATAAGAAAATGAACATTTGGTACAAGGTTTCGCTCTCTTTAATGATTGCCGGAGCCTTAGGCAACATGATTGATCGCCTTTTCTATTGGAAAGCCATCGTCGGTTTTGATGGAGTTATCGATTGGCTAGCTTTTAGGCTATTTGGTGTTTGGGATTTCCCGAGATTTAACATTGCAGATAGTTCGCTCGTCGTTGGTGTGGCTATTTTAATCGTCATCCTCATCATCGAACTTATTCAAGACAGCATTGAAAAAGGCAAAAAAGGTGGATATAAACTTCCTCCAAAAGAATACGAAAAGAAAATCGAAAAAGAGGAAGAAGAAAACGATAAAAATCTTAGAGCATGACGAAATTTATTGTTGATGAAAAACTAGTTAAACTTCGCCTTGATAAAGCCTTATCATCACTTTTAAGTGATGTAAGTCGTACAAAACTACAAAAATATCTTGATGAAGGCTATATTTTAGTCAATAAGAAACAAGAAAAATCATCCTATAAGTTAGAATTGAACGATGTCATCGAAGTGGCGGATTTTCCTAAAGAATTATCTACTTTAGAAGCGGAAAATATTCCCTTAGATATCGTCTATGAAGATGATGATTTGTTAGTGATAAATAAACCGGTTGGATTAATCACTCATCCAGGTTCAGGTAATAAAGAGCACACCTTGGCTAATGCGCTTAAATTTTATAGCGATTCATTATCACACATTAATGGTGAATTTCGTCCGGGAATTGTTCATCGTCTCGATAAAGATACTGCCGGCTTAATGGTGGTGGCAAAAAATGATGCTGCTCATCTTTTTTTAGCCGATCAGCTCAAAGATCACACCCTTGGAAGGCGTTATTATGCCTTAGTGCTTGGAGAAATAGCTGAAGATGTCGGAGAAATTATCGCCCCGATAGGAAGAGATAAATCTAATCGCTTAAAAATGGCGGTGGATTTAAAAAATGGTAAAGAAGCCATCACTGAATTTAGCGTTAAAGAGCGGTTTAATGGTTATACGCTTATTGAATGCGTTTTAAAAACTGGTAGAACGCATCAAATTCGCGTTCATTTAAATTATATTG
Organism: Coriobacteriaceae bacterium; assembly: GCA_963612925.1. GTDB lineage: Bacteria > Bacillota_I > Bacilli_A > RFN20 > CAG-826 > Fiminaster. The sequence continues at coordinate 9,592 of CAVDXG010000013.1, read as the reverse complement.
CTCATCCAGTTGTAGGTGATTTAGTCTACGGCAAAGGCAACAAGCAAATTTATGAGAAAGGGCAACTTTTATTTGCTCATTATATTTGTTTTATTCATCCCAAAAGCAAAAAGAAGATGGAATTCAGCATCCCTCTTCCTAAATATTTTGTCGATGTATTAGATTCTTTGCGTAAACGAATCAATTAATCGACTATATCTTTTAGATTAGCAAAATTCTTTTTAACGACTTTTTCTAATTCTTTTTCTCCATATTTTTTAAGGAATTTTTTAGCTTCTTCGCTCACTTTTTTAGAGGCTCCTAAAGAAAAGGTGAAGTTATATTTTTTTTCTAAGACATCCATTTTTCTAAGAAATGAATATCTAGCGATGATGCTGCTTACTGCTACAGAAGGGAAATAGCTTTCGCCTTTGGTTTTAAAAGTGATGTTTTTAACAATTTCTTTTTCATTAGATAAGTAGGAATAATATTTATCTTTTTCCACGAATTGATCGACAAATATTTCTTTTACATCTTTGTGCTTTTTGACTAGATTATTTAGCACTTGATTATGCATCAAAGCTTTCATTTGATTCAGGTTATATCCTTTAGCCACTAATTCATTGTATTTTTGATTATCAAGAGCAACTTGTGAATATTCAATTCTATTGATGAGTTTTGCTCCTAAAGAAATAATTTCTTTATCGCTTAATCGCTTGCTATCATCGACTCCGAGCCTTTTTAAATAAGGAATATCCTCTTTTCTAACAAAAGAAGCAGCAACTGTTATTGGACCAAATAAATCGCCGGTTCCGACTTCATCGCTTCCGATTTGATCAGTTAAAACTAGCCAACTAGCTTTATTGTTTGCTTTATTCTTCTTTGGATTAATAGTAGCGTTTTTATCAAATAATTTAGCTTCTTTTAAAGGATCTTCTCCTAAGAAGATAGCTTTATATTCGCCTTCTTTTTTGCTGGAATAAATGGTGATATTTACTTTATCTTTTTTAGCGAAGAACTCGATGTATTCACCTTTATTGTTCTTTTGATAATTTTGATAATGTTTTTCGATTTGTCTTTTTTTATCTAAATCGACGATTAGGGTTACTGATTGCGTTTTTAACATAAATTGATTTTAACATATTATCGCTTTTACTTTTGCGATATTTCCTCCTTCATTTATTAGTTATGCTAAATTATTTAAAAGTGCCAAATTATTTAAAATTATTTGCCTGCATCGAAAGAAAATAATTAAACTTATTTGTTAAATTTCCTTCATTTTTTAAAACTAGCATTGCTGAACAAATGGATGCGATGAGTTTCTGAACGACAAAACAATATGTTGATAAATCTGATAAAAATGTATTTGAAGGAGTAAACGCGATAGTTACAGCCGCAATATTAAAACAGCAATACGCGAATGCTATTGTAAGATTAAGCAAGAGTTGATAAGGGCGTTTTAATACGCTTAAATCGTGGACTTTATAAGACTAATGCTTTTATTCTCTCGCCATCGTATTTAAGCTTTGATTAGGTATTATAATTTTATGGACTTATTCCTGAAAAAGTTGCCGCGAAATAATCCCTGGCTTCAATTCATTGAAGGAATTTGTGATATTATTAGTTCATGCTTGATATTTACGAGACTTTAGAGATTAAGAAAGTATTAGAAGAAGTAGCTTCTTTTTCGCGGAGTGAACTCGCTAAAGAGAGAATCCTTTCTCTTAAGATGTTTTCAGATTTTCTAACTTTAAAGAAAGAACTGCTTTTAACTGATGAGATGATTAGGCTAGTATATCGATATTCTAGGTTAGATATCATCACTTCCTTTAATTTGATTAAAGATGTGGAGCTCGCTAAGCGCTACGGCGTGTTAACTCCACTAGATTTTTCGCATATTTTAAATGATATAAAAACTTCGAATGATTTAGTTTCTTTCTTTAAAAAAGTAAACCCAAAAGAATTTTCAAATTTATATCAAATATATTCTTCTTTGAGTGATTTATCAGATTTAGAAGAGGAAATTAAACGAGTTATTTTGCCAGATTTAAGCATTTCATCTAAAGCTAGCGAGACGCTTTTTTCGATTCGAAATCAAATAAATAAATTAGAAAAAGAAATACGCGAAACTTCCTATAAACTCATCGACAAATATAGCGAGTTTTTAACTGAGAAAAATCTCACGTTTAGAAATGATCACTTTGTTTTGCCTGTTAAGAGCACCTTAAAAAGCAAAGTAAGTGGAATTATTCATGATGTAAGCGATTCAGGGATGACTACTTTTATTGAGCCGACGCAAATTGTTGAATTATCTAATCAACTATATTCTTATAAAGCTTTAGAAAGAGAAGAGATTAAACGCATCTTAAAAGAACTAACTCAAAAGGTAGCTAGTCAGGGAGATGACATCTTAAACAATAATGAAATTATCGCTAGGCTGGATTTTTTAGATTCCAAAGCGAGCTATGCGATTAAAGTAAAAGGTTACATCGCTTCTCTAGAAGAGGAAGGAATAATTGATCTAAAAAATGCTCGACATCCATTGCTTGATGAAGCAAAAGTAGTTTCTAATGATTTCTATTTAAATAAAGATGAACGCATCATCATCATAAGCGGTCCTAATGCCGGCGGGAAAACGGTCGCATTAAAGACTTTAGGAATAAATGTGATGCTTACTCAAATGGGCTTAGCTACTTTGACAAGCGAGAAAGCTCGGCTATCTTTCTTTCCTAGAATATACGCCGATATCGGAGATAACCAGTCGTTGAGCGATAATCTATCGACCTTTGCCGCCCATATAAGCAATTTAAGCACGATTACTCATTTTGCTAAAAAGAATGATTTGATTCTTCTAGATGAGTTAGGCACCGGCACCTCACCAAAAGAGGGTGAAGCAATCGCTTTAGCGATAACCGATTATTTAAAAGAGTTAAAAGCTTTTGGACTCATCTCATCTCACTATGAAAAAATGAAAGAATACGCCTTTAGAAATGAAGGAGTTAAAAATGCGATGATGGTCTTTGATGAGGCTAAACTTGAGCCAACTTATAAGCTTAAAGTTGGCTATCCTGGACGAAGCTATGGGCTAGTGATGGCTAGAAGATATCGCCTTAAAGAAAGCGTGCTTGCTAAGGCTTTCTTTTATCTAAATAAGCAAAAAGATCGCTCGATAAATGATGTCATTGATAAACTCAACAAATTAGTTCATGACAATGAAGAAGTTTCGAAGAAACTTAAAAAAGAAAAAAGTGAGCTTGAAATCAGAGAAAAAGAATATAAATATAACGCGAAGACTCTTCAAAAGAAGAAAGAAAATCTTTTAGATGATGTTAATACCATCAAAGAGGAGATGCTTAAAAAAGCCGAAGAAGAAATTACCGATATTCTTCGTATTAAATCTAATCCTAATGCTTCGCAAAGAGATTTACTAAAAGCTCGAGAAAAGCTTTCTCAATTATCAATCATTGATGAGGAAGATATCACTTTAGAAGAAATCAAATTAAATGACTATGTAGAAGTGAAAGATTTAGCGATAAAAGGAAAAGTTGTTTCCATTAAAGGAGATAAAGTTACGATTATTAGCCCCGATGGAATGCGTGTGAATACTTCTTTAAATAAATTGACGCTTTCTAATGAACCACTTGTTTTAAACTACAAACAAGCGAATGTTGATGAACTAATCTTAGATAAGATGAATGTCAAAATGGAATTGAATATCATCGGCGAACATGTCGATGATGGCATCCGAATTGTAAGCAAATATCTTGATGACGCTAGAATTAAACACTTCTCAAGCGTGCGAATAATTCACGGCATGGGAAGTGGGGCGCTTAGAAAAGCGGTGTGGGAATATCTATCTAAATGCGATTTTGTTAAAGAATATCACTACGCCGATACATTTACTGGAGGAAGCGGGGCAACCATCGTTATCTTTAAATGAACGAAAAAATAAAAACTGATATTGAACTTCTTCCGCATCTTCCAGGTGTTTATTTAATGTTTAATATCGATAATAAAATTATCTATATTGGCAAAGCCAAAGATTTGTATAAAAGAGTTTCACAATATTTCCTCCGTCCTCAAGAGGGCAAAACCTTGGCAATGGTAAATAATGTTGATCACTTTAAAACGATTATTACTCAATCTGAAAAAGAAGCTTTCTTGTTAGAAGAAAATCTAATTCATGAACATTATCCTCGTTATAACATTCTTCTTAAAGATGGAAAGCACTATCCTTACATCGCCTTAAGGAAAAATGATCCGCATCTAAAGATTGCAAGGAATGATAAAGATAAAAACTATTTTTATTTTGGACCATTTCCAACTAGTAGTTTTGCCTATAATATCATCAATTTATTGAATAAATTATTTCCTACTAGAAAATGTGAGCACATTCCTTCTTCGCCTTGCCTTTATTATCATCTAGGGCAATGTCTTGCTCCTTGCATCAATAAAATTGATGATGAGGACAATCTTAAATTAGTGGAAAACATTAAAGCTTTCTTAGAAGGAAGAGATGATACTGTTAAACGAAAGCTCAAAGATGATATGCTTTCTTTTTCGAAAAATGAGGAATTTGAAAAGGCCCAGGAATGTTTAGAAACGCTTAAGGCAATCGAACACATCCTTTCTAAACAAGTGGTTGAAAATAAAGACCACATCTCTCGCGATGTTTTCTCTTATACTTCAAGAGATGGCTATCTCTCTTTAGCCCTTTTAACTCTTCGAAATGGTATCTTGCTTGGAAAAGATGCCTTTATCGTTGAACGCTTTGGAGAAGAAAGTGAGCAAATAAGCGAATTAATTTTACAATATTATCAAAATCATCCTCTTCCAAAAGAGATAGTTATCAATGTTTTAATTGATAAAGATAGTTTAGAAGATATCTTAGATGTAAATGTTGTAAGTGCTTCAAAAGGAAAACTGCTTGAATTAGTTGAAATGGCGATGAATAACGCCAAGCAAGAACTCGACAGCCATTTTCAAAGCGCTCGCTTAGAAGATGATAAATTATCTTTGCTTAATGAATTGGCTCAATTGCTCAATATAAATACGCCTTATCGAATTGAATTATTTGATAATTCGCATCTTCAAGGAGATGCTTCCGTTGGAGCAATGGTGGTCTTTATCAATGCTGAACCAGTGAAAAAGATGTATCGCAAATTCAATATTCAAAGCAATAACAAGCGTGACGACTATTCCATGATGAAAGAGGTCATTAAAAGGCGATATCTTCGACTAAAAGAGGAAAAACTTGCTTATCCTGATTTGATATTAACCGATGGAGGCTTAGCTCAAGTTCATGCCGCATTAGATGCTTTAAAAGAGGTTGAAGTTGACATTCCAGTTTATGGTTTATTTAAAAACGATAAGCATTCCACAAGCGGACTCATCGATAAAGATGGTCGCATTTATCCTATAGAAAACAAAACTTTATTTTTCCTCTTAGTGAGGATGCAAGATGAAGTTCATCGCTTTGCGATAAGCTTTCATCATCAGAAACGAAATAAAGCTTTTAAGCAATCTATTTTAGATAATATTCCTGGCTTAGGAGAGAAGCGAAAAGAAATTATTCGTGCCCATTATAAAAGCATTGATGAACTTAAAAATGCTTCAGTTAATGAATTATCGCAATTTGTTCCTAAAGAAGTGGCGATAGAAATCGAAAAGAAAGTCAAAATTATTAAGTAATTAAGAGTATAATTATTAGATTGAATTAAAGGATAAACGCACACCTATGAAAAGAAATAAAATAATCGCCTTCCTCTTGATGGCTTTTTTGATTGCCTCTTGTTCAAATGAGCAAAATGCATCGAGTAATGAATCGATAATAGATGATTCATCCTCCATCAGTGAAAGCGGGAATATTTCTTCTTCTACTAGTGAAAAGCAAGATGATGATGAAACTAATAATGATTCTAGCATTGATGATAATAGTAAATCTGATGAAGAAGAAACTGATGAAGAAACTACTGATGATGATGTCACTGATTTAGGCAAGAAAAGCATCGCTGATGCAAAGGCATTGGTGAGTGAATACATCAAAGATAGCGATTTAAATGTTTCTAAATGTGCAGTGAATAAACAATACAAAGTGACGATTGAAGGTTTAGCTATCTATAAAGTAAATTTAGTAAAAAGCACAAAAAATTATGGACTAGATATTTTGCCTGCTCAAAAAGTTATCTTAGCCGATGAGTCAGGCTATATTGCTTGTTCATCATCTGCTTTATTAGATAAAGTCGGTAACTATGTTGGTAAAGTTTCTTCTTCTTATTCGGTAACTGGCTATTTATCGATGTATTTAAACCATCCTGAAATCAATGTAACTGATTTTGAATGGAAGGAATCGCTAAATAAAACTTTTGATGCATTTTCTAAAAATGAGGGTGAACTCACTATCGATGGCTTTAGCACGAAAGCAAGCGAAATATTTTATAACTGTGCTGGCCACGGATTTGGCGATATTTATACGATTAAATCTGTTAAATGCATCTACGCGAATAAATCATCGAATAAATATGTTTTAACGGATGGAACACGTGTTTTTAAAGCGATTGCTAATAACGATAAAGTTATAAGTCTTACTCTTAATAATGTCTATGATTTAGCTGGAATTGTTAGCGTGCAAAACTATGAGCCGGCTTTTGTTATTGTAGGTGCTAATAGTAGCGATAGCAAAGTAACTGTATCGCTTGAAAATAGCGCAACTGAACTATCCATTAATTCCCTTAGATCCACTTTGAAGACAAGTCAAGATGACACTGACAAACGCTTCCCTGAATTTATCAAAGCTCATCAACAAGTTTATTACGCGAATGTTTATGTGACTGCTTGCGTTGAAAATAATAAATATTATGTGACCGCGAGCGATGCCTTTTGTGATAGCAAAGATTACATATCAGGCAAAAAGAACGCGATGAGCACATATAAAATGGTCACTTTTGAAAATAATGCCTTATGGAATCTAAGTGAAACGCAATTATTAGCATCTTATAATCCATTACACGATTATCTAGATAAAGAAGAGACTGTTAAAATCTATTACATTCCTTTCCAACTAGATTATGAAAAGAACGAACCATTATGGAAAGTTCTCTTATTGCCTGAATATTTGCCTTCTTTAGTTAGTGGTGAATAGATTGATTTTATCAATCCGACTTTGTTAACTTTTAATTGAAGTCATCTTAAAAAATGATAATATAGTTATCGCTTGCCCTCATAGCTCAGGTGGATAGAGCAACTGCCTTCTAAGCAGTGGGTCGGACGTTCGAGTCGTCTTGAGGGCGCCA
>CAVDXG010000013.1:0-1757 GCA_963612925.1 Coriobacteriaceae bacterium | reverse complement strand
ATGTCTTTATATGAAAGCGGAAAGTCTGATGGAAAAATATCATTACTAGATATTTGCTTGGGCAAAGCAAAGGATTGCTTAACTGGCGATGTTGAATTAAATGTCTTAATTGAATGCATTTTAACTGGCGGTTGGCCTTCAACAATCGATTTTGATTTCCCTCACGCAGTTTTGGTTTCAAGAGAATATGTAAAATCGATTATTAATGAAGATATATACAAAGTTGACAATGTTAAAAGAGATAAACTTAAAATCGAATTATTGCTTAAATCTTTAGCAAGAAACGAATCAACTACAGCTACAATTGCAACTTTAAAAAAAGATATTACTAAAACTGATTCAGATAATGTTAATGTCGATACTATCTCGGATTATTTAAATTTATTTAATAGTCTTTATATTACCGAAAATATTCCTCCTTTTGCCTCGAATGCTCGTTCCTCAATTAGAATTAAGCAAAGTGAAAAAAGACATTTTGTTGATCCATCATTGCCTTGTGCTCTTTTATCACTAACTAAAGAGAAGCTATTAAACGACTTAGAACTTTTAGGTTTCTTGTTTGAATCGCTAGTTGAAAGAGATTTATTAACTTATGCTGATTCTATAAATGCTAATTTGTTTCATTATCAAGATTATAAAAATAACGAGATTGATGCGGTTATAGAGCTTGAAAATGGCGATTGGTGTGCCTTTGAAATTAAACTTGGGGCCAATAAAATTGATGAAGCCGCCTCAAAATTAATTACTATCAATGAAGATATCAAAAATAGTGGTGGAGAGCCTGCAAAAGCGTTATGTGTTATATGTGGATTGACTAATGCAGCTTATTATAGACCTGATGGAGTTTATGTTGTGCCAATTACTTCTTTGAAAGATTAATTGTCTATTTTGTCAATGATTGTAAACTACTTCTTTTATAAAATATTTGTATAAATTTTGCCATGGATATATTTCCAAAAGTTGTAGAAATTCTACTACAAAAATCTGCGCATTTATGAGTAACTTCAAGCATCTTTTCGCTTACAATGCTATAATGAAGTTACTTTCAAAGGAGACCGATGGTGAATATTGCTAAGAAAACATTATCTTTATTAATATCGTTGTTATTTCTTTCTAGCTGCGGGAATAAGCACGCTTTTAGTTCGACTGAATGGATGAAAGAAAACAATTACAAAGAAAGATATTTAATGCTAGATGATTTTGCTTCTAAATATGACATTAGAGGTTATACAAACGATGAGGTAATTACTCTTTTAGGTGATCCCGATAATTTATCAATTACATGGTTAGAAACAGATCCCCTTCAATCTGGTGGATATTCTCTTTCTTATTATGTTGAATCCGGGAATTATGTTGATACTATCGAAGCTTTACAAGTTAATTCCAATTCTAATAAGAAAGTATATGAAGTTCTTTATGTTGTTTCTAATGAATTAGTTAAATCCATCTATTCAGATTGATTATTTTAAAAAACAAAAAGGACACGATATGTAAGGGAATATCATGTCCTTAATATGTAAATGAAAAGCTTTACTAACTAAGAAAGGGGGTTAGTTGACTTTTCTTTTACGAATGATAAGAGTTGTTCCGATGATAAGTGAAACACTTAGCACTGAAACTAAAACGATAATTGTGATTGTTAAGCTATTATTTGAAGCAGATAAAAGGCCAGGAGCGCCTGCTGTAGAAGTACTTCCTTTGACGAAATCTGTTAATTTATAGCGTGTAACAATGTGATCATAAAGACTTGCAAATTT
>CAVDXG010000012.1:0-32583 GCA_963612925.1 Coriobacteriaceae bacterium | reverse complement strand
ATTTAACGGGAATTTTTTCGATTCCCTTTTATTCCCCCTTTATTTGTAGAGAGCCGTTTAACTAATCTTTTTCTTCGTATCGAGAATTGTCTTCGTTTGGAAAATCTTCGTTATTAGTCGCTTCGGCGTTTGCGTTAAATTTACCAAGAATTCGATGTTCGTCTGCATATTTTTGGCTGATATCTAAGGTTGACGATTCATCTAAGAAATCACTTAGTGATAAACCAAATTTATCGCATAGATAACTAACGTTTTCTGGTTTTGGAGATAAAGTTCCTTTCCTCCATTTTGAAATCACATTCTTACGAATACGATATTTTTTAGCAAATTGTCTCTCAGTTAAATCGAGACATTTTAATAGGTAGTCGACTTTCTCAACAACTGTCATTAATTTATTTCTTTTCTTTTAATAGATCGCGAATTTGAACTAATAATTCAGTTTCAGTTGGTGCTGGAGCAGCCTCTTCAACAGGCGCAGGCCTTTCTTCAGGATGTCTTTTGTAATAGTCTTCTCTAATTTTGGCTTCGTATTCAGCTTTTCTTTCTCTTAAAGTAGCGGTCACTTTGACGATGATGAATAGAACAATAGCGATGATTAAGAAACTAATTACTGCATTGATAAGTGTGCCCCAATCAATGGTCGCTGATTTGTAATAATAGTAAGTGTCGCCGCGTAATTCGTAGATTTTTTTCAAACTGCTTTCCATCAAACCGTAATCAGAAGCACTTTCTATCGATAGCCCTTGTTGTTCGGCGTAGATTTTAACCATTTCATTTAGTTGATCTTTTCCAAATGATTGGCCAATTCCTTCAACACCTCTTTGAGCATCGTTAATAGCAGGCAAAACAGTAACTAAACCGCTGATACCTCCTGGAACGCCCCATGTGCAAATGCTTAGTAAGATATTTACAACAGCAGTAACAATCGCGCTGAAGGCTCCACCGATAATGACACCAACGGCCATATCAAGGACTGAACCTTTAGAAATAAATGCTTTAAAATCTTGCCATAAAGATCTTGCTTTCGCTTTATTTTCAGCTATTTTTGTTTTAGACATATTTTTTTCCTCTAATCAAAATGATTTTATCATTTTAATTTCTAATAGGTATATGAAAATAATAAATTTGGTATAATTTATGATAATTAAGTGAGGAAATTAATATGCGAAAAGTAAAAATTGTTGCCGATTCAACGGTAGATTTAACTCCTGAGCAATATAGGGATAACGATATACTTGTCATACCTTTATCAGTTACTTTTGGTGAGGAAAGCTATAAAGATGGTGTTGATATTTCTCCAGATCAAATATACGCAAAGGTAAAAAATGGAAGTCCACTTCCTTCAACTGCTGCGATTGCACCTAATGCATTTGTTGAAACATTAAAGCCATTTATAGATGATGGTTTTGACATTGTCTTTTTAGGAATTGGCTCAAAATTATCAACAACTTATCAAAATCTTCATATAGCTAGCGAAGAGCTTGGAGAAGAATTTATTTTCCCTGTCGACTCAGGAAATTTATCTTCAGGAACAGGTTTATTAGTTTTAAAGGCTTGTAAACTGCGCGATGAAGGCAAAAGTGCGAAGGAAATCAAAGATATTTTGGAGACTCTCGTTCCAAAGGTGTCAGCGAAGTTTGTTCTTGAAAGACTTGAATATATGCGAAAAGGCGGAAGATGTTCTGCGATGGCGGCAATCTTTGGAACCTTATTGCATATCCACCCCATTCTAAAGATGGTCGGCGGTAAATTAATTGTCGAAAAGAAACCTCGCGGCCCAATGAAAGTTGCTTATAACGAAATGGTTAATGAGCTTAAAGGAGATTTACCAAATATTGATTTCGATAATGTCATGATAACTCACGCCGGAATTGAAAAAGACCGACTTGATTACATCTATGATGAAGTTTCTAAATTAGTCGATCCAAGCATCATCCGAATAACTCGAGCAGGATGCGTTGTCTCCTCTCACTGCGGGTTTGGAACAGTCGGCATTCTTTATATAAAGAAATAAGTAAAAATAAAAAGCGTCCTGTTTTGAAAAGTTGGGACGCTTTTAAAATGAATTTTATTTGCCAGATATAGCAACTGATTTAAAGAAGATATCAGGAGTGTAGACGCCATTGAGTTGCATCTTAACTTCGTTAGCTACTTCTTTAATTGAATTGAACATCTCAGATAAGTTTCCGGCAATGGTGATTAATGAGAGAGGTTCAGCAACTTTGCCATTTCTAATCATAAAGCCTTGAGCTTGAAGTGAGAAGTTCCCACTTTTTGCGTTCATGCCGGCGTGAAGTCCTTCAATTGAAGTGATGTAGACGCCTTCTTTAATCGTTGATGTGATTTCATCAAAACTCTTTCTACCTGGTTTGACATAGAGGCAATTAAGCCCAGCCACTGTTTTTGCTCCGACAACGCCATTACCTGTTGGTTCGACATTATCTTTTGCTGCAGTTTCTAAGGTGTATAGATATGTTTTTAAGACGCCTTTATCAACGATTACCTTTTTACTGGTGGCAACACCTTCATCATCGTGATATTTAAAGAAGATATTTTTTTGAAGCGGGTCTTCAGTAACAGTTAACTTCTTGCTAGCGATACTTTGGTTGAGCTTATCAACAAATAATGATGACTTCTTTTGAACTTCTTCCGCGTTCATATTTGATAAATATGATTTGAGTAAGCTAGAAAGAGGCTCTGATTCAATAATTGTTGGATATTTTTTGCTCTTGCATTGAGTTGAGCCCAGTTTCTTAAGGGCGTTTTCTGCAACATCTTTAACAAATTTATCGATATTAAATTCTTTAGGATCTAATGAAGCAAAAATTTTGAATCCGGATTTGATTTCTTCGCCTTCTTGAACAGTGATTTCAGCATAATATTCATATATCGCACTTTTATCTTTAAGTTTTAAACCATATGAATTATTCATAAATGATTCGTCGAAGTGTTCAACATAGCCAAGCATTGCGACTTCGTTTATGCGCTTATCAAAGGCTCTGATTTTCTTTTCAATTTCTCTTAAAACGGCAATCTTGTCTTTGATATCTTCTGAGAGAACTTCTTTATTAAAGACATTTTTTCTCGAATATTTTTTACTGCCTTTATAAATGATTGTTGGGTTATTTGTTTCAACGTTTTTGGCGTTCTCAATGATTGAATCAACCAAGAATTGTGGCGTATTTTTATCAAATTTCTCAGTAGAAACGGTTCCCATCTTGCCGTTATAAATGCCTCTAGCAAGCAATGAATATGTATCGCTTTGAGAAAGCGAATCTACTTCGTTATGGAATAAAGATACATTTGTTTCTTTGCTATGAGAAAAGGATAAATCACAAGCTTCTAAACCTTTTTCTTTGGCTAATTCAAAGAATTTATTTGTATTTATTTTCATTTGAGTTCTCCTCCATTTCCTCCAACTAAAATTTGACTTACGCGGATGGTAGGTTGCCCAACATCGGTTGGGATAGAACCTGATGCTGCACCGCACATCCCTTGGGCACGCAATAAATCGTTTCCAATCATGTCAATGTGCATTAATACATCTTTTCCTGAGCCAATTAAGCTTGCTCCACGAACTGGTTCACATATTTTTCCATCGCGAATGATGTAGGCTTCGCTGCAACCGAAATTGAATTCACCGGTCGCTGGATTGACCGAACCACCTTTAAGTGATTTTGCATATAAGCCAAGTTTTGTGGCTTTGATGATTTCTTCTGGAGTGCTAGTTCCGTTAGCAATGAATGTATTCGACATTCTTGAAGTTGGCTCATAACGGTAGGATTCTCTACGGCAGGCGCCATTACCTTCCATGCCCATTCTTCGTCCATTGAAGTTATCGATTAAATATGATTTTAAAATTCCTTTTTCAATCAATAATGTTCGATGAGTTGGATTGCCTTCGTCATCGATATTGTTTGATCCCCAGCCATTGACGATAGTTCCATCGTCGTAGGCGGTGACAATTGGTGAAGCGATTTGTTGGCCTAATTTATTAGCAAAGACTGATAAGTTTTTGCTCACTGCACTTGCTTCAAGAGCGTGTCCGCAAGCTTCGTGGAAAATAACTCCTCCAAAGCCGTTGCCAATTACAACTGGCATAATTCCGCTTGGACATTCTTTAGCATTTAACATGGTTAAAGCACTCTCGGCGGTTTCTTTGCCTAATTTTACCGGGTCGATGTTATCGGCGAAATATTCAAAGCCAGCACTAGCGCCTGGACCAGAAAATCCGGTTTCGATTTTATCACCATCTGCTGCAACACAGCTGAGGAATAGTCTCCCTCTTTCTTTGCTATCTTTGTAGATGAAACCTTTAGAAGTGATAAGTGTAATTTTGTTTTCGTAGTGATTTAAACCTGATTGAGTTCTCACGATTTTATCGCTTACTTTTCTCATCGCTTCATCGCCTTTTTTGATGTAGTCGATTTTAGTTTTACTATCTTCTAAGGCATTAGGTCTAACATGTGGGTGACGGTTTTTAACATTTTTAATCTTTAAAGATGTAACTGTTAATTCTTGTTTTCCCTCAAAAGATGATGATAAAGATTCGGCTAACGCTAATAAGCCTTTCTTTGATACATCGTTGGTGTAGCCATAGACGCTTTGTAGCTTCTTTAATAATCTAATGCCGGCACCGAAAGTTTCGGAAGTTGAAGTTGTTTCAACTTTTCCATTTTCAACTGAATAGCCGTAAGACAATTTATCTTCGATAAATATCTCGGCGTAATCTGCTCCAGTTGATAGTCCTTTATTTAAGACTTCAATTGCTTGTTTTTTACTAAGCATATCTTTTCCTCCTCTTATTTGAAATGAAATCTATATATTGGTAAGAACATCGATTTATGTTCTTTTTTTGATATTAATTGAATGGCAAATTTGCCACTCATAAGAGCGATTGGCAAGCCTCCAGGCATTATTATCCATTGGCCCGCTAGTATTAAATTATGCACTCCTTTCACTTTAGAATGGTGAAGAAGTTGCTTTCCATCCGCAGTAAATGAAAATGGCATGTAAGCTCCTCGATAGGCATTTACATATCTTTTATAAGTCATCGGAGTGGCGACATCGATGATTTCTAAATCATCTTTCAAAATATTAAAATGCTCTTCGATTCGACTTTTAACAAGTGAGGCAATTTTCATCTTTACTTTGTAATAATCGGAATAATTTTGATGTAATTTTTCCCAATAGTAATAGTCACGATCATCTTGATGAATTAAGACATTAAGTAAAACTCTACCATCTTTGATAAAGGAGCTATCATAACTGTAATCGCGTATCTTAATGGTTTCTTCACTCTTTTTAGCCACTTCAAAAGGCTCACAGTTAAATTCGTAAGTATTTGTTATATTTAATTCTTTTAATTTTCGAACATCTGCGGAGAAGGAAACATAGAAGCAGGAAGGCAAAGGATATTTATCCATTTTGACAAAACGTTTTTTGAACTTCTTTTCCTTGCTCTCCTCTTTTAATAATTTTCGAGTCAATTCATAGGCATCGATACATGAGACAAAATAATCGGCATTTACTTTTTCACCATTTTTAAGAGTTATTGACTTTACAATTTTATCGACAATTTCAATATCAACTACTTCCGAATTGTTACGAATAGATCCACCTAATCGACGATATTCATCTTCCATTCTTTTAACAATAGAAGTGCTACCTCCTTTTGGAACGCCTCCATTATTAAAAGCATTAGTCCCAAGGGCGTACAAAGTGGTATATAAATTCCCACTTCCTGGGACAATTTTAGACAACACATGCTTCAAATCTTCGGATTTAAATTTTGATGCAAATCGTTTTTGCGAAATATTGCAAGCGTATAAAAATGCTGGAAGATAAGGAATCATTTTGAAACCAAATTTTAGATAATCGATGATGTTTAAAGTTGCTAATGGCTTTTCCATCGGAAGAGGCATTTTATAGAATTTAATCGTATATTTTATCAACTTGTGAATGCGACGTTTATCTATAGGTGATATTTCGATGAGTTCTTTTTCTAAGCGATCTAAATCACTCCAAAAGGTAATAACTTTTCCGTTATATTCAATAGAGCCGAAGTTATCAGAATAGATGATGTCGTCATCATCAAAAGCATCGACATCTTTCCACATATTATTTAAGTCGGTTCCACTTTTTGTTCCAGTCAACCAATGTATGCAGCCATCAATCTTATAGCCTTTTCGATACCAAGAAGTACAAAGTCCTCCGTTGGTTGGGTTCTTTTCATATATTTCACTGATGAAGCCATGCTTTTGGGCATATATTCCAGCGCTTAAACCAGATACTCCGCCTCCAATGATGACTATTTTTTTAATTTTCTCGTTTTTGCTCATATGCGCATTAATAATTATATTCGTGTGGGTGTACATAGACATTATTTTTCTCTAAAAAAAGAAATCTTTGAGACTATTAATCACATAAATTGGCTTGAAATCGAGCAAATTAAAAACAACATCTCACAGCATGTCATCAACATTTTTGGTTTTACTTCTAGACATTTCTAACACTTTTTCTTAGTTAAGGGAATTGGACAGACAAACATTTAGTTGTTTTTAGATACTTAGCAATGCTAAAATCTATAACGTTACTTTCTTTAAGACCTTTATGGCTTAAGGCGGAAGGAGTTAAATGTTATGAAAAAAGGAATTCACCCAGAGACACATAAGGTAACTGTTACATGTGTATCGTGCGGAGCCACATTCGAAACACATTCAACTAGCAAAGATTTGCATGTTGATACTTGTTCAAATTGCCATCCATTTTATACCGGCAAACAAAGATTCGTTTCCAATGATGGTCGTGTAGACCGTTTCAATAAGAAATACGGATTAAAGAAATAAGGAGATTAGGTCCATCCATAAGGGTGGACTTTATTTTATTTATGAAAAAGATAAAAAATACAATTAGATTATCATTTGCTATTATCGCTCTTCTTTTAGCGGGATGTTCGAATAATTCTTTAAACACGAACAGCAATTCTCTTGACAGTAGCGACACCACAAGTGAAACATCTAGTGGAATATCTAGTGAAACATCAAGTGAGACAACTAGTAATAGCGGCAATGATTCTAATAGTTCATCTAATTCAGAGACATCTCAAGGAGGAGGCAGTCAAGAATATGATGGCTACTATGCCTCTATTTCATCTTCTGATAGTGGCGAAACTCTTTTATCCAAACTCCGAAGTTTAAATTCGTCTAAGAGAAAATCAACAGTTGGATACAAAAACATGGGGACTTCGGCAAGCGGGCCGTTTAGATATACTGATTACGATCCGGATTCTGTTAAATTTGATTCCAACGGGCAACCTTATGGCACCAAGGTTATTAGTTTTTATTCAGGTAAATCTATAACTTCTTTTAATAAAGAACATGTTTGGCCGGATTCACACGGTGGAAATAAAGTTGAAGCTGACATTCATATGCCTCGCCCCACTGTTTCAAGTGAAAATGGTTCACGAGGGAATTCGTTCTATGTTGAAGGCGAAAAGAGCGGTACCCAAGGTTGGGATCCTGCAGAAGAGAGTTTTGGTATAGAAAGTTATCGTGGTGATTCGGCACGCATTGTTTTTTATTGTGTAGTAGCAAGCAGCAGTCTCAGTTTAGTTGATTTAGACTACCACTCTACTTCTAGAAAAAACAACGATAATATGATGGGGAAATTGTCTGATTTATTGAAATGGAATCTTAGATACAATGTTGATGAACGTGAACAAAGGCGTAATTCAGGCGCACAATATCTCCAAGGTAATCGCAATCCTTTTATTGATCACCCAGAATATGCCTGCAAAATTTGGGGAAGCACTAACTCAACAACTAAACAAATTTGCGGATTATAATTATGTATAATTAAATTAGAACAAGGAGTACCTCATATGAAAAACAAGTTCTACATCACTACACCTATTTATTATCCAAGCGCTGAAGCGCATATTGGTCATGCCTACTGTACGACAATGTGCGACATTTTAGCTCGTTATAAACGAATGCGTGGCGTGGAAACTTATTTTTTAACAGGCACTGATGAACACGGAGAAAAGATTCAAAAGAAAGCTTTAGAAAAAGGCGTTTCTCCTCAACAATATGTCGATGAAATCGCTGAAAAGTTTAAGGAACTTTGGAAGGCGATGAAAATTTCTAATGATGATTTTATTCGCACAACCGAAGAAAGACATATAAAAGTTGTTCAAGATGTTTTTTCAAAATTATTGAGCAATGGCGATATCTATTTAGGCGATTATGAAGGCTGGTACTGCACACCTTGTGAATCTTTTTGGACTGATACACAAGTTGGTGAAGAACACCTCTGCCCTGATTGTCATCGACCTGTTCATAAAGCAAAAGAAGAAGCTTATTTCTTTAAAACACAAAATTATCTTCCAGACTTATTAAAAGAAATGGATGAAAATCCTAAATTTATTCTTCCGCTTAATAGAAAGAACGAAATGATGAACACTTTTATTAAACCAGGATTAAATGATTTGTGCGTTTCAAGAACATCATTTGATTGGGGCATTCAAATAAGAGAAAACCCAAAACATATCGTCTATGTTTGGTTAGATGCTTTAACAAATTACATCTCCGCCTTAGGCTATGATAGTAAAGATGAATCTTTATTTAAGAAATTCTGGGAAGATGAAGATAGCGAAATTGTACACGTTGTCGGCGCGGACATTTCTCGCTTCCATGTCATCTATTGGCCAATGTTTTTAAAAGGTCTTGGATTAAGACTTCCTGATCGTGTTTTTGTACATGGACTATTAGATTTAAACGGTGAGAAGATGTCAAAATCGCGTGGCAATGTTGTTTCTCCATTTCCACTTATTAAGCGTTATGGTGTTGATGCTGTGCGTTGGTTTTTAGCTCGTGAGTTCTCCTTTGGAAGCGATGGAAGATTTACTCCTGAACTATTTGCAGAACGCGTCAATGTCGATCTTGCAAATAACTTTGGCAACCTCATTAGCAGGGTTTCTACCATGATAATCAAGTATTTCGATGGAGTTGTGCCTGAAATTTCTACTTTAAATGACTCTGCGAAAGCGATGAAAGATTTAACTGAAAAAGTCATCGCAGAATATGAAGCTAATATGGACGATCTTAAGATTAGCGAAGCTTTAATTGCAGTTGGGAACCTACTAAATGCGAGCAATAAATTCATTGAAGAGAGCGAACCTTGGGTTTTAGCTAAAGAAAATCGAATCGATGAACTTAAAACAGTGATGGCGGTTCTTACTAATTCCATTTTGGTGTCCACTAAATTACTTTCACCGGTTCTTGTTGAAAGCGCCGAGAAGGTTTACGCTCAGTTTGGCGTTAAAAAAGAACTTCAAAGTTATGAAACAATTTTAAAATTCTGCCCTTACGCTGGCTTAAAGGTAGAAAAAGCTCAACCATTATTCCCTCGCCTTGATGTGAAGGTTGAAACTGAATATATAAATTCTATTTCCAAAAATTAATTATCGAAATCTTTAAAATAAAGCGATAGATATAACGCTTGATAACGCGAATATGAATTGATGATGTATTTATTATCTTCTTCTTTTGTGTCGATGTTATCGCTGTAGGATATTGTTCCATTATTGCCATTTAACTTTAAATATAAATCGTTAAAGAAGTTGCCGATTTTTCGAGCTTTATTGTGCTCCTGCCAATACAAATATCTAGAATAGCTATCTTTTCTTATTTCGTTAGAAAAACCATTTTGGAATGACTTGATAGCTTCTTTATTATTGGTCGCATAAATAAAAGGATAGATTGAACTGATGGTGTAGACAT
The DNA here is from genome assembly GCA_963612925.1 of Coriobacteriaceae bacterium. Taxonomy (GTDB): domain Bacteria; phylum Bacillota_I; class Bacilli_A; order RFN20; family CAG-826; genus Fiminaster. The sequence continues at coordinate 22,801 of CAVDXG010000012.1, read as the reverse complement.
AACCGGAATAACGAAGATATTCATTTTCGGAATTTAGGCAAATATAGGCAGCGACTAAATTAGCATCTTCTTCTCGAATTATGCCTTTGGTGTGAGCAATTTCATGAGCTAATGTAAATGCATATTCTCCTGCGGTTATGTATGGATTGATATTAGCCTCTCCGGTCGGGGCGAATGCAACGCCTGTTATTCCAAGCTCTCGATACATTAAGCCTAGTACCGGCATTTCTTTTGCTTTGGTCGTTTTCTTAGTGAAGTAATCGTTATCATCGAATACTTTAAATTCTTGCAACATGATTTCGTTTAATTCATTTATGGAATATGGTCGAATTAATGAGCCATCTTCGTTGTAAGTTAGATCTTTCGATATTTCGTTATAGTCATCTTGAAAATATGCGGTGATATCGATGTATTTATCGGTATCCTTTAATAATGTTCTATACTGCGGGACTTCAACTGGATAACGGTTATATTCCATGCCAGCTGTTCCGAGATATATTAAGCAAACAAGCGAAATAACAATGCCGAGGTTTAGAAAATAAGGCGATGAACCTCTTAAGCTAAAACGATGTAGTCTTCTGATGATAACTATTAGAAGAATGATGACATAGATAACAAGCAAAATGATGAAAAATTCAAACATTGAAAAAGGCAAATAACTAAAAAGCGTTGATGAGGCATACTGCATCCATCTTGAAATCGTTCTAGACCAGCCTTCGGAGATATCTTTATTTGTTCTTAAAATGAGTAACAAGATAAAAATAGTAATTATCGAAAGAAAACTAATTAGCAAGGTATAAACTTTTTTCTTGTATTTACTCATAGTTTAGTTAATTTTATCAAATTAGTTGTGCTATGCTAAATTTATGTTTATTAAGATACCTTTAAGATTTTTTATTAAGGCTATGGCTCGAGGCGACAAGAAGTTCGCTAAGAACAATAAAACTTTTGGAACTTATCACCTTTTGAAGGACCTTGAATATGTTAATGATGAGGATGAATATCATAAATTAGACATCTATTCACCAGTTTTAAATCATGAAAATGGGATAACTCTTCTTTATATTCATGGAGGAGCATATGTCTATGGGAAAAAAGATGGTCAAAGAGTCTTCTCATCTTGGTTTGCTGATAAAGGCTTTAAGGTTATAACCCCTAACTATCGCTTGATTAATAACGATGAAAACATCGATTTTGTTAGTCAAGTTCAGGATGTTTTTAAAGTCTTAGAATTTATCGAAAAAAACCATCTTGAATTCAATCTTAATGACGACAATCTTTGCCTTATGGGTGACTCTGCCGGCGGACATATTTGCTTGATGGTTGATTTGATATATCACAATAAAGAAATTCAAGATTATTTCCACATCGAAAGACTTCCAAATGTCAAAATTAAATGCGTAGCTTTAAATTCCACAATGTATGATTATTCATCACTGATGAAAATTGCTAAAAGCCTTTTAGTGAAAAAAGACATTAAAAAGATTTTCTCAAAACATTGTTTCACTGAAGGTTATATGGAGAAGCTATCCCCTTCATTCTATGTTAAAAAAGGTGTGAAAACATCGCCTCTATTTGCCTCGAGTTCTTATCACGATATATTCGTTGATCAGACTTTGAAGTTAAGAAAAGATGCTGAAAAATATTCGCTTAATGCTCAGTTCTTGTTAGAAACAAGTCCAAATAAAAAAGTTGCTCACATCTATAATCATTTTATGTTTACTGGCGAAGGGCTTAAATGCAATTTAGCCATGGTGGAATTTTTCCATAAATTCGCATCTTAAAAGTAGTTTTGAATAGTAAGTTGAATACTTTTACTTTGTAAAATATAATAATCGCTATGAGTAAATTAGATCAAAGACAAACACCGTATTTCGATGCCTTAAAAAAATATGTTAATTCGGATGTATTGCCGCTTGATGTTCCAGGACATCACATGGGAAATGTTTCCAATAAGCTTAAATCTTTTTTAGGCGATATGACTTATCGAGTGGATGTTAACGCTCCGATTGGAATGGACAATTTAGCCAATCCTAAAGGAGTTGTACTTGAAGCTGAAAAGTTAATGGCGGATTTCACTCACGCTGATCACGCATTTTTTCTAATAAACGGCACTTCATCGGGCATTTTAGCGATGATAATGACGGCATGTAAAGCTAATGACCGCATCATTTTGCCGAGAAATGTTCATAAATCAATCATCTCCGCTTTGATTCTTTCTGGCGCTTGCCCAGTTTATGTGGCGCCTAAACTTGATATGGAACTTGAAATAGCTAATCAGCCATCAGTTGATGACTATATCAAAGCTATGCAACGCTACCCGACTGCAAAGGCGGTATTCGTCATCAATCCAACCTATTTTGGGGCGGTCAATGATTTAAAACGAATTGTTGATGAAGCCCACGCTCGCGGAATGGTTGTTCTTACCGATGAAGCTCATGGGGCGCATTATTATTTTGATAAAAATGGTCCAATTTCAGCGATGGATGCCGGCGCAGATATGTCGGCAGTTTCTTTCCATAAAACCGGCGGATCTTTAACGCAATCTTCGGTTCTTTTACTGAAATCGAAGGTAATTTGCCAGGAAAGTGTTAGAAAATCATTGAATATTTTAAATACAACTTCTCCATCTAGCATCCTTATCGCTTCTTTAGATGTTGCTCGAGAATATGTCGCTATTCACGGGCAAGAGTGCATGGATCGAGTTCACGGATTATCAAGTTATGCTAGAGAGCACATCTCAAAGATACCTGGCTTTGTCGTATGCGGAAGAGAGCATTTTTTGAAAAACGGTTGCTTTGATTATGACGACACCAAACTTGTCATTAAATTAGAACATCTTGATATCAATGGCTTCCAACTATATCAACTTTTAAAGAAAGACTATAACATTCAACTTGAATTAGCTGAAACATACGCTGTGATGGGCATTTTAGCTCTTGGCAACAATAAAGCTCAAATGTGTCGACTCGTTAAAGCTTTAAAAGATATTTCAAAGAAACATTATTCTAAGAAATATAATTACCCCAAGCACGCTTTTGGAATCGATTTTCCTTTCCAACTTATTAGACCACGTGCGGCTTTTCACGCTCCTGGAAAAATTGTCGATTTAAGCGATGCAATCAATTCAATTTCTAAAGAATCAATCATGATTTATCCGCCTGGAATTCCTTTAATTGTTCCTGGTGAAGTCTTTAGTAAAGAACTCATTGAACGAATTGAAGAATATAAAAAATTGAATGTCACTATTTTAAGCGATTACGGAGCTAACAAAGTTAATGTAATCGATGTTTCAAAATGGTCAAGATATCACATCTACGAAAATAAATTAAATGACTATCTAACTAAACATTTGTCCAATCCTCGTTCTGATGGCTATGAAATGCCTTTTGAAGGCGATAAGCATTCAGGAACATTGATTCTCATTCCTTTTAGAAAAGACACATGGCGAAATAATGCCAAGCCTGCTCAAGATAACTTCAAAGAAGTCATTGAAGCAATCGCTAAATATGAGCCAGTATTTGTAGGCATTCATCCTTCAATTTATAACAAGGTTATTTCTGATTATCAAAATAAGAAAAACATCTATCCGATAAAGATTAAATATGACGATGCCTGGGCGCGTGATACAGGTCCTATATTTGTTAAAAATAACGATAAAATGAGACTTGTTGATTTTAGATTTAATGCCTGGGGCGGTAACGTAGATGGCTTATATTCTAACTATAAAGATGATGATTTGCTCGCTGGAAGATTAGCTAAATTGTTTAAAGTGGAACGCTACTATCTTGATGATTTTATTCTTGAAGGTGGAAGCATACATACCGATGGAGAAAAAACTTGCATAGTAACTAAAGCCTGTCTTCTTTCAAAAGGAAGAAATCCACGATTATCTAAATTAGAGATTGAAGAGAATTTAAAAACATATTTAGGTGTTAACAAAATCATTTGGTTAGAGCATGGAATATATGAAGACGAAACAAATGAACATGTCGATAATATCGCTTGTTTTATTAGACCTGGTGTAATTGCTCTTGGCTGGACTGATGACAAAGATGATCCACAATATCAATATTCTTATGATGCTTATAAAACGCTCAAAAATGAAACTGATGCGATGGGAAGAAAATTTGAAATAGTTAAAATCAAGCTCCCAAAACCTCTTTATATGAGTAAACAAGAAGCAAAAGGAATTAAGAGCTCTCGCTTCGATGCTAAAGCTAGACTTGAAGGGTCTCGCTTAGCTGCAAGTTATATCAATTTTTATCAAGGAGAAAAATTTGTTATTCTCCCTGGTTTTGGAGTAAAAGAAGATAAATTAGCTTTTAACAAACTTAAAAATCTCTATCCAGATAAAGAAATCATTCAAATAAATAGCAAAGAAATCTTATTAGGTGGAGGCAATATCCACTGCATCACGATGCAAATTCCATATCAAGAGGAGTTTATTAAAAACAATGAAAATTAAAGTAGCAATAACTCAAATGTCTTGTTCTTCTAATTATGAAGAAAACATTAAAAAAGCTATACGTATGGTTGAAAATTGCGCCAAGGAAGGTGCAAATATCATTCTGCTTCAAGAGCTTTTTACTAATTTATATTTCTGCCAAGTAGAAGATTATGATAAGTTTTCTCTTGCTGAAGAATTTAAAACTTCTAAAACTATCAAAACATTTCAAGAAGTAGCTAAAAAATACAATGTTGTTTTACCAATTTCTTTCTTTGAAAGAAGTGGAACTAATTATTTCAATTCTTTAGCCATGATTGATAGCGATGGAAAAGTTTTGGGTTTATATCGAAAAACCCATATTCCAACCGGTCAATGCTATGAAGAAAAATTCTATTTCACACCTGGAGATACTGGATTTAAAGTCTTTAATACTAAATTTGGGCGAATTGGCATTGGCATTTGTTGGGATCAATGGTTTCCTGAAACTGCGAGAATCCTCACTTTGAAAGGCGCGGAATTGTTACTATTTCCAACCGCGATTGGAAGCGAGCCTGTATTAGTTCGCGACTCGATGATCCATTGGCAAAATACGATGCGAGGTCATGCCGCCGCAAACATAATTCCTGTGTTAGCCTCTAATAGAGTCGGCGTTGAAAAAGCCATGAACTCATCGATGGAATTTCAGGGTTTTTCGTTTATTGCTGATTCTCATGGAGAAGTTGTTGAACAGATGGATCGCAAAAGTGAAGGTTATCGCATTCATGAATTTGATTTAGATGAAATAAATAAAGAAAGAATTTCTTGGGGCGTCTTCCGCGATAGAAGGCCAGAGTGCTATAAAGATCTTTTAAAATATTCAAAAATAGATGAATAAAAACGATAAAAAGAAAGATATTCGAAAAGGGAAAGTTAATCCTAATTCAATTAAAGAATTTAAAGTTCATTCTGAATGTGAACTACTTCCTTTTCTTTTAGAAAAATACCCATCACTATCGAGGAATACAGTTAAATCGCTGTTGAGCAATCATCAAGTTGCGGTTGATGGAGCTCCAGTTAGTCAATTTAATTTAAAACTCAGCAAGGATGATACGGTAATTGTTTCTAAAAACCGCATTGCTAAAAAGGAAAGAAAAAATCTACCAATAATTTTCGAAAATGCTGAATTAATTGTCATCAATAAACCAAGTGGCTTACTTTCAGTTGCCAGTGATAACGAAAAAGGAAGAACGGCTTATCGAATGGTCAATGATTATCTCCAACAGAAAGATAAGCGCAGCCGCATCTATATTGTTCACCGTCTTGATGAAGATACTTCAGGAGTGCTCGTCTTTGCAAAAAATCCACAAATCAAGGATGCTTTGCAGAAAAATTGGAATGAAATAGTTAAATCTAGACGATATTACGCGATCGTTGAAGGCACTTTAGAAAAGAAAGAAGATTGTCTTGTTAATTATTTAAAAGAGAATTCGCTCAATTTAATGTATGTGACAAATGATAAAAAGAACGGTAAGAAATGTATCACCAATTACAAAGTGATTCGTTCAAACAAGACATATTCATTGCTTGATATAAATATTGAATCTGGGCGAAAAAATCAAATACGTGTTCAACTTGGCAATATCAATCACTATGTCATCGGCGATGATAAATATGGTGAACCATCAAATCCTTTAAATAGATTAGGCTTACATGCATATGAATTAAGTTTTGTTCATCCTCTTAGTCATAAATTGATGACATTCAAAACAGAAATTCCGCAAGAATTCATAAAATTGTTCAGTTTTAAAAACTAAATAAATTCGATTTAATCGATTGTTTACATTTTAAAATTAGTAAATATCGGACTATAGTTCGAATTTTATTCTTGAATGGTTTTTATTTTCTTTTATATAATAAACCTATGTTAATCGAACTCCTTAAAAAATTAAAAGAAGCAGCATTGTCTTCACTACCGGTTGTTGCCGTAGTTTTAGTAGTTTATTTAACTAAATTTATAACCAAAACTGAGATGTTGACTCTCCCTGAATTAACACTCTTTTTAATCAGTGCAGTATTAGTTACTTTTGGCATGTGGCTATTCAATTATGGTAGCGAACGCTCGATGTCTAAAATCGGAGAATATTTAGGCTCTTCTATCACTAAAAAGCAAAACATGATTTTACTCGTCATCGTCTTCTTTTTGGTTGGCGTTTTTGTAACGGTTGCCGAACCTGATTTAGCCGTTTTAGCCGAACAAGTTCCGATCAATAAATGGGTTTTAATTATTGGCATTGGCGTCGGAGTTGGAATCTTCTTAGTTGTTGGTGCTTTGCGCATTTTATTTGGCAAATCCCTTAAAATTTGGCTTTTAGCTTTCTATGGGCTACTCTTCGCTTTAGCTTGTTTAGTTGACGATAATTTCATTCCTTTATCCCTTGATTCTGGAGGCGTCACTACTGGTCCAATTACAGTTCCATTTATTCTTGCCTTAGGTATTGGTATCGCCGCAAGTAAAGGCGGAAATAAAAATGCTGATAGCTTCGGTCTTGTAGCATTCTCTTCACTAGGGCCAATTTTAGTTGTCATGATACTTTCATTATCTATGAAAGATGTCAGTTATACATTTGAGCCTTCTACGATCGGAAACGAATGGCGTGAAATTCTCCCACATTTGCTTGAAGGCTATTTCTACCATGAAGGTGGGAATGGAGCGTTTTTAAGTGTTCTATTAGCCATCTCTCCTATTCTTGTCTTCTTTATTGTTTATAACTTTCTTGTTTTAAAACTCCCTAGCAAAAAATTAATCGATATTTTGGTCGGCTTACTTATCACTTATATTGGATTAGTTCTTTTCTTAGGGGCAGTTGAAGCTGGTTTCTTACCTATCGGTCAAAAACTTGGGCAAGAATTAGCGAGCTCAATGCCATATCTAATTCTCATTGGCGTTGTCTTAGGTATCGCTGCCGTCTTTGCCGAGCCTGCCGTTCATGTTCTCACCGATCAAATTGAAAATGTCAGCTCTGGTGCAGTTCATAAAAATGCGGTCTTCACCGCTCTTGCACTGGGAAATGGCCTAGCCATCGGATTATCAATGGCAAGAGTTTCACTTGGATTCAATCTTTTATACATTATTGTGCCTGGCTATATTTTAGCTTTCGCCTTGTCTTTCTTTGTCCCGGATATTTATTTTGCTATAGCATTTGACTCTGGTGGCGTTGTCTCAGGACCGATGAACTCAACATTCATTCTTCCTTATGCGATTGGAGCTTGCTATGCCTTCCATAATCAAACCACTGATTATATTATGACCGATGCATTCGGCACGATTGCCATCGTGGCTATGATGCCGTTATTGACTATACAGAGTATTGGATTATTCGTGACTATTAAGCAGAACAACCAACTCAAACTTGCTCGCTTCAGAGTCAAAGAAGAATTCGACGATCAAATCATTCATTTTTAAGGAGGGCTTATGGAAACTAATGTAAAAGAAATTGTCAAAAAGATTAAAGACAAGACTGTAGAAAAAGTTATTGAGCATGCTCCTTTTGATCAAACAAATGAAATTAAGCCATTAAAGATGTTTGTCATCATCGTTGCTTATGGACAAGCAAATGGCATTATTAAAATTCTTCATGATTTAAATGTTGCCATGAGTGTGACAACCATTGGCGAAGGCACATATCTACGAGAGTCGCAACTTCAAGGCCCGAAAAAACAGCTCATATTCACCTTCATCAAAGATGAAGATGTCCCTCAATTTAAAGAAAAAATCTCAGAAAGATTCCACATATCTAGCGCCGCGAAAGGAATTGCTTTTTCAGTCAAACTTTCTAGCGTCGCCGGCGTTAGCGTCTATAAATTTTTAACTAATACACGTCAAATTAGCAAAAAGGAGAACAAGAAATTATGGAAAAAGTCGAAAACGAATTAATTGTTTGCATCATTAATGATGGATTCTCTGATTTAGTCATGCTTGCCGCGAAAAATGCCGGCGCACGAGGAGGAACTATTTTCCATGGCAAAGGAACTGGCAATAGCGACATCGAAAAGTTCTTTGGCATTTCCATTACTCCTGAAAAAGAAATTGTTTTTATACTTGTTGATGCTGAACAAAAAGATACGATTGTATCAGCAATTTATAAAGAAGCTGGCTTAGACAGCAGAGGACAAGGAATTATCTTTACTCTTCCAGTCTCCGACTTTGTCGGGCCATCTATAAAGCCTGAAGAAGTTCAATAATCATAGATTTAGTCTAAGAAAGACTCTTTTTAATTGGTTTAAATACCATTTTATATTTATATATTAGATAATTAATCCATGGATGAATCCTACATTCAAGAGCTAAAACTTAAAGATAAAATAAAAGAAAAATTCGCTTTCTTAAAAAATCCTCATTCATTTTTCTATTATGTTTTAACCCTTATTGGAGTTGGATTTGCCTTTTTTGGCTATGCTTTAATGAGTCAAAAATTCACCACTCCTTACGGGGGAGATTTTGCTCAACAAACATATCAGTTTTATTACAATTTCTACGATGATTGGTGGACTTTCTTTACAACTGGTCAATTTCCATTTTACGATTCAAATACTTTTTTAGGTGCGGATAATATCTTTGCGAATACCTATTATGGATTATTTTCGCCGTTCACATTTCCAATTTTATTTGTTCCACGCAGTTTCATTCCTCAAATGATGTCTTTAATAAGCATAGCTAGGCTTGTTACCGGAGGTCTCTTCTTTAGAATTTATCTTAAATATCTAGGAGCAAGTGAACCCAGTGCGAGAATCTTTTCTATCGCTTACGCTTTCACAGGTTGGATGGCTTATTATCTATGGTTTAACTGCTTTTATGAAGTTTTAACTTTCTTTCCTCTCATTCTTTTTGGCATTGAAAAAGTTTTAAAAGAAAAACAAATTTTATTCCTTTTCATCGGATTCTTTTGCTTAGGGATTTCCAATTATTTCTTCTTGCTTACCATTGGGATATTTGGAGTTATTTATGCTGGCTTTCGATATTTCCAAACTCTTAAGTCTAGAGATTTAAAAGATAATTTGCTTGTCATTGCATTTGGTTTTTTAGGTTTCCTATTTGGTATCGGTTTATCGATGTTTTGTGTCTTTCCAGCTTTAATATCTTCATTTTCAATTAATCGCGCACAGAACGCCCAATATTTTGAAGTCTTAAAAGCTTCTCTTAAAGAAGGAGACTACAACCAGTTCTTTAAAATATTTTTCACTTGTTGGAGTTCTAATATAACTTCTTATGGAAGCAATTACGAAGACTATTATTACAGTTTTCTTTTCCCATTATGTTCTTATTTCTATCCGACTATTTCCGACCGCTTTACAAACATCATGCATTATCGTTATTTCGAAAATGTTGGAAGCAGCATTTTCCTTTACACTCCAAGCATGATTTTGATGGGCTGTTCAATTTATAGGTCTATAAAACATCGAAAGATATCGCATTTTATCGCGATGGCTGGTTTAATTTTTGCTTTGTTCGTGCCGTTTTTCTATTTCTTATGTGGTTCGTTCGTCACCGCTTATGGAAGATGGGAAATTGTCGTTTCTATTGCAGCATTAACTTATATTGCTCTTAATTTTGATCATCGAGACGAAGTAAATAAATGGGTTGTCATTATTTCAGGCGCCATCACTTTTGCTTTGATGCTTATGACATATTTTATTTCTCAAGATTTCATTAAAGATAACAACAACTTTGTTAAAGATGAAGAAATTATAATTTTAGTTGTTTATCAACTCATCTTGACGGTTGTTGAAACAAGCTTATTTGCGGGATTGTGGAAGAAAAAGCATTTAGTGACGGTCTTAAAATCTAGCTACATCATCGAGATAGTTGTTGTCGGCACATTAGTTGCTAATATCCATTCCCTTCAAAGCATCTCCTATAGCGTAGGAGGTGGTTTTGTCAATGTGCCAACTGAAACAAGAATTATCGATAACATTAAAAGCAATGATGATTCCTATTTCAGATTATCAACTTCAAGACTATATGAATCTAACGCCAACATCGGGCAATTAGAGAATTTTAATTCGCTTGGAACATTCCATTCTTTTTACAACAATGAAGTTGATGATTTCATGCGCTTCTCACAAGTTCTAGCCGGCGATACTTCTTGGAGCGGGATGATGAATTCAAAACGCGTTAATTTAGATGCTTTCTTAGGCGTAAAATATTATTTAAGCAAAGATAGCGATACAACTTACACCTATAAAGATGATAACGGTAACACAAAGAGGCAATTCTACGAACCGAACATTCCTTTAAATTATGAACGCATCGACTCCGATGATGATGGTTATCACTTATATAAAAATAAATATCAAATCAATTTCGCTACTTCATTAGATACCATCTATTTTAAAAATAGTTGCGCTTGCTCAGTCTATAATTCGTTTTATCCTTATTATTCCGGCTCTGAATTTGTTTTAAGAAATGAAGAAGCCTATTTCAATGGAGCAATCTTAGATAATGATGATGTTTACGATATTATGAGCGAATATGGCGATAATTTTAACTATGAAGAAGCGCCAAGCAACAGCAAGAAAAACGCCAAAGCAATCGGATTAAATTTAAAAGGAATTTACGCTCCTTACTCAATAGATGAGAACAATAAAAAACAATATCGAAGTTTTAATCCATTAACTCCTGACCGCGATATTGTTGATGAATATAAGATCGCAGATACATCTTCTAGCGATGCTCCAGTTAATCGTTATCAAATAGTTTTAGAGCCTTCTACAACAAAATATTTCCCTCTTGGCAAGGAAGGCTCAGCCTTTTATCTAGATTATCCAGTTCGCTCAAGCAATGATTATAACTATAATGCGACTATTTATTTAATCGGCGAAGATGAAAATGGCAATAGTAAAACCATTACTTATGATAACTTCATGAATGTTACTCGTAACTCGGCACGTAGCATGAGAGGGCTATATAGCAAAGAGAAAATTAAACGCATCATCATCAAAGTGGATGGGAATAAATTTTATTCATCTCCATCACTAATTAGGCTATATTATGAACCATTTGAAGACTGCATTTCTCGATATCAAAACGCCATAGACAATGGAGTTAAAAATGTCACTTACAATGTAAATAAATTCACTTTTACCACGAATTATGATAAACCTCGCTTTGTTGTTAGCCAGCTTGCCTACACTGGAGGATGGCAAGTTTATGCCACAGTTAATGGAGAAACCACTCAGTTAAAAGTCTATAATGCCCAAGGCGGATTCGCTGGATTTATTGCTCCTGAAGGGGAAGTTAGCTATTTAATAAAATATGAAACACCGCACTTAAAAACAGGTGTTTTACTAAGCGCTATCTCCTTTATTGCTGGCGGCGGAGTTTCCGCGTTAGGTTTTATCCTTTTAAAAAAGAAAAAGAAAATCAATTGATGTGAAAGATTTTATAGATGTAGTGTTTGTTAACACTTGTAATTTCGCTTACTCGCTTAATCGCATCTTTTGTTGACATTCCGCTTTCGGTGAAGGAATTTACCATTTTTAAAATGTCAGCATTATCTAAATGCATTTCAACTTCTTTGCTTTTGCCTTCTACAAGTAAGACTATTTCACCTTTTATAGTATCGAAATCAATCCCGAGCAATTCTTTTAGATTGTCGCGAATAAATTCTTCGTGCAGTTTAGTTAATTCACGAGCAATACAAGCCTTCCTTGCTCCGAATATTTCGTACATATTTTCTAATGTTTTTTTAATTCTATGAGGTGATTCATAAAAGATTAGAGTTTCTTCTTTGTTAAAGAGTTTTCTTAATTCTTCTTTACGGACTGATTCTTTAGAATCTAGAAAACCATGAAAATAGAAGTGAGTCGTATCAAGTCCTGAACAAACTAAGGCGTTTAAGAAGGCGTTCGGACCGCTTACACAGCTAACATTTATACCGTTTTGAAGAGCTAATTTAACTAGACGATTCCCAGGATCAGAGATGCAAGGATAGCCAGCATCAGACATGTAGACAACTTTTTTGCCTTCTTTGATGCTATTAATAATTTTAAGCGATTCCTGAACTTCGTTATGTTCTCTAAGAGAAACTAATGGTTTCTTTATATTAAAGAAATTCAACAATTTAAAAGTTACACGTGTATCTTCACAGGCAATTAAGTCAGCATCTTTGATTATTTCAATTGCTCGAGATGAAAATTCATCTAAGTTACCAATCGGAGTGGGAACTAGATACAGCAATGGAGTTTTATTGTCGAAACTTTTTGAACGCATCTTTTTTGCCTTTGTATTGTTCGTTTAATTCTTTTAAAGAGACAACATTAATGCCATCTTCGTTTTCAAGTTTGACAGTTCTAGAGATGACATTAATACCGCTCACCTTGAAATTAACATCATCTTTTTTAAAGACATCGCCAATTTTTGGGAAATCTTTCTTTAGTTCGCTATAAGCGTCATCTTCATATAATAAGCAACAAATTAGTTTGCCGCAGTGACCGCTTAACTTTGGAATATTTAGCGATAACATCTGATTTTTTGCTCTGTTAATTGAAATGCCTTCGGAATTAGTTAAGAAAGTTTTACAGCAAAGCGGAAGACCGCAGACACCGATTCCGCCAATCATTTTTGCTTTATCGCGCGATCCTATTTGTCTTAAATCGATTCGACAACGGAATTTTGGAGCTAAGATTTTTAATAATTCACGGAAATCAACTCGTTCATCAGCTACATATGTGATAGTAATCTTACTTCCGTCTAGTGAATATTCTGCTTCTATTGGTCGCATCTCAAGATTGAGATTGTTTATTTCTTTTAAGGCTATTTTTAAAGCTTCTTTACTTCTTTTTTTATTCTCTTCATAGATGAGTAAATCATCTTCATTTGCTTTGCGAGTTATCGGTTTTAAAGCTAATTCACTTTTGTATTCTTTCGTGGATACTGGTAAAGAGACGACTTCACCTACTTGCATGCCGCGAATTGATTCAGCGACTACTTTGTCGCCAATTTTTAAACTATTATCATCGGTGCCGAAATAATAACCTTTTCCGGTTCCACTAAATTTTATTGCAACATAATAATTCATTGTTTGCTCCTTAACTTATCTCATAAATGAGATGGTCTAACAATAGACCAAGATTCACATTCAAATCGATTTTTTCAATCGAGGACATGATGAGATATAAACTTCTATCGATATTTCTAATTCTCTTACTAAGAGCCTCTATTATTGTACTATAAGTTGTTAATTTTATTTCTTCTCCTAAATTAAAAGTGAGAATATCTTCAAAGATTAGCGATAGCATTTTTAAAAATAGTCTTGCTACTTCGCCGTTTTTGATAAGAGGTATAACATGGGCTTGGCAAGTGTAAATTGATTCGCCCTTATTAAGTAAAAGAGCGTCTAACTGTTCATCTAAAGCTTCTTTTGCAATCTTATAATTATCTGACTCTAAAACTTCTTTAATTGTATTGCCATCGCTATAGAAGAAACTTAATAATTCAGCATCTTCTTTTGAAACACCTTCAGTTAAAGCGTCCTTGATGATGTCATCCCTAGGAATGGCTTTAAAGCGAAGAACTTGAGTTCTCGAAACAATTGTTGGCAATACTTTCGATTCGTTTTCAGTTGTTAAAAAGGCGTACACATTTCTTCCGGGTTCTTCTAAGAATTTTAAGAGAGAATTTATAGCTACTGGAGTCATCTTTTCAACTAAGTGAATTAGATAAATCATGATTCCTTTTTCTTCTAAAGCTGTTTTATCAAAACTAGTAGTGATGCGATTAACATCGCTCTTTTTGATTTTATTTGTCTCTCCATCGACAATTATCACATCGGCGTAATTACCTTCATCAATTCTTAAACATGTGATGCAATTGTTGCAGGCAAGTGGGTTATCATTGTCACATAAAAGTGACTTAGCAAGATAAAGTGCGGTTTCTTTTAATCGCATTCCAGGCGCTCCGCTTAATAGATAAGCATGCGAAAGGCGATTGCTACTTATAGCATTAACAAATGTTTTATAGACTACTGGTTGATATTTTTCTAAATAAGTTTCTATCTGCATTTATTCAATCTATCTTTAATTACAATGTAGGCATCTTGAACGACTTCATTAAATTCTTTTGAAGCATCCACTATTACATATCTTTCAGGAAAGCGCTTGGCTAAATCTAGAAATGTTTGTCTAACCATTTTATGAAAATCTAACTTTTCTAAGTCTAATCTATTAACTTCTCTATTCGCATTTTTAGCAATGCGTTTCAAACCTAATTCTGGGTCTATATCGAAAAGGAGAGTTAAATCAGGATAAAAACCATCTGTGGCGAACATATTGAGCGATAAAATCTTATCGATGCCTAATCCTCTCGCTCCGCCTTGATAGGCTAAAGAAGAATCTAAAAAGCGATCCGAAATGACGATTTTGCCTTCTTTTGATAAAGGCCAAACCTTTTGAACTAGATGTTGCCTTCGGCTAGCGGCATATAAAAGTGCTTCAGTCATTGGATCCATATCAGTGTTTTTTTTATCTAAGATGACATTGCGAATTTCTTCCGATATCGGCGTGCCACCTGGTTCACGAGTTAAAACAACGGTGTAGCCGTCTTTTTCTAACAATTTTGTTACTTCTTTTGTAACGCTACTTTTGCCAGATCCTTCTGGTCCTTCAACTGTAATAAACATAACTTTTATCCTCTAAATTTTCTTTCTACCTTCTAAAGCTTTTTCTAAAGTCAGTGAATCGGCGTATTCAAGATAGCCTCCAACTGGTAAGCCAAAACCTAAACGGGTGACATTAATATCTTTACCTTCTAATAGTTTAGCTATATATAAAGCAGTGGTCTCTCCATCTAATGTTGAATTAGTAGCCAAGATGACTTCTTTAATTTCTTCTTTCTCAATGCGTTTAATTAAAGCATCAATCGATAGAGATTCGGCATCAATAAAATTAGACGCGGAGAGATTTCCTCCAAGAACATGATATAAGCCGTTATAGCTTTTTAGCTTTTCAAAAACTTCCACATCTTTTGAAGAAGTAACCACCATTAATTGGCTGGCATTTCTATTTTTATCTAGGCAAATCTCACACATCTCATCTTCGGTGTAGTTGTTACATCTTGGACATTTGTGAACTTTTTCTTTTACTTCTTTTAAAGCATTTATGAGTTCTTCGACATCATTTTCATGCATGTCTAAAGTAGCATATGCCATCTTGGAGGCGCTGCGATGACCGACACTTGGAAACTTTTCAAAAGCATCGGTTAACTTAGAAATGCTTTTAAGTTCTTTCATTAATTAAAATAGTCCTCCAGAACGTCCGGTTATTTGTTCGTTGATGGCTTCGCTTTCTTTTTCGATTTCAGCTAGTGCTTCATTGATGGCTAAGACAATTGATTCTTCAACCATTTCTTTGCTCTCTTCATTTAAAGCGTCTTTATCGATATCAAGAGAAAGTACATTTCTATCGCCTTTGACTACTACTGTCACGATTCCAGCTTTTGAAACTTTAAATTCTTTTTCTTTTAAAGCATCTTGTGCTTTCTTTAATTCTCTTTGCATTTTTTGAGCTTGCATTAGCATTTGTTGCATGTTCATTTTCTTAAATCCTCCAAAGTCAAATTTATTTCATTTAATCGAGGCAATTTAGATATTTGTCTCAGATTATTAAAGGCAGTTATAAGTCTAGTTGATTCACCATGCGATATAGCGTAGGCAAAGACCTCGCGACCTAACATTTTGCTTAAAATCTTGCTTGCGTTATCAGCGTTGCTCTTAATGTTAAATTTCGTTGCTAACTTAGCAAAGTCAAATACCACGATGACAGCAATATTGCTAACTAGATATGGTTTACCATCTTTTAATAAAGCAACGATATCGCCTAAGGTAGGATGGTTGATGTATGAATTAAGTTCATTCCATCTTCCCATCAACTCTTTTCGTTCGTTTTTGTTTCCCAAAACCATGAGTTTGATGAAAGTATCATCTTCTAATTCGTAAGATTCACCTTCGCTGTTGACAACTTTCTTTTCATTATCATCATCGAAAAGCCAATCAGGAGCAGACTCATCATTTGATTCTTCTTTATCTTCTTTATTCTCTTCCTCTTTTATAGGAGCGGTATTTGTTTCTTCTTTTATTTTAAAAGTGTCAACTTTCTCTTCTTCAACATTATCATGATGAGGCTCTTCGCTAGGCTTTTCTTCGATTTTTTCTACTTCCTCTTTATTACTAGAAGATTCAAGAGGTTCACTCTCTTCAGCCTCTTTTGTCTCCTCTTTTTCGATTTTGGTTATCTTTTCAACAGGTTTTATGACCTCTTTAGTTTGAATTTTAGGCTCATTTTCTTCACCTGAAGTAGCAAGTCTAAGAACGATTACTTCAAACATTGTTTTGATATTATTTACATTTTTATAATCGCTCTGGGCTTTTAAAAAGGTAGCGATCATTTCGTTTAAAGAATGATAATCAAATATTTCAGCAAGCGAAGAAGCAGATTCTTCATTTAAAACTGTGAGTTCTGATTCATCATTCGTCTTTTTAAGCACCAAGACATCTTTTAGTATTTCTAATAAATCATTTGTTAAGCGTTTTAAATCAACGCCTCCGCGAGAAAATGAATCAATTTTTTCTAAGCAATAGGAAATATCACCTTTTTTAATAGCTTTTAGGAAAGCAATTTTTTCTTCAATTGATGTAAGGCCAAATAAGTCATAGACATCTTTTTCTTTTAGCGAGGAAGAAGAGTAAGCGAGAATTTGATCAAGAATTGATAAAGCATCTCTAACGCCTCCATCGGCAAGAGAAATGATAGCTTTAACGGCGCTTTCTTCGTATTCAATATGTTCTTGATTGAGAATATCAACCATTCTTTCATAAATATCTGCATCACTTACTTTTGTAAAATCATATCTTTGGCAACGAGAAATAATGGTTGGAATGATGTTGTGTGGTTCGGTCGTAGCCAAAATAAAAATAACGTGGCTTGGAGGTTCTTCTAATGTTTTTAATAGAGCGTTAAAAGCATTTGTTGTCATCATATGAACTTCATCGATGATATAGACTTTATATTTTCCTTCTAAAGGAAGATAGTTGACCTTATCGATTAATTCACGAACTTGTTCAACTCCGTTATTGCTCGCCGCGTCGATTTCGATGACATCCGGATGAGAGCCTTCATTTATCTCGATGCAGTTAGAACATTTATTGCATTGATGGCCGATACCTTCTTCGCAGTTTAAAGCTTTGGCAAATAATTTTGCCATCGTGGTTTTACCTGTTCCACGAGGACCAGCGAAAAGATAGGCATGGGCGATTTTGTTATTGGCTAAAGCATTTTTTAATGTTTTAACAATATGTTTTTGACCTGCGACTTCTTCAAAAGTCTTTGGTCTATATGTTCGATATAGCGCTTTATAACTCATAAGATAATTTCCGTTTTTGATTATACTATTTTTGCTACCTCTATCAAAGAAGAAAAAGCGACTTTAATAATATTTATTAACGTAGATAAGATTTGGTCCAATTTTTGCCTAAATTTAGAAAACTTAATCATAGCAAAGAAGCAGTCGCTCACTTTTTAGAGAGCAAAAAATATGCTAGTATTACTAGCGTTATGGACACAGCGATGTTAAAAAGATTAGAAGTCACCAAGAATAGACTTCAAGAAATTGATGATGATTTAGGTAAAGATGAAGTGATGCAAAATATGCAACGCTTCAAAAATCTTTCTAAAGAAAGAGCTAGCCTTGAACCGATTGTTGACTGCTATGACAAATATTTAAAATTGGAACAAGATTTAAAAGATAGCCAAACGATGATGCTTGATGAAGATCCTTCGATTGTTGAATTTGCAAGCGAAGAGCATAAGCGTCTCATTGAAGAAGAAGCTAAATTAATTGATGAAATCAAGATTTTACTTCTTCCTAAAGACCCAAACGATGGAAAAAATATTATTGTTGAAATCCGCGGGGCTGCTGGAGGAGATGAAGCCAATATTTTTGCCGGCGATTTATTTAGGATGTATGTTCGATATGCTGAGCACAAAGGTTGGAAAGTTCAAATGATTGAGGAAAACATTTCAGAAGCCGGCGGCTTTTCTTTGGTTTCTTTTATGATCAAAGGCGATAATGTTTATTCTCGTCTTAAATTTGAAAGCGGCGCACATCGAGTTCAAAGAGTTCCAAAGACTGAAGCTTCTGGGCGAATTCACACTTCCACCGCGACGGTTTTAGTGATGCCGGAAATGGAAGATATCGAAGTGGATATAAAAATGGAAGATATCCAAGTTGATACATACCGTTCTCAAGGAGCTGGAGGACAAAATGTTAATAAGACTGAATCAGCAGTTAGAATGACACATAAACCTACTGGTGTTGTTGTTTCTTGTCAGACTGAAAAATCGCAAATTCAAAATCGCGAAATTTGTCTACAAATGTTGAGAGCAAAAATCTATTCCAAGCTTCAAGAAGAACAAGAAGAAAAATTTGGTAATGAACGAAAACTTAAAGTTGGAACAGGTGAAAGAAGTGAAAAGATTCGAACATATAACTATCCTCAAAATCGTGTAACTGATCATAGAATTGGCTTTACTGTTCAGAAGTTAGACCGCGTTATGGAGGGCGACTTAGATGAAATCCTTGACGCTTTGATTCACTATGACCAAGAGATGAAAATGCTCGGTGAAAATAATAATGGCAACTCTATTTGAACTATATAAAGAAGCAATTAAAAAATTAGACAATAAAGCCAAAGATGAGATAAATGTTCGTCTTCTTTTATGTGCGAATAATCATCTAGATAACATGAGCGAATTTTACTTGCACCGCAATGACAATATCCAGGATTTGCCAAAATTTGAGTCGGAATTTAGCCGTTTTTTAAATGGTGAACCTATTGATTACATTTTGGGTGAAACCGAATTCTTTGGGTCGAAATTTAATGTCGATAAGCGTGTCTTAATTCCTAGAAGCGAGACTGAAGAAGTTGCCTCTTTCGCTCTAAGAAAAATCTTAAAAATATATGGTGACAAGCCTCTTGTCTTAGCGGACATCTGCTCTGGTTCTGGCTGTATTGGAATTTCTTTAGCCAAGCATTTGAAATTAAAAGCGTTATATCTTAGCGATATTTCTAAAGAGGCTAATGAAGTTGCCTTCTCTAATTTATTGAAAAACAATGTCGATGGATTAATTTTTGAAGGTGATGGTCTTAAACCATTAATTAAGCACAATGTAAAAGTGGATGTGATTGTGTCTAATCCTCCATACATTTTAAATAAGAATGAAGTCGATGAAAGCGTGCTACTTTACGAACCTCATAACGCTTTGTTTACTTCAAATAATCTCGATGTTTATCGTTCTATATTATTAGATGCTCATAAAGTAATGAATGATGAATTGCTCATCATTTTTGAAATTGGTTATGACTTAAAAGATAAGTTAATTGAATTATTAAAAGAATTGAATTACGACTGCCAATTCACCTTTAGCAAAGACATCAATGGCAAGTATCGTATCTTTTCTTTATTAATAAAGAGTAAAATTGAAGCATGAAATTATTAAATAAAAATCAAATTGAAGAAGCTAGTGCAATTCTACGCGATGGAGGGCTAATCGCTTTTCCGACCGAAACTGTTTTTGGTTTGGCGGTTATCTTTGATAATAAAGAGTCTTATGATCGATTAATCGAAGTGAAAAAGAGACCTCCTGAAAAGCCGTTTACTCTCATGTGTTCTAGCGTTGATGAAGTCTATAAATATATCGATGACAACGCTATTTCTAAAAAGTTAATCAAAAAATTTATGCCGGGTGAATTTACTTTAATCAGTAAAGCTAAGGCCAATCTTCCTAGCTGGGTAGTTTCAAAAGAGGGCAATGTTGGCGTTCGCGTTCCTGATGATAAATTTGTTCAACAATTAATTAAAAGTGTTGGTAAGCCCCTTCTTGTCCCAAGCGCGAATCGTTCTGGAGAAAAACCATTATTGAATTCTTTTGATGTTGAAAAAACATTTTCTAAAGAAGTAGATGCTATTATAAAAGGGGAATCGTTAGGTACAGTTCCTTCCACAATTGTTCTTGTTGATACAAAGTATCATTTAATTAGATTAGGTAAAATTAGCGAGCAAGAAATTATAAAAGCACTGGAGGAAGAGTGAATGATTATTTCGATTGGATGCGACCACGCCGGTTATCTTTATAAAGAAGAAATCAAAAAATATTTAATCAAACATGGACACACAGTTTTAGATAAAGGCACAAATTCCACTGAATCATGCGATTATCCTATTTTCGGTAGAGCCGCTTCTTTAGAAGTGTCAAACGGAAATGCAGAGTTTGGCATTTTAGTTTGTTCATCAGGTGAAGGCATTATGATGAGTGCTAACAAAGTCCATGGTATTAGATGCGGAATTGGCTATAACGATGAAGTTTCTCGACTAATGCGTGAGCATAATAACGCTAATATGATTGCTTTCGGTGCAAACTTCATGAAACTTGAAGATATCCTTCACCGCATCGACATTTTCTTGTCCGCCAAGTTCGAAGGTGGGCGCCATCTTAGACGGGTTAATGAAATTGAATAAATGATTAGGGAAGTTAACTTCCCTTTTTTATTTTCGACACATTTTAGAAAATGACCACTACTAATAAGTGATGGTAGATTTTGTTTGCGAACGCTGCGGAAATAAAAACCCAAAATACATTGGCTACATTAAAGGCAAACCTTATTGTCGTTTTTGCATTTCTTTAAATGGAGAAAAAGCTAAACCTTTTATTTATTCAGGAGGGAAGGCAACTTTAAAACTAGATTATCCTTTATCAAAAGAACAAAAAGAGATATCAGAAAGAGTAATTTTTAACTATAAAAGAGGCTTTGATACTTTAATAAATGCGGTATGTGGAGCTGGCAAAACTGAGCTTGTCTATGGAGTAATAGAATATGCTTTAAAGCGAGAACAATCGGTTGCGTTTGCCATTCCTCGAAAAGACGTAGTGAAAGAACTCTACTATCGCATCGTCGATGCCTTTCCAAATAACAAAATTGTTTCAGTTTATGGAGGTCACACTGCTGAACTAGAAGGCGATATCGTAGTTTTAACGACTCATCAATTATTTCGTTATGAGAATTATTTTGATTTGATAGTTCTCGATGAAATCGATGCTTTTCCTTATAAAGGAAATGAACTTCTCTCCACAATGTTTTCGAAGGCTTCTAAAGGTAATGTTGTAATGCTTTCAGCTACTCCATCAAAGGATGTAATTGAAAAATTTAAACATGGAAATCGCGAAATACTTGAACTCAATACTCGCTTTCACCATCGACCATTACCTGTTCCAAAATTAGTAATTAGATATGGCATTACAAAATATTTTTACCTATATAAGATTCTCGTGCGTTTTATCAAAGAGCAAAAACCTACATTTCTATTTGCTCCAACCATCGAAATAGCAGAGGAAGTTTATAAGAATTTATCGAAAGTTATCAAAAGTATTAATGTTGTTCATTCTAAGAAAATTGATCGTGAAGAAATTATTGATGATTTCCGAAGCGGGAAATATCTAGTTTTAGTCACGACAGCCGTACTAGAAAGAGGAGTGACAATTAAAAATTTACAAGTCATCATCTATAAAGCAGATCACGATTTATATAACGAATACAATCTCGTTCAAATTGCTGGACGAGTAGGAAGGAAAAAAGATGCTCCAGAAGGTGAAGTTATTTTTCTCGCAGATAAGAAAAGCCCCGACATGGAAAAAGCCGTCGAGACAATTAGAAGCAAAAACGAATATTTGTAAGATTTGTTTTTCGCCGATTGAAGATGACTCGTTTCATAACCTTTTCTATCCCAATCCAACTATTTGCAATCATTGTTTTAGCAAGTTTTCGCCACGATTTTTGAAATTTAAGGTATTAAATTGCAAGGCTTTATCGATATTTGATTACGATGATTTAATCAAAGAAAAGCTTTATCAATTTAAGGGTTGCTCTGATTATGAGTTAAAGACTGTTTTCTTAGAATATTTTGCTAACTATTTAAAACTTAAATATCATGGCTTTGTTTTAGTGCCGGCTCCTTCTTACATCACTAGCGATGAAAAAAGAGGATTCAATCATGTCGTCGAGATGTTTTCGCTTTTGAATTTAGATATGTGCTGTTGCATTCATAAAATCAACGATGTCAAGCAATCTGATTGCTCAGCCAAAGAAAGGGAAGAAATTTCTAAATATCTTAAAATTGATGAAAATGTGAGTCTAAGAAATAAGAAAGTATTGATTGTCGATGATGTCTATACGACCGGCTCTACAGTCAAAGCGATGATTAATTTGCTTAGAAGGTGTAATCCAAAGAAAATCGAAGTGCTAGTTATGAGTAAGACAAAAGGAG
>CAVDXG010000011.1:0-32756 GCA_963612925.1 Coriobacteriaceae bacterium | reverse complement strand
AAAGAGATGGCCTTTACAATGCTGTCTAACTTCTTCAGAGATGTTGAATTTAAAAGCAAGTTAATCATTAAAGAAAATGATGAGCTTTCATTAGGCGAACACAAACTTAAATTTATCTTCGCTACAATGGTTCACTAACCCGAATTTTTTGCTGGTTATGAAGAAAAAGATCCACGAACGCTTTTGGTAAGTTTGGTGCGCTTGATAATAATGATAAATGGGCTCAAGAGGCGTGAAGATATTACTTTGGAATTGTTGGAAAATATGGCGTTAAACTTCAAGTTTTATTCAATAAACTTACAAACTATCAAATCAAGAAAATTTGCTCACTTCATGGACCAATTATTGAAGAAAGCCCGGCAGAAGCCCTCTATCTATACAAAAAAATGGGTTAATTATAAAAGCGAAATTGATGGAGCATTTATTCCTTGCCTCAGTGTATTTATTACTGAAAAATCGTATTTGAGATTAAAGAAAAGTTAGAGAGAAATGGCGTTAAAGTAAGCGTTGCTAATCTATCGCATTACGACAATTTTGAAGCTATTCGAGATACTTTTAAATACTCAAAAGTCATCTTTGCTACAACCACTTATAATATGTCGATTTTCCCATTTATGAATGAACTATTAGCTTGTTTGATTGAGCGAAATTTCCAAAATAAGAAAGTTGGAAATGTTAAAAACATCTCCTGGACTTCGATAGCCGTAAAGATTATCAAAGATAAACTTTCATCATTAAAAAATATTGAAATTGTTGAGCTAATGGTTCATATTGTATCTTCAAGGTCGAGCAACAATGATGATGAAATGCTGGCCTTGTGGAGGCAATGTCGCGTTAGATGAAAGGCTTATTATTAACTAATGGCTATGCCTTGGCGGATGGAATAAAACATCAAGTTGCTAGGCTAAAAGAAGAATTTAATAATTTAGGCGTTGAAGTCGATGTTTTAAAGAACAATAAACTGCTTGTCTATACTGAAGGCACAGTTGTGAAAACAACCCTAAAAAGTTATGATTTCATCGTCTATTTAGACAAAGATAAATATGTCGCAAGAATGCTTGAAAAAGCAGGTTTTCATCTATTTAATAGAGCTTCCGCGATTGAGCTTTGCGATGATAAAATGCTTACTCATATCACTCTTGCAAATCACGGAATTAAAATGCCTTTAACTTTATCTTCCACGCTTTGCTACCATGATGATGGCAATCGCGACTTTATAAAATATGTCGAAGAAAAGATTAAATTTCCTTTGATTGTAAAAGAAAATTATGGCTCCCTTGGCCGACAAGTCTACCTCATTAATAGCCATGAAGAGCTACTTGAGGTGGAAAACAAATTGATTCATGTTCCACATATCTATCAAGAACTAATAACATCCTCATTTGGCAAAGACTATCGAATCATTGTCATCAATCATCAAGTTGTTGCTTATATGAAACGAGAAAATAAGCATTCGTATTTATCAAATCTCGCTCGTGGAGGAGTGGCTTCTAGAGTGGAATTACCTGATTCGTATTTAAAGATGGCTATAAAAGCTAGCCAAATTTTAGATCTTGATTACTGCGGAGTTGACATCTTAGAAGGAAAGAATAAGGAACCTATTCTTTCGGAAGTAAATTCAAATGCTTTTTACGATGGAATCGAAACAGTTACATCTAAGAATATCGCAAATGCTTATGCAAAGCATATAATAAATAGCATTAATGATGAAAAAGGAAAGAGCAACAAATAATTATATTGCGGTGGTTAACATTATTTTCTCGTTATTAATGCTGCCACTTTTTTTGTATTCGATGGTTGGCACAGTTGCCTTCGGCGCGGAGCCGATGAAGGCGATTAGTAATAATTATGTCTATATTCTCTCCATCTCTGGCTTAGTTATTTTTATCATCATGGCTATTTTTAATAGTCTATCTAATTCTTATCGCCCGAATTATGTTTTAATCGTGGTGTTATTACTTTTATTTATCGCTAATTCGCTGACGATTGCTTTCTTTAAAACGCCCGTTGTCTTAACGATTTCTTCTACGAGCGATAACATCAAACAAATCTATTATGTTTTAGATGCTCAGACGCGAATTAAATTCATCTTTCAGTTTGCCGTGGTTTTAACCATGACTTTTTTAATTGTCGACTTCTATCCGAAAATTTTTAAAACGGTGAATTTATTATATTTATGCGCTTTTGGGATGATAATCTTTTCCATCTTTTTAACGGTTTATAGCCTTCTAAACGAAACTGAATTTTATAAAAATTATCTCTTTAATCTCATCTCGGAAGATGGGCAAATTGTTCACGCCCAGAGCTTACTTCCTAATAAAAATTCCTACTCCATCATGCTTTTTGCTGGAATGGTTGCCTCGCTATTTTTGCACAACCGCAAGCACAAGATTTATTGGTTTATTCCAGCGACTTATCTATTCTTCTTCATCATGATTTCATTTTGTAAGACCCTTATTATCATTGCTCCGTTATTTTATTTATTCTATCTTTTCTTCCGCTTCTTAATTTCATTTAAGGAGCATAAAGCTAGAAATCTCACGGTCTTTACCATCTTTGCCGTTGGCTTTATTATTTTAGGAATATTCGTTATTCAACTTAAGCGAATTTATCCTAATATTATCGAACGCATCTATACTGTTGTCTTTAAGAATTCCGATACTTATTCTTCGATTGACGCCAGAGAAAGCATCTGGATTAATTCCTATAACTTAATTAGCAACTACAACATCGTCTTTGGACTTGGCTTTAATGTTTATGGCGATATTTTATATGAATTCATGTATGGAGAATTGACAGAAGCCTGGCAACACACTTACGCCCATAACACCATCATCGAGATTCTCGGCGATGGAGGTCTTATTTTCTTAGCCGCATATTGTTATCTTTTAGGATATATAATTTATGCGTCGGTAAAGATATTCCCAGAATATAAAACTACCGCGATGTTCTCATTACTTATGTGCGCCGCTATGTTAGGCATTTCTATTGTTGAATCAGGTTCGTTTATCTTCCCATATTCAGGAGAATTTGTCTTCTATAGCGCAGTTACCTTTGTGCCGACATTGAATAAATATTATCAAATGAAGAAGACTTCTTTATTAGCTCAGTTGGAGTTTCAAGCATGAAAAAACGATTATTGATGAAATTAATTCTTCTAGCTGGCTCATTAAGCTCTCTTTCTGGTTGCTCAACTGATAATGTTGAAAAGCAAAGCAAAGATATCCATATTCTTTTCACCTCTAACTTAGAGGGAAGAATTAATAATTCTACTTATTATCAAAGCTTAGAAAGTTATCGACTTAAACTCATCAATAAAAGTTCGTATGTTTCTTTAGTTGACGCCGGGAACTTCTCCTATGGAGGATACCTTGCTTCCGTTAATAACAGCGAAGAAATCGTCAATTTGATGAACAAAATGAGTTATGACTTCGCCATCTTTGGCAATGGCGATTTCGCCTATGGGGTTGACTATTTAAAAAAGGTCACCGATATGGCGGATTTCACTCTCTTAGGAAGTAACATCACTTATCTAAGTTCAGAGAAAGAAGAAGATAAATTAGCTAATTTAAAGAAGACCGCGATTGTAAATTACGGGGGAACAAAGGTTGGCTACATCGGACTATTATCACCTAATTTCATGTATGAAAATGGTCCTCGTGACTACATGGATAAAGATGGTAAATATTCTTATGAGATTGTTGGAGATAACTTAACTACATATCTTCAAGATCTTCAAAAGACCATTTCCGATTTAAAAAATAAAGGAGCCCATTACATCATCGCTCTTTCCGCCTTGCCTCAAGAAGGAACAAGCTCAATTGAAACTGTCATTCGTAGCACTTATCACATCGATGCTTTAATTGATGGCAACAGCGAAGAAGAAGCAGCGAGCAAATATTATCAAAACGCTTGGGGAGAGATGGTTCCAGTCACCTCTTTAGGTATAAATCCTGATAAATTTGGTAGGATAACGATTTCTAGAGGCGGAGATTTAACTACAACTCTAGTCTCAAATTATCCTTTGATCGACACTCAGTTAAATGACTACATCAACAATGTTAAAAATAAATACAGTGAACAAATGAATCAAAAACTTGTCTATTGCAATAACACAGTAAGCATCTATAACGATGATAAGCAACGCCTATTAGATAGCGAAGAAAATGGCCTTGGAAACTTAATTGCTGATTCCTTTAGAAGTGCTTTAAGTGCTGATGTTGCCCTAATAAATTCGAATTCTATCAAGTCATCCTTACCACGCGGGGAGCTCATCATCGATGACTTTAAAAAGATTTTGCCGTATGAGGAGAAAGTTATTGTTCTAGAAGCTTCTGGGCGACAAATATGCGACGCCCTTGAGCTTGGGGCTATGCTCACAGCGAAAAAAGATGAAAATGAAGATTACAGTCGACTTGTTAGTCTACCTGGCTCATCGACGAGATTCTTGCAAGTAAGCGGACTTAAATTTGATATCGACACTTCGATTAATTCGCCTGTTATTTTAGACAATGGCTTTGTAAGAAAAATTGATGGCGAACGCCGAGTCAAAAATGTCCAAATTCTTATAAATGGTGAATATCAAGATATCGACTTATCTGCCCCATACAAAGTGGCAACTTTGGATAAAATCGCCAACAAAGAAATGCTTGGCTTTAACATGTTTAGCAAAGTTGACTATGAATCAGTTGAACACACAACCGACATCATCGCTTTGCTTAGCTATATCAAAGATGTCCTTCATAGCGAACTAGATGCATATCTAGAGCCACAAGGTAGAATAAATATTCTTTAATCAATAAAAAAGACCTCACAGATTTTGCAAGGTCTTTTAATTTGCTTAGTAGATGATAACTGTTCCGTCTAACTTAACTTCGATTGTGTCGCCAGTTTTAACGCTTTCAAGGAATTCACTTCCTAGATTATCGATAGCGATCATCTTGCTATTTTCCCAGACAGTTGAAAGGACTACGCCCGCGCCGGCAAGCGAATCGATGTGCTCAGAAAATAGTAGGCAGGCGGGATTTGATTTCATCGAGCAGATGACCTCTAAGACCATTCCTCCAGTTGTTGAGCCGATGGTTTGAGGAAGGCATAAAGCGATGCCGGTTATATCTTTTAGATAAATGTCAGGATTGTTTTGATCGGCAACGATCACCCTTTTCTTTTTAGCTAAGGCTGATTTTTGAAATGTAGCCAAAGTATTAACACCTTGCTTTGAGACGACGGCTTTTCCTTTATAAGTTCCTCCAGCAAGAACTCTTCCTTTAAACTGTTTCATTTATTTAGCCTTCTTTCCGGTGATGAGATCAAGTAGTTCATCATCCTTATAATATCGCGCAAGCGTATATGTTCTTAATTTATTCGAACAAGTCATTAAGCGATGACGCTTAGTGAGCGGGTTAGAAGTGTACATGAGAGGACAAATGGAAGTAATTCTTGCTCCACTTGCATATAACTTTTTATATTTCTCGGTCTTTTCAAATTCTTTTTTAACCGCCGGTGCGGTGCATAGAATTGTTTCAATGGCGACTTTTTTACGGTTTTTCTTCTTTAAAGTATCGAGGATTTTATCGCTCCAATCGTTAAGCTGATTTTTTGATAGATGTGGGCAACCGATAAAGGCTTTGTTGCCTTGTTTATCTTTTTTCTTCCACATGATTGGATAGCTTTTATAGACGCGTTCAAGTTCTTCATCGGTGATGATGTATTCTTTGGCGTCTTCTTTTATAAGCTTTTCACCTAATTCTTTAGCTTCCGGAGTCAACTTATCGATGTGGTATAAGCCGACCGCTCCATTAGAGGCAGTGGCTGCACCGAAATCTTTAAGATAATCTTTAGCCTCATCGTTAAGTTCATTTCCAATCCATTTATTAAGTCCAATGACATATGGAACATCTTCCATAACTTTCATGCCAATTGCGCTTCCTAAGATTTGAGGAATTGGCTTTTTACTCGTCTTAATGATGACCTTCCAAGAAGCCTTTCTTCCTTCATCTGTAAGCAAGCCAAATTTAGGAACATAGCCAATAATTGAGCCAAAGATATCGATGATGCCGGAATTTCTATTGCATCTCGCTCCTAATACTGAGTTGGCATAGTTAACCGCGGATGATTCCGCCCAGGAAAGAACATCGCCTTTTTTAGGAACATTTCCAACTTCATTAAAGTAACAAGCGCAAGAGAAAGCATCTTTATTTTTAAGCCCTAATTTAGTTAGTTGCTCTTCGTAGCCCTCTTGGGCGCCATAAAGGATTTTCTTAAAGATTAATTTTTCAAGCAAATCGCATTTAACATTTTTAAAGTCTAATGGTCGAGGGTCCATGGTGAAACCATCTTCCACTTTTAAGTTGGCATTTATTAACTCATCCATAATTCGATAGACTGGAGTCAATAATTGAAGTCCGAAAGAAGTAACTAAGTGACCTTCGCCATGACTGACTTTAACTAATTCAGTTGCTTCAAACATATCGCCATAACGGACGATTGTTTCCATGACTTTAGCTTTCGTTTCACCTTCTTTTCCTTGAAGAATAGCGAGCTGTTCTTCAGTTAATTTCATTTTTGGTTGATACATTGCTTTAGCCTCCAATAGGTGTAAGTATCTTAAATAAATTATAAAGATTGTTCATCTTTCAAATAAAGAGCAAATCGATTTAGTTGCTATAATAAGTAGGGGTGCAATATGAAAAAAATTAACACAATAGCAACTATTCTTTTATCTTCTTTATTATTATGCGCGTGCAATGAGACCGCCTCAGATAATTCCACTTTAAATGAAGATAGTTCATCTACAAGCGTTATAGAGACTTCCTCTAGTGAGATTATTAAAAGCGAAGAGCAAGCCGGCGAAGAAACCGGTGGTGAATCTCAAGAGCAAACTGGCGAAGAAACTGAAGAAGAAACCGGTGGTGAATCTCAAGAGCAAACTGGCGAAGAAACTGAAGAAGAAACCGGTGGTGAATCTCAAGAGCAAACTGGCGAAGAAACTGAAGAAGAAACCGGTGGTGAATCTCAAGAGCAAACTGGCGAAGAAACTGAAGAAGAAACCGGTGGCAATACTTCTATCTTTTTAAATAAGTCATATACAGTAGAAACTCAAGGTTCGAAATGGGATAGCTTGATGAGCGCAGGAACGCACATTTTTAGCGATCAAACTGGAGATTACACTAAAAGTGTTGAAAAGTTTAAAGCTTACTTAAATAAAAATGGTGAAGAAGATACTGAACTAGTTTCCTCTCTCAGCGGCGCAGATGTTAATAGCAGTAAATGTAAAGAACTATCAGAGATTAACGCATTAGTAATTGGCAACAGTAAATCTTCAATGGGAGAATTGACGCTTAATTTCTCTAGGCAAATCTCTAGGATTGAATTAGAAGTTGAAAGTTACTATAAGACATTCACTTATGGCGATGGCAAATCAGTTGATAAATATTCTGTTTTAGCTATTGGAGATAGCACTAATTCAAGGATGAAAGTTCTTGATATGTCTTTGAAAAGCAATGGGGAAGACAATCTTCCGATAAAATTAAAAGAAAGTTTAGAATTTGTAGATGGAATATCAACTTTAACTTTTAAAGGTGTTGGAGATGAATTATTCGATGAAGGTGCATCTTTTTCTCCAGGAAGAACAATTTTCAATTACTTAACTTTCTTTTATTGATTATTAATAATCAATTTTTACATTTATTTAAAATAATTCATTAATTAAAGCTTTCTTTTAATTTTTAGCTATTTTTATTCAAAAGTTGTAATTGTTAACTTTGCAATAGCAAAAGGGCGTTACTTAATTTAAAATGTAAATGGTTTTAAATAATAAAAAATAAGGAGGCTTTTATGAAAAAACCAATATTTCTGCTTGCCGCAGCAATGTTATTATCCAGCTGTGGTGGCGGTAGTGGGACACCCTTTTCTAGTAGCGATACGGCTGTTCTCACGCCAGAATTCGTTGATCAAAATTTAGTTGACGACGAAACAGAAGTAGAAACTGATGTTGTTCCAACATCGCATTTAGGAAGTAAAATATTTGATAGTGTTGATTATACAATTAATACTTCTTATGCGAGTTCAGGTTTACTTATCGTAACCAATGAATATGGATACATCGGATTCTATTCCAAGGTCTATAGCACCTACATCCTAGAGCCGGAATTTAAAAAAGAATGGCTAAGCTATCAGGTTAGTACCGATTCGGTCCTAGGATTTTTACTTCGCATTGAATATGAAGATAAGACAACTTTCTACGATTCAATGGGAAATGTTCTTAAATCTTACGATATGACTAAGCTTTCCATTTCCTCTTTTACTGGAAAGGTTATCAATAAGAAAGTTTATGCAACCTTAGTTATTAAAGGCCCAACATCTACTGAGACTGTCACAACTTATTATTCTTATGCCGGCGGTTCGCCATCTGTTATAGACGAACTTCCTGATGAAGAAGTTATTGTTGATACATCCGATGATAAAAAAGGTTATGAAGGCCCAACTAATGGAGACATCTTCACCGAAGGATCCAAAGATTTATCCGATTATGGCTATGAAGGCTACTACTTATATGGCTATAAAGGCTATTACACAACCTTTGATAACACCAATAAAGCAATTGCATCCTTCTACATTCCAGTCAGTAATGATAGCAAGATTGGTTTCTTTGGTAAAAATTTGATTTATCAAACCGCCAATGCAGTTCCTGAAGATGCTTCAACTTATGATTATTATGATGGAAGTGATAAATATAACCATCACACCTATTTTGTCGATGTCATCCAAGGAAAAGTTGAAGAGAAGAGCATCAATTATGTCTTTGAATATTTCGTTGCTTTAAAAGATAGCGAAGGAAAATATTCTTATAGCTTATTCTCCTATAAAGAAATCGATGATAAGAAGACATTAAGTCATTCCAAACTTAAAATTATCGATAGCAATCTCACTTTCCACGAAGATATCACTGGAATTGAACCTCAATCATTTACCAAATTAAGCAATGGTAATTATTACAACTACACGAATAAAATTCTCTTTGATAGCAATTTAAAACCGATTACTTATCTTGATGAATTAGATAACCTTGTATTCGATCGATCTTCCCAAACCTTCAAAGGTAAATTGAACAATAAATACGGTATCGTCGATGCAAGCGGTAAAGTCGTCGCTGAATTCCGTTATAGCATCATTAACTCTGATTCTACGGAAGGATATTTCATCGGAAAAGATGCTTATGATGATACTTATTATCGAATTAACACCGCGAACGCTTCACGAAGCGAGATTGGTAAGAAATTATTTAAGTATCGAAATTATTTGTATTACACCTATGAGAGAGATACCTTTAAGGTATTCACTCCTGCTCGTGATTTAGATTCATTCTACAATGTGAAGAGCTTTAGCTTTGATGAATATTCCTTTTATGGAGCTGAAAATTCTGTTACTTATTTAGAAGTAACTACAGGAAACAGTTCAAATACTTATAAATCTTATGCTTCATATCGCTTTGCAAATCTTTTAAAGAATCAGATTTATCCTATTGGCAATGAAAAGGCAACTTACGTTAATAGCGGGGCGAGTGAAAAAGAAGCAATTGTTCTCGGATCAGGTTCAAATAAGCTTCATTTCTCAACTCAAATTTCTAAGGTTTACGCAACATATTCGCCTTATAATGACGGTTATGTCTCATTCACTTATGATAATTATCTTTCACTTGCAAGCATCACTACATCCTCTGGTAGCTCAGTCACTTTATATTCCTCATCTAGCACAGATTCCTCGATAACAAAGAATTATTATCTCGAAGATAGCAATACTTATATCCTTACATTCACAAATAGTAATAATTACACCCTCATGGGCAATGTCGATGTTACTTATGCCGATGGAAGTGATAAGAATCTACCTTTATTAGCTTCTGAAACTGGCTATGTGCATTTGCCAAGCGGAACTGATGATCGCTATGTGAAATTCACACCTAAAGAAAGTAAAACCGCTTTCTACTATGTGAATAAGTCTAACTCAAATATAAAAGTCTATTTAGGAGATAGCGAAGTCACTAATTTATATATGCCTTTGCGATACAACAAAACCTATACATTTAGATTGAGTGGAGCGCTCTCTTCATCGAGCAATATTTCATTTAATTACACAACTAATACTCCAACTGTGGGTGATGAGATTTTAGGTTATAGCGAAAATAGCCGTTATAGCATGTCTAGCACTTCTAGTAGCGGACTTGTTCTCGCTTCTGGCTTTAGTGAACTCTATGTTCAATATAATTCCGCAACCGCATCTGGGGCTAAGTTCAACTTCTACGCCGATGGATCAAGTTATAGCATCTCTGCCACATTTAAAGAAAATACAACCGCAGAAGAACAACCTTTAACCGTTTCAAGTAGAACATCTTCTTATTCGACTTCAACAAAATATTTCAGTAAAGGCGGCTATTTAAATGCGACGATAACATCTGCTCAAACCTCTGATGTTGATGTCTCAGCTTATCTAGGCTTAACTGCTGGCGAATCTGTTGAAAACATTAAAACATTTACTTCAGATGCTACCTTTAGTATTTCCGAATTAACTACAGGCTATTATCTAAGTTACACTGCGACTAGCGCCTTTGATGGAACATTCACTTTTAGCGGTTTAGATACTTTAACTACTCGAGTTAAATATGCCGTCAATGAGGCACCTACTGCTAGCTCAATTGATTCATATAAAACTATCAACGGTGATAGCGTCGCTACAACGCTTACTAAAGGCGATGTCATCTATTTCTTTGTTGATTTTTATGGTGGCGTTGGTTTAACTACTTCATTTAGCGTCAGCGTTAACAACCAACTTGGTACGATCAAATCTAAACCTTTATCTCTCGATTTAGGAAGTTATGTTTCTCCATCTGGCACTAGTGAAAGCAATTATTTCTACTACACTTACACCAACGATTTGAACTGGGCACGTGATATTAAAGTTGGTATATTTAGCTATTATTCAGCCGATACAATTCGTTGCGAATATAGTTATAAAGATATCGACGGAGTCGAAAATAGCGATTACTTTACTACAAGTTCAACTTATTTCGATTATTTCTACCTCACATTGCCAGCCAAGGGAAGTGTGACCTTGAAACTATATTGCTCTAGCCATTTTAGCTCATATGAAAATTGGCAAGCAAGAATTCAAGTCAATCAAAACTAGGTTGATAAAACACTAATTTAGGAGCGGCTTCTCAACTAAAATTGAGGCCGCTCTTTTATTGACAAAAGCATTTGATGATTAAGTTTTAATCATGATAACGCTTTTTTAAATATCTTTCTTGAATATAAAGAAGAGATAATTTATTATCTTCCCTAGAAGAAGGATACATAATTATGAGTACAAAAATTAAAACTATCCATGGAAGAGAAATTCTTGATTCCCGTGGAAATCCAACCGTTGAAGTTGATGTCACTTTAGAAAACGGCATGTTTGCTCGTGCCGAAGTCCCAAGCGGCGCTTCAACTGGTATTTATGAAGCTTTAGAGCTTCGCGATGGCGATAAATCCCGTTATTTAGGTAAAGGAGTTTTAAAAGCCGTTGCCAATGTCAATGACATTTTAGCCAAAGAATTAAAAGGCTTAGATGCTTCTAATCCTGATGCGATTGATGAAGCTATGCTTAAGCTTGATGGCACCAAAGGAAAGACTAAACTCGGGGCAAACGCCATTTTAGCCGTTTCTCTTGCTGTCAATAAATTGGCCGCTCAAATCGAAGGAAAACCTTTATATCGCTACTTAGCCAAAGGCAAAGATGTCTTGCTTCCAGTTCCAATGATGAACATCCTCAATGGAGGATGCCACGCCTCTAACACTGTCGATAGCCAAGAATTCATGATCATGCCTGTTGGAGCACCTAACTTTAGAGAATGCTTAAGATGGTGCAGCGAAGTCTACCATGTCCTTGCTAAAAACTTAAAAGCCAAAGGAATGGCGGTCTCCGTTGGAGATGAAGGCGGCTTTGCTCCTAATCTAGAAAGCGATGAAGCCGTTTTAACTGAAATCGTCAAAGCCATTAAAGATGCTGGTTATGTTCCAGGCAAAGATTTCTTCTTAGCAATGGATGCTGCTGCTAGCGAATGGAAAGATGAAAAACGTGGAGTTGGCTATTATCACTTACCAAAACAAGACAAATATATGACCAGCGATGAACTCATCGATCACTGGGAGAAACTTCTCGATGAATTCCCAATTATTTCTTATGAAGATATTCTTGATGAAGAAGACTGGGAAGGCTGGGAAAAACTTACTAAACGCATTGGACATCGCGTCCAACTCGTCGGCGATGACTTATTCGTCACCAATGTGGAACGCTTAGCCAAAGGCATTAAAGTCGGCGCAGCTAATTCCATTTTAATTAAACTCAACCAAATCGGTTCAGTTAAAGAGACCGTTGCAGCCATAAAGATGGCTAATGATGCTGGCTATACTGCTGTCACTTCTCATAGATCAGGCGAAACTGAAGATACCTTCATCGCTGATCTCTGCGTTGGACTTGCCACTGGTCAAATCAAAACCGGCGCTCCTTGCCGTGGAGAAAGAGTTAACAAATACAATCAACTTCTCCGCATCGAAGAAGAGCTTGGAAGTGAAGCTAAATTCGCTGGCTTATCCGCCTTCAAGTTCAATAAATAATTTCGATTATTAATTTACTTAAAAGTCCTTGAAAAATAGGACTTTTTTATTTGATTAGTTTTGTTTTCTCTTCTTAAGAAGAAAGAATAAAAAGAATATAAGTTTCGATGATTTCATCAACTTTATTTGTAAAAAGAAGTTCTTTCAATAAAGAAAGTCTTCAATATGTTAATATATTGACTTCCTGACTTTTTAGTTAAGGGAGACAATAAAAATATAAAACATATGGAGGCGATGTTTATGAAAAATATCTTTAAGAAATTTATCGTAATAAGTGTTGCGATTGTTTCTTTATCTAGTTGTTCTTTTTCTAGTTCGAATTCAGACAGCACCCCGACAAGCACAATTTCAAAAACCAAATTATCTTATACTTATGATGATTATTCCTCTAATAGCGTTTATCTCATCGATAACTGCCCGTTAGAAGGAAGCCCTAAGCTTCTCATCATTCCTATTTGGTTTTCGGATTCATCCTCTTTCATAGAAACATCTAAGAAAGAAACTGTTAGAAGCGACATTGAAAAAGCTTATTTTGGAAGCAATGAAGAAACTGGCTGGAGAAGCGTCAAAACTTATTATGAAGAACTTTCAGGGGGAAAGCTTTCTCTAACTGGAACCGTCACCGATTGGTATAGCGTGAATGCTTCTTATAAAAATTATCAAAAAGAGGAAAGCGGTCAAACTGCGACGAATAATTTAGTTAAGACGGTTACTAATTCGTATTTCTCAACTCACAAAAGTGAAGACCGAAGCGATTACGATTTAAATAATGATGGCTATCTCGACGGCGTGATTTTAATTTATGCTGCCCCAGATTATTCGCAGTTTAGTAACTATGAATACAATGACTACTATAACCTCTGGGCTTATTGCTATTGGTTACAAGAAGAAAACACTTCTAAAACTAAACCAATTCCAAATGTCTTCTTCTGGGCATCGTATGATTTTATGTATTCATCTTCCAGTGCGAAAACCCACACTGGCAAAAACTATGGAAGCGGTGATACAGATTATTGCAATATTGACACCCATACTTTTATCCATGAGATGGGACATGTTTTAGGACTTGAAGACTATTATGATTACTCCTATCAATATTCACCGGCCGGAGGCTTCTCAATGCAAGATAGCAATGTGGGAAGTCACGATCCATATTCAGTGATGGCTCTAGGCTGGGCTGATCCATACATTCCGACTGAATCGATGAGCATTTCACTTAAACCATTTCAATCGAGCAAAGATTTAATTTTATTAACTCCTTCATTTAATAGCTTAAAATCGCCATTTGATGAATATTTATTGCTCGAATATTACACTCCTACAGACTTAAATGAATTCGATACAAAACATCAATATTATAGTGAAAACTACCCATTAGGAGTTAATTCCAGCGGCATTAGAGTTTGGCACATCGATGCTCGACTTGTCTATTATGCGACTGGTAGTCAATATGAAACTATCACTTCGAAAAACATCACAAGCGATGTCACAAAAGGCGTTGGAGTCACTCACGCGATGAGCAACACCTATTTAGATTCTTCTGAAGATAAAAATGGGGAAGCTTATCTTTCGATTTTAGGATCTAGTTATTATAACTACAACATTCTTCAACTCATCAAGAAAAGTGTCACTGCAACATATAAGCCTAATACCTATTTTTCAAGCAGTGATTTATTTAAAGCTGGCGATTCTTTTTCGATGAGTAGCTATTCAAAACAGTTCGTTAGATCAAGCAAATTAAACAATGGTTCTTCTCTAGGCTGGTCCTTCAAAGTCAATAGCATCACTAGTGATGAAGCTGTTATTGAACTAATTAAAAATTAGAGGATAATAATACTATGCAAAAAGCCAAAAAAATCTTAACTCTCTTATTCGCCTCATTATTGTTAACTGGATGTGCGAATGATGCCTCAGGCTCTATTAATGGTGGAGGAGATAATGCATCTACTTCAACTGATAGCGGCTCTTCAACTAGTGAAGGCGATTCTTCGTCAAGCGGTACTTCAACTGATGAAGTAGTTCATGTAACTGGCGTTTCTCTTAACTTAACTAAAAAATCAGTTGAGGTTGGAAATACATTTACCTTAACTGCGACAGTTTCTCCTAGTAACGCCACAAATAAATCGGTGAGCTTTACTTCTTCAAATTCATCTGTCGCTACTGTATCTAATGCAGGTGTTGTTTCAGCTTTAAAAGAAGGAAGCGCGTTAATCACGGTTAAGACAGTTGATCAAGAAAAGACTGCAACATGTTCATTAACTGTTACAAGTAAAACAAGCGAAGAGACTGCTTCATCGACAGTGGTTATTAATTCTAATAACACTTCTAAAGATGGCAATTCAGTATCAGTATCAATATCTTCATTTTCTGTAACTGGAGATTCTCTTTCCAGTATCAGTGCTAAGGGTTCAAATATATTCGGTTCAAATGATACATCGTATCGTTTTTCTTCAAGCAAAAACTCCGGTTCTCTTACATTTTCATTTAGCAAAGCTTTGATTTCTCAAATTAGTATCAATGCTTCAGTTTATGGTAAAGACTCTCCAAGTGTCAAAATTGTCACAAGTGCAAATAGCACTGGACAGACTGTCACTTTAGATTCTACTTCAAAGAAAGATTATGATTTTTCTACTTTTGCTTCGAATCCAGCTGAATGCACTTCTATAACTATTTCATCTGCGAAGGACAATAGATTTTTTCTTTACAGCGTTACTTTAACTATTGGCAATTTAGAACCTGTTTATCCAACCTCGATTTCTTTGCCTAGCACAACTGAGGTGATGCAAAATAAAACTAGCACTTTAACTCCTACTGTTCTTCCATCTAATTACAATCAAGGAACAATTAGTTGGACTAGTAGCGATACTTCAATTGTTAAAGTTAATAACGCTACTTTAACTGGCGTTGCAATTGGCAAAGCCACAGTAACAGCATCTATTGATGATGCAAATGGCGCTAAATTGACGGCAAGTTGTGAAGTCAGCGTCACTGAACTTACAAAAGCTGCCTGGACAATCATGATTTATATGTGTGGTTCTGATCTAGAAAGTGAGAATGGTTTTGCGACTAGTGATATTAAAGAAATTTTAAGCGTAAGCAATAAACCTAGTAACGTAAATATCATTATTGAAACTGGTGGAGCCAATTCATGGAAGAGTACCTATGGAATCAGTGCAAATTATCTTGAACGTTACGAAGTTGGCAATAAAAAATTAAATAAAGTTGATTCTCTAACAAAAGCTAGCATGGGAGAAGCATCCACCTTTAAGAGCTTTATGGAATGGGGACTTAATGATTATCCTGCTCTTCGAACTGGCGTAATTCTTTGGAATCACGGAAGAGCTCTTGATGGTGTTTGTTACGATGAAAACTATAATGGTGATTATCTTGAAAACCATGAAACAGAATCTGTTTTAAAGAGTTTGAATTTAGAGAATAAACTTGAATGGATTGGCTATGATGCCTGCTTAATGCAAGTTCAAGATGTCGCTAAAGTTAATAGTTCTTATTTCAACTACATGGTTGCCTCTCAAGAAAGTGAAAGTGGCTACGGTTGGGATTATGATAATTGGCTTCCTACGCTTTATAGCAATCCAACCACTGTTGAAACTAGTGCAGTTTTAAAATCAATTGTGGACAGTTTTATAACCGATAATGGCGGAGTCAATGGAAAAGGTGATACATATTCGTTCGACGATGGGAACCATTATTGTCCAGCAAATCAAACTTTGTCGTATTTAAATCTTGCTTATATGGATACATATTTTTCTGCCTGGGAGAATATGGCTAGTCAACTATCTAAAAAAGTTACAACTTCCAACGCATCATCTTTTAGAACAAATATTATATGCAAGACTAAATATTTTGGTGATTCATATCCTGGGGAAGGTTATTATTCGTCTGTCTGTGTTTTCGATGTTCAACATTTCTTGAATATCCTATCGAATAATTCCACATTTAAAGTTGATGGCATTTCCGCGGTACAATCTGCACTTAATAATCTTGTTGGATATTCTTCTGCTCAAACAGAAGGAGCAAAAGATGCCCATGGTCTATCATTCTTTTTTGATATTACAAAATCTAGTTATTACAAGTCTAATTCCGATAATAACTATTTTCCAACATGGGATAGTTTCTGGAAATCTTACTGTGGTAGCGCGAGTTCAACATATAACTATTAGTCTTAATTTTGATTGAAAGGAGCTTAATGATTATGAAAAAGCACAACAAATTAGCAATCATCTTATTTGCCTCCATCTTTTTAACAGGATGCGCAAATACTTCAACTTCAACATCAACTTCGCCTTCTACTGATGTTAGCGGCTCAACTAGTTCAACTACTGAAGAAGTAGTTCACGCCAAAAGCGTGAGCTTGAACAAATCGGTATTAGCTTTAGAAGTCGGGGAAACAGCGACCTTAAAAGCAACCGTTTTGCCAAAGAATGCGACTAATAAAAATGTTACATTTTCTATTGAAGATAGTAATGTCGCCTCGATAGACCAAAACGGTTTAGTAACCGCCCTTTCTCTAGGAACAACTAAAGCAACTGTCACCACCGAGGATGGCGGACTTAGTAAAAGCATCACTGTCGGAGTCGTTGAAGAAAAGACAGTTTCTAAAACTGAATTAAAATATACCTATGAGGACTATACCACGCACAATATTTATCCTCTTGATAATTGTCCTAATGTAGGCAATCCAAAATTATTAGTTATTCCAGTTTGGTTCAATGATTCGTCTACTTTTATAGATTCATCTAAGAAAGAAAGTGTTAGAAGCGATATTGAAAAGGTTTATTTTGGCTCAAACGAAGATACCGGTTGGAGAAGTGTCAAAACTTATTATGAAGAGCTCTCCGGCGGAAAAGTGTCTCTCACCGGTACAGTCACCTCTTGGTACAGTGTCAATGAAAGCTATGAAGTTTATGGTTCTGACGAAACTACCGATGAAGAAGATAATATCGTTAGCAAAACTACTACTTTAGTCACTGATGCAACTAATTGGTATTTTAATAATAATCCAACTGAAAAGCGCACTGACTATGACACAAACTCAGATGGTTATTTAGATGGCGTGATGCTCATCTATGCTGCACCTGATTATTCCACATTGAAAGATAAATCTCTTAGCAATCTTTGGGCATATTGTTTTTGGCTACAAAGACGTGATGCTGATGTTACAAGTCCTAATCCAAATGTCTTCTTCTGGGCATCGTATGATTTTATGTATTCAGATAGTCTTGCTAAAACAAAAACCGGAAAAAGTTATGGAGCAGGCGATACTTCTCACTGCAATCTCGACACCCATACCTACATTCATGAGATGGGACATGTATTTGGCTTAAGCGATTACTACGATTATTCCGGCCAATATAATCCGGCTGGAGGATTTTCCATGCAAGATTATAATGTTGGAAGCCACGATCCATATTCTGCAATGGCTCTAGGCTGGGCTGATCCATATATTCCAACTGAATCATGTGAAATTACTCTTAATACTTTCCAAGAGAGCAAGGAATTGATTTTATTGACTCCAAGTTGGAATAGTGATGATTCGCCATTTGATGAATATTTCTTATTGGAATTATATTCAGGAACTGGATTGAATAAATTTGATACTGACTATAAATATAATTCACTTTATCCTAGAGGTTCTAACACAGTTGGAATTAGATTATGGCATGTTGATGCTAGACTACTTTATATAAATGATTTGGATGATAAAACTGAAGAATTTAGCGAGAACAAAATGACTACTAATCCGACTACTGGAGAAGGCGTTTATCATGTGATGAGTAACACCTATTATGCGGATGGTCTTGACGGCTATTATTCTTATTTAGGTGAAGAATATTGCGATTACAATCTTCTCCAACTCATCAGAAATAGCACAGCAGCATCTTATACTTCAACTGACTATTTCTCTGGTTCTATCTTGTTTAAACAAGGAGAATCCTTCTCAATGGAAACCTTTAGCAATCAGTTTGTTAACGGCACAAAGCTAAATTCCAATAAGGATTTCGGTTGGTCATTCACTGTTAAATCAATTGTGAACAATCAAGCAAAGATCGCTCTTGTTAAAGAATAATTTTATGGCGTTTATTAAAAGTGATGATATTCTTCCTGGAGATTTGCTTCGCGTCAAGCGGAAAGCGGGATATTATCACTTTGGTATCGCCCTAGATAAAGATCATGTCATCCATTTTTCAGGCACTAATGATGACTCAATATCTAATTATAAAGATGTAAAGATAAGGAAAGCTCCCTTGTCTTTATTTGTTCATGGAGATGTTTTAGAAGTTAATTCTCCTTTTGATTCCTTGTTTAGTCGCGAAGAAATTATTGCTCGGGCTAGCGAATACTTAAATAGCGATTTGTTTAATGGCATGCATTATAACCTCGTCAATAATAACTGTGAGCATTTTGCTAGATATTGCTATTATGGAAAATCAACTAGTAAACAAGTTAAAACAGCGGTTAGCATCGCTGCCGTGGCAGCTGCGCTTATATCCTCTTCAATAGCTATTGGCATATCAAAAGGTAAGAAGAAAGAGGTTATCTTCAATGATGAAAGCAAGAAATAAATATTTCTTCTAATGAATATGAATAAATTAGTTAAAACTTTATCTTTAATTCCTCTTGTAGGAGTACTTTCTTTTGCCATCAATTCAACAATTGATGAAGAGCTTATAAATGTAAATGCTGTTAATGGAATTAGTTATGATAAAGACGCCTCTAAGGAAACTAATTATCAAACTCAAAATGATTTAACTTATAAATACATTCATTTAGGCTCTTCGTTAAATAATTATCGCGGAGACTCTATTAAAGTTGGAATCATAGATTCAGGAATTAAT
Organism: Coriobacteriaceae bacterium; assembly: GCA_963612925.1. Lineage (GTDB taxonomy): Bacteria > Bacillota_I > Bacilli_A > RFN20 > CAG-826 > Fiminaster. The sequence goes on along the minus strand of CAVDXG010000011.1, from coordinate 13,243 downwards.
TATAATCACGAAGATTTTGATGCAAATTTAATTAACAAAAATTCTCGAAGTTATACATATTCTTCTACTGATAAAAAATGGTATTACTATACCTACGATAATAATAAAGAATACATTAAAGACACTTATCGCCATGGGACGAATGTAGCCTCCGTTATCGCCTCAACAGTCAATTCATTAGGAGGAGTTGGAATTGCTCCAAATGTCGATTTATATATTTTTAAAGTAACCAATTCCAACAACGGCTATGAAATTGGGGCTATTCAACGTGCTTTAGCGGATGCAGCTTCCTTAAAGCTTGATGTTGTAAATATGTCGATATCTTGTTATGAAAATGCAGTGACTTACGGAACGAGTTATCACCCCGCCGCGAAGGGCTGCAAAGATTTGTTGCAACCTTATGTCAATCAAGCCTATAACGCTGGGGTCACACTTGTGGCGGCTGCCGGCAATGAAAATAGTTCTGAGCCATCCTATCCAGCCTCAAATGAACATGTCATCTCGGTTGGCTCTTTAGAAAAGAATTCTTATGACAGCAAAGCTGATTATTCTAATTATGGGTCTACGATTGATCTAGTTGCTCCTGGCTATGTCAATGTGGCGACAAATTCAAGCAATACAACTTATATAGAACAATCAGGAACTTCTTTCTCCGCCCCGCTGGTGAGCGGAGCGATTGCTTTATATAAGCAAAAGAATCCAGATGCCACGCAAGAAGAAATTGAAAAAGCTTTATATGCTAGCTGCGATAATATTGATGATTCTAAGTCAACTTATACTAATTGGGCTGGCCACGGGGCACTTAATGTTGAAAAATTCTTAGGCATTGATGATTCAACATTTTCTATGATCACTCCTGATGAAACTAGCTTAGAATTATATAAGAATTCCACGCATCAAATATCTTTAAAAGCTACTCACACCGACGGAAATATCACTAATCAAATAATTGATGATAGATATTCTTTTATAGTTTCTGATCCAAATATTTTAGATGTATCGTCAACTGGACTTATAAAAGTGAAGACAAGTGGAAAAACTAAAATCACTGTTAACGGTCCAAATAATACATCGTGCTCAATTGATGTAGATGTTTCCTCCATTGATATAGCTGTTACAGGTATTTCAATAGACAATAAATTTGAGAATATTTATATTGAAGATAACGAAAGAAAAAAGTCACTTAAATATACAATCTCTCCTTCAAATGCGACAAACACTAGAGTGAGATTTACTTCTAGCAATGAAGATGTTATTTCTATCGATGAAAACGGCCACTTAAATTATAAAAAATATGGTGAGACCACGATAAGCGTAATAACAGAAGATGGCGAAAAGACCGATTCATTTTTAGCTCGAGTATTTGATATAGTTACCGATTACAAAAATCAGACTTTATCACTTGACGAAACATTTTCTTTAAACGCGAGGTTTGAGCCAATTAACACAGGCAGTGTATTTGAATATAAAAGCGATGATGAATCTTTAGCATTAATTGATGATAATGGTCTTATTACTATCGATGGAAGTGGTGAGGGATTAATTACGATTACAGGTATGATAGAAAAATATGAAATTATTTGCGAAAAAATAATCATTATCTATGTTGAAGACGGTAACACAGAGGAAAACGCAACTGCGTGGTCAACTACATTTTTAAATAACATTTCTTGTGACAGCAAAGGCATAACTCCTCCAAGCGTTGAGGGATGGAATAATTCAAAAACCGCTTTTAAGGCGTTAGATGGTGTAACTCAAAACTTAATCGCGAATTATGAAGCATCAGAAAGCGACTCAGATGTAATTGCTCAAGCAATGTATAAATACGATTATGTGATTTCTAAATACAATAAAAGTTCGACTGTATACGATGAATTTATTTCTGATAGAGCAAAAAGTAACATTACTCAGATAGTTAATCATAATGACATTTCTCTTGATGAAGTTTTGATTCTCCTTTTCGGAGGACTAATTCTAGTTACATCGACTATCAGTTTTGTTTTCATTTATAAAAGACATCAAAATGAAAGTCGTTAATATTCCTTTTCTAAACTATAAGACACATGCCTACATTTATGGCGATTATTTAAAGAAGATTCCTATTATCATCCTTCATGGAGGACCAGGAGGATGCGTAGAAAAATATGAATCTTTAACTGAATTATATAAGCGTTATGATGTGCCTATTGTTATGTATGACCAATTAGGTTCAGGCTATTCAAAAGTTCCGCCTAATCACACTGAGCTATGGAATTTTGATACTTTCATGGATGAGCTTGATAATCTCATCTCTTATCTAAAGATAAAAGAATATATTTTATTAGGTCATTCCTGGGGAGGAATGTTGGCTTTAAAATATTTTTTATCTCGAAAACATCTTGGATTAAAGAAACTCATATTGTTTTCTACTCTCCCATCGACATCTTTATGGAATGAAGAACATATAAAGATGATTGCTGATTTTCCATGCGCTTATAAAGAAGCCATAAAGAATGAATATCAAGGACTTCCTTATTCTAAATCGATTTATAAATTAGCCATCAAGCGATTTTATAATGAACATGTCGGTAAAAAGAGCGATTCAGTCTACATTCGAAAAAGAAAAAGATTTCCTAAACTCAATAAAGAAGTTTACGAATACATGTGGGGAAAAAGTGAACTTTTTGGAACAGGTACTTTAAAAGACTATGATGTCATATCTGAATTAAAGAAAATCGATGTGCCAACTCTAATTCTTTCAGGGGCATTTGATGAGTCCACCCCTTACATGAATGAAGTGATGCATAAAGAAATAAAAGGATCAACTCGGACCCTATTAAAGAATTCTCATCATGCAGGATATAACGAAGAGCCAGAAGAGGTTTATACCGCTATTGTAGACTTTCTAAATAGCTAAGAAGTTTTTCTTTTTCTTTCTTTTCTAAGAAGGCAGAATTGATGGAATTACAGGCGATTTGCCTCAATTGTGCCTCAGTTATGCCATTTTCATAGAGCAATTTATATTCGTTTTTTAGCAATGTATTTGAGACAGTCATGTCATCGGTGTTGATAGTTACTATCACTCCTTTAGACATGAATTCATTAATCGGCAAATCTTTTATTGAAGCGATTGTTTTTGTATCTAAATTAGACTTTGGACATATCTCTAAAGGTATTTTTCGTTTAGCTAGTTCATTGACTACTTCTTCATCTTCCTTCGCGTGCACTCCGTGACCGATGCGAGAAGCACCTAATGCAATTGCACTTTTAACAGATGAAGTGCCCGCAGCCTCACCAGCATGAATGGTGAAAGGAATTTCTAAATTATTTGCTAACAAAAAGAAATCAGCGAATTTTTCATTCTGAAATAAGGCTTCCGCGCCGGCTAAATCAAGGGCCACAACCCCTTTATTTAGATATTTATTTGCTACTTTGACAGTTTCTAAATTTTCTTTATTTAGATTATCGCCTCGCATTAAGCAAAGGATTAAATTGGCTTTAATTTTATATCTTTCTTCGCCCTCTTTTATGGCTAAAAGCAATGTAGAAACGACTTCATCTTGGCTTAAGTCACCGTGGGTGGAAAGTTGAGGAGCCATCCTAATTTCTACATATTTTAAGCCATCTTTAGCTAAGCGTTTTAATAAATCTAATGTGCATTCTTTTAAACCATATTTTGATTGCAACACTAAATTAGGAATATCAAATTTTGTGAGATATTCATTTAGCGAAGTGCAAGTTGGCGGAACTTCTAAATATTTTCTAAGTTCATTAACTTCATAGCTAGGAAGCTTAATATTTTCTTTTTTAGCAACTTTAATAATTGCTTCTGGAGAAAGCGAACCATCTAGGTGGAGATGTAAATCCACGATTGCGTATTTTTCGATGCCCATAAAATGATTATAGTATTTGTGGAAATTGCTTTGCAAATTATCTAAAATAATTTCCGTTAGGAGATTATTGATAATGGAACCAATTAAAAAAGAACATTTAGATGACTTATTAAAAGAATATAAATGTAGCCAAGAAAGAGCGATTGCTCGTCATGCCCTTTCTAATAGTGAAATCCATCAAGTGAGCATGTCAAAAGACGACATTGCTGATATCGATTTCAATTTTGATATCAATGTCGAAACGATGGAGGCCACCAATCAAAAGGCCAGCGGTAGATGTTGGATTTTCGCCGCCACAAATGTGCTTAGAGAAATGATCGGTAAAGAGAAAAACATCAAATTCTTCGAACTTTCTCAAAGCTATATCGCCTTTTATGATAAGTTAGAAAAACTTAATTATTCTTTAGAAGCATTCATTGAACTTATCGATGTCGATTACGATGATCGAACCCTTCAATTCATGCTTAACGGAGTCGGCGATGGAGGGCAATGGGACATGTTTGTCAATGTTGTTAAAAAATATGGCGTTTGTCCAAAAAATGTTTATCCAGAGACTTTCACCTCTTCAGCGACTAGATATTTAAATATGCTTTTAAATGCTGAACTTCGTCACTTTGTAAGTGAATCTCGTAAGCTTTATAAAGATAAAGAAAAAGGCTTAGAAGCGGTCAAAGTGTTAAAAGAGGACTACTTAGCTCGATTTTATCGTGCATTAGTTTCAACATATGGCTTGCCTCCAGAGAAATTCGATTTTGAATACACTGATAAAAACAATAAGTGCCATGTTGAAAAAGGTTATACACCTTTATCCTTCTTTGAGAAATATGTTGGAAATAAATTAGATGATTATGTAAGCATCATCAACGCCCCAACAAAGGATAAACCTTTCTTTAAAAGCTATACTGTCAAATATCTTGGCAATGTCGTGGGAGGCAAAAAAGTTATTCACCTCAATTTACCGATGGAGAGAATGAAAGAGCTCATCATTTCCCAACTTAAAGATAATGAAATCGTCTGGTTTGGAAGCGATGTTGCCTATTATGGCGACCGCGAAAAAGGCATTTGGGATGATAGATTATTCGATTACAAGTCGCTTCTTGAACTCGATGTCAAGATGAATAAAGGCGATTCGCTCGACTTCCGTTCATCGGCGATGAATCACGCGATGTGTATCACCGGCGTAGCCCTTCGCGAAAATAAGCCAACAAAATGGAAAATTGAAAATTCTTGGGGAACAGCTTCTGGTGAAAAAGGATATTATAGAATGTCCTCTTCCTGGTTTGATCAATACACTTATCAAGCAGTTATTAACAAAAAATATCTTACTAAAGAAGAACTTGCTTCTTATAATAAAGAGCCAATTGAACTTAAACCTTGGGATCCGATGGGCTCACTTGCAGACTAATTAAAGGAGAAACAAACAATGCATAAATTAGTACTTATCCGTCATGGAGAATCTGAATGGAACAAACTCAACCTTTTCACTGGTTGGACCGATGTTGAATTATCAGAAAAAGGTGTTGAAGAAGCTCATCGAGCTGGAAAGACTTTAAAAGAGAAAGGTTATGATTTTGATGTTGTTCATACCTCTTTATTAAAAAGAGCAATTCATACGATGAATAATGTTCTTTTTGAACTTGATAGAGAATGGCTTCCAGTCTATAAAAGCTGGAGATTAAATGAACGCCATTATGGAGCTCTTCAAGGGCTAAACAAAGCCGAGACCGCCCAAAAATATGGCGAAGATCAAGTTAAGATTTGGCGAAGAAGCTATGATTGCCCTCCACCAAGCTTAAAAGAAGATGATCCGAGAAACCCGGCTTTACAAGCTCAATTTAGGGATGTTAATCCAAAAGATTTACCTCTTGCTGAGTCGCTTGAAATGACGGTGGCTCGGGCTGTTCCATATTTTGAAGAAGTCATCAAAAAAGAAATGTTAGATAATAAGCGCGTCTTAATTGTTGCTCATGGAAATTCTTTAAGAGCCCTTGTCAAATATTTTGACAACATGAAAGACGATGAAATCGTGGGAGTTAACATTCCAACTGGCGTTCCATTAGTCTATGAATTTGATGATAATATGAAAGCCATCAAACATTATTATTTAATGGATGAGGCTGAACTTAAAAAGCAAATGGAAGCTGTCGCCAATCAAGGTAAAGCCAAATAAAATCTATAATGGGCACAATCGTGCCCTTTTAAAAATTATGAATAAAGAATTATATGATCGAATAATTAAATTTCGAGACGACCGCGACTGGGCTCAGTTTCATAGCGGAGAAAATTTAGCCAAATCGATATCGATTGAAGCTGCCGAACTGCTTGAAGTGTTTCAATGGGGAAAAGTTGAGAAATCACTTGATAAAGTTAAAGAAGAACTCGCCGATGTGCTTTTATATTGCACCCTTATGGCGGACCATTACCACTTAGATATGGATGAAATAATGTTGGAAAAGCTAAAACGCAATGAAGAAAAATATCCAGTTAGTAAAGTTAAAGGTTCTTCTAAGAAATATAACGAATATAAGTAAAAATGGATTGTCTTCGCTTTAAAAGAAAAAACTACGAAGTTATTAAAGAGCTTCAAAAAAGTGAATACTTCACTATCTTTTTAGTGAAATATAAGAACAAACAATTCATTTTAAAACAGTTCAATAATTCGGTCTCTTTCTTTAATGAAATTGACTCTTATAAAAAGATTACTGACTATGGCATTAAAGTAGCTCCTCTTTTAAAGAAAGATAAGAAGAATAATTTATTGCTCTATAAAGATGTTGGAGAAGAAACCATCGATAAAATCTTAGCAAAAGAAGATATTAGCGATGATATATTTGGTCAATTATTTAACATTTATCGCTTTGCTAGATTTTCAAAAATTGAACTCGATTATATGCCAGAAAATTATTGCATATATAATAATGAACTTTATTATCGTAGTCTTAAATTCTTTACCGCCGATAAGAAAAAGAATCTCGAAAATTATGGTATTCGTTTTTGGTTCACTGGTTCTGAAGGTCTTGCTCATTTAAAAGAATTAGGTTATGAAGTTGATAAAAACCGTTTTATCGATGAGGCTAATCTAAACAAAAAGATAATTTTATTATCTATTATGAAATGGTAAAATAATAGCCCATGGAAAATGTCATCATATTTCACTTATCTACTAATAAATCTTTAGCGGAAAAAATCGCTAAAATTTTAGATGTTCCGATGGGCGAAGTTGACATTGAAAAATTTGCGGATGGCGAGATTTTGCCACGAAATTTGAGCAATGTTAAGGGACTTGATGTCTATATTGTTCAATCCACATGCGCCCCGAGCCAAGACAATATTTTTGAAATTTTATTGTTTGCAGACGCCCTTAAAAATAGCGAAGCGAAATCTGTCAATTTAATCATTCCTTATTTTGGCTACGCTAGACAAGATAGAGTTGCTAGAAGCGGTGAACCAATTTCAGCGAAAGTAGTAGCCTCACTTTTTCAAGCTGTTGGCATTGAAAAGATCATCACTCTTGATTTGCACACTCAACAAATCCAAGGCTTCTTCTCTTGCCCGGTTATCAACATTGAACCAACCGAATTATTTGGTGAATACATGGCTAAATATTTTGATGATATTGGCATTTCTCATAAAGATGTCGTCGTTGTCGCCCCAGATCATGGCTCTGCGCTTAGAGCTCGAGATTTAGGTTCGATGTTTAATGGCGCTTCGATTGCCTTTATCGATAAAAGACGACCTGCCCCTAACACTAGCGAAGTCATCAATGTGGTGGGCGAAGTTAGAAACAAAACCTGCGTTATCGTTGATGATATCATCGATACTTGCGGAACTATAAATAATGCTTATGAAGCCTTAAAAGAAAGAGGAGCCAAAGATGTCTATATCTGTGCGACTCATGCTGTCTTTTCAAATGGCACATTAGATAAAAACATTAAAGGTGTCGTAGTCACTGACACCATTGAAAAAGAAATTAAAGGAGTAAAAGTCTTATCAGTTGCTAAACTTATTGCTTTAGCAATCGCGAACGCTATTTAAGTGTTACCTTGATTAACCACTTTTAAAAACAAGGATTATGAACAATAGTATAGTTAAAACAATTACATATAATGCACTTGTAGCCGCTATCTATTTTTTATTAACTTTCCTAACCGAATCTTTTTCCTTTTTAGGCATTCAAGTTCGCATTGCTGAATGCCTTGTTTTATTATGCTTTTTTAGACGAGATTATACCTTTGGAGTAACCCTTGGCTGCGTACTGGCAAATCTAATCTCTCCTTTAGGAATGTGGGATGTTTTATTCGGCGGACTCGCAACTTTATGTTCGTGTTTACTCATTTCGCTGATGAAAAATTTATTCCTAGCCTCTTTAATTCCAACAATTATCAATGCCTTTGTTGTCGGCGCGGAATTATATTTCTTGCTTCAATTAGAATTCTGGGTTTCAGTTTTAGGTGTCGCTTTAGGTGAATTAATCGCCGTAAGCGTCATCGGATACATCATTTTTATGATTTTAGGAAAGAAAGATTATTTTTTAAAAGCTATACGAGCGGAAAGGAATTTCAATTTTAGGTGGTAGTTATGTCATTACATGCATTTGGATCTGGCGTTTCAGTTATCGCTTACACAAAAAGTGGTAAGCATTACGGTATGAGTTGCGCTTGGGCTACGATGATAGATTATTCTTATATCGCATTGCTTATAGGTGAACAAAGCGTAACAGGAGCAAATTTAAAGGTTGATGATGTTGTTGGAGTAAGTTCATTATCTTCATCTCAAGCTGATTTAGCCATTAAGTTTGGAAGTGCTCATTCTAACGAGGTTGATAAATTTAAAAATGTTAAATATCTAAGTAAAAACCAAGCGATTTTGCTAGATGGAGCGAAAGTCAAAATGGTTTGTAGAGTAGCTAAAATCCTCCATTTATTAGATGATTCAAATGATAATTTCGTCGTTTTAGAAGTGCTCAATTACGAAGATGATAAATCTAAAAAATTCCTTCATTATAGCGATCTAAGCGATGAGTAATTACCTCTTTGAGGTATCTTAGTATATAATTGACGAATGAAAAATTTTTATTTAGAAATTCTCCACACAGACAAAAATAGCGGCGCACGTTATGGCATTTTGCATACACCTCATGGCGATGTTGAAGTGCCGATGTTTATGCCTGTTGGCACATTAGCAACAGTTAAAACATTATCTCCTGAAGAGGTCAAATCTTTAGGCGCAGGTGTCATTTTAGCTAACACTTATCATCTTCATCTTCGACCGGGAGAAGACATTGTTTCTAAAGCCGGTGGACTTCATAAATTTATGAACTATGATGGACCTATTTTAACTGATTCTGGAGGTTTTCAAGTTTTCTCGCTTAAAGAAAATCGTAAGATCAGTGAAGAAGGCGTGGAATTCCGTTCTCACCTCAATGGCGACAAGATGTTTTTTTCGCCAGAAAGTGTCATTAAAATCGAAGAAAAGTTAGGCGCGGATATCATCATGTCTTTTGATGAATGTATTCCTTATCCTGCCGATGAAAAATATGTAAAAAAATCAGTGGAAAGAACTCTTCGATGGGCTAAAAGAGGACTAGATGCTCACACAAGAGACGATCAAGCCTTATTTGGCATCGTTCAAGGCGGAGAATATCAAGAGCTTCGTGAACACTGCGCGAAAGAATTAGCCAAAATGGATTTTCCAGGCTATTCAATTGGAGGAACTTCCATTGGTGAGCCAAAAGATGTCTTTTCTAAGATGGTGGAATATTCAGTTAAATATCTACCGCTTGATAAACCGCGTTATTTAATGGGCATTGGTTCAATAGATTTCATCTTAGAAGGCATTGAAAAAGGTGTTGATATGTTTGACTGCGTCTTGCCGACTCGCATCGCCCGTCATGGGGCGCTTATGACAAGCAAGGGACGAGTTAATATTCGAGACGCCAAATACAAAGAAGATTTTTCACCTTTAGATGATGAATGCGATTGCTACACTTGTAAAAATTACACCAAAGCTTATCTAAGACATCTTTATGTCGCTGATGAGACATTTGGAAAGCGACTATTATCGATTCATAACATCCGCTTTTTAATTCATATGATGGAAGAAGCTCGCGTTGCTATAAAAGAAGATCGCTTCCTTGAATTTAAAGAAGAGATGCTTAAAAAATATGGTTCAAAGAAAGGCTTTTAAATGGATATATCTTTGTTTGATTTTGATTTGCCTGAGGAGCTTATCGCTCAATCTCCTTCCTCTAAGCGAGATGAGTCGCGACTTTTAGTTGTTGATAAACTTCATAAGAGATATTCTGATAAACATTTTTTCGATATTATCGACTATTTAAGACCAGGCGATGTCTTAGTTAGAAATAACACAAAAGTTATTCCTGCTCGTCTATTTGGTACAAAAGTTGATACGGGTGCCCATGTTGAATTACTTCTACTTAAAGATAAAGGTGAAGACATCTATGAATGCTTAGCTGGTAACGCCAAAGTCATAAAAGTGGGAACTATAATCGCTTTCAAAGATAATCTTTTAAAAGCGGAATGCTTGGAAGTGCATGATGAAGGCATTCGCATCATGAAATTTATTTATAAAGGCATCTTTTTAGAGATCTTAAATGAAATTGGTAACATGCCTCTACCACCTTATATTAAAAAACAATGCGAAGATAATTCCTCGTATCAGACGGTGTATGCCAAAGTGCTTGGAAGTGCAGCAGCCCCGACAGCCGGATTTCATTTCACCAACGAATTATTAGATAAAATCAAAGAAAAAGGTGTTGAAATATTAGATATCACTTTAAACATCGGCTTAGGTACTTTTAAGCCTGTAAAAGAAAAAGATATCGATAAACATCATATGCATACGGAACATTATTCACTTTCTAAAGAGGTAGCTGATCGCCTTAATCTAGCTAAAAAAGAAGGACGACGCATCATCGCAGTTGGCACAACCGCGACTAGAACTTTAGAAGCTAATATTCAAAAATATGGCTGTTTTAAAGAAGCAGAGGAAGACACTTCAATTTATATTAAGCCTGGCTATAAATATTTAGCTATAGACGCTTTGATAACTAATTTCCATCTCCCTAAATCAACACTTATCATGCTTGTAAGTGCCTTTATGGGACGAGAATTTACTCTAGAAGTATATCGCCACGCGATTGAAGAAAAATATCGCTTTTTCTCTTTCGGCGATTCGATGTTTATCTATGATGGTGAAGATTAATTACTATCTTAAAGGTGAAGAAATCTTGGCAAAAATCCAGGAAAGTAAGGAAAAACCGACGCTTTTACTGCACGCCTGCTGCGGTCCTTGCTCGACTTTTCCTTTAGTCTATCTATGCCCTCATTTTGATGTGACAATCTATTTTAATAACTCCAATATCTATCCTGAGGAAGAATATCTTAGACGGCTAAATGAACTTAAAAAATTCTTAACGTTATTTGAAAGAGATTACCATCATCATGTTTCTTTAATTGTCACTCAATATGATAACGATAAATACAATCTCGATTTAGAACCTTATAAAGATTTTATAGAAGGCTCAACGCGTTGCTTTATTTGTTACAAAAAAAGAATGGATGAGGCGATGAGTTATGCAAGTAATCATAATTTTGATTATTTCACGACTGTGATGAGCATTTCTCGGCAGAAGAATAGCCAAGTTTTAAATCAAATAGGAGAAGAGATATCTAAAAAATATCCCAATGTTAAATATTTCTATTCTGATTTTAAGAAAAATAAAGGCATTGATACAGCTCGCGAGATGCGCATTAAATATGATTTATATCAACAGCTCTACTGCGGATGCAAATACACCTACTCAAAAGGCCTAGAAAAGGAAAAAGAGAGGAATAAATGAAGACTATTTTAAGATTTTTCTTTAAGTTAACTGGTATTCCTACCTTCTTTCTTTTTGCCCGACCTCGTTATTATCTAGAAGATGGGAAAAAGCATTCTAGAGCTTTAAAAGGTGGAGCGATAGTAATTGCTAATCACACCAACATCATGGATTTTTTCATGATGGTCTTTGCTCATCCTTTTAGAAAACAAAGAATCTTAGTTAGCGAAGCCATCTATAAGCATCCATTTTTAGGCTTTATGTGCAAAGTTATGGATTGCATCCTTGTTCATCGCGAGCGAAGCGATGTCTCCTTCTATGCTGAGGCTGAAAAGACTCTTAAAAAAGGTGGCATAGTGATGATTTTCCCAGAAGGCCATCTAGTTAAAAATGGGAAGTTGGATACTTTCAAGCCATTCGTGGCCTATTTAGCATTGCGCACTGGCGCGCCAATCGTGCCACATTATATCGATGCGCATTATTGTTCATTTAAAAGAACGCGCGTAATTATGGGAAAGCCAATTTATATCAAAGACTATCTTAAAAATGAAATAGCCTCATCAGAAGAGATTAAACAATTTTTAGAAACACTCCGTCATAAAATGCTCGAGTTAAAGCGAAAGATGAGCCTTTATCAGAAATATCACACTCGCGACTTAGTTTATTTTAAGAGCTGGTTCTTAGAATTGACTAAAGTGCTCCTATTTATACCAAATAAGATCATCTTTCCTACTAAATTTCATTATCTTGATGGCTCATCTAGAAAAGATCGCAAGATAAAAGGCAAAGGATTAATTGTTTCTAAACATCGTGGTTTTGCGGACGCACCGATTCTAGCGATGCATTATATATCTAGGCGAGTTCACATCATCGTTGGAAAAGAAATATACGATACGATGCCATTTATTTTAAAGCATCTATTGAGCATAAAATACGATAGAAACACCGCTTCAAATGATCCGTCCTGCTTTTTAGAAATCATCAACACTTTAAGAGCTGAAGGAGTGGTGGGTATTTATCCAGAAGGGCACATCAAAAAAGATGAAGAAGGAGAAATCCATGATGGTGCCGCCTATTTCGCCCTTATGAGCGGTTCCCCAATATATTTCTATTACATGGTCAAGCCATATAAGCCATTTAGGTTTAATCATGTATTAATTTCTAAAACTATTCATTTGGAAGATTATTTCGATCCTTCATCATTTAAAGATAAAGAAAACATTCATAAATTAACTGTTATCATCGAGGAAAGATTCCGTCATCTAAAAGAAGAGGGTGATCGAATTCTTTCAAAAAATTCATCGCAGTAAATCAACTGAAGATTCTTTTTTTTGCTAAGCGATTAAGTATTTGGTGCATTTAATTTTTCAATTAACGGTGCATTTAATTTTATAAAATTATCGTTTTTTTTTTTTTTTTAAAGGGGTATAATGGCAAGACATATTTGAAAGGAAAGATTCAAATTCCGGAGTTTTACAGTTAGACACCTCAAAATGTTGTACATCGTTGTACTATAACGCTTTTTTCAATG
>CAVDXG010000010.1:0-35687 GCA_963612925.1 Coriobacteriaceae bacterium | reverse complement strand
AGTTCGATAATTTTGATTTTCGCCATTTAAACTGCATTTAGTATGTTAGTTGGCGATAGATTGTTTTATATATCCTATTTTTTGGCTTCGATATTTCCTCTTTTGGGTTTTCTTCAATTAGCTTTGAAAACATTTTTCCCTCTTTCCCCATGCAAGTAAAACAAAAGCCATTTCTTGAGAAATAATCGAGATTATTCATTGAAAAATAACCCCTATCAAGCACAATATGTCCCTTGATATCTGATTTAATTGCCTTAAGTTTATCAAGGGCAGTTTTGCAATGAGTCATATCAATAATTGAGCCATAATAAACATCGAAATATATTGGAAGTCCGCTGCTACGATCAAGGAAATAAGCTGTGCTGATTTGAGGAAGTCCTTCATTTACTTTCGCCTTTCCATATTCTGATAAAGTGAGGCTTTTAGAATTAGAATTTCTATTTGTCGAATCAAAATCAATGTCAACATGGTTAGAAAAAGAAGTTAAATTAATCCGATAGTTGAGCCATTTGCTTAAAAAGTCAGATATTAAATCGTGGCCTAAATAGACATTAAATAAATTTGAAAGAGTTGATTCTGTTGGTATGTAGTTTAGCTCAGAATAATGATCCCTTAGATAATATTTATATAATTGAGATGCTGAATCGCGCCTTATTAGATAATATTCAACAAGTGAGAGTAATATCTCACCTTTTCCTGGAAATGATTCGTTCAAAATATTAAGCAATCCTTCATTTTTAGCAACACTTCTGATAATTAAAGAAGCACCAAGATGAACTTGGTTATCGAATTCCTTTGGCTCACCTAATGGTTTATTGCCAATTTCATCTTTATGTAAATCATAATATTTATCATTTGGATTCATCATTTTGTCATCGATTGCTACACCGACGCAGACGACCTTTTCCGGTTTTCGAGAGAGTATTTCATACACATAGTGAGGATTAGTTGTTCTAATTCTCTTTTTAGCAGGTATTTTTACTCTTAATTGTTTATAAATCATAATATTCTCCAAGTGAGCATGTGCTCACAACATTATATTAATATGTTCACACTTAAAAAGCAACATTAATGTTGCTTTGTGTGATTTTTTATTTAGTTATTATTAGCTAAACAAGGGCGTTAGCATGTGAGCATAAAGTTTAGGTTTTAAAGAAAATTTGCATCGCTACTAGCGTTATCTATATTGTTATTGTTCCTTTTAGCTGGAATTGGACTAGTCTCGGAGGAACTTTTTTATAGCCTTATAGCAAAAGATAAAAAGGCATTAACAAAACTATTGTTTACCATTATAATGTTACTAACCATAAAGAGAGCAGCGAGGGACAAGCCCTGCGACCTGCCAGCAACTTACTCAAATTGAGCAAAGTGCTAAAGCTTGTTTGATGGGAGAAATAGTTTCAATTGCTCCTATCAAATCGATGGGAGCTTTTCTTCTTTATGGAAATTCAATCATAAGGAGGAAAAAGAAGTGAAAAAAGAAAATGATGAATTAATCGGATTAGTGCTAGAAGACAACGAAAAAAGTGAGTTGTATAAACTTTGTAAGCAGTACAAAATCCAAGTGCCCTACAAAAGTTTATTCCAAGATGATGTAAATTATCACTTATGGGGCTTTTCAAAAAAAGGAATTGGATTAGTCGGCACCTTACTCATTAGAAATTTAAAGACAGTTCTTCACGGGGTAGATGAATTTAAAACATATTTAGAAAAAGAATATAGTCATTAATTCTTAACAATTTAGATTTTTCTTAGCATTTCTCTTGGAGAAATTTATTCGACAAAATCTCTAAAATTTAAAAAAAATTTTCCATAAAAGAAAATTCAAAAAATAAAATATGGAATATCGCAAATTATTGTGCAATAATATCAAAGCAATTTTTAATAAATTGCAACGATCTCCCGTTAGCTCAGTTGGCTAGAGCACTCGACTTTTAATCAAGGGGTCGGACGTTCAAATCGTCTACGGGAGACCATCTAAATGCCCAGGTGGCGAAATTGGTAGACGCAAGGGACTTAAAATCCCTCGGGATTCAAACTCCCATACCGGTTCAAGTCCGGTCCCGGGCACCATTACCAGTTAACGCCACCTTTAAATTTGGGGCGTAGCCAAGTGGTAAGGCAGTGGGCTCTGAACCCATGAGCGCTGGTCCGATCCCAGTCGCCCCAGCCAAATTTAGATTTTAGGAGACAATATGAACAAGAGAGTAATGCTTACCTCAATCATTGTCGCACTTGTTGTTGTTGCTTTAACTTGTGTATTTTTAGCTTTGCCTTCTCAATTTGCTGAAATTAGAGGCAGCTATTACAGCGGTTTTGAAACTTTGTTTAATTACGCCAGAAAAGGAGATACCATCAACTATCTCCACGATAATGTCGGCGGAAGAGTAAGCGTTTCTTACATTTTTATTATCGTCTTTACCCTTGCTGCTATCGCATCTTTATTAGCTTATAAAAAAGGCTCAGTGATGCTCATTATAAGTGGCTCATTATTCGCTTTGACTGGTTTAATGTATTTCATGATGAGAATTTGGCTCACCATAGTCTATGGTTCAAATGTCAATTCATTGTGCTGGGCCAGTTATGTTAACGGCGCTCTTCTAGTTCTCCTTGGAGCATATCTAATTTATTTAGGTGTTAAATTCTATCAAGAAGAAAAAGCTAAAATGCTTGAAACAAAAGCTCAAAAATATAGCTACTTAAAGAACAAATAATTATTTCAATTTAATTTCAATAATCTCGTGCTTAACCGGCGAGATTTTTTTCTTAAATGGTAAGGGGTGTTTCTTTAAAAATAATTCGGTTTCTATTTCGCCTTTATCACTAAGTGATAAATACATCGCATCGCTATTTTGATCGTAGACATTAATTAGATAATTATGTCTTACTAAATTGTTCACTAAAGAGGAAAACCTTCTCGAAGGAATTGAGATGAGCGAAGCAAAAGTTGGTAAGTCCTTATAAAGAATAGTTTCACTATCTTCTTTACCTTTTAAAATATTGCTCACTCCTTTAGAAGTAGGATATCTATCGATTGCATTTAAGCATTTAACAGTTAGTAAAATCTTAAAATGGCTAATGGTTAAATCTAGACTATTTTCATTCCTCTTTTGCATAAGCAAAATTAGTTTATCACAAATGTTGAAACTTCAAAAAAGTGTTATATAATCTTTTGGTATGGACGAGAAAGAAACAAGAGATTTAATCGAAGCAACCCTACGAAAAATCCGCCCATTCATCAATCGTGATGGCGGAGATATTGAATTTGTCGACTTTATCGACGGCATAGTTTATGTCAAAATGCTCGGTGCATGTCAGGGCTGTTCTTTAATTGATAACACCTTATCAGAAGGCATTGAAATCATTCTTATGGATGAGGTTCCCGGCGTCATCGGAGTTAAGCTCGACAGTGAACTGCCCACTAAAAAATTAGATAAATAATTCCAATAGATTAGAAATATTCGGATACTCGCTATCCGATTTTTTAGATCTATCTAAAAGCAAATAGTCAATCCCAGCATTTTTAGCCGCAAGGCAATCATTATATGAATCGCCAACATAGATGACATCATGATAATCGCCTTGATAATTTATTTCCTTTAGAGCTGTTAAAATAGGCATTTTTGATGGTTTAATTTCCTCACATTTATCTGAGCCGATGATGACTTTAAATAAGGAAGAGTCAATATTTAAAAAATCTAAAACCTTTAAAACATGTTTACTATCATTGGAGGTAACAATGCCAAAATCTAATTTCTTTTCTGTAAGAAGTGACAGCAATTGGTCGATTTCAGTAAACTTTCGCGTCTTAACAATCGACTCATCTTCATCTAAGGCTTTTGTAATTCTATCAGCAAATATATCTAGTTTTCCTTCATCAGCCTTTAATTTTTTATAGCCTTCTAATAAAGGCACTCTTGATAAGTAGGTGACATCTTCTTTTTCGATGTGAACGCCTATCGCTTCATAAGATTCTTTAAAGACATAATAAAGGCATTCAGAGGTATCAAAAAGCGTACCATCAAAATCAAATAAATATAATTTGTATTGTTTCATTATCTTTTAATAAATTAACTAACTAAAGCAAATTCTTTCGCTGCACTAGTTTTATAATCGTCCGCATTGATAGTTCCGTTTTTCTTAAAGTAGTTAGCTACGACATCGCGGACATTAATCTTAGTGTAGTTAACGACGCTATCCCTAGCGAAGAATTGAGCGTTCGTCGCTAAATAATCAGTTGTTATAAATAAATATTCTTTATCATTTTCTAAATTGGCTAATTTATAAATATTTTGATAACGAGCAACATTTAAGCCGATGCTAGAAACATAATTCTTTAACGCTTTACCAGTTGTTTTCATGATGACTATTTCATTATCAAATGGGAAAACTGAATAAATATCGCCATAGGTAACATCGCCCTCTTTTAATTGGGCGCGAATGCCGCCATTGACATTAGTAAATGTCGCACGACATTCATAATCAGGATAGCTAGCTTTAACTTTTTCATACATCGCTTTGACAGCTAAGTTAGCTAATACTTCATTGGAAGATTTACCACTAAATTTGCCCATATAACGATTCTTAGAAGGATTGATATAAGCAGTTTTGTATTGATCATAGATGGATGTTATATCCCCATCAGGAGAATATTCTTCACTTGTCGGATCAACATCACAGCCATAGCCATCCGAAGGCGAAACTAATTTAGTTTTTTTATCAAGTTTTAGTTGAACATGAGGAAGAGAACGACCTTTATCTTTTGATTCTAATAAAGGAATAACTTTTTCATATTCGTTTCCTGAAGCATCTTTCTTTGTCAGTTTCATCTCGGTGGAATAAGTTGTATGAGAATGACCTCCAAAGATTAAATCGACATCCAAATCTTTTCCTGAAGCGATTTGTTTTAAATAATTGACATCATTATGGCTTGACCAAACAACAATGTCGCAACCTTGCTCTTTAAGTTTGGCAGTTTCTGAAATCACTGTGTCAACTTCTTTAGCAAAGTCATAATTAGCAACCGCCGAAGCGATGATGGAATCTTTAATATTTTCACCAATTGTCCCAACGATACCAATTTTATAATCGCCACGAGTTAACACTGTCGAAGAAGAAACAAAATCCGCAATTTCATTTGTAGTTTTATCAATCAAATTTGCAGCTAAGAAAGGAAAAGTGGCTTTTTCTTTGTTGTTTTTTAGCCAATCAATTGTCCAATCGAACTCGTGATTGCCTAAAGTCATCGATGAAAAGTTCATCACATTCATCGCATAGGTAACTAAATTTCCACGGGTTATATTGCTATCCGCGGTGCCTTGATACATGTCGCCACCAGAAAGTAGAATAGTTCCTTTTTCATTTCCTTCGCGCTTTTTATCATAATAGCTAGACAATCTTTCTAAGCCGAGCATTTTATCATCTTTAGAATATTCAACCGCTCCATGGAAGTCACTTATTTCATAAAAATCAAAATAGACATAATTTTCATCCTCTTTAAGCGTTCCTTCGCTTTTATCTTTATAGCTTGGTAATGTTGGCACATAATCCATTGGAATGTGATCGTCAACTTCTTCTACTTCGCCACCGCAACTAAAAAGAAAAGGGATTAAGCATATTAGACTAAATAGTTTTTTGTTCATAGTTAGCTCCTACATCTTTGCTATTTATATTATAAAAGAAAGTTTTCAATTCTATTAATGATGAGATAGCCATCTTTGTTATATACATCATCTCGATTATATCTAATTGGAGTTTTATCAAACTTTAAAAGATGGCCACCAGCTTCTTCAACGATAATCTGCATTGCGCAGGTATCCCATTCTTTTGTATTAGAAGAATGTCGATAAGAAATTTCAGCTTTTCCCGATGCGATTAAGCAACCTTTAATCGTCGAACCAACGGCTTTCGAAGAAGAAATAACATCATGATGTCGAAGCAAAAAATCTTTTTCATATTCGTTGTTATGAAAGCGAGAAGTTAAGGCAGTTAGCCCATTGAGTTTTTTATTAGCAAATATTCTCTGAGGCTTACTATTAATATCTTTTAGATAAAATGCCCCTTCATTTTTAATCGCATAATAAATCTCGCCCGTCACCGGAATAGAAATTATGCCAAAAATAGGGATGTGATCTAAAACTAGTCCGATGTTGATGGTGAATTCACCAGTGTGAGCGACATATTCTTTAGTTCCATCGATCGGGTCGATAATCCAAACTCGCGATTTATTTAAACGCGACTTATCATCAACACTTTCCTCACTTAAAAAGCCATCTAAAGGAAAATGTTCTTCTAAAGTTTGAACAATGATTTTATCCGTTAATTTATCAGCTTTGGTAACTGGGGAATTATCTTCTTTAATCTCAACCGCTAAATCAGAAGAATTATAAATATCAAGAACTAACTTATTAGTTTCTTTGATGATATTTAAGCAAATTTCTAATTCTTTATTTAGCATGGCTACTTTCAAAAACCAACTTATCTAAATCATCGACCACTTGTTTAGCGAGTGAAAAATCTTTTTGATCAACAAAGCGCGCTCCGGAGGCACATTTATGACCGCCGCCGCCATATTTTTTAGCGATTTGTTGAACATCTAAGCCTTGTGAACGGAATTCTACACGAATCGTTCCTTCTGGCGAACGGGTGAAAAGCACCCATATTGGACAGCCTTTGATATTTCCAATGACATTAACATTTTTGCTGACTTGCTCAAAGGTTAGATTAAATTTTTCATAATCAGGCACATCAGCAAAGCAATAGACGACATGGTTTTTCGTCATTTTAAATTTCGACACCAATAAGGCTTGGTATTTAACATAATCTGCATCGCTTTGATAAAGGACATCAAACATCGGTTTAGGATCGACACCGATATCGTATAAATCGGCGACTATTCGATGCGTTTTGCTATTCGTTGGGGCGTATCGGAATCTACCTGAATCAGTGCAAATGCCTAAATAGAGTAGATTTGCCGCTCTTTGATTAATTTTTAAATGGAAATGTTGAGCAAATTCCACAATCATCTGAGCGCAGGCAATCGCGTCGGTGTCAACCCATTTATAACCTATAAATGGCGTTGATTCAATGTGATGATCAATCTTGATGATTTGTTTTGCTAAAGTTACTCTTTGATCCATCAATCGCACAGTTTCTGAACAATCTACAATTATCGCCAACGATTTTTTAATGGTTTCATCGTCAACTTTATCATATTGGCCAAGCAACGGATAAAGAGCTTCGCTGCCATAGCCAAGTGAATAGACTTTTTTATTTTTAAAATTCGTTCTTAAAATTTCCCGGAGCCCTAAAGAAGAACCATAACAATCACAATCTGGATTTACATGACCATAAATTGTGATGATGTCATTCTTCTTTATAAGTTTATAAATGTCTTTAACTACCCTATCCATTAAAATTCGTCGTCAGGTTCCTTTTTGGGTTTGTCATAATCGATGTCATCATTTTCTGATTCATCATCTTTGGAATCATCGTCTTCTCCAAGTTCGGCCTTGAGAAGTTCCTTTTCTTCCTCATCATCTTCATCGATGTCATCATCGAAATCTTCTTCAATTTTTGGGTGAACAGCATCGAATTTATGACGAGAACATAAGTCCCAAAGACCTCCATCAAGTTGAGCGAAACGACCGTCGATGGATAGTTGAGTATACAAAGATGTCATTTTATTGCGAAGTTGTGATTCGTCTAAATCTAGTTCGCTTTCCTTGACCGCTCTATCGAACAGTTCTTTAAATGATAATGGTTGCTTTGATGCTTCTAAGACATCGTAAGCGGAAGTAAGAAGTGATTTTGTTGACATAAACAATCCTCTTTTCTATAAGTTGTAATTTACATTTGATCTGGAGAAGAAACTCCAATCAAATTTAAAGCATTGGAAATGACAATTTTAGAAGCTTTAGCTAAAGCTAATCTTGAGCTAGTAAGTTCTAAATTATCTTTGTCGATTAATCGACATTCGGTGTAGAAACTATGAATTAAAGCTGCTAATTCTTGGATGTAGTTTACAACAAGATTAGGTGCTCTTTTCTTAGCGCTGTTTTGGACCACTTTGGAAAATTCGAGCAAGCATTTAAGCAAATCAACTTCATGTTGGTCGACTAAATTCTTCCCCTCTAAATCAAGTGGAATATCTTTTGCAAGTTCAAGCACTTTGCTAAGTCTTGCGTGAGCGTATTGAGCATAAAAAACTGGATTAGAAGCATTATGTTCTAAAGCTAAATTTAAATCGAAGTCAAGATGAGCACTTCCAGCACGTGACACAAAGAAATAACGGACAGCATCGACACCAACTTCATCACAGAGTTCTTTAAGTGAAACTCCAGCGCCGGTGCGCTTGCTCATTTTTACTTCTTCTCCATCTTTGATAAGGCGAACGATTTGGATGAGCTCGACTTCCAAAGTATCTTCTTTATATCCTTGCATCATAAGCGCACTTTTCATGCGGTTGATGTAACCGTGATGGTCGGCGCCTAAAACATCGATTAAATAATCAAAGCCGCGGCTAAGTTTATTTAAGTGATAAGCAATATCAGGCATCATGTAGGTAAAAGAACCATCAGATTTAACGACGCAGCGATCTTTATCATCTAAGAAGTCGCTTGTTTTAAGGAAAATGGCTCCATCTTGCTTATAGGAATAATCTTTATACAAATTATTGAGCACATCTTCCACATGATGATTTTTACGAATATCGCTTTCTTTAGTTAATACATCAAATGAAACGCGGTATTCTTTTAAATCGCGTTTAATCTTTTCTAATTCTTTTTCCACCCCGAAATTCTTGATGAATTCAAGATTAGAAGCACTTTCAGTCAAATATTTATCGCCATATAACTTATCAAATTCTTTGGCGATATCGATGATATCTTCTGCGTGATAGCTATCTTCAGGGAGCTTAACATCTTCACCATGAAGCTGATGATAACGAACATTGAGCGAAAGAGCTAAAGTATTGATCTGATTTCCAGCGTCATTTAAATAATATTCGCGCGTTACATCATAGCCAGCGAAATCAAAAATTCGGCATAAGCTATCGCCAAAAGCGGCGATGCGGGCATGCCCTAGATGAAGATCTCCAGTCGGATTGGCAGAGACAAATTCAACATTCACTTTTAAATTTTTTCGCTCATCTCGACCGTAATTTTTATCTTCTTCGATGATTTTTTTAATTAAAGAATTCAAAGCTTCTTTCTTCAAGAAGAAATTTAAAAAGCCTGGCCCAGCCACTTCCATCTTTTCAATACCATCTTTATCGATGACATCAATGATTTTATTAGCTAATTCAAATGGCTTTAAAGATAATCTAGAAGCGTATTTTAAAGCTACATTGCTAGCGTAGTCGCCGTGAACGACATTTTTGCTGTTTTCCACCACGACATCTTTAGTTAAAATATCTAGCCCTAATTTAGCTAACGCTTCACTAATTTTTATCTTCAATAATTCATCAATATTCATAAATGCAATGCAACATTATATGCAAGTCTAAAAAAAGGTGCAAACTATTTATGTTTTAAAAGTACAATTGCTTGGGCTTTGATAGCTTTACCCTCTCCAATTGGACCAACTCCGTTAAAGGTCATTGCCTTAATGGAAACATTGATAACTTTGGTATCCAATAATTCGGCAATTTTTTCACGCATCGGAAGAATATATGGTCTTAAGAAAGGCTTCTTGGCTGCGATTTGCACATCGATATTGCTAACTCTAAAGCCTTCATAACGCATGATATCAACAACTTTTTTAAATAATTCAACGCTAGAAATACCTTTATATTGTTCATCAGTGTCTGGAAAGAGAGTACCTAAATCGCCATAAGTCATCGCTCCTAAGATAGCTTCCATAACTGCGTGCAACACTACATCGGCATCGCTATGGCCGTCAAGGCCAACTTCATTTTTAATTTCAATTCCCCCAAGGAAAAGCTTTCGCCCCTCTTTGAATGGGTGTATATCTTCACTAAATCCAATTCGCATCATAGTAAAACTTCCTCCTTATACATTAAATTTAAAGAAAGCAATATCGCCATCTTCCATGAGATAGCTTTTACCTTCAATTCTTAGTTTCCCAGCTTCTTTAACCGCTTGTTCGCTGCCATATTTTTCTAAATCAGAAAATGAATATATTTCGGCTTTTATAAAGCCTTTTTCAAAGTCAGAATGGATGATGCCAGCACATTCAGGAGCAAGCATTCCATTGGTAAATGTCCAAGCCCGACATTCATCTTCACCACAGGTGAAAAATGTCGATAAATTCAATAATTTATATGAGGCTTTAATGACTTTATCTAGTCCAGATTCATTCGCACCAAGAGAAAGCAAGAATTCTTTTCTTTCTTCTAAAGGGAGACTTGAGAGTTGGTATTCAATTTCGCAAGAAACCGGAATAGCAATTGTCCCTTCGCTTTTGGCGATTTCTTTGACGACATTTAAATAAGCACAGTTATCTAAATCTAAATAATCAGAATCGCTGACATTCGCAACATAGATAATTGGCTTAAGAGTCAACAAATGATAATTATTAAATGCATATTTATAATCTTCTTCTTTAAGATTCAATTTTCGGGCGGGTTCACCTTTTAACAAAAGTTCATGCAAAGGTGTTAAAAGCGACATCTCATAAAGCGATTCTTTGTCTTTGTTGATGCGTGCTTTATTAGAAATTAAACCAATGCGTTTTTCAACGGTCGCTAAATCCGCCATAACGAGTTCAAGATTAATGATTTCGATGTCGCGCTTAGGATCGACGCTATCTTCAACATGGATAATTTCATTAGAATCAAAACAACGGACTACTTCTACAATCGCATCACATTCACGAATGTGAGCTAAAAATTGATTTCCCAATCCTTCGCCGTGGCTCGCCCCTTTAACTAGTCCAGCAATATCGAAAAATTCAAAAGTCGCTTTGATGCTGCGTTTAGGCTTAAATAAATTAGTTAAAAAGTCGAGGCGTTCATCTGGAACATTGACAATTCCAGTATTTGGTTTAATCGTCGCAAATGGATAATTAACCGCTTCAACATGTGAATTAGTTATAGCATTAAATAGAGTTGATTTACCAACATTAGGAAGTCCAACAATACCAGCTTTTAATGACATGTAATCCCTTTCAGGCTTCTTATTATAAATAAGAAATATACAGGTGTAAAGTTGAAAATAAAGAAAAAACTCCAAAGAGAGCAAACAGTTCAATTTGAAGTTTATCTTTCTAAATTATTTATGCAGCTACTTTAATATGATCGGCTTTGAAACCTTTGTCGCTTGAAAGCAATTCAAATTCGACTTCAGTTTCAGGCTCGATAGTCTTGTAGCCGTCCATTTCCAAAGCTGAGTAATGGAAGAAGACGTCTTTACCGTCTTCGCTTTTGATAAAGCCAAAACCCTTTTTTGGATTGAATCTGATGACTTTGCCCTTCATATTTCCTTTCCTATTATCAATTGATAATAATTATATTTTTTCAATCGTGAGTGAGCCATATGCATCAGCACACTCTCCAATTGTAATTTGATAACCTACTTTCGTGAAATCATTGAATCTATCACCATAATAGAAGAAGTTATCGTTTGCTTTAAATGAACTTCCCTTCTTGAATAGCGTCTCATTAGTCGCGGTGACTTTCTTTTTCGTCGAGGCGGATTGAATGAAAGTGTTTTTCCCTCCGGCTTCTAATAGATGAACGAGTTTAAAGTCGCCTTTATTGTTAATTAGATGTGACCTCGACATAGAATTAGACGCCCCAATGACATACATGCCGTTAGAAGAGATATCATCGACATAACGCTTAAATGTTGGATTTCTCACTGAACTAGTAAGTTCAGCTACTCTTGCATCGATATGATAAATCCTAAATCCGGAAGTGGTATACATTCTAAAGCCATTTCCAGCATAACTTGAAAGAGCGTCTTTATAATTTAGATATGATGGGGAGTAGTATTCGATGATGATGTATTCATCGCACGGCGTGCCGTTCCATCCATCATTAATAATGATTGCATCGCCATATTTAGATGATGAGCGGAGCGTCAATTCGACTTTGTCGCCAATATTAGAAGATTTAACATAATATGGTTCAACCCAGCCTAAAGCCATTTTAGAGAAAATATTTTCATCGCCAACATTGTTGGAATGCATTTCAATCGAACCGCTCGGATCCCAATTGTTTTCATCATCGTAGCAATAATAATCATCAAGTCCTAAAAGGTGACCAGATTCATGAATTATCGTATGAGCGTCCACTTTATCGCCATAAGAGGCATATGGATAAGAATTATTTGATACATCCTGCATTTGCTCGCCGTTGATGAAATTGTAGGAAGCCCACATATAGGAATTGACAATAGGAACTTCACCGGTCGGCTTTCCGCTAGCCCAATAAACCCAAGCCCAATAACCTAAATTATTGTTAATCGCATTGCTATAGACAAAGACTGTCGCATCGATATAGCCATCTTTATTCATGTCGTTATTTATGCGATATGTATCGTAGCTTTCATCTTTTTGGAAAAGAGAAAGAACAATTTCATCAGGTCGGTATTCATCACTTGATCCGCTAGATTTTTTGGAAGCTAGAGCTAAATCAGTAATTGTATAGTCGACATTGAACACCGGCGCTACTTCACCAGTTAAAGTTAATTTTCCATACGAACTAGTTTCGTAAAAAGATTTAACCGATTGCCATCCAGTTTCTAAAGCCTCGCCAAAGAAAGCTAGATTAACATTTTCTAACATAGTGACGCTCCAGGAAGGACCATCGCTAAGTTTAACTGGCACAACTAGAATTCGACTTTCACCAATGGATGGAAGATTAATCATGCTTTGAGAAGCGTTAATATTTTGTAAATTAAATCGAAAATCGCTAACTTTCGAGTAATTATTTCCTTCATCAGGTTGAAAAGCTTCATAATCTTCAAAGGTTTCCTTAAAAGAAAAATCCACAAGCAAATTGCATGAGGTTAAAGAAATGGTAAGCATAAAAGCAAGAAATGAGAAACAATATCGACCTAATTTCATAACTTGATTACTATTATCATAATATAACTCAAAGGTTATAAAACAACTTTTTTTGAATTTTTAATCAACAAATTTTAATGATCTCTTTTCATGAAGAAAGTGAGGATAATTGCTCCAATCATCAACGGATCAAAAAGCCAAATCATCCAACTCATCGAAAAATTTTGAATGTGAAGAATAACTTCTAAATATACGCAGGCCGTTAAAAACACCACAATTAGACATGTAGAAATTAGTGAACCAAGCCACACCTTATTCAAAGCAAAAAACACTAATGCAATACTAGCAATAACCGGAGTCGTCCAAACAAAAGCCATCCAAAAATTCGGAAAGTCTTTTGATTTACCTATAATAAAGATGATTAAAGCAATAAATATAGTCGCCAAGGATAAAAGTAGAAGAACCGCAAGTTTACGGAATAGGTTGTCGATTTTAGAAACCCGATATTTCTTTTGTTCATTTTTATCATTATGTAAAAAATAATCGACTGTCACATTAAATAAATTAGCTAACGCCACCATCGTTTCAATTTCTGGTACAGCTTCGCCCCTTTCCCATTTCGAGACCGCTTTATCAGAATAATTAATCTTTTCAGCCAGTTCAGCCTGTGTCCAATGGTTTTTCTTTCTTAATTCGACAATATTATTCGCGATGTTTTCTCTTATTTCCATAAATATCTACTATAAGTAGAGAGCTAAACGAGTTCAACTCTACTTCTCTTCTATTTTTACTAAATTATATTAATATAATCAATAAAGAGATTTCAAATATAGACTTTCTCCATCTAGGAGTTCTTTTTCTTCTTTTTTATAAGGATATTTGTAACGATATTCGACAATACAATAGACATTAAAACGCCGATAATCGAAGTAATAAGTAAAGGCAATGGATTGAAAGAATAGATAAAAGAAGACTGAAGCATATCGAATAAAGAATATGAAATAAAGATATCAATAAAGATGATTTCAATGTTAGCAAGTGCAACAGCAATAAGGCTATGAAGAAGAGCTTGGCTTACAAATGTGGCATTGATGTCCTTTTGGCTTATTCCTAAATAAGTAAATAAAACAATTTCGTTTTCGCTTTCGATGACATTAAGCATGATAATCGTTCCAAGCAAAAGCATCGATATAATCATCGCAATAAGGGAGAAGGCTAATAGAATAATGTTTGCATAAGAAAGCGTTGACTCAATGCTTTTAGTTAACTCATCACTCGGACTAGAAAAAACTAAATCTTTAAACATTCCATTATATTTTTCACACACCTCTTTCGCAGAGACATCATCATCGAGTTCAAAGATGACCGATGTCGGCGTTAAGTTGAACATCGATATGCCAAAATTATCTCGAAAAAAAGATAATGTCCAATAGTTTGAATGATATAAATATGGCTTATCCTCATTAACAATTCCCACCACAACCAATTTTGACTTCTGATAAGTCTTTTCAATCTTGCCATCTTCATCTAACGATTCATCCGCGACACCGGCTAAATATAGCTCTTTTCCATAACCATCTTCTAAAAGTTGCTCTTCAAGTCCGCTTGAAATGGCGATTTCGTTTAAGCGATTAGGAAGTCTTCCTTTTTTAAAAGATTTAGCTTTGCTAGAAAAATGTAGTCCATTTCCTAAACTATTTAAAAAGTTCCCGTTGCTCACGCCAGGAGGCAAAGAAACCTCTAAAGTCTCATCCTTATTCATCGTATCAGCATCAATTGCCTCATCAATTTTGTTCTCGCTAAAAGAGACATAGAAGTTTTTCGAAAAGCCATTTAATAAATTAGAGGCATAACTAGAGTAGCCAAAACTGCTGGTGAAATAATAATGTGATAAGCGACTATCTAGACTAGCTAAAGAATTAATAACACCTGTGTTTATCGCTACTTTATCAGTAAGATAAATATTAATTCTTTTCTCTTGGCAAACTTCGTTAATCTTACAAATGGAAGGATTATAGTAGTAGCTTGTCCTTTCAAAGACATAATCATAACTTAGCTCATCGCTTAATGTTCTATCGATAAAGTCTCCTGGATCTTCAAGGCATTTTAAATAATAGATTTTATACATCTGCCAAGGGTAGAGATAATTATCATCATCGCGCGTCGGAAGAAGCATCATCTTCTCAAACACTTTTTCATTCCAAAGAGAATCGGTGTGATAGATGCAACTGAATGTACTTTCTTTCACGCCTTTAACAATAAATATTTGCTCATCCTCGTATTGCCAGGCACTATTTTGAACTTCTAAATAAAGCAATAAATCATGTCCTCTTAGATAACTGCCAAGTGAAGAATAGCTTCTTCGAATTTGAAGTTTGTAACATAGATTGACTAAATCGACATAATTTAAAGCCAAAATTACTTCATCATAATCTAAATCTGCAATGGAATATGGATATGTGATGCTATTATCATCATCGCTATTCCAACAAAAGTCGTTGATACTTCTCGCCGACAAGGACTTAAAATAATATTTATCGCCTCGAATGGCAAAATAGAAATTGTTCTTATCTTTGAAGAAGTCTTCGTAATTAACTAGATAATTAACTCCATAGCCCTCCACATATTTTTTATAACGCGAAGACAATTCTTCGACATGACTTTCAGGGGCGCTATATACTCCAGAAAAGGTATTGCTACTATTTTGCTTTAATGTCGCCACAATTTGATTTCCATTTGTAAGCGAATTAAAGGCTCCTTTAATCTTTCCACTCATTGAAGAAGATAAAAGTAAAGATACGCCAATCCCGGTCAATGACATCGATAGAATTGTGTTAGTAATTAAAGAACGGAATTTCTTAGATTTCATCTTTTGATAGGCGTGATGAAATAAAAAACGATTGCTCAGTTCACTTTTCTTCTTTTTAAAGGTATTAGCTATTAACAAGACATCATCTTTTTTATTAATAATCTCTTTTTGATTTATTTGATTAATCTTGCCATCGCTAATGCCAATTAAGATGTCAGCGTAACTAACAATTGAATTATCGTGTGAAGCTACGATGACAAGCATTGAACTAGACAATTTCTTTAAAATCTCATAAACATTTTTAGAATTTTTATTATCCAATGCGCCAGTCGGTTCATCACATAGAAGAATGGATGGCGAATTGATGATAGATCTAGCAATTGAAACTCTTTGTTTTTCTCCGCCAGAAAGTTTATTGATGTTTTTCTTTTCTAGTTGAGCTATATCTAAGCTTTGCATCACATCAACTATTCGTCTCCGCTTAATCTTCTTAGTTAGAGAAGAAATAGAGTCAAGCGGGAGAGTGATATTTTCATAGACTGTCTCTAGATTTAAAAGGTTAAAATTTTGAAAAACATAGCCGATGTTATAAATCCTAAAAGACCGCATTTCTTCTTCATTTAGCCTAGATATGCAAGTATTTTTGATTTCCACAAAGCCTTCATAATCTCTTAAAATACCTCCTAAAATATTTAACAAAGTTGACTTCCCGCTTCCCGAACTTCCGTGTAGCACAACAAAGCCTTTAGAAGGTAGTTCTAAATTGATGTCATCTAAGACAAGGCGATTAGCAAATCTTTTAGTTAAGTGAAATATCTTAATCATTCTTCTTTGAGTTCATCCGCTAAAGAGATGTGACGATAAAATAAAATTGGTATTAAAACAAATAGGCTAGATATCAATAAAGCAATGATAAATAAAGCAAGAGGCAGCAATAATGGATAGCCATAAAATGAAAGCAATGGAATATCGATGAGATTATCTAAATGAAAACTTCTACTTATTAACAGGTTCAAAAGAAACTGAGATGGGAAAATTACCGCTAATGAAATTAAAAACGAGAGAGCTAAAAGAAGAAGATTTTGTTTTAGATAAATAGAAATAATCGAACTATTTCTCGCCCCTAGGCAAGTTAAAATCGCAGCTTCTTTTTTCTTTTGAATAAAAGAGGACAAAGATAAAATTGCGATAATAAAATTGACTCCTAAATAAGCAATGAGAACGAAGACAAATAAAGCGCTGGAAAAGGAATTCATAAAATTGATATATGCCTGTTTTATCTCATAAGCATTTGATTCAATCGATAAGAAATCCTCTTCTGAATCATTTAAATCTTTTATCAAAGAAAAGAATTCATCTGAGTGCTTAATATCATTTAAAAATACATTCATCGAATAAGAAGAAATCGCCTCATCGTCTTTGCTATTAGAGATATAGTCATAGACATTGATGTATTTCTTTTGGTGCTTAGAGATATTGTTTAAGTTATAGCTCTTAAGAAGGTTTGCTAGTAAAGAATAGGAATAATATATCTTCGGGCTGTTTAAAAAAGAAAATTCACTCACCACTTCTTTTATAACTAAATCTAACTCAATGCTCACTTCATCTTTGATAAAGGGATTATTTTGATCATTCGTGGCTAAGGAAAAGGCACAATAATTGCTCACTTTAATGCGACTAGAAATAGCTTCTTCTTTCTTGATAGATAATAAAGTGCACATTTCCTCATTGACGATTACTTCTTCAACGAAAGAAAACTTCGATTCATTAAGTAATGGCATCATTAAAAAACCATCAACTGAACGCGATAAAAAACTAGCATTAGGAGAAGAGGAAAAAGCATAATTAAGATTAGGAAGAAAGGTAAGATAGTTATGCTTTTTACTTAAAATGTCAATTTGAGATAAAGAAGGTCTAACATTCTTAGTAAACGATAGAGGTGAATTATCGACTTCATAATATGATTTATTCGATATAGTCGCATAATAAATTGAATAATTATTCTTTAAAGCGTTGCTTTGAGATATAGTTGATCCATTTGAAAAGCCGAAAGCAAGAAAGATAGAAACAAAGCTAAAAACAATCGCAATCATTGAAAAGATATTTTTGAATTTATTTTCTTTGATGTATTGAACGATAAATTTGTTCGTCCATTTATTGTTTTTAAGCTTCTTTTTAATATTTATATTCCTTTTCCCTACTACTTTATTTATCGCTTTATCAGAAAAGACTTTCCCATCCACTAGATTTATAATCCTGTCGGCATAAGGACAAACTAAATCTTCATCATGGCTTACTAAAATGATGCAAGTAGATTTGGATATTTCTTTAAACATCTCCATCGTTAAAATAGAATTGGTTTTGTCTAGTGCACCCGTGGGTTCATCACTAAGAATAACTTTTGGAGAAATAATTAAGCTTCTTAAAATAGAAACTCTTTGTTTCTCCCCTCCTGAAAGTGTCTTGACTATTTGATTCTCAATATAATTAAGATTAAATCTATCGAATAATTCTTTAGCTTTTGAAATTGCTTCATTTCTATTTTCTCCGCGAATTAGTAAAGGCAAAATAACATTTTCAAGCGATGAAAATTCTTCAAATAAATTGTAATGTTGAAAAACAATTGAGCTCTCATAACTATGGTAGATAGAAAAGTGAACATCGCTAAATCTAGTTATATCTTCGTTATCAAAAAATACTTTTCCTTTGCTCGGTCTTAAAATACCATAAAGGATATTTAATAAACTCGATTTTCCTGATCCTGATTTGCCTAAGATAACATTAAGTCCCACATTATCTATATTTAAATTGATATTTTTTAAAACTCGGGATTCTCCAAAAGATAAAGATACATTTCTAATAGAATAAAGCGACATAAAATAGCCTCATATATAAGTAGTCGCTTTTTATTAAAAAGTGCTAAAAGTAGGAAAAAAGGACTATTATCCACCTTTCGGTTTCAAATAGTCCAACTAGCTAAGCTAGAACATAGTTTTGAATTAATTTGAGAAATTCTAATCAAGGTATAAGAACTATTAAATTCTTGTGCCTCGATGCAATCTATTTAATAGCTTAACGCCACCAATTGTGATTTTTTGCTTGTCTTAATTTCTGATAATTCAGTCAACATCAGTGATTTTATAGCAATATTAACTTTTTACTCGCTAGTAAACAAAACGTAAGTTCAAGCAATAAGAATGCTTTAAGCCAAAGTAATTGAAGTAAACGCGAAGATTAAAAGATATTTTTGTATATTATTCAGAAATAAAATTTATGTGAATAATAGAATTCGCCAACTTACTCGTCTACTAATGAACTGGTAGAGGAAGTATCTTCCACCACTGTGTACCAAGTTTCGCTTCCATGGGTGCTTGAAACTACTTTATAGCCCTCAGCAACATAGGTCGTATCATTTCCTTCAGGTTCACTTGAAGGATTAAAGTTAACAAATGTACCACCTTTTATGGATATCTTCGCAGTTCCATCTTTAAATGAAGCATCAATACAGTTAATGACATATTTGGCGCAGCTACCGGGAACTACGCTCTTACAAGTTGGAGCTAAATCAAAGAATCCTCCGTTGATTTCAAGTTCTCCTTTTTTCACTTGAATGGCAGTTAATGCACCATAGAAGTTGCCTCCATTGATCACAACTTTTCCGTTATTAACATTGATGCCATAGACTTGACTCATACCAGCTTCGCAAGTTAAGATTCCGGAATTAGTTTCATCATTGATGGTTAAAGTTGCCCCATTTTGCACTTGCATAAAAACAGGTGTGGCTTTGTTATAGCTTGAAGCATTAGAAGAATCAACCGAAATAGTTTTTCCGGCTAGATTTAATGTTGAATCACTATTGATAAAGGTTTGTTGAATTAATTGAGAAATTGTTGAATCTTCTTCACTCACGATATTGCGGTAAACAATTTTAGTAATATTTTCACTAAGTAAACTATCTGATAATTCGTTTGCTATATATTCATTGTCCGCACTATTGGCGATGTAAAGTAAACTGCCAGCCTCGTCAACTGTATTAGCGTTAGCTTGAACTGCTTCAACTTTGATTTCAATCTTGCAGTTTTTATTTTGATATTCGCTACCTGTATCAATTGGCATTTCAATTGTTAAAGGAATTTCACTAGTTTTATCTTCTAAAGAAAGGTTCTTCCAGGCAAAATAAGACTTTTTGTTCTCATCAAAAATTAGTTTTTCGCTTCCAATAGATAGATATAAAGCGTTATACAATCCATCATCTTCCACAAAAGAGATAACTGTTCGATATTTAGCTTTAGCATTGCTGCTATTAGCTACATTTACTGTGAAAGAAACTTTATCGCCAGGAGTCATCTTGTCGATGCTAAATAGACCGTTATCGAGAGTGACTGTTCCGCTATTGCCAAATAGATATGAATTGTCACTTTGCTTAGTCGCAATGTTGCTATCGTTAATAATAGATGAGCCATCCACAGCAATTAATTTTGGCGTATAGGCGCTAAAATCGCTAATAGAAGCAACAACTGCAACTTTACCAGAATTAACAGCAATGTTTGTCTGCGACTCGCTTGTAAACAAAGCGTATGTGCCCCCAGCAATAATTCCTCCTGCTAATGCTATCGCACATATAGAAGAAGTAATTATTCCTACTTTTTGCTTTTTGTTCATAATCTAACCCCGATAATTTATTCGCCTGTAGAAGTTGAACTAGTGGCAGTTGTCTCGCTAGTTAATTGAACTGCTTCCACAATTAAATCAAAAGTAGCTTCTTTGTCTTGAGCTTTATTATTTTCAACTGAATCTAGATTTTTAAAATCTAATTTCACAGAGAATTTTTTAGATTCATCTTCTTTGTTCATCACACCAGTAAATAGAGTGGAATCGGTGAAATTGTTTAATGTTCCGCTAGCAACTTCATCATCTCCTTCTCCATCAGTTTTTGGCTCGGTCACTGTGACATTTAATTGACTAACTAAGTCGCTATTAGATGTTGTCGAATCCACCACAATCTTAACGGTGTAACTAAACGCTACTGAGCTCTTTGTGATAGAATTATCACTATTCTTCTTGCCGTTAATAAGTTCTAAATCGGCTTTAAATGAAGATGCAGGGACGATGACTTCATCGTTTTCCAAGCCGAAGATGTTTTTGTTTGTAGTGCCAGTAAAATCAAAAACCGTTGTATCAGTGCTTTCTTCTAAATAGCCAAGACTATTTAAAGTATTTTTAGTTAAGCTATTTCTTAATAAAGAAATATTTAAATTTCCGGCTTGAAGGTGGTTATTGATTTTTGCAGTATCGGTAAATAAAGCATAAGTCGCACCGACTAAAGTGGCGACACTGAGCATCAATAAGACGCTCGCCGATAATAATGTTCTAGTCCTTTTTTTCATATAGTTTAAATCTCCTTATTAAATAGATGCGGTTGATGTATCAGCGTTGCCTTGGACAGCTTGAAGTGTTACACAGAATTTAAATGTCTTGTCTTGATAACCATTATTAGCGGAGCAAGGTAGCTCAATAGAAACGGCGATATTAGGTACAGCAACTAATGGAGCTAATGAAGAATAAGCTGAACCGCCTTCTTTGTAATCTTCACCATCAACTTTGATGGTCAATGCAGTTGCTAGTTCAGAGTCTTCTGTTGTTTTAATAACCACTCGATATTTAATTGCAACATTCGAATTATTCGTGGTTACTATATCAAAGTTCACTCCATCACCAGGAACAATTTTATCTAGTGTGAGAAGGTTATTAGTCTCATCATAAGCATAAGTTCCTT
The DNA here is from genome assembly GCA_963612925.1 of Coriobacteriaceae bacterium. Classification (GTDB taxonomy): domain Bacteria; phylum Bacillota_I; class Bacilli_A; order RFN20; family CAG-826; genus Fiminaster. Next base: position 14,133 of record CAVDXG010000010.1, on the reverse strand, counting down.
CTGTAAGAAATGTCCCATCGGTTCGGTCCACTTTAGTGCCAGTATAGTCAGTCATTGAAATGCTTTCGTGAGAATAAGCAGTTAAGTTATCGATTTTAGAAACTAGTTCAAGCTTACCAGAGGTGACAGCAATATTAACCTTGCTTTCACTAGTGAATAAGGCGTAGGTTCCACCAACGATAATGCTCGCACTTATCAATAGAAAAGCGCAAGATGGAACGATCGCTTTTAATATTTTTTTTGTTCATAAATAAAATCTTCTTTCTTTGCTACTTATAAATGAACAATGCATTTATTTATTCTTGCGAGCAAGTCGACGTTTTTCTTTAGCTTGCTCTTTTTTGAGTTCTTTTTCTTCTAAGATGACTTTAACAGCAATGCCGATACTGTCTTTGACAGCCTCAAGGCTATCTTTATCAACAACTTTAATAACTGTTGGGGCTAATTTAGCTTCCACTTTGTTATCGGAAATATATTCCTTTAAAGTTAAGTTAGGAATCAAAAGTTCAGCAATAACTGTGTCTCGTTTAATTCTTAAACGAACGATGCGAGATGAACCTAATTTATATTCCTCGTAGTTGTTATTTTTGAAGCGTTTGGAATTTTCCACCGCCATCGCAGTTTTAACGATTTCATCATAATAGATGCGACTTGCCGAATCTAATTCACTATATTTCTCATCTAGAGTTTTCTTGTAGGCGTCAAAGTTAACATTACCTTCGTCTACAGCGTTATTAATTTTATCTTCTACTGGTGCTTCCTCTTTGACAACTTCTTTAACAATTTCCTGCTTAGGAGCCTCATAAGATATTTGACTTACATTCTTTTCTTCTTTCTTTTCACGTCGATGTTCACGGCTTTCAATTAGAATATCTCGAGTAACGATTACAACGCAGAAAAGTGCGATGACAAGAACAACGATGATAAAAACAAACAATAAAATAGTTATAGCTTTATCCATATTAATTTTCCTCCTCTATATTGTCTTTTTTATTTGAATCGTCTTTTTGAAGTTCGGCGATTTGTTGTTTAAGTAATTCGATTTCTTCGTTTTTTTGATTTGTTTCAAGCTGAAGCTTTTCTTTCTTATCTAGACGAAGAACATTGATAATTCGGTATAGGTTATAAACAATGATAATTGCACAAGGTAAAATCACGATGCAACAAATACCAACAGTCGATTTTAACGCGTAAATGATAAGCCCTAATGCATAGTTTTGGCCTGTAACTTTACCGATAATGTAATTAGTGGAACTATTATCAAGAGAAGTATCGATGATTTGTTGACCGACATTAGAAGAGCTTGAATGGTTATCACCTTCTAAAGTGAAGATGTAACCTCCACTTTCCTTGCTTTCAATATTAATCACTCGGTGGGTAATCGTATCTTGAGAACTAACAAGATGATATTTAAATGTTAAAACATCTCCTACCTCAATCGCAGAATACCATTCCTCTTTTTTAGTTTCATCTTCTGGGACTGTTTCAACAAAGATACAGGATTTAACAGGAATACTTTTTATCTCGTATTGACTTACATCTACATCAGCGCATTCACCCATAGAATCGGATTGGACAAAGAAAACTCTCTTGCCGAATATTGTTGTATTATCAGGATTTGTTTTACTAGAAACTGCAATGACTAAAGAAAAAATGGCAAAAGAGGCGAAAAGAACGACAAAGACATCTAAAAAAATCTTAGAAATCTTAACGATTAATGATTTCTTATCCTTTTTAACTTTTGTAGTAGCAGGTTCACTAACTACAGCTAGTTCACTTGATACGTTTTCATTCACTTCCGGTTTTTTCTTCATTTTTACTTCCTTTTAGCATTTAACTCGATATAAAAATCAGCAAAGCTATTTTGTGCTTCATTGCCAATAGTTATAGGCATTGAATAAGTTAAACTTATATGTTTAATGTCTATTCCCATATCAAAACTTTCTTTGCTGGAAAGAACTTCTTTTAAAGGCTTAGTGACTGAAACGCTTTCGCTATTAAAAGAGACATCTAAATAGTTAGCTAAATCGCCCTTATTTTCTTCCCCGTCGAAAGTGATAGAGATATTTAATCCGGTGTCGTATTCAGTGTAGATATTAATCACATACGTATCAGCACTTCCAGGATAAATATCATTTAGTTCAACCTTCAAATTCTTAGTTTCATTTTCATTTATAGTAAGAGAAGTATTTGGCTCAAGAAGCAAAGCACTACGCATAGTGCTAAAAAGAACGCATCCAATGATTGATAACGAAGCAGATAGTAAAGTCAATATGCGATAGACGTTGTTTTTCAATTTATCTTCCCTTTATTTACTCTCATTTATGAGAGAAATATACTATTGCTCAAAATTAACAAAAAGACAAGCAGAAATATTAGAAATACAAAAATTATCGAACTTTATATATAAGTTCGGAAATTTCATCGGATTTTTTGCTTCATTGTGAAGATGTATTAATAATAGACACAAAATTTCTATACGTATTGCTTTTTTTAAAACAACTTTAGAAAAATTCACTTGGGCAGAGTATATAAGTTCTTAAAGTGCTCGTAGGATTTTCTATTAATATAGAAAAGTTATCATTTAGCAAAAAGACTCATCTACTTTAAGGTATTAATTGGATTTATTTTTACATCGTAAAGTAAGTGAAAAAGGCTATACGTTATCGTCTTTTTTTACCACTCTTTTAAAACGTTGATTGAAATTATCGCGGGTGATGACAAGGACTTTTTTGCATCCTTGACATTCGATTTTTAAATCCGCGCCGAGGCGAACAATTTTAAAATATTTTGATCTAGCAAAACATGGATGAGGTTTTTTCATCTCCACAATATCGTTAAGTTCGTAGGAATAATCTTTCATCTATTCTTCTTCCATTTTGACGGCGGCTGGAACTTTTGGCAAGCCTGGCATTGTCATCACTTTTCCGGTTAAAGCCACCACAAAATTGGCTCCGCTAGAAAGAGTGACATCCTTAATATGAATGATATGGTTTTCCGGAACTCCAACTAATTTTGGAGAATCGGAAAGCGATAAAGGAGTTTTAGCCATACAGACTGCACATTTTCCATAGCCTAATTCTTCAATCTTTTTAATGCTTTCTAAAGCGATGGAGGAATATTCAACACCGCTCGCACGATAAATCTCTTTAGCGATGGTATCGATTTTTTCTTTTATAGATAAATCGTAAGAATATAGAGGATGATAATGACTTTCTTCATCTAATAATTTTTTAACTTTAGTTGCGAAATCGATTGCCCCGTCACTGCCTTTTATATACGAGTCAACAAAACTAACTGGATAATTTTTACTTTCACACCATTTAGTTAAAGCTTCAATTTCTATACTGCTATCGCTAGAGAAATGGTTGATAGCAATAAGCACATTGACACCAAATTTCTTAAGGTTTTCAACATGTACTTCCAAATTTTTAACGCCTTTAAGCAGGGCTTCAACGTTCTCTTTAGCTAATTCCTCAAAAGGAACACCACCATGTAGTTTTAAGGCTTTTATCGTGGCTACACACACAGCCAAATTAGGCTTTAGATTAGCAACAGGTGAAGCAATATCAAAGAATTTTTCCGCGCCTAAGTCTGCGCCAAAACCGGCTTCAGTGATAGTGACATTGGCTAAGCGAAGAGCTAAATCTAAAGCAATAATAGAATTACAACCATGAGCAATGTTAGCAAATGGTCCTCCATGAATTAAAACCGGATTATTTTCTAATGTTTGAACTAAGTTAGGCTTTAATGCCTCTTTCATCAGCTTCATAATAGCTTTTGAAATCTTCAAGTCTTTTAGATAAATTAGCTTATCATCGAATGAAGATGCCACCAAGATGTGGCTTACTCGATTTAAGAAATCATCTTCGTTTTTACTTAGACAAAAGATAGCCATTAGTTCACTTGCAACTGTAATTTGGAAATGTTCAATTCGACGCGTTCCATTTTTTTGATCTAAGGCAATCTCAACATCGCGAAGCGCTCTATCATTCATATCTAACGCTCTTTTCCAATAGATGCGCTTTGGATCGATATTTAATTCGTTTCCTTGAAAAATATGGTTATCGATAATCGCACTTATAAGATTAATAGAAGTCGTTAAGGCGTGCATATCACCGGTGAAATGAAGATTTATATCTTCACTTGGCTCCACCGAGGCTAATCCGCCGCCAGTCGCTCCACCTTTTAGCCCAAAAACAGGGCCTAATGAAGGTTCTCTAAGGCAAAGCAAAGAATTAGTGCCGATTGCTCTTAAACCATCTTGTAGAGCAATCGACATCGTTGTCTTGCCTTCGCCGACTTTAGTGGGAGTAATCGCGGTTACTAAAACTAATTTGCCTCTTTTATTTTGATTGTTTTTCAAAAGATTAAAAGCATCGATTTTAGCTTTATATTTGCCATAGTTTTCAACAAATTCAGCATCTATATGCGCACTTTTTGCTACTTCAAAGATATCTTTAAGCATTTTTACTCTCCCGACTAGAAATAAAAGCGATTAAACTAGCGTCATCTTTATAATAATAAACGTTTTCAAATTGATGTTTGACAAAAGTTATTTGCCGCTTGGCATAATTTCGAGAATTTTTCTTAATTAACTCAATTGTCTCTTCTAGACTTTTTTCATTTAAAAAATAATGAATAAATTCTTTGTAGCCAATTGCTTGAAGAGATTGAATGTTGCCATATTTATAATAAAGTTCTTTAACTTCTTCCTCTAAGCCATTTTTAATCATAGTGTCGACTCGTGAATTTATATTTTTATATAGTTCATCGCGATTAACAATAGGACTAGCAATAACTAAATTTTTATAAATTGGTTTATGCTCTTGTTTAGCGATTTGTTCTGACTTAGTGATTTTTGTTTTGTCATAGATTTCCAAAGCACGTATTACTCTTTTTCGGTTATTTGGATGAATTTTATTAGCTTCAATTGGATCAACTTTTTCTAACATGCAATGCAATTCTTCGTTGCTCAATTTTTCGTATTTATTAGAGTCAAAATCATCCATCTCTACAAAATCATAATCATAAATCGCTGAGCGAATATAAAGACCAGAACCGCCGACGATTACAACATTTTTATTTCGAGATTGAATCTCTGAAATACAATCTCTTAATTCTTTTTGATAGCTTGCAATTGAAAAAGAAGTATCAGCGTTTTTAAATGAGAACAAATGGTGCGTAACAGCATTAAGTTCCTCTTTAGAAGGCTTTGCAACTCCAATGTTAAGTTCTTTATAACATTGAAAAGCATCGCCGTTAACTATTTCAGCGTTTATCCTTTTTGCTAAAGCAATCGAGGTTTTAGTTTTATTCGTACAAGTAGGACCAACTATAATAACGATCACGATTCTAATTCCTCTTTAATCTCATTTAACAAAATAAATAATTCTTCTTTAACTTTAATATAGTCGATGACTAAAGGGTGAGAATCAAATTTCTCTTTTAATTGTTTTAAGGCTTTATCATCCTCAATATTTTTTCTCTTATTTTTAAAGCACAATTCTTTTTGAAGTTTTCGAATATCAGAATCTAATGCACTTAATTCTGGATCGTCTTCTATTGCCTTTTTGAGATGAAAATATTCCACGACTAGAGGATTAGAATATAGTTCCTCTTTTAAATCTAGAAGCTTTTGGCTGAGTTCATCCATTCTTAACTTCTCCAATCAATGAATAGACATGTGAAGTTAATATTTTTACTTTTACAATCTTTCCAATCAAAGAAGAATCACCTTTAAAATGAACTAATTTATAGCCATCGGTATAGCCAGAAAGCATATTTTTATCTTTTTCAGAAATAGAGTCCACTAAAACATCAAAGGTTTTTCCGACCATCCTTTCACTAGAAAGAGAAATCGTTTTCTCTAATTCTTTAACTAATTCTTTAAAGCGATCAGATTTATCTTTTGCTGAGACATTATCGACAATTTTCGCGGCAGGCGTTCCTTTTCTTGGCGAATAGATAAATGTGAAAGCTGAATCATATTTAACATATCGAACCATTTCAATGGTTTCTAAGAATTGTTCATAACTCTCATTAGGAAAACCAACAATTATATCAGTGGAAATATAAACATTAGGAATTCGTGTTCTAATCTTATCGACAAGCTTTTTATATTGCTCTGAGCTATATCGTCTCCCCATAAGCTTAAGTATTTCATCCGAACCGCTTTGAACAGGAAGATGAATATATTTACAAATATTGTCATATTTAGCGATCACATCAATCATTTCATCGTTAAAATCCCAAGGATGGGATGTTAAAAAGCGAACGCGAGGAATATTTAATTTAGCGACATCTTCAAGAAGTTTAGCAAAAGAGGATCCATCATGAAGATCTTTTCCATATGCGTTAACATTTTGTCCTAATAAAGTGATCTCTTGATATCCAGCATCTTTTAATTCTTTGCACTCCCGCAGAATATCAGTTTCTTTACGGCTTCTTTCTTTTCCACGAGTATAAGGCACGATGCAATAAGTGCAGAATTTATCGCAGCCATACATGATATTTACATAGGCCTTAAAATTAGAAAGTCTAGTGCTAGGCAAATTTTCGCTAATATCGCTAGGCAAAGATTTAACATCTACAATGCGAAGACGATTAGCAAGAACATCATCTAATAAATTCAATAAATTAGTGATGTTATGCGTTCCAAAAATTAAATCGACATGTTTATAAGTGCTAAATATTTTTTCGATGATGTGTCGTTGTTGAACCATGCAACCGCAGACAGCGATAATCGTATCTTTATTTTTAGTTTTTAAGGCTTTTAATTCTCCGATGCGTCCATAGACTTTGTCCTCAGCGTTTTCTCTAACCGCACAGGTATTTAAAATGATGAGGTTACTATCTTCTAATTTCTCGGCTTTTTTAAATCCGGCTAACTCAACAATGCCTGAGATCACTTCTTCATCTCGATAGTTAGCTTGACAGCCAAATGTGAAAATAAAATAGCTTTTTTCTTTAGCAAATTTAGCTAAATTTAGAGGAACATTAATTTCATCATAATTAAAAGATAAAGAAACATCTCTTCTTCGCTCTAGTTTCTCATCTGGAAGTGAAATATATTTAGTTTTGTTAGCCATAAATTGTTAATCCACCACTTTTATAGGGAAAATTTCCTTGCATTTCTTGGTTATATCATCAATATCGATTAGAACTGCGTTAGTAAGTGTTCGACCAGTTTCTTTAAGATTAAATAGTTCTTTAACACCAAACATAGTCTTATTGATGACAGAGTTTTTTTCAAAGCCTAATACGCCTTCATAATCGCCACACATTCCAACATCGCTGATAAATCCGGTGCCATTATTTAATATCTTTGCATCATTAGTTTGAACATGAGTATGTGTGCCAACAATCGCGCTTACTAAGCCATCAAAGACATAAGCAAAGCACATCTTCTCACCGGTAGCTTCTCCATGATAGTCAATAATGTGAATAGAATCTTCACCTTGAATAGAATCGAGAAGTTCATGCAATGATTGATATGGTTCGATGACCTCATCTTTCATGAAAGCAACACCAAGTAGATTTGTGACTCTTATCTTGACATCGTTAACAGTAAATACTCGGCTACCAACACCGCCAAATTTCTGTATTAAATTAAGAGGGCGGATTAAATTCTCCGCCTCATCAATATAATCGATTATATGCTTCTTACCTAAATAATGATTGCCTAATGTAATTGCGTCAACGCCATCATCAAGCAGTTCATAATAATGGTTTAAATTAAGCCCTTTTCCGTGGGTGACATTTTCTCCATTAGCAATGACAAAATCAATTTGATATTTTTCAATTAACTGTTTTGTGTGCATTGCTAAAGCTTGTCGACCAAGCTTACCAACAACATCACCAAAGAAAAGAATTCTCATATTTTATTTCGCAGTTTCAATAGCCCGATATTCGCGAATAACATTGACTTTGATTTGGCCAGGATAGGTCATCTCATTTTCAATTCTATCCTTGATATCACGAGCTAATTTAAAGGCTGCTAAATCATCAATTTTATCAGGAATAACCATCACGCGAACTTCTCGTCCACTTTGCATCGCGTAGCATTGATAAACGCCATCATAAGATTTACAAATAGTTTCGAGTTGTTCGATACGTTTAATGTAATTTTCGAGTGTCTCACTTCTAGCGCCTGGGCGAGCAGCTGACAATGTATCGGCAGCTTGAACAAGATTGGAAATAACATATTTTGCTGGCACATCTCCATGGTGAGATTCAATCGCGTTGATAACTACATCAGGTTCGCCATATTTTTTAGCAAGTCTTGCGCCGAGTTCAACGTGAGAGCCATCTTGTTCAAAGTCAACAGCTTTACCAATATCATGTAAAAGTCCGGCCCGTTTAGCTAAATTTTGATCAAGCCCTAATTCAGCAGCCATAATGCCTGCTAAATAAGCGACTTCCATGCTATGGTCGTAAGCATTTTGGCCATAGGAAGAACGATATTTAAGTCGTCCGACATACATCAATAATTCTTTATTAATTTTTGGAAGGCCAAGTTTAAAGGCCGCCTCTTCACCGGCTTTACGAATGCTTTCATCCATTTCAACTTGAACTTTTTGAGTAACTTCTTCAATTCGGCCAGGTTGAATACGACCATCGCGAATAAGAATATCAAGCGTTCTACGAGCGATTTCTCTTCGAATAGGATTGAAGCAACTAACAGTTATAACTTCAGGTGTATCATCAATGATTAAATCAACGCCTAAAAGTTGTTCTAAGGTGCGAATATTTCTACCTTCTCTTCCGATGATACGTCCTTTCATTTCATCGCTAGGAAGACTCACTGCACAAACTGTTCTTTCAGTAACAGCTTCTTGCGAGAATTTTGAAATCGCTAAACCAAGAATATTCTTAGCTTTTTCATCGACTTCGGCTTTCGCTTCATCTTCTTTATTTTTAATATAAGAAGCGATTTCCATCGACATTTTGCTCTCAACTCGGGCAAAAATTTCTTCGCGAGCTTCCTTAACAGAAAGTTGAGCTACCTTTTCAAGCTCAGAAATAATCGAATCGATTTTACTTTGCAAAACATTCTCTTTCTTCTCGCATTCTTTTAAACGACGATTTAAAAGATCGTTTTTCTCTTCCAAAGAATTTTCTTTGTTTAATAGATTGGCGTCACGCTTATCGATATTAGCCTCTCTTTGGTTTAATTTGTTTTCAAGCACGATGCATTCTTGTTTTCTTTCTCGAATGTCTTTTTCGGCTTCTCTTCGCATTTCTGCGACTGTTTGTTTGCCATCTAATTGAGCATTTTTTCTTATTTGATCACCTTTTATTTCAGCATCTCGGATAATTTTATCGGCCTTATTGTTTGCTCTTTTGTTTTGAAAAACAGGAACAAATTTGATGATTAAAAACATCGCGACGACACCGACAAGAAAAGCAACAACAATTAGAATAATTGCAACATAAATCTCCATCATGGTTGTATTTTCCTCCGTGTATTAGAAAGATCTTATAAAAAAGATCTATAAATTAAGTTATTACCTATTAAGGGCTATTTTATGCCCCTTTATTTATATATTTACAGATGAAATCTGAACAAAATTTATAATTAACTGGTAATAAGTGCCATCGGCACATATTTATTATAGCAACACAATCAAGCGAATGGAAACGCTAATTATTGCTCTAACTCATGAGCTAGAAAAAGGATTTGAATAATTTAATTCAAATTTAGTAAGAAGAAAATTAAAATTAGATAAATAGTTATGACCAAAGAAGTTAAAAAAGACATCCAGAACTATAAATATAAGGCCGAATTAACAAAGCTAACCGAAGAGAAGCGAACTAAGAAGCCGAAATTTTATCTTGTCTACTCACTTATCATTCTTTGTCTAGCTTACATGATTGATGAAATCGCAAGCAATATTCATGGGGTTGTTCAAACTGATGCAGTCAATGAATTTTTTGCTGATAATCCAAATGCCTGGACGATAATCATCACCATCGCCAGCGGTATTTCAATTCTGAGTTTTATTTTCCGTTCTTTAGCCGATAAATACGGAAGAAAACCTTTCCTATACATTAATCTATTTGGAATGTCGGTGGGAATGTTTTTCTGTTTTATCGCTCCGAACATTTATCTATATGTTATAGGACTTGTCATATGCTTTTTCTTTACGCCGTGTGACATACAGGTTTTATATATTGTTGAAACTTCCTCTGATCGAAGAAGAGCATTAAATCTTTCTTTTGCTAAAGCAATTGGCATCATTGGAATATCTTTAATTTCAGTTTTTCGAAAATATTTCACACTTCGAGGATGGCACGGTGTGTTTCTTTTTCCTTCTATCATCGGTTTAATCGTTGGCTTATTAGCTCTCTTTTTTATGAAAGAAACTGATGTTTTTATTTATAATAAAATCAAAATTATTAAAGAAAAAATTAAGCCTTCCAAGAAAAACAATAAAGAAGTTGCGGTTGAGAAAAAAGAAGAAGCTGGAATAATTACAGCAGCCAAATACATGATTAATAAAAAAGTGCTCTTATGGTTATTCGTCGTGCTTTTTACTTTTTCAATTGCCTCAGCTGCTCAAGCAAACTATGCTTCAGTTTTGAAACCTCTAAGTAATGAAATCTATGAGCCAATGTCAGAAGCAGACTACAATGCCGTAATACTTGTTTACCCATTTTCCTGTGCATTAATTATTGTTTTAAATGGTCTAATTTCCGACCTTTTTGGTAGAAAAAAAGCCAGCGTATTCGACACTATAATTGCATTAGTAGGAATTATCTATTTTCTTTTTGGGACTCGTATAAATTGGAACCCATATCTATTAGGCGTCTTATTAGGCATCTTTATCGGCGGTTATTTCGCTGGGCTAGACACCATTAACGTTATTTGTACTGAAGTGTCGCCAACCAGCATTAGATCTTCTGTCATGTCAATTTTAAGCATTGCTTCAAGCGGAGGCACAAGCGTCGCCACCCTTATTCTAATTTTATTAAGGGAATTTATATCGCCATTTGACATGAGCGTATTTATTGCAATTTTAGTCCCTCCAGTATTAGCGGTTTCCTTATTAATCTTGCTTAAAAAGATTCCAGAAACTAAAGGCGTTAACTTTGACAATATTGAAATTGGCGATATAGAAAAAAAGGCGAAAGTTCGCACTTCGCCTAAACAATAATCTTAAATATTATTCTTTAATCTTTTCTAATAATTCATTAACTAATTCAGGATGCTCGTCTAAATAGTTTTTAGCGGCGTCTTTTCCATTAGCAAAGCGGGAGCCATTATATTCAAACCAGGAACCGCTTTTAGTGAGAATTCCTTTTTGAACGCCGATATCAAGAATTTCAGAATTTTTTGAAATACCTTTGCCAAAGATGATATCAACCTGACAGCTTTTAAATGGAGGAGCGACCTTATTTTTAACGATTTTAACATTAACTGTATTTCCAATGATTGATGAACCATTTTTGATAGCTTCACTTCGACGAATGTCGATACGGATAGAAGCATAGAATTTTAAAGCTCTACCACCGGTAGTAGTCTCAGGATTTCCATAGATTACACCGACTTTTTCACGAAGTTGATTGATGAATATAACTGTACAGGATTTAGTATTCAATATGCCAGCTAACTTGCGCATCGCTTTTGACATCAATCGAGCATGTAGACCGACTTGATTATCGCCCATTTCTCCATCAATTTCAGCTTGAGGAACTAATGCGGCAACGCTATCGACAACGATGATGCCAAAGGCACCGCTATTAGCGAGCATCTCAACAATTTCTAAAGCTTCTTCACCATTATTTGGTTGAGAAAGAATCAATTCATCAATGTCGACACCTAGATTTTTTGCATACAAAGGATCAATAGAATGCTCAGCATCAATAAATGCTGCTCTTCCACCTTTCTTTTGGCATTCAGCAATTGCGTGAAGTGCTAAAGTAGTCTTTCCACTTGATTCAGGTCCATAAATTTCAATAATTCGACCTTTTGGATAACCGCCTACTCCTAGCGCTTTATCAATAAGCAATGAACCAGAAGGAATAACATCAACATCGATGTGCGGGCGTTCTCCAAGTTTCATCACCGAGCCTTTCCCGAAGGTGCGTTCAATTTCTTTTAAAGCATTATCTAATGCGCTTAATTCATTATTATTTTCGTCTTTTTTCATTTTGTTTAGACCTCACTTCCTCAATTATTAAATTAGAAAAAGCAAACAATTTCACCTATTAGGATTAGCTTTTTAGACTAAATAAGATTAATTCGCTCATTTTCTTAATTGACATACATCGTATGTCATCTCGAGTGCCTGTGAGACTATAATTTTTATGAATAACATTATTTTTAGTCGCCACCGCTATATGAACTTCGCCAACTGGTTTGTTATCGACATCGCTTGTTGGTCCAGCGTTTCCAGTGATGGATACGCAGACGTCAACAGATAAAACTTCACGGCCTTTTTTAGCCATTTCAATCGCAGTTTGCTGACTGACAACGCCATATTTATCAATAATATTTTTATCAACATGAGCCAAATTAACTTTTTCTTCAATCGTATAAGTAATTAGTGAGCCTTTATAAATCTTGCTTGCTCCCGGAATAGAAGTAAACGAAGAGGAAAATAACCCTCCAGTGAGTGATTCAACTGAACCAAGTGTTAATCCTTTTTCTTTTAATGCATTAAATAAAGAAGTTAATTCATCGGATTTTGGAGCTGTTTCTTTTGAAGCATTTTCGCTTTTTAAAACATGACTATTTTTAACAATGTAGATAATTCCAGAGAGAAGCGATGCTAAAGTAGCGATATAAAATAACAAATTAGAAACCTGAACTGCTTGAGGCCAAGATGAATCAAAATAGGAGAACGGCCAATCATTTAATAAAAGAAAAGGAATAGCTACCATCTGCAAAACAGTTTTGATTTTTCCAAAGATGTTGGCAGCGATGACTTTACCTTTTTGAACAGCTACTAAGCGAATGCCATCTACTAATAAGTCGCGAGCAATCATAATGATTGTGCAAATCATAAGAAGAGTAAGCATTGTTTTATCATTTCTTTGTTCTGGCGCATAAGTTTGCGGCACAAGCAAGAAAATCATCATTACATCGTTTAATAATTTATCGGCAATTGGATCTAAAAATTTTCCAAATGTAGTTACAAGGTTATATTTTCTTGCAATGTGACCATCTAAATAATCAGTGAAGGCCGCAAGAAGAAAGACGACACAAAAAATTAAATAAATTAAATTGACATTGCTATTACCAATCTCTAAAGAAACAGTGATATTTAAAAAACTCAAAATAAACATGGCAATGACACTTAATAAAATCATAATCATGCGAGTAAGAGTTAATTTATTAGGTAAATTCATATCTTTCCTTTCGTGAGTACCGGTCCTATAAGCCATGTTTTGTCGCGGACAATAATTTATCTACGCTTTTATGCGTGCTAATTGAAATTCAATTCTTCCAATTAACCTCCCCTACCAAATTTGGGTTTCTCGCTTGCGGGGTTTACCAACGTTCCACTCTAACATTTCTATTAGCATCGTCACTGTGGCACTTTAAGGGCGCTCGTCATAGCTTTCGCCTTAGACTATTCCCGCCGTTATGCACTCCTGCATACCTAACGTTATCTTTTCCGTTAGCGCAATCACTATCACCATCGCAGGTGATGCGAGCATGGACTTTCCTCTAATTCTAGTGAACCAGCAATTGTCCAGACCGGTGTTATTTAATCTTTGTCGGATCGACTCCTTTTTTGTATAACGCTCTTTCTAAAGCGTCTATTCTTTTTAAAAGAGTCATGTTCTCATTAGAGACATTTGAACGATTATCAATACCTTCAAGTCTTTTAGAAATCTTGGCAATTTCCAAGTCTTTAGAACGGATTTCATCGTTTTGTTTCTTCACTCGATTTTCTAAAGTAGCGATGTATTGTTTAGCTTCAGAATAGAAGGTTTCATAGAAATGATAATCAGACAAAATTTGATCTATTGTCGTGTCTACTTGGTAGGCATCATAACCTTTAACATTTTTAGCAAATTTTAAATTCAAGAGTGAATTTGAATTAAAATTTAGTTTAGTAGCCATCGATTGTCTCCAAGTATTTTTAATTATATTAAACGAATAAAGATTAAACAATTAGA